>CP054837.1:2265000-2865000 GCA_028768525.1 Desulfobacter sp. | reverse complement strand
GAGGACCGCCTGGCCGCCATGGAAGCGGGGTGCAACGATTTTGTCAGCAAGCCCGTGGACCGGCATGAGGTGCTGGACAAAATGACCCAACACCTGGGGGCGGCGTTTATCTGCCCTGAAGATGGAGCGCCGGAGCCGCCGCTCCGGGAAACCCCGGATAATGCCCCCTGGGGACCGGAACTCCTGGACGCGATTCCCCGGGACATTGCCGGCCAATTGAAGCAGGCCGTATTTTCATTTGACTATGAAATGACCCTGGCGGCCATTGATAAAATTTCTGCCATTGCCCCGGACCTGGGCCGGCGGCTGTCGGCCTGTGCAGAAGTCTACCGGTTTGAAACCCTCCAGGCACTTTTCCACCAGCAGGAGCAAGAGGAATGAATACCACCGAGCCTGTCAATATCATGATCGTGGATGATGAACCCAATAATCTGAGCGTGCTCAGGCAGATGCTTTCTGCCAAAGGGTACAAGGTCCGCCCCATCACCAACGGCCGGACCGCGCTGAAGGCGGCCGAAACCCTGGTCCCTGACCTCATTCTTTTGGATATCATGATGCCGGACGGGCCGGACGGTTTCACTGTCTGCAAAAGGCTCAAGGAGATGGCCCCGGTCAAAGCGGTGCCCGTTATCTTCCTGAGCGCCCTGGATGATACGGAAAACAAGGTGCGCGCCTTCCGGGCCGGCGGGGTGGACTATATCACCAAGCCCTTTGAACGGGCTGAGGTGCTCTCCCGGGTCCATACCCATATTCTGCTCCACCGGTCCCAGCAAGAGCTTGAGGAGAAAAACAGGCGCCTGGCCGAAATGAACCGGGAGCTGATCCGGGCAATGGAGGAAATAAAAACCCTTAAGGGGATTCTGCCCATATGCAGCAACTGCAAAAAAATCCGTGACGATAAAGGGGACTGGAACCACCTGGAAGTCTATATTGAGACCCATTCAGAGGCCTCCATGAGCCACGGCATGTGCCCCGAATGCGCGGATCAGCTTTACGGAGATGAAGACTGGTATATGGAAATGAAAGCCAATAAGGAAAAATAGCCACCACACAGGGTGGGAAACCTTGGCCCCATGTATTTGCTTTTAGGCCTGATCCTTCCCGAATTCTTCGGCAGGAGCCGTCAGCACCGGGGCGGTGAGGATGATGGTGCTGCAGTTGACGGACCTTGGCCCCGGCAATACCTTGATCTCCCCTCCCAGCCGTTCCATTCGTTTTGAAAAGTCCTGGTGGCCTGAGATATCGCCGGCTGGAACCGTTGCCTGTTTCAGGCCCAGCCTCAGTCCGGTAACGTCCACCCTTATATACAGCCGGTCATCAATTGCCGAGAGTTCCAGCCGGGCTGCGGGGGGATCCTGGGCATATTCCAGAATATTGTTGATAATGGTTTTTACGGCCCTGTAAAATGTCAGTTTTACTGCCCTGTTCAAAGAGATGGGGCCGCCGATGGCATTGGTGAAATCAAAATGCGCCCCGTTCCTTTCATTGATTTCCTCGACGAGGAATTCAATGGCCACATCAATGTCGAAATCATCCAAAATGGGCGGTGCCAGTTCATACATCAGGGTCCTGACTTCCTTTACCCCATTTTCCAGAAATGCCCGGGCTTCGATCAATTCCTCACATCCGGTTTCATCTTCGCATGAGGCGATCAGGGTTTTTATTCTCGACACCCCCAGGCCCAGGGTCTGGGCAATGGTGCCGTGGATTTCCGATGCAATGGATTTCCGCTCTGACTCTTCAAAATAAACCAGGTATTCGTTGAGCTGCTTGAGCTGGAGGGTCTGCCGGCCAAGGTCTTCAATATATGCCTTTTCCTGCTCCTGGTACCGGCCCAGCTGCCGGGCCATCCTGTCCAGGGCCCTGGCCAGATCGCCCAGTTCATCGGCCCGTTTTATCCTGGACCGGTAATTGTATTTTTTTGCGGTGATTTTTTGGGTCATGCGGGTAAGGTGGCGGATGTGGCGGACAACCCTTGTCACCGAAATATATATGCACAGGGCGCCCAGGGCCATTGCCAGGCAGGCATAGACAATAAATTCTCCTGAAACCAGGGAAAAAATCGTCCCTCCGCCCAGGTCTTTCAGCGCCTGGTTAACCAGGATAAAAAGGGGCGTCAAGACAATCAGGGCTGCAACCATGAAGGTTGCACTTAATTTGCCGGCGATGGATAATCTACAACTCAACGTATGCCTGTCCCGTTCCTTATTTAAATAGGTGCCGATTTTCTAATAACAGCTTTCTGCCATGAGTTAAACACCAAAAAAAACATAATCATGCAAAGAACTCACAAAAACGCAATAAACTACCTATAAATAATCGATTCTGGCCTTGCCTTTTTATAGGATAGAGACTATCACTGTCAGAATTCGGGTTTTGTCTTTCAAAAACGTGTTCGTTGGCAGGTAACGCAAAGACGCTGATAAAAATTGGGAAGATTTGAAACGGTTTGCCGTGAACCTGATGGTGTGACCGACAGTGCGGAGCTATTTGTATCTTCAGTTTCACCATGCCGGTTTAAACCATAAAACAATGTAAGGAGTATGCGATGGAGATGTCCGTAAAAAGAATGCTGCTGGCCGTGGTCTGTATGGTCTTTCTGACGGGGGTGCCTGCGGCCTTTGGGGAACCCTATAAGATTGGCGCCGGCGATATTCTGGATATCAGTGTCTGGAAAAATCCCGATCTGACCCGGCAGGTGATTGTCCTGCCCGATGACACCATTCGTTTCCCATTGATCGGCGAGATCAAGGTTGGGGAGCAGACCCTGGCCTGGCTGGAAGAAAACCTGAGGGCGCGGTTGGAAAAATATGTGCCCGACCCGGTGCTGTCGGTGGCCGTGACCCAGACCGGAAGCCTGTCTGTCTACGTCATCGGAAAGGTGAACAAACCCGGCCGTTTCCAGATCAACAACAATGTCGACGTGCTCCAGGCCCTTGCCATTGCCGGGGGCCTGAATCCCTTTGCCAGGGAAAAGGAGATCAAGGTATTCAGGAAAAAGGGTGAAGAGACCCTTATTTTTGATTTTAATTATGACGCCGTTTCCGAGGGGGAGCACCTGGAACAGAATATTATGCTCCGGCGCGGGGATGTCATTGTGGTGCGTTAGGCGGCCCCGATGAAAGCGCTTTATTTCATCATACTTCTGGTACCGGTGCTGGCCGGATCCGCCTTTTGTGACCCCTTGAGCATCACCCCCTATGTGGGAATTAAGCAGGAATATTCGGATAATATCCTCTTTTCGTCTAACAATGAAAAATCCGATGCCGTTACCGTCCTGCGTTCCGGCCTGGAGGTGAAACAGGATGAGGAACGGCTGGACGCCCGGATCAATGCGGAAGCCAACCAATTCCTGTATTGGGAATTTGACGGGCTCAACGCCCTGGACTACCGGGTAGACGGAAGTGCCTCCTACCGGGTCACCGAGCGCTTGGGTACCCGGGCCTCGGCCCGGTACGCCAAAGATTCCCGGCGGGACGCCGATGCCGATACAACGGGCCTCATCCTCTCCGGCGACCGTAAAAGCTATTCCCTGTCGGCGGGATCGGATTATATGCTCTCGGAACTGGATCAGGCGGATATCTCCTTAAGCTTCCGGCACAGCGACATCGAAGAGATAAACTCCGATGAAGACAATGATACCATCGGGGTGGATTTTTCCTATACCCGGAATCTGTCGCGATGGCTGGAAAACACCTCGGGTGTTTTTAATCTGAGTTATATGCATTATGCTGCTGAGTCTGAAGCCTGGGCATCAAGCGTCTTTGCCAATGTGGACCAGGTGACCTACCGGGAATACCTTTCGGATATTGCCCAGTTCTCAACGGGACTCTCCTATAATGTCACGGAATTGTATAATCTGTTCTGTTTTGTTGGGGCCAGTTATACCAGCACTACGGAAAAGCCTGGTTCCAGGCTTGTCCATAGGTCCACAGGAACGGTTCTGTCGGATTCCCCGGGAACCCAGTCTGAAAATGACACCATCGGCGGGGTATTGTCCACCGGCGTCAATTATGACGGGCTGTACTATGACATGAACCTGACCCTCTCCCAGGATGTCAGGGGGGGCAGCGGCACCTCCGGCGCTGTCCAGCGGACCTCCTTGTCCGGCCGGATCAACCGGAAGGTGACCGATGAATTCTCCCTCTCCCTCAACGCCTCCTGCTACCGGAATCAAAATGAGCGCCGGACGGCCGCAGATACCGACGAACTCACCTTTAATATCCAGCCGGGATTCCGGTACAGGCTGGCCCGGGATTTTTTCCTCTCCGGCATTTACCGGTTCACATCGGTGGAGGACAGGGAGACGGACACCGTCAGCGAGCGCAGCCTGGTATATCTCCAGCTGAAAAAGGAATTTGAACTCCATTAACTGCCAAATCAATTGCCAACCTGAGGAAATGCCATGGAAGAACAAGTTTTAACCCCTCAAGACTATATCAATATCCTGAAACGGAGAAAATGGTCCCTGATTGTTCCCTTTATTCTCATTGTTGCCATTGCCGCAGTCACTGCCTGGCTGCTGCCGGCCATTTACAAGTCCACGGCCACCGTGCTCATTGAGCAGCGGGAGATCCCTGCGGAATACGTCATGTCTTCCCAGACCTCCTATGCGGAACAGCGGATGCAAAATATCAAGCAGCGGACCCTGACCTCCAAACAGCTCCAGCAGCTGATCCGGCAGTTCGACCTCTACCGGGAGGACCGGGATAAACTGACCATAGACGAGATTCTGGATAAGATGCGGGAGGAGATCAGCCTGACCCCGGTGAATGTGGAAATCACCGATAAACGCTCGGGCAGGGCCGCCACGGCCACCATCGCCTTTACACTGAGCTATGAGGGGAAACATCCGGAAAAGGTCCAGCAGGTCACCGACCGCATCGTCACCCTTTTCCTTAAAGAAGACCTCAAGGAAAGAACGGACCAGGCCTCGTCCACCCATGAGTTTTTAAGAAAAGAAAAGGAGAAAATCAAGCTTCAGCTGGACGAGACCGAGGCAAAGCTGGCGGCCTTTAAGAAAGAAAATTCCGATTCCCTGCCCGAACTCTTCCAGGTCAACATGCAGGCCCTGAATGCCATTGACCGGAATACGGAACAGGCAAAGGAAAACCTGCGGGCGCTGAAAGAGAAAAAAGAAGCCCTGGAAGAGGAGCTTGCCAATACCACGGTAAATCTTGAAGATGAGATCACCCGCAACCAGAAAGAGGATGATGAGAAACGGCTGGAAATGCTGAAAATGGAACTCATCAACCTTAAAACCAAATTTTCCGACCTTTATCCGGATGTGAAAAAGCTCCAGCGTGAGATCAATGAACTGGCTGTTTCCATTGCACAGCGGAAAAAGGAAGACAAGGAAAGAGCGGCTGACCTGGAAAACGATAAAGATATGGTGCGGAATCCCGCCTATGTCACCCTCTCATCACGGCTGGCCGGCCTGAGATCCGATATCGACTCCGTGGAGACCCGGATCAGGGACCTGGATGAAAAGGCCGAAGAGTACCGGCGCCGCCTGGCCGCCACCCCGGATGTGGAAGCTGTCTACAACGATATGGTGACCGAGCGCAACAACCTCATGCTTAAATATAAGGATATGCAGGCCAAGATGATGGAGGCCAAAGTGGCCCATGCCCTGGAATCCCAGCAGAAGGGAGAACGCTTTTCCCTCATCGAATCGGCCACCCTGCCTGAAAAGCCCTTTAAGCCCAACCGTCTGGCCATTGTGCTCATTGGCTTTGTTCTGGGCATCGGCGCCGGCATCGGCATGGCCGCAATTACAGAATTTTCCGATGATTCGGTAAGGGATGCGGATACCCTGGAGCGGGTGACCGGATTCCCGGTGTTGACGACCATTCCCTGCATCATCACCCGGGAAGACAGGGTAAAGGCCATGAAGATAAGAATGATCTGGCTGGGCTCATCCCTCGCCGCCCTGGTGCTCCTGGTCTTTATCTTTGATACCTATGTCATGGACCTGGATGTATTCTGGAGTAAACTGGTTCGAAAACTGTCCTAGACGGCGGGAAACTAGAGGATAACCTATGAAACTGAGAAAAGCATTGGACAGGGCCAAGGCCCAAAGAGACGAACAGGCGCCGGAGGCGGACATGGGGGCCGCCCCCAGCGAATCATCCAACGGGCAGCCAAGCAGGCAGTGGCAGTCTCCGACATATGCCGATTCCGCCACCTGCCGGCTGGATCCGGCAATTGCGGAAAAAAACAGGGGGGTCTGCCTGAATCCGGACCCCGCAGAGGTGGAGCGGTATAAAATACTGAGAACCCGGATTTCCAACATGTCCCGGCAGCGGCCCATGAATACCATCATGGTCACCAGCCCCGCAAAAGGGGAGGGCAAAACCGTGACCTGCATCAACATGGGATTTACCTTTGCCCGGGCCATGAACCAGACCGTACTGCTGGTGGACTGCGATTTCAAGGGGCAGGATATCCACCGGTATCTGGGCATTGACAGCCGGGGCAGCCTCATTGACTACTTTCTGGATGACCGGCCCATCAAGGATCTCATTGTCTGGCCCGGGGTGGAAAAACTTACCCTGATATCCGGTAACCGCACCATTTCCGATTCCACAGAGCTGCTCTCGTCAGAAATGATGGAGTCCCTTGTCAAAGAGATGGGATCCCGGTATGATGACCGGTATGTTTTTTTTGATGCCCCTCCGGTTCTGGGCCATTCGGAAGCCATATCCATGGCGCCCCTGATGGACGGCATCCTCATGGTGGTTGAGGCGGGAAAAACCTCAAAACGTGACATCAGGAACGCCTTGGCCTTGTTGCCCAGGGAGAAATTTTTAGGATTTGTACTGAATAAACAGACAGTCTGATTATATGTACACTGAATTTTTCGGATTCAGGGAAAAGCCCTTTAATCTGGTGCCCGACCCTAATTATCTTTTTTTAAGCTCCAGGCATGAAAATGCACTGACCTTTCTGGAATACGGACTTTCAGAAAAGGTGGGCTTCATCATGCTCACCGGAGAGGTGGGGATGGGCAAAACCACCCTGATCCGCCATCTGCTGAACCAGAATGAAGCGGAAACGGAAACGGCGGTGGTGTTCAATACCAATGTGGATGCCCTTACCCTGCTGCGCCAGATCCTCAATGAATTCGAGATCCCCCATGGCGGAGTGGAGAATAAAGCCGATCTGCTGGAGCTGCTTTACGGATTCCTTATTGAAAAATTCGCAGAGGGGCGACGGGTTTTTCTCATCATTGACGAAGCCCAGAATCTGTCCAACGATACCCTTGAAGAGATCCGGATGCTGTCCAACCTACAGACCGATAAGGAGCTGCTGCTCCAGATCATCCTTGTAGGCCAGCCCAATCTCAGGGATAAAATCCGTTCCCCCGAGTTGGAACAATTTGCCCAGCGCATCGCGGCCAGTTTCCATCTCTCCGCAATGGACCGTGACGAAACCCAGGGATACATTGTCCACCGCATGCAGACCGCCGGCGGTGACCCCGGCCTCTTTTTACCGGCACTTTATGACCGGCTCTTTGAGGTCTCCGGGGGGATTCCACGCACCGTCAACCTGCTCTGCGACGGCCTGCTGGTGTATGGATATGCAGAAGGGGCAAGTGTTCTTACGCCGGCGCTTCTGGATCAGGTCATTGAAGACAAGGGCGGGATGGGCATGTTTACCCCCGGGAACCGTGATTCGGCAGGTGACGGGGCCGGCATTGACAGCCGCCCCGGTTTTGAAGAGAGACTCGCCGCCCTGGAAAACAGAGTGGAAGACCTTCGCCGGACGCTGGACGACAGACTTGAACTCGTCTCCACCATGAAACGGCTGTACGCGGAAGAAAAGAAAAAAAACAGGATCCTGGCATACCGGTACGGAAAGCTTAAAGAAAAGTACGACCGGCTCCGGCCCGGCCGTGAGCCGGTATCGGATATACCCATTTCATTGAATGAGGTTGTCAAATGAGTGCGATAAGAATGCTGATCGTCGATGACCATGAGGTGGTCCGGGACGGGGTGGGCCATTCCCTGGAATCCCTTGATGAATTTACCCTTGTGGGCCGTGCGGGCACCGGCAGGCAGGCCTTGAAGCTTGCAGAGATGCACCGGCCGGACCTGATTCTCATGGATGTGAGCATGCCGGATATGAATGGCATTGAAGCCACCCGTCAGATTACGGCAATGCTTCCGGATACCAAAGTTGTTGCCCTGACCATGCACACGGCCAAGCCCTATGTGGTGGGGATGCTGGATGCCGGGGCGGCCGGGTATATTCTTAAGACCTCTTCCTTTGAAGAGGTGCTTTCCGGGTTGCGGACCATTTTATCCGGCAGCGCCTTCCTCAGTTCGGAAATTACCCATATTGTCCTTGAGTATGCCAAAAACAGAACAAATGCCACCGAGGATTCCCTCTCCCTGCTGTCCACCCGGGAACGTGAGGTGCTCCACTTCATTGCCGAGGGCCATACCAGCAAAACCATTTCCCGGAGTATGAAAATCAGCGCTAAAACCGTTGATGTCCACCGGAATAATCTGAAAAAGAAATTGAATATCCATTCCATTGCAGGACTGACCAAATACGCCCTTTCAAAGGGGCTCACTGACCTGTCCGAGGTTGAAGGATAAAGAGGAGTATTATGCAGGCGGATCTGCAACGTAAATTAGACGAAAAGAAATATCACTGGCTGGTGACCGGCTGTGCCGGGTTCATCGGCTCCAACCTGGTTGAGACCCTTTTGAAATCAGGTCAGAAGGTGACCGGGCTGGATAATTTTTCCACCGGGTTCCAACACAACCTGGACCAGGTAAGGGACATCGTGGGGGAAGGCAACTGGGCGCAGTTTAAATTCATAGAAGGGGACATCAGGAATTATGACACCTGCAGGTCCGCCGCCGAAGGAGCGGATTTTATCCTTCACCAGGCGGCCCTGGGGTCTGTCCCCCGTTCCATTGAAAATCCCATCAATACAAATGAAAACAATATCACCGGGTTCCTGAATATGCTGGAAGCCGCACGCCATGCCGGGACAGACCGCTTTGTTTACGCGGCATCCAGCTCCACCTACGGAGATCATCCGGGGCTTCCCAAACAGGAAGATACCATCGGCAGCCCCCTCTCCCCCTATGCCGTGACCAAGTATGTCAACGAGTTGTATGCCAAGGTGTTTGCCTCAACCTACAATATGAAAACCATAGGACTCAGGTATTTTAACGTGTTCGGCCGCCGGCAGGACCCCAACGGCGCCTACGCCGCCGTTATTCCCCTGTGGTTTTCCGCCCTGATCCGGGGCCGGGAGCTTTTCATCAACGGGGATGGAGACACCTCCAGGGATTTCTGTTATATAGACAATTGTGTCCAGGCCAATATTCTGGCCTGCCTTGCCCAAGATAAGGATGCCGTCAACCAGGTCTATAATGTCGCCTTCGGGCAGCGGACCACCTTAAATGAACTCTTTGCCATGGTCCGGGACCGGGTGGCGGGCAGATATCCGGAGGCGGCCGGGGCAGAACCGGTGTACAGGGCGTTCCGGCCCGGGGATGTCCGGCATTCCCTGGCGGACATATCAAAGGCCCGCGACCTTTTGGGATATGACCCTGCATATTCAGTTGCCCAGGGGCTGGACCTGGCGGCCCAATGGTATATGGATAATCTGAGTTAATCGTTAGAAGGATATAGAAGATCATGAAACAAGAGATGAAAATTGCAGTCGTGGGCCTCGGATATGTGGGGCTTCCTTTGGCCGTTCATTTTGCCCGCCTTTACGATACGGTGGGCTTTGATTTGAAACAGGCCATTGTGGACAACAGCCTGGCCCATGAGGATCCCACCGGAGAAGTTTCAACGGAAGAGTTTGAAAAGGCGGAATTTTTTACCCCCACCACAGATCCCCAGCTCATGTCCGATGCCGACATCATTGTGGTGGCCGTACCCACCCCCATTGACAAGGCCCGGCGGCCGGATCTTTTCCCCGTGGAAAGCGCCTCCCGCACCGTGGGCCGGGTAATGAAAAAAGGGGCCATCGTTGTTTTCGAGTCCACGGTATATCCCGGGGTCACCGAAGACATCTGCGTACCCATCCTTGAAAAAGAGTCGGGAATGACCTGGAAAGAGGATTTCCATGTGGGCTACTCCCCGGAACGGATCAACCCCGGCGACAAGGAACATACCCTGACAAGGATCGTTAAGGTGGTCTCCGGGGATGACGAGGATACCCTGGAAAAGGTGGCGGCCCTCTATGAATCCATCATTGAGGCCGGTGTCCACAGAACCCAAAATATCAAGGAAGCCGAAGCGGCCAAGGTCATTGAAAACACCCAGCGCGACCTGAACATCGCATTGATGAACGAACTGGCCCTGATCTTCGACCGCCTGGGGATCGATACCAAGAACGTGCTTGAGGCCGCCGGCTCCAAATGGAATTTCCTCAAATTCTTCCCCGGCCTGGTGGGGGGACACTGTATCGGTGTGGATCCCTATTACCTGACCTACAAGGCCCAGAGCGAAGGCTACCACCCGGCCATCATCCTGGCAGGACGCCGGATCAACGATGATATGGGCAAATTCGTTGTGGAAAAAACCATCAAAATGATGATCGCCGCCTCCCAGCATATCAAGGGCAAAAAGGTCGGCGTCCTGGGCCTGACTTTTAAGGAGGACTGCCCGGACCTGAGAAATACCCGGGTGGTGGATATTATTGAAGAGCTGGAATCCTACGGCTGTGATGTCCTGGTTCACGATCCCATGGCAGATCCAGCCGAGGCGCAAAAATATTATGGCGTGACCCTGCATCCCTGGGACGACCTGCAGGATCTGGGCGCCCTCATCCTGGCCGTTCCCCATGCCTGGTATAAGGAACAGCCCCTGGAAGCCTTCTCCGGCAAGCTCAATGACAAAGGCTGCCTCATTGATGTCAAGTGTATGCTGGATGTGGATGAAGTGGAAAAATCCGGCGTTCAATTCTGGAGATTATAGAAGATGGCCGGGGACAGCGGTTTACGCAGGGAACTGCTCATTGACAGGGACAAGTATCCCCTGTTCAAGTCTCTCATTTCTAAAATGCCGGATGTGGTGCTCAATGACCGACAGATCTGTGATTTTGAGCTGCTGTCCACCGGGGCGTTTTCTCCTTTGAGGGGGTTCATGCGCCAGATTGACTATGAGTCCGTCCTGGACCGCATGCGCCTTGAAACCGGCGAACTCTGGCCCATGCCCGTCTGCCTGGATGTCACGGAAAGCTTTGCCCAGACCCTTGAGACAGGCCAGTCTGTGGCCCTGAGGGATAAAGAAGGATTTCCTTTGGGCATCATGGGTGTCGAAGATATTTGGCAGATGGACGTTGAAAAAGAAGCCCGGGCCGTCTACGGTACCACAGACCGCTCCCATCCCGGTGTGGATTACCTGTTCAGCCGCTCCGGCAAATATTATATCGGCGGCAAAGTCCAGGCCATGAACCTGCCCATCCATTCGGATTTCAGGCAGATGCGCAGAACCCCGGCCGAAGTCAGGGCGGCCACGCAAAAAATGGGCTGGAAGCGGACCGTGGGCTTTTATACCCGTCAGCCCATCCACCGGCCCCAGTTTGAAATGACCCTCCAGGCCATGGCTCAGGCCAAGGCCAATTTACTGCTGCTGCCCATTGCCGGCATCCCCAAACCCGGTGATTTCGACCACTTTACCCGGATGCGCTGCTACCAGAAAGTGGCGGCCAATTATCCTCCGGATTCCTATATGGTCAACCTGCTGCCCATGTCCATGCGCATGGCAGGGCCAAGGGAGGCCCTGCTCCATTTGATTGTGGGCAAGAACTACGGCTGTACCCATTTTGTCATCGGCGACAGCCATGCTTCACCGGGGAACGGTCGTGACAATGCGCCTTTTTATCCCAAGGACCAGGCCACTCGGTATGCCGGAGAGGCCTCGGGAGAACTGGGCATCCAAGTCATCTCCTTTGACGAAATGGTCTATCTTCCTTTTGAGGATGAGTTCAGATTCACCCGGGATGTCCCGGAAAAGACTGACACCATCTCCTTTTCAGGGGATGATATCCAGAAACGGATCCGTAAAGGGAAAAATGTGCCGGCATGGGCCTCATTTCCCGAAGTGATACGGGAACTGCAGAATTCCTATCCGCCGCCGGGCAAACAGGGCTTTACCGTTTTCTGCACCGGCCTCTCCGGCGCGGGCAAGTCCACCATCGCAAAAATCCTCTATGCAAAATTTCTGGAAATCGGCACCCGGCCGGTTACCCTTCTGGACGGGGATATCGTCAGGAGGAATCTGTCTTCCGAACTGAATTTTTCCAAGGAACATAGGGACATCAATGTCCGGCGCATCGGATATGTGGCCGCGGAAATTACAAAGAACCGCGGCATTGCCATCTGCGCCCCCATTGCCCCCTATGAGAAAACCCGGGCCGGGATCAGGGCGGCCATAGAGGCCCACGGCGGATTTTTTGAGGTCCATGTCTCCACTCCCATCTCCGAATGCGAAAAACGGGACAGAAAGGGGATGTATGCCAAGGCCCGGGCTGGCCTGATCAAGGATTTCACCGGGGTCGGCGACCCCTATGAAGCCCCTGGGAGTCCGGAACTCCGAATAGACACCACCAACCTCACCCCGGATGAGGCTGCCCAGGAAGTAATGGTCTACCTCAGCCAAAAAGGATATATTTAGGTCATGAAAAAAATAATGCTCATCGCCGGCGCCAGGCCCAATTTCATGAAAATTGCTCCCATGGCCCGTGCCTTTGACAATCGTCCAGATAAGATCGATTATAGGATCGTCCACACCGGCCAGCACTATGACGCCAATATGAGTGATGTTTTTTTTGAAGAGCTGGGTATCCGGCAGCCCGACTACCACCTGGGCGCCGGCGGCGGCTCCCATGCCCGGCAGACTGCAAAAATTATGACTGGGTTCGAGGAGATCTGCCAGAAGGACAGGCCCGACCTGGTTGTGGTGGTGGGGGATGTCAATTCCACCCTGGCCTGTTCCATCGTGGCCAAAAAACTCTGCATTGAGGTGGCCCATGTGGAAGCCGGGTTGCGCTCCTTTGATCTGGCCATGCCCGAAGAGATCAACCGCATGGTCACCGATTCCATCTCCGACCTGTTTTTCGTCACCGAAGAGCAGGGCCTGGAAAACCTCATCAAAGAGGGCAAGCCCCAGGACAAAATCCATTTTGTGGGCCATGTGATGATCGATAATCTCTACTACCAGATGGAGAAATTGGAGACCATGGACACGGCCGGGTTCCCCACG
The DNA here is from genome assembly GCA_028768525.1 of Desulfobacter sp. NCBI lineage: Bacteria > Pseudomonadati > Thermodesulfobacteriota > Desulfobacteria > Desulfobacterales > Desulfobacteraceae > Desulfobacter > Desulfobacter sp. The sequence goes on along the minus strand of CP054837.1, from coordinate 2,851,758 downwards.
GCGGCTTTTAAAAAGGATCACGGCGAATACGGAGTGGTCACCCTCCACCGCCCGTCAAACGTGGATGATAAAGCAACCCTTGAAGCGATTTTTAATACCCTTAACAAAATTTCCCAGCGGCTGCCCCTGATTTTTCCCATCCATCCAAGGACCCGGAAAAATATGGAGGCCTTCGGCATCACCCCGGGCAGAAGCATTCAGCTGACCGAGCCCCTTTCCTACATGGAATTTTTAAATCTCTGGAAGGACAGCCGGGTGGCCCTGACCGATTCCGGCGGCCTCCAGGAGGAAACCACGGCCCTGGGCATTCCCTGCCTCACCATCCGGGAAAATACCGAACGCCCCATCACCGTCACCCAGGGCACCAATGAACTCATGGGCAATTCCCCGGAAAAAATCCTGGCCGCCTTCGAACGGATCATGGACAACGGCTGGAAAACGGGGCAGAGGCCCAAATTCTGGGACGGCCGGGCCGCCGAGAGAATAGCGGAACTTATTTTAGCGTAAGAAGGGGAAATTGGATAATGCGTAAAGGTATCATTCTGGCCGGTGGATCCGGCACAAGGCTTTATCCGCTGACCCTGGCGGTGAGCAAGCAGCTCATGCCCGTCTATGAAAAACCCATGATCTATTATCCTTTGTCCACCCTGATGCTGTCGGGCATCCGGGATATCCTTGTCATTACCACCCCCCATGATGCGGATAGTTTCCAGAAGGTGCTGGGGGACGGGTCCCAATGGGGCATCAATCTGGAATACGCGGTCCAGCCCTCACCGGACGGCCTGGCCCAGGCCTTCATCATAGGGGAGCAGTTCATCGGGGCCGACCGCGTCACCCTGGTGCTGGGAGACAATATTTTCTACGGGGAAGGCCTGTCCGAAAGGCTCCAGGTCATTGCCGGCCGAGACCGGGGGGCAACCGTGTTCGGATATTACGTAAAGGATCCGGAACGCTACGGCGTGGTCGAATTCAACGGCGACGGCCGGGTCATGAGCATAGAAGAAAAGCCCAAAGTTCCCAAATCCAATTATGCCGTCACCGGTCTTTATTTTTACGATAACGACGTGGTGGAGATCGCAAAGCAGTTGACCCCGTCGGCCCGTGGGGAACTTGAAATCACCGATGTCAATAAGGCCTATCTTGAGCGCCAGGACCTCACGGTGGAGCTACTCAGCCGCGGCACGGCCTGGTTGGACACCGGCACCCACGAGTCCCTGCTGGATGCCGGTATCTTTATCAAGGTGGTGGAAGACCGCCAGGGGCTGAAAATCGCCTGCCCCGAAGAAATTGCTTTCCGTATGGGCCTGATTGATGCCGATAAATTGACCGAAATCGCAGAATCAATGAATAAAAACGGATACGGACAATACCTGCTCGACCTGGTCAAGCAAAAGGGAAATTAATAGATGCAGTTGACACCCCTGTCCATACCCGATGTGGTTATCATGGAACCCGAGGTCTTCGGCGACCGCCGGGGCTATTTCATGGAAACCTTTAGGGACAGTTTTTTCAGGGAAAATGTGGCGGACACCGCCTTTGTCCAGGACAATCACAGCCGCTCCACCCAAGGGATTCTCAGGGGGCTGCACTACCAGGTCAAGCATTCCCAGGGTAAACTGGTCCGGGTGATTGCCGGCGAGGTATTTGACGTGGCCGTGGATCTGCGCCGCAGTTCTCCCTTTTTCGGCCGATGGGTGGGGGAGATTCTCTCTCAGGAGAATAAAAAACTCATGTGGGTCCCTCCCGGATTTGCCCATGGTTTTTACGTTCTCAGCAAAGAAGCGGAATTTGTATACAAATGCACCGATTACTACGCACCGGAGCATGAACGTTCCATCCTCTGGGATGATCCGGATATTAATATCCAGTGGCCTCTGGTTTCCGGCAGCCGCCCCCTGCTCTCGGAAAAGGACGAAAAGGGTGTCGCTTTGAAAGAGGCGGAGGTCTTTAATTGAAGGTTCTGCTGCTCGGCGCCGGCGGCCAACTCGGCATGGAGTTGACCCGGACCTGCCCGGTCCATGTTTCCCTTGCGACATGCGACTATCCCAAAGTGGATTTTCTTTTACCGGACAGTATCCGTTCCTGCATTGACACTTCAGCACCGGATATGATTATCAATGCCGCCGCATATACCGCCGTTGACCGGGCGGAAAAAGAAACAAAAACGGCCTTTCGCATCAACCGGGATGCTGTTTCTGAAATTGCGGTCCTGGCCGCCGAATCCGGCATCGGCCTGGTTCACATCTCTACGGATTATGTTTTCAGCGGCCGCCATTACACCCCCTGGCTGCCCCAGGACAAGCCTGATCCCCAATCCATCTACGGCCGGTCCAAACTCGGCGGAGAAACCGCCGTCCGGGATAGGCTACAGGGTAAAGCCCTGATTATCCGGACAGCCTGGCTCTATTCCGCCCATGGCCAAAATTTTGTTAAAACCATGCTGAAACTCATGTCCGACGGAAAGTCCATTAGCGTCATCGACGATCAGGTGGGGACTCCCACCTGGGCCAATGGGCTGGCCAGGGCCGTCTGGACCTGCCTTGATAAAGGTGTCCTGGGCGTTCACCATTGGACCGACGCCGGCACCGCTTCCTGGTACGACTTTGCCGTGGCCATCCAGGAAGAAGGCCTTGCCCTGGGCCTGCTCAAAAACCCAGTGACCATAACACCGGTCGGCTCCGACCAATACCCCACTCCGGCCCAACGGCCCTGCTACAGTATTCTGGACAAAGGGTCCATGTGGGAGGCCACCGGCATTACGCCTGTCCACTGGCGGATACAACTCCGCGCCATGCTCAAGGAAATGACAAAATGAAAACCCTGCTTGTGACAGGAGGCGCCGGTTTTATCGGCACCAACTTTGTATATTATTGGCTGAACAATTATCCCGAAGACCGGGTCATCGTACTGGACGCCCTGACCTATGCCGGAAACCGGGAAAGCCTGGCAAAGGCAGAAAAAAATCCCAACTGCGAATTCGTCCACGGTAACATAAATGACCAGGCCCTGGTGGAACGCCTCCTGGAAAGCCACGCTATCGACACCATCGTCCATTTTGCCGCAGAGTCCCATGTGGACCGTTCAATTTCCGGCCCAGACGCCTTCATCGACACCAATGTGGTCGGTACTCACAGCCTCCTCAAGGCCGCAAAAAAAATCTGGCTGGACAAAAGCGTAAAACCCCACAGGTTCCACCATGTGTCCACGGATGAAGTCTACGGCACCTTGTCGCCGTCGGATCCGGCATTCTCGGAGACCACTCCCTATGCCCCCAATTCTCCCTATGCAGCCAGCAAAGCCGCCTCGGACCACCTGGTCCGGGCCTACCACGAAACCTACGGCCTGGAAGTGACCACCTCCAACTGTTCCAACAACTACGGCCCCTTCCAGTTCCCGGAAAAGCTAATTCCCCTGATGATCACCAATATCTTCAACAACCGGCCCATTCCGGTCTACGGTGACGGCCGGCAGATCCGGGACTGGCTTTACGTGGATGACCACAACCTGGGCGTGGACCTGATCCTCAACCGGGGCAAAGTCGGGGAAACATACAACATCGGCGGAAACAACGAACAGTTCAACCTGGACATCGTCCATCTGGTCTGCACTATCATGGACGACACTTTTGCCGAAGCCCCTGAACTAAAGCAAAGATTCCCACAGGCCCCCCCGGCCAACAGCACCAGTTCTTCGACCCTGATTGCCCACGTCACGGACCGGGCCGGCCATGATCGCCGCTATGCCATCAATGCGTCCAAAATTACTACTGATCTCGGTTATAGCCCAAAGACATCCTTCGATGCCGGCATTCGTAAAACTGTTCAATGGTATCTAAACCATGAAGATTGGTGGGAAACGTTGATCAAATAAAATTACCTCATGCTGAGAAGACAAAAATGAAAAAAGCACTCATCACCGGTATTACTGGCCAGGACGGTGCTTACCTGGCGCAGTTCCTTCTTGAAAAAGGCTACGAAGTTCACGGCATCAAGCGCCGTGCCTCCCTTTTTAATACAGACCGCATCGACCACCTCTACGAGGACCCCCACACAGACAACCGAAAACTGATCCTCCACTACGGAGACCTCACCGATGCCACCAACCTCATTCGTATTCTTCAGCAGGTTCAGCCGGACGAGGTCTACAACCTGGCGGCCCAAAGCCATGTTCAGGTTTCCTTTGAATCCCCGGAATACACCGCAGATACAGATGCCCTGGGCGCCATGCGCCTTCTGGAAGGCATCCGGCTCCTGGGTCTGGAAAATAAAACACGATTTTACCAGGCCTCCACTTCGGAACTCTACGGCAAGGCACAGGAAATCCCCCAGACTGAAAATACACCGTTTTACCCCAGGTCCCCCTATGCCTGCGCCAAACTTTACGCCTACTGGATTACGGTCAACTACAGGGAAGCTTATAATATCTACGCCTGCAACGGCATCCTGTTTAACCATGAATCCCCTATCCGTGGGGAAACCTTTGTCACCCGGAAAATCACCCGGGCGCTCTGCCGAATCCATCTGGGCATGCAGGACTGCCTCTATCTTGGCAACATGAATGCACTGAGGGACTGGGGTCATGCCAAAGACTATGTGGAGATGCAGTGGCTCATGCTCCAGCAGAAAATTCCGGAAGACTATGTCATCGCCACGGGCGAGCAGCATTCGGTCCGGGAATTTGTGGAACTCTCTGCCAAAGAACTGGGCATGGCCGTCGAGTGGCAGGGGAAAGGCATTGATGAAAAGGGCATCAACCCGGCCAACGGTAAGACCATCGTTGCTGTAGACCCCAGATATTTCCGCCCCACAGAGGTGGACACCCTCCTGGGAGACCCATCCAAGGCCAAGCAGAACCTTGGCTGGGAACCAAAAATCAGTTTTAAGGAATTGGTTCGTGAAATGACCCGGACCGATCTTGATGAGGCAAAACGAGATGAACTCTGCCAGCGGGCCGGATTTAAGGTAAATACGCCCAATGAATAAGACAGATAAAATCCTCATCGCAGGCGCCTCCGGCATGGTGGGTTCCGCCATTATCCGCAACCTAGTAAAAAAAGGGTATACCAACCTTATCGGCACCTACCACTCTTCAATCCTTGATGAGCAGAAGGATATGCCGATTAACCACATCCAGGCTGACCTCACGAGGCAGGCTGAAGTAGACAGCCTATTCAAGACTGAGACGCCAGCGTATGTCTTTCTTGCGGCAGCCAGGGTCGGCGGCATCCATGCCAACAACACCTACCCGGCCCAGTTTATCTACGAGAATCTGGCTATTCAGACCAATGTCATCCATGCGGCCTATGTCCACAAAGCGGCAAGACTCCTCTTTCTGGGTTCCTCCTGCGTCTACCCCAAAGACGCCCCCCAGCCCATTAAAGAGGAATATCTGCTCACAGGCCCGCTGGAACCCACCAACGAACCCTATGCCATTGCTAAAATAGCCGGCATCAAAATGTGCGAAGCCTACAACCGGCAATACGGCACAAGATTTATGGCAATCATGCCCACCAACCTCTATGGCCCCAATGACAATTTCGACCTTGAAACTTCCCATGTACTACCTGCCCTGATTCGGAAATTCCATGAGGCCAAAATGGCAGGTGCACCAGAGGTGGTTGTTTGGGGGACTGGTAATCCACGCAGGGAATTTCTGCATGTTGATGACATGGCGGATGCGAGCACTTATATAATTTCCATGACGGAAGATGATTGGGGTATGGCTTTGATAGTTAACCAAACTCTCTGTTTTTTCAATGTGGGCACTGGCATTGACTGTACCATTAAGGAACTTGCCCAAATGATTAAAAATCAGATAGGTTATGAAGGGCGCCTTGTCTGGGATGAAGGCAAACCCGATGGGACGTTCAGAAAGATTTTAGATATATCAATACTAAAATCTTTGGGTTGGGAGTATTGCACCCCTTTAAAAAAAGGAATTAAATTAACATATGACTGGTTTCGAAGTAATAATCATTGAAGACTCTTCATCCCCTGGCTACAATGGAAATTGGATTTAAAAAGAAAATACTTTGAAAATTCGCAAAAACAGGGTTCTAATTTTGGCTATAGTTTGAGATTGAAGAAAGAATTATAGAACCTCCCCAAAGCCCCTTAACTCAATCACTTAAAATTCCTTATGCATAATCCACAGTTGATGAATCCTTCCAACCAATCATTGTTCAAGAAAAGTGTGTCCGCAACCAAGTTTACAGTAGTCTTCCGACTCCTGGCTCAAGTAGGAGGCATGGCCGTAACAGTTCTTCTTGTTAGAGCACTATCCGAGCACGATTATGGGATATATAATCTGCTATACTCTTTAATTGCCTTGATGGGCATGGTTTTTTCCTTTGGTATTGCCAATACGCTTCAACGCTATATGCCGGAGTATTACAGCAGGGGGGAATACGAGATTGCCCATCGATTGTACAGAGTAGCCTCGTTTCTACGCCTTGTTTCCAATATCACGGCGCTTGCGATCTTTTTACTGCTTTGGGATTTTGCAGCTCCTATCTTGGACGTAGCAGCTTATAAAAATTATTTTTTATTGTTCTGTTTTATAATCATTTTACACCTTCAAAGGAGCATACTTGAAACATGCCTGAATTCCTATTTTCTTCAGAAATATTCCCAAGGGTTCTCGTTGTTGTTTGTTTTGATCAAAGGTGTAGGGTACGGTAATGCAATCTGGTTTTCATGGAACCTTTGGCATATCCTGGTTGTTGATCTACTTGCCTATATTATTATTTTTATATTGTTAGAAATTGTCTATTGGCTAAAAGTACAAAAGGCCGGCGGCGATCATGAAAAAATTCCTCCCCATGAGCGAAAGCGCATCACGCGGTATGCTCTTTTTTACAATTTCAACGATGCGGGAGCAGGGCTTTTGGATTCAAATTTTGATAATTTCATCATTGCCATGTATTTGAATCCGATAGCTGTTGGAGCCTATAGTTTTTGTTATCGGATCACTCGGATGGCTGATCGGTTTCTGCCCATCAATTACCTCCTGCAGGTGATTCAGCCCAGTTTTTTTAGCGGGAACCAAGAGTCATCTAAACAGCAAATCACTCAAAACTATCAACTCCTTTTAAAATTGACATATCTCTTCCAGGTTCCACTCTTTTGCTTTTTCCTTTTGTACAGTCAGGAAATGATTATTGTCTTTTTTTCAGGAAAGTTTTTAGATTACTATTTGATATTGGTAGCCGTTTCAATAATATCCTTATTGAATGCATTTCAAACTCCACTAGGGTTAACTGCTCAGCTAAAAGAAAAAGCGGAGATTATTTTATACAGCAAGGTTTTCGCTGTGTACAATATCTTTGCCGATATTGTTTTGATTCATTTTTTTGGTATCTGGGGTGCGGTTATAGCTACAGGAAGTGCGACTCTGGCAAAAAATTTGTTTATCTGGTTTTTTGTAAGGGAATTTGCCAGTTTTTCTGGCATGTCGTCATTTTTTTTCAGTTTAGGTCTATACTGGACTGGGGTTGCCGGAACTGGGTGGTTACTCGGATGCTTGATACAGAACCATTTTACTATGCTTGGCGCAGGAATAGTATTAATCAGTATGGCATTTGCGATTCAGTTTCGGTTTCTATTCTTCAGTGAAAAAGAGAGAGCCTTTTTTTATCGTTTTGGCAAACAGAACCCTAAAGTAAGACTTTTATTATCGGTGATTGGATTGATAAAAAAGAATCAACAAAGAGTCGGATAGTGGAGCCTGATCTTTATGCTACTGATGGATATTTATAGAGAAAGCCTGGGATTTTTCTACAAACGTGTGTTCAACGGACCATCCTCAAATCTGCGTGTGACCGGGACGATTTCTTTTGTAAACAGAAAAAAAATTTGGATTGGTGATAATGTGCTATTAAAGAATAATTGTGCCCTATTGCCTGGATCTAATTCAAAAGAATTTGCCATTAAAATAGGTGATTTTTCTGAAGTACACGAGGATTGTGTGCTTCGCACCTTCCAAGGTTTTATTTATATTGGTAAAAAATGTAGTCTTAATCGTCACTGCTATCTCTTGGGAAGTGGTGGGATTACCATTGGGAATATGGTGCGCATAGGTCCTAGGGTCAACTTAATAACAAATAATCATATATTTAAGGAGCGAGATAGGCCTATTATGGAACAGGGTGAAAGTCATGCGCCTATAAATATAAAAGATGATGTTTGGATTGGTGCTAATGCTACAATTTTACCAGGCGTAGCAATACCCCAAGGATGTATCGTCGCGGCCGGTGCTGTTGTGACAAAAAGTATCCCTCCATTTTCAATTGTGGGTGGTGTGCCGGCAAAGGTTATCGGTCAAAGATAATAATAAAAATATATGGTGTGTTATATAAATAAAAAATTCAGGGCGACCTTTTCGAGGTTTCTATTGCTCTTTATCCTTTCAGGTCTGCAAGTCAATATCTGTCATTCTGGAACCTACTATGTAAATAATTTGTTAGGGAAAAACATTAATTCAGGAGGCAAAGAGGCTCCGTTTAAAACCATTAAAATGGCGCTAAGAATGGTACAACCCGGCGATGTTATTGTTATTTTGTCTAACGGCTCTAAAAAACCGTATCTGGAGAATATCGCAATAAAAACTTCGGGAGTGAAAGGGGCAACGATTACTATACGAGGTGAGTCCTCAGATCGGAAACCCTTGATATTAGGTGATGCGACAGGAAGCATTTTAAGGTGTTTTGGTAAACATCACCTGGTGTTCAAGGATTTAATAATTAAGGGATCAAAAGATCAGGGGCTTGGATTTGCAAAGGGATGTTCGAATATTTTGATAAAGAATCTTGAGATATACGATACCAGCAAGAATGGAATACTGATTAATGACGGTGGAAATAACTTCACTATATCCAATTGTATCATTCGGCAGGTTGGCAATACCGGTATCGCCATGATGGGGGACCCAAATAGCAAACTTACCCAGACTGTGGTGGAGGGCTGCACCATAAGCGATGCACTCACCAATGACGGTATTTCCCTTCATAGAGATCAATTAGAAAGCGATATTGGCAGAAGTCACATCATTCGCAACAATCGGATAAGCAACTGTGCTGAACAGGGGATTGATATAACAGCTGGCAGCGATATTCTGGTTGAAGATAATCATACCCAGGAAAATCATGACAGCGGAATCCTTCTCGGGCACGGGACATCAAATGTAACAATTAGGCGACACAATTCTGTAAACGAATTTAAATATGGTATCATTATTGGTAGGGCTCGAAACGTCACCCTCACAGATTCTGTGTTTAGAGGAGGATATGAGAAAACCGTTTTGACTATTACCGGTGCGGAAGATTTAATAGTTGAAAATTGTGTCTTTGAATCCACTGCATTGAGCAGGACACGGCAAATTATTGATTTTGGGAAATCAAATGCTTTGGGAGGAAAGATAGTTTTTCGAAGAAACGTTTTTTGGGCATCAAAAGGAAAATCCCCTAAAGGCGTGATGCTTCGGTTTTTAAAAATTTGGCCGGGGGATATGGACGTGAGATGGGAGGGAAACACCTGGTACAACCAAGAAGGAGACAGCCGGGTGTTTTATGACCCTTTAAACGGTAAATATGATTTTGAACGATTCCAGCATAAATACGCACCAGACGATTCATTTCCAACCCCTTAAAGCCTCTCAACAAAACTATCCGGGGATTCGGTTTGGGTTTCGGCAAGATTATTAAGTATTTTAAGATGGTTAAAATGAATAAGTCAACCAAGGGGATATTGAAATTCTGTTACATCAAACCAGGAGATGTTGCGGCTGAATTGGTAAGTATTGATGAAACTTCTTCCACCGTAACCGGCGGTCAATTGTATTATATTCACTCAATTTATAGGCTGATGGAAAGGCGGGGAAGCCTGCTACTACTTTCCTGGGGGAAATCGACTAAAAAAGTAAAAAGAAAGCATTGTGTTGCCAAAACCTTAACGATAAAAACCAATCCAAAATTTTTAAATATATGCAGGCGTATCGTTTTTCCTTTTTTGGTAGGGTTCGAACTGCTTAAATTTAAACCAGATTATATTCTTTGTGCTAGGGGGAGTTCCCTTCTGGTTTGTTATGTGGTCTCTATGCTAATCAGATCCAAGCTAATTGTCTCCCTCCACTCTGATTTATCTGTAGGAAGGAGATTTGATAGGCTATTTGAGTTATTGATATTAAAAAGGTGCCATTTTGTTGTTGCCCACGGTCCCTTTCTATACAGACAATTATGTAAGATTAGAAGAAAAGGCATGATAGAGTATATAGCATCGTTCGACGACTTCTCTAAAATTAACTGTTTCGAAGAATCTGTTCAATCCGGGCTACCTTCTTGCATCAATGACAAAGAAAAGAAGCTACTTTTTTACGTTGGCAGAATGGAGCCTGGCAAAGGTGTATACGATCTTTACGATGCCTTTAAAGCCGTCAATAGACAAATAAAAAGTCTTGTGATGGTTTATGCTGGTGGAGGAAGTTGCTGTAAACCTCTTCAAAAAGCCATAGAGGCTGATGGTTTGAAAGGCGAGGTTTTTATCCTTGGTGAGAAATCTAGGGTAGAAGTTGCTTATCTGTTTAAAAAATCATGGGTTGCTATCAATCCCACACGAATTGCAATGTCTGAAGGTTTGTGTAAATCGGCAATTGAGGCGTTCATCCTTGGTGTCCCGGTTATTGCACCTGAAGTTGGCGCTTTCAGATATGTCATCGATGATGATAAAAATGGATTGCTATACAAGCCTGATTCTATTGTAGATCTGGAGCACAAAATAAGACATGTCATGAATCCAGAAATCAGAGCGAAACTTGCTGCCAATGCCTTGGCAAAAGGGCGGATACTTTGTTCGGACAAGCTTTCTTTCGAAGAGGCTGTGAAGCAGGGGTTTTATTCCCATAAGGTAAAATATGAATAAAGAAAGGCTCCTTTTTATTACGGGGTATTTTCCTTTTGCTCAGGGTGGGGCAGAGCTTCAGGCGTATTATTTGGCACAGAAATGCCGGGATTTTGCTAAGGTTGCATTTATATACAGGAACCACGCTATTAAAAAAAAGGGAAAAGTCGCGGATGATGGCTTCTTGCTTTATCCCATTAATCCAGTGAAAGTCTTTTTACTCAGAAGAACCTTTTTTTTCGAAGGAGCGCAGCTATGGAAAAGGGGGTTGATGAAGTTTCGTCCGACAATTATCTACTATCGTGGGATGAATGCCTATCTATATTTTGTAGCGGTCCATGCAAAATACTACAAGTCTAAGCTAATCATACATATTGCCAGTGATCCAGATTTATTACGACCGGCAAGAGTGAAAAAGAGCCCCGGATATCTGCTCAAACGCTTTTGTTTTAATATAGCACATGCAATCATCGTTCAAACTGAATATCAGGCTCACCTGCTTGAAAAAAATTTTAATCGAAGGGCTATGGTTATACCCAATGGTCATCCCATACCGCCCGGATGTTTTAAGAAATCCAATAAAGAGATATCCATACTTTGGATTGCCAACTGGAAACCCATAAAACGGCCTGAAATGTTTGTTAAGCTTGTTGAACAGATGAGCAATGTGGAAAATGTTCGTTTCATCATGGTTGGTCGAAATGAAGGCTATCCGAACTTGATTGATAGGGCTCTGAGAAATGGGATCGAAGTTATGGGTGAAATATCAAATGGCAGAGTGAATGATTTGCTGGCGAAAAGTCATCTTTTAGTGAATACCAGTCGGCATGAAGGTTTCAGCAATACTTTTGTCCAGGCCTGGATGAGGAAGGTTCCGGTTGTAAGCCTCAGTGTAGACCCTGACGGGATTATTGAAAAAAGGGGCTTGGGGTTATATTCCGGCAGTTTTACGCAATTGATCAAAGATATTAAATCTCTTATCAGCGATTCTCACCGTTTACAGCAAATTGGAGAGAATGCTCGGAAATATGCCACCCAGTATCACTCTATTGATAATTTTAACCGAATACGCAGAATTATGAACGATTCTGGGGCACCACGGGACCGCAATACTTAACGATGATTTGATGACCGTGAAATGAAGAAAAAACTTCTCATAATCAACGCCAAACAATTTGGTTACCATATTGATACTTTTTCCTATTGCAAGTATGCGAATAAGCATTTCAATATATCATATCTCGGGTTTGACTCTGGAGAGCCTAAACTTAATGTTGATGGTGTAGAGTGTATTTATATCTTGAGAAAAGGGAATGTTTTAGTTAGATATTTTAGATTCTTATTTGCATGTCTTAAAATCTGTAAGAGAAATTATGATGCAATTTTCATCAAGTATTTTATTGGATGCGCCTTGGTTAAGCTTTACCACAAGCAAAAGGTCTTTGTGTTCGACATCAGAAGTGGTTATATATCAGGCAACAAAACTATTAATAAGACAAACGATTTTATTCTAAAATTTGAAAGCAGGTTCTTTAGATATATTTCTGTCATTTCAAAATCCCTGGCAGAGAAAATGCGCTTGGCAAAGTATAAATGCCATATATTGCCCCTCGGAGCCGATCCAATAAATGCAAGATTTTCTGCTTCTGATGCCCTAAATCTATTGTACGTGGGTACTTTCGATGGTCGACAAATAGAAGATACCATCCAGGGGTTCTCTAAATTTTTTAAAAAGTATGGCGGATCTATAGAGATGACCTATGATATTGTGGGTGATGGGCATAATGGTGAACTGGAAAATTTAAAACAGTTGGTGAATAAAAAAGGGCTCAATGGGATTGTCCGTTTGCCGGGTTATATTCATCAAAACAGACTTAGCAGCTATTTTAATCGGTGCAATGTAGGCGTTTCTTATATACCGATTACAGAAATGTATGACTGCCAGCCTCCGACAAAAACGTTTGAGTACATAATAGCGGGCATGCCAGTGATTGCAACAAACACCAAAGAGAATGCTGTAATCATTAATGAGGAAAACGGAATCTTAATAAAGGATTCTGCAGAAGGCTTTTATCAAGGGTTAAAGAAACTCGTGAGGCTCAAAGCAGAATATGATCCACCATCAATACGGAAAAAAGCTTTGAAGAATAGCTGGCATCGTATTGTTCAGGATAATTTTATCCCTTTCATTGATGATATAACAGATGCAAAATTGAGTGGATAAATAGCAAAAAATGATGTGATTAAGGGCGGATGAATACTTGAATCCTGAATTGATAAAAAGTTTAAGATAATTATGGTCCCAATAATTTACATATTGTTTATTATCGCTTTCTTCAGCAACAATCTTATTCAGTTGAACATCGTTCCCCCATACGTGGCATGGGTAACCGAGCCCCTGATATATATTTTTTTCTGTATCTCCATGATCAAATCCAAGGGGAAAATTCGCCTTCCGTATTTCGGAATTTTTGCGTTGTTCTTTATTGTAGGTATTGCGTCGGCAGTTTTTAATAATAATTTAGGGGTCGCCACCATCCTCGGCATGCGTTTGGTCTTTCGCTTTTATGTCTTTTTTCTGGCTCTGGCTAATGCAGGGTTAAGCTATAGCCAGCTAAAAAAAGTAAATACGCTGATTATAGTCATTTTTTTAATTCAGATTCCTGCATCCATCGTAAAACTAGTAATTTATGGACAAGGTGAACAAGCCGTGGGTACATATGCGATGAATGATGGGGCCGCACCGGTTATCATCACCTTGGTTAGTATCGGGTTCGCCATGGCCTTTTATTTTTATTACAAACCACGCTGGAGATACATTTTAGCGGCCTTCGCTTTTATTTCTTTATCCCTGATAGGTGAAAAGCGGGCAATCATATTTTTCTTACCCCTTTTGGTTATGTTTACAATATTCTGTGGCCTGATGGATGCTCAGACAATCAAAAGAACGGTTCCGAATTTTAAATTTAAACTTGTTTTGGTCTCGGTACTTATGGTTGTGCTGACAACCATAGGGGCTGCGAGGCTCATGCGCACCTTGAACCCGGAAAGCAAGGTCGGGGGATCTATAGACTTCAACCATATTATTATCTATGCAAAAGATTATACTACATATCGGGATCCAAATAGTAAAAGGTACACCGCCGGCAGGTTTTCATCAACAAAACAGGTCATCAGTGTTTTGTACCAAAAAGGGCCTGGGCGCTTAGTTTTCGGCTATGGACCTGGGTCATATGGAAAGTCGAGGTTTGCCGACAAACGGAAAAGACTAAATTCCCCTGTTTTCAAGGATATTTTTATAAAATATGGGTTGACGTGCTTTAATTTTACTCTCATTGAGTACGGTTATGCTGGTGGATTCATCTACTTCTTATTTCTTATCTTTATAAATGCACATTTGTATAAAAACTGGCGGCTTTCACATGAGCCCTATTGGAAAGCGGTCTCTTTTGGAACTTTTCTAAGTGGATTTGTCTATGCGAGCATATGGTTAATATATTCGCCGACGATCTATTTAGGCGATTATTTGCCATTGTTGTTTTTCTACTTGTTTGGACAAAGCATAATTCAGCGAAAGATATTATACCCTTCCAGTTAGCTGTCAAAAGGAAAGATGGACGCCTATACTTTTAATCGGCAAGATCGTGATATTTTGATTCAAATTCTTTTTCCATGGATTTAAATGCTTTGGTAAGACCCTGAAGAAAATGTGAGGATCATTTAATGAAAAAAGCTAAGGCAAATTTACCTTATTATCTATACAAAACAGCGCATTTTTGTCAATGCAATAAAATACCGCTTATCCCGTTAACAATTCGACTATTTTTAAGGATCGTCTTTTGCGCAGTCATTCCCCCTGAAACTATAATTGGGAAAAATGTTCATTTTGGGTTTAATGGTTTAGGAATAATCATCCATAAAAACTGCATCATAGGAGACAATGTTCATTTCTACCAACAGGTAACATTGGGTGGAGGCAGAGGTCATGGTGTTCCTGTAATTGGCAATAGTGTCATCATCGGAGCCGGAGCCAAGGTTCTTGGAAATGTAACCATAGGAGACAATGTGAAAATCGGAGCAAATGCAGTTGTGATTAAAGATATCCCTTCAGGTTGTACGGCAGTTGGAATTCCTGCAGAGATATTAGATTGTCCTGCCATGGAGGAAAAAACAAATTGAAACCGGATACCATTAAGGTTCTTACCACAATTCCATACCTTAAGGGTAAAGGAGGAGTAACAAGCTATTTTAATGCAATTTTACCATATTTGACATCGGCGATTCCTTTAGAGATAGGTGGCCTGAGGAAAAAAGGGGCATTTTTGCACCCCCTAACCGATCAGTTCCGTTTCTGGAATAGGATGAGGCATTTAAATCCTAATCTGGTTCACATCAATCCTTCATTAGGGGTGAAAAGTTTTTTCCGGGATGGTCTTTTATCGTGGCAAGCCAAAAGAAGGGGGGCCAAGCTTCTCATTTTTTGGCATGGGTGGAGTAACAGTTTTTCAGAGAAGGTAGGGGAAAAGTATTTATCTTTTTTTAAACATACGTTTGGCAAGGCTGATGGATTTATTGTACTTGCATCTGAGTTTGAACAGAAACTGAGGGATTGGGGTGTGAAGGTGCCCATCTATATTGAGACAACTACTGTAGAGGATAGTTTGGTCAATGGAATTGATATTCGACAAAGATGGCATCAGTTAAAGCATGACTCTGTTATTAAAATACTGTTCCTTTCACGACTCGAGCGTACCAAAGGCGTTTTTGAAACGATAGACGCGGTTAAAATTCTGTTGGAAAAGGATATACGGGTTGAACTTACGATTGCGGGCGATGGCCCTATACTTGAGGAGCTTAGGAGTCATACTCGTACTATAGGTTTGACTCCGGAACAGGTTAAATTCACTGGCTTTGTTCGAGATGATGAAAAAAGAAGGGTTTTTATGCAGAATCATATTTATTGTTTCCCTACTTTCTATGGTGAGGGATTACCAATTTCAGTATTGGAAGCTATGAGTGTTGGAATGCCAGTACTGACTCGCCCAATGGGGGGGCTATCGGATATGTTTGAACACGGGAAAATGGGAGCCCTTGTCCATGGCAAAAGCGCTGCAGAAATAGCATTGTCTTTGGAAAACATATTATCGAGCAAAGACAAGATGATGGAAATCGGATGCTATAATGCTGAATATGCCAACCGTCACTTTATCGCTCCGGTCGTCGCCAAAAGACTGAACAAGATATATAGTAAGATATGAAATCCATTTGCATAGTTACAATGAATTAAAATCAGATACGTTGCATAGTAAAAATGAATACATATTGAGACTAAAAAGTGCTTCTCCGATTGAACTATTATACAGGTTGAATCGCTGGTTACAGTTAAAATACTTTAGATATGTCTTCAAAAGACGGGGAATGTTCTTTCGGGTGCCCAAAGTTGATATTGGTGTAATTAAAGATATACATCAACCCAATATCAAGCTATTGGATCTTTGTACAGAATCTACTGATCTGAATGATGATGTCGATTTCAAACCGTTTGAAAAAAGATACTGCAAAACATTTTTCTCGGAAATAAAATTTGGAGACTCCGATCCCGATATCCGGTCGGTATGGGAACCGGCAAGGTTAACATCTGTCACCCAAGCTCTTGTTTCAATAGATCCTCAGACAGATAAGGATGAATTTTATAGGCTTACGCAGAAAGTAATCTCTTGGATTAAAGAGAACCCTTTTCTTTTCGGAGTGCATTATTTATCGCCTATGGAACTGGGTCTGAGGATTCAAGTCTTTTTTCTAATTTTGAAAAGAATAGACCCTGAAGAGCATATAGATGAAATTGAGATGATTCTATCTGCGATTTATCAACATGCATGGTGGATTTCGAGGAATATGGCCCTATATTCTTCTCTCGGCAATCATACGGTCTGCGAATGTGTAGGATTACTCTTTTCAGGAGCTGTGTTCAGAGGTCATAAAGAGGGGCAAATATGGCTGAGGAAAGGATGCCGGCTGCTTGAACAGGAGCTCTATCACCAAATTCTGGACGATGGTGGGGGGGCCGAGCAGTCTATTGATTATCACCGATTTGTTTTGGACCTATACTGGCTCTCGGTAGATTTCCTTGAAACTAATAAATACTATGACTGTTCAAAATGGAAAGAGCGCTTAAAAAAAGGTGAAATATTTTGGCAGTCGTTTTTATTTAATGGATGTGCCCCCCCTATGATCGGAGACAGCGACAGTGGATACGCCTTAGGAGGGGGGATTTGCCCAAAAAGACAGCTTCCAGGAAACGTAAAAAAGAACCATCAAGGTATAGCTTACCAACAATTCAATGATTCTGGATACTCAATCATAAAAACACAAAGCGGCGTTTTTATAACTTTTGATCATGGGCCTTTGGGTATGGCACCGTTGTATAATCATGGTCATGCCGATGCCTTATCGATAACTCTTTCCAAAAATAAGTTGCCGTTTCTTATTGATCCAGGAACATACAGATATAATGGAGTTCCGGAACATAGGGCCTATTTTAAAGGAACAAAATCTCATAACACCATTTGTATTGACAATACAGATCAGGCGGAACAGCTTTCTGGTTTTATCTGGGACAAACCATATACAGCAGAACTGGTTAGAACTAATGAAAATGCTGAAAGCATTTTTCTTCGAGCACAACATGATGGTTATACTCGATTAAAAAATAAAGTTATCCATGAAAGAGACGTGTGTTTTTATGATGGGACTTGTTGCGTTATTAAAGATTTCTTTTCTGGTTTCGGAACACATGTCTTTGAGCAAAATTTTCATCTTCATCCTGATGTTGAAGTGATAAAAGAAAAGAATTGGTTGTGTCTTGATAATAATGGGGTAAGCATTTTTATATACGATCCTGGAAATTTGTTTACCCTCGTTCGAGGCCAGGAGAATCCTCTTTTGGGTTGGTATTCATCAGAATATGGAGTTTTAGAAGAAACAAGTACTCTACATGCCGTTAAGTCAGGAGTGCCAAATGAGATCCGTTTTGTGACTTTGATAGGGTTCGGTGAAGCGCAATTGGAAAAGGCCGTTAAGATTTATAGGAGTATTGATTAGTATAATGCAAAGATATCCGGTGTTAAACCTGTGGGTTGATGATTGTGATATGGACCGGGCATTGAACCGCGTTGGTGAATTTGTAGATAAAGGAGACCGGGTGCATACGATATTCGCCTCCAATCCGGAAAAGAATTATTCAGTACCCAAGAATCCGTTTTTATACAAAATGTTTCAAGAAGCCGACCTGTTGATTCCTGACGGTATCGGTATGGTGATGGCCGCTAATTGGATTCACGGAGCTTCGATAAAACGGGTTCCCGGGTGTGAGCTCATGCAGAACATCTGCAGCTTGGCCGAGAGAAGGGGATATCGGATATTCATTTACGGTGCCAGGGAAGAGGTTAATGACGCAGCTGTCGGTGAACTGATGCGAAGGCATCCTAAACTGAAAATTGCTGGCCGACAGAACGGATATCTGGATGATGACAAAACAGATGAATTGGTCCGGAGAATCAATGAGTCAAAGGCACAGATTTTATTTTTGGCTCTGGGCTCTCCTAAACAGGAATTCTGGATTGCCAAAAACCGGAATCGGCTACACCATGTTCGAGTCTGCCAAGGCATCGGCGGGACTCTTGACGTTTTGGCCGGTACGGTGAACCGGGCCCCGGAGTTCTACTGCAAAACAGGTCTGGAATGGTTTTACAGATTGATGGCGGAGCCCTCAAGAATAGGACGGCAGATTAAATTACCCATATTTGCGGCCCAAGTGGTCATGAAAAAGTTGATGTAATGAGTGCGACTAAAGAGAATAGAGTATTGAATACGGGAGCGATTCAGATTGTCCTATTGGGACTGTTGGTCGCGGGCATTTATTATTCCACATTTGAATGGCTGGTTGTTAAGGACTGGGCCAGGGATGATTATTCCCACGGTATGCTTATGCCGTTTATTGTTTTGTATCTGCTGTGGGAAAAGAAAAATTGGTTCTTTGATGTTCCTGCCAAAATCAACTGGCAGGGTTTCCTGATACTGGTGCCGGGGTTGTGCCTTTTCTGGATGGGGGATCTGGCAGGTGAATATTTCATGCTGTATTTTTCATGCTGGCTGGTGGTTATGGGGTTGTGTTGGATTCACATGGGGCTGTACCGTATAAAAAACATCTGGTTCCCACTTTGTATCTCCTTGGCCATGTTTCCTTTGCCCAATTTTTTGAATGTTAAGCTGACATTTCAGCTGAGGCTGATTTCCTCTAAACTGGGCGTCGCCATGATGCGGCTTTACGGCATGAGTGCCTACCGGGAGGGCAATGTCATTGATCTTGGATTTACAAAGCTTCAGGTGGTGGATGCCTGTTCAGGGCTGCGGTATTTGTTTCCCATGCTCATTTTGAGCATTCT
This sequence comes from Desulfobacter sp., assembly GCA_028768525.1. Taxonomy (NCBI): domain Bacteria; kingdom Pseudomonadati; phylum Thermodesulfobacteriota; class Desulfobacteria; order Desulfobacterales; family Desulfobacteraceae; genus Desulfobacter; species Desulfobacter sp. The sequence goes on along the minus strand of CP054837.1, from coordinate 2,832,422 downwards.
GATGGCCTATTTTTATAAATCCAGGCTGTGGAAGAAAGCTGTCCTTGTGCTGTCTTCCATCCCTTTGACCATTGTTACCAATGCCTTTCGGATCGCTTTAACTGGGATATTGTCCGAGAAATTCGGCTCTGCGGTGGTGGAAGGGTTCTTCCACGATTTTGAAGGCTGGCTGATTTTCATGGTGACCCTTGGGGTGCTCATGGGCGAGATGTGGATATTGAACCGGTTGTTTCCTGAGCCCGGGGGGGCGGATAACGAGGACCAGGATGATGAGGAAGATGCGGTACCGGTAGAGGTCGAGCCCGTCAAATCAGGCCTGCTGCAGCCGCAGTTCCTGGTTTCGGTTGTATTGCTGGGGTTGACACTGATCCTTTCCCGGGGCGTTGAGTTTAGGCCGGCCATTCCCATGGTCCGGCCGTTTGCCGAGTTCCCCATGGCCATAGACGGCTGGCGGGGCGCGCCGACAACCATGGAAGAGCAATTTGTCGAGGCCCTGGATTTCAGCGATTATATCATGGCCGACTACACCGACGGCAAAGGCGCTCCCATTGATTTTTATGTGGCCTATTATGAGAACCAGCAGAAGGGTGAGTCCATCCATTCTCCGGCCACCTGCCTGCGGGGCGGGGGCTGGGTGTTCAAGGAGAGCGGCAAAGCTCTTGTGCCGCTGGGGGACGGCCGGGTGCTGCCGGTGAGCCGGGCCCTGATCCAGAACGGGCCTTATCAGCAGATTTCCTATTACTGGTTCCCCATGCGGGGCAGGATGCTCACCAATGCCTTTGAGATGAAGTGGTTTAATTTTTGGGATGCTCTGACCCGGCAGCGGACGGATGGCGCCCTGGTGCGGGTGATTGTACCCGTGGGCCAGGGGGAAAGTGCGGAAGCGGCGGAAAAGCGGCTTCAAGGGTTTTTAAGGGCGGTTGTGCCTGTTCTGGACGAATATTTACCGAAATAAATTCTCATGTATCTGTTTACCACATTCATCCTGTCGCTGTTTCTGACCATCGCCCTGGTGCCGGTGTTTAAGCGGATGGCCTTTCGCATGCACCTGGTGGATGAACCCGATGCACGGAAGGTTCATTTGCTGCCCATGCCCAGGAGCGGGGGGATTTCCATGGCCATCGGCGCCCTTGCGCCGGTGCTGGTGTGGGCCCCCATTGACGGGGCGATAAAGGCGGTGCTTCTGGGCTGTGGGGTGATTGTGGCATTCGGGATACTGGATGATGTCAAGGACCTGAAGTACTGGCAGAAGCTGGGGGCCCAGGTGGCCGGGGCCGTGATCGTGATGGTGTACGGCGGGGTGCGGATCAAGTGCCTTGGAGATATGTTGCCCGGGGGCATGGATCTGCCCTATGTATTTTCTTTGGGGCTGACCCTGTTCTTTGTGGTGGGCGTGACCAATGCCATCAATCTTTCCGACGGGCTGGACGGGCTGGCCGGCGGGGTGTCCATGCTCAGTTTTGTGTCCATCGCTTTTTTTGCATTCCAGTCAGGCAATATGGCCCTCTCCCTGATGTGCATTGCCGTGGCCGGGGCCATTCTTGGGTTCCTGCGGTACAATACCCATCCGGCCGTGGTCTTCATGGGGGATGCGGGCAGCCAGATGCTGGGGTTTCTATGCGTGGTCTTTACCCTGATGCTGACCCAGGCCAATACCCCTTATAGCGAAATTCTCCCCTTGTTTCTCATCGGTTTTCCCATTATCGATACCTTGACAGTGATGATTGAACGCATGGCCAAAGGGAATTCGCCCTTTAAACCGGATAAGAATCATTTCCACCACAGGCTGATGAAGCTGGGGCTCTACCATTCCGAGTCAGTGACCGTCATTTATCTGCTCCAGGCGATGTTTCTTTGCTGCGCCTTCCTGCTCAGGTTCTATTCCAATTGGTTGAACCTGGGCATTTTCCTGGGCCTGGCCGCTTTTATTGTTCTTTTTTTCGCCCTGGCCAGGCAGACCGGATTCAAGTTTAGGAACGGCGAGGACAGCCTGCTGGGTGCCAAAAGTTTTCTGGCCAGGTTCGGCGGGGATAAGTTTTCCATCAAGTTTTTCTTCGCCATGCTCCGCTGGGGCCTGGCGATTGTCTTTGTTCTGCAGTGTTTGATACCCAAGGCAATGCCCTGGTATATGTCGGCGGGCGGTGCGGTGTTCATTGCTCTGATTCTGGGGGCTAAATACTTTCGGCCCCAGAGCAAAAAAGCGGTGATCCGGGTCTGCCTTTATTGCAGTATCCCTTTTTTGATGTATGAATCAACGGTGAACCCGGGGAACTGGGTAACCGATAATGTACAATTGGTTAATTATGCGGCCCTGGTGGGGCTGATTCTGGCGGTGATCGGCACCTTGAACCTGACCAAGCGTCAGAAGGGGTTTAAATTCAATCCCCTGGATTTTTTAATATTTATCGTGATTATTGTGTTCCCGAACCTGCCCAGCATTCATCTGGAAATACCGGAACTCAAGGTGGCGGTGGCGTCGGCCTTGATTTTGTTTTTCAGTTATGATGTGCTGCTGGGGGAGCTGCGGCCGGAAAATCATTTCCTGGACCGGAGCCTGGTGGCGGCATTTACCATTATGGCAATCAGAGGGTTTATTTAACGGAGTTGATGCGATGCGGATGAGAGTATGGGTAGTCCTGGCGGGTTTGGCGCTTTTGCTTGCGGCCTGCGGTACGCCGGAAGAAAAGAAGATGGCTTTTTACGATAAGGGTATGGCCTTTTTTGAGTCCGGGGACCTGGTAAAGGCGCGGCTTGAGTTGAAAAATGCGGTCCAGATTGATCCTGAATTTGCAAAGGCCCACCATTTGCTGGGAAAGATTGCATTGAAGCAGAAAAACGGCAAGGCGGCCTTCCAGTCATTTTCCACGGCGGTGAAATTTGATCCCGACCTGATTGACGCCCGGCTGGATCTGGGGAAACTATTTTTTGCGGCTAAGGCCTGGGACAGGGCCAATGCCCAGGTGGCCGAGATTCTGGGGCGGCAGCCCGATCATCCTGGCGCCTTGTTTCTGCAGGCCTCGATCCTTTTGACCCAGAAAAAGGCCGATGAAGCCAGGGCGGTTCTGGACAGCCTGGGGGATGAGGCAAAGCAGGGGGCGGAGTACCATTTATTGATGGCCTCTTACTGGCGGAGCAGCGGGAATCCCCAGAAGGCCGGTGAAGTGATTCAAAATGGGCTGGCGCTGAACCCCGACTCCCTTCCCCTGATTTTGGCCCTGACCAATTATTACGGCAGCCAAGGGGATCTGGAGAAGGTTGAAGTTTATCTGAAAAAGGCGGTTGAACTGTCTCCCGGGTCCTCGGGGTTCAAGTTCAACCTGGCCGGGCTCTATCTGAGACAAAAGGAATCGGCCAAAGCATTGGCAATCGTGAATGAGGTCCTGGCGGATAATCCCGATAATGACAGGCTCCGGGTTGCCGGGGCGGTGTTGCTGTTGAGGGGCGGGCTCAAGGATGAAGGCATTGGCCTGATTAAAGAGGGGATGGCTGAAAAACCCCAGATATATGCTTACTCCGGTGTGCTCAGCGAGATTTATCTCAAAACCAATAAGATCGGGGACGCGGAATCCGTGCTAAAGGATTTCCTGGCCCTGGAGGACAAGGCGGCACGTACAGACCTGATCAAGGCCAAATTGAGCTTGAGCAAGATCATGCTGCTCCAAAAAAGGGTGGATGAGGCCGGCAGCCTCATTGACCAGGTGATTGAGGAAGATCCCAAAAGCGTGGATGCCCATTATCTTAAGGGACGGATTTACCTGGCCAAGGGAGACGGGGCCGGGGCCGTGTCCAAGTTCAGGGCGGTGATAACGGATTATCCGGATCATCTGGACGGCTACCTTGGCCTGGCCAATGCCCATGTCCTGAACAAGGATTATGACCTGGCAATGGACGTATTGAAGACGGCCCAGAAAAAGGCCCCGGATTCCACCGGGATTCTCAAGGCCATGGTCCGGATCAACCTCTTTAAAAAGGATACGGCGGCCGCCGAGAAAAATCTGAAAAAGATCGTCAGCCTGGATCCCTACAATCTGGGTGCCATTGCGGGCCTCGGGGATTTTTACCTGGCCATGAACCGGTATGACGAAGCCATTGAGCAGTATAAGCAGTTAAAAGAGAGTAAGAAAGGGGCTCCCCTGGGATACTTGAAAACGGCCAATGCCCTTGCCCGGCAGAATAAGATGGACAAGGCCCTTGACGAGATGAATACAGGGTATGAGGAGAATAAGCAGTCTTCGGTGTTTATTACCTCTCTGGCACGGCTGTATATCAAGGAAGGCCGGTACCTGGATGCCATTGAAAAACTTAAGGAAGCCATTGAAGCCGATGCCAATAACCGGTTTGCATGGTTCAGCCTGGCCAATGCCTATGAGGTCGTCAAGGATTACAAGGCGGCCATGGGGGTTTATGAACAGATCTTTGCCAACCATCCGGAATCCTGGATGGCGGCCAACAATCTGGCCTTTTACCTGACCGAACTGGGGACCTCGGAACAGGATTATAACCGGGCGCTGGACCTGGCCCAAAAGGCCGATACGCTCAATCCCGGTTCGCCCCTGGTGCAGGATACCCTTGGATGGGCACTGTATCTGAAAGGGGATATTGACAGGGCCAGGGCGAAGATTGAACAGGCATATGAGCAGATGCCGGAGAATGAATCCATTGCCGCCCACTTGGGTGAGCTATACCATCGCCTGGGTAAAAGCGAAAAGGCAAAAAGCACCCTGGAAAAGGTGGCGGCCACGGATAAAGATTTCCTGGGCCGTGACCGGGCTGTAACCTTGTACAAGAAGTTTTATGAGGGACGTTGAAGATAGGTTTTGGGAAAATAATTACATATATTGAGTATATAAATGCTCAATATATGTAATTAGAGTTATATTAACGTAGGTATTAAGGTAAAAATTCCCCTATTTTTTTTGTATTGAACCTGCAGCAGAGTATTGTTGCAGGTTTTTGCATTGCTTTGGTATACTAATTGCTTAAAAAGTTTGCTTTGTGTGCTGGTAATTGTTTGATGCTGATTATCCGAATGGAGGTAAAAGATGCTTAAAAAAATGATAAGCGGTTTGATACTGGCGATAGGTGTTTTTATACTGGCAGGACCGGCTACTGCAGCCAAGGTCGAAATCGACCTGCTCTCTGTTTTTGATGATGAAGGGGACCGCATTGTTCGATTTGGAGACAACGATGTAGACCATGAGAACCTGTTCACAGATAAAAGTATTGATTTTGATTCTTCAGATCCCATTGCAAGGCAGTTCCAGACTGGGGGGACGCCGACCGGAACCCTGACATTTGAAATGACCTATTTTGATGTGGACTATACCAATGAAAGCGGATTTTTTTGGCACTCACAGGGAAGCTTTTTATCGGTCAACGGGGTTACCGAGGATTTGGTTCCTTCAAGCAAAAAGGGAAATATCCTGACCTGGACTGCTGACGCAGATATCCTAAAATCCGAAGGAGAGTGGAATGATATCACTTTCTTTATAGGATATAGGTGGGGATTTCTTTCCGGTACTGATATCGATGACTTTGAAGTTTCGGCCTTTACTCTCTCCTGGGAGACTGAAACCAACACCGGCGGAGCAGATCCTGTACCCATCCCCACTGCGGCTGTCCTGCTGGGATGCGGCCTGATCGGAGTGGTCGGTATCCGGCGCCGCCGGGAATAAAGGAGAATTTTGATACGCCTGGAATAAATTTTGCTTTATTTCTGATGGTATGATGCCGAATAGTAAGTAATGTCATCAACATACCATTAAGAACCGGAGCAGGGCGTAATGAGCACAGAGATAGTCCAAACAGCGGTAACGACAGGGAAAACCGGCGAGGATGCTGCCCAGGGCAGGCAACCCGCCGGTTTTTTTGCGTCTGCCCAATTTGACCCCTATGCAGAGGATCTTGCGGCTGAGGCAGGGGTTGTTAAACAGGACAAGTGGTCGGTGTCCTGGGCCGATCTTATGATGACCATGTTTGTGCTGTTCACAGTACTCTATGCATACCAGGCCGGAAACCGCCGGCTGGTACTGGACGACGGGCCGGGCGTGCATTCCATTTCCGAGTCCGGCGCCGGCAGGGTCGCCGATCTCAACGCCCTTCATAATCCAACCGATATCTACGACAGGGCCAGGGAAGCGTTTCTGGATGAGTTCGTCAACGATTCCGTAGGGGTGGATATGGTGTCGGATAGAGCCGTGCGCATCTCCATCGCAGGGGACATCCTCTTTGATACTGGAATGTCGGAACTCCGGCCCCAGGCCAGGGAGCGGCTGCGCCAGATTGCCCCGGTGCTGAGGGATAGTAATTATATCATTAATGTTTCCGGGCACACCGATGCCATGCCCAATTATTCGGAAAAATATCCCACCAACTGGGAACTTTCTGCCGCAAGGGCGACGGAAACGGCCCGTTTCCTCATTGAAAAGGAAGGGATTCCGGAGGAACGGTTTTTTATCAGCGCACATTCCTGGCACCAGCCGGTGCAGCCCAACAACAGCATGATGAACCGGAGGCAGAACCGGCGGGTGGAGATTATATTGATGAAAGAAAGGCCTTATTTAAAAAGCGCACCGCAATAAATTTTAAGGGGAGGCAAATGGATACCAACACAACGGGGAAAAACAGCATTTGGAACCATGGCAAACTGAATATCATCGGGGTCTGCTTTTGCTTTCTTCTGTTCTGCACCGGTTTTGCCTTTAGCGGAAATGTCGGGCTCTATGCCAATCTGGCCGGAGCGGTTATTGTGGTGGGAGGAACGCTTACGGCGGTCTTTTTAGGGTACAGAATGGAGCGGATCGTCATTCTGTTAAAGGTGATCGCCGCATCTTACACCCGGCCTTCGGTAAGTGCAGATACCATTGTCAAGGTCCTGGTGGATCTGTCAATAAAGCGCAAGATCAAGGGCATCCTTTCCCTTGAAAAAGAGGAAGAGGAGACCACCATTGTCTTTTTGCGCCGGGCCATCGGGCTCATGGTGGACAATTACAGCCCGGAACAGATCCGGGAGGCCCTGAATGCGGAGATGTTCTTTTTCCGGAAACGGCGGGATGAGAATTTGAGGCTGCTGAGGGCCATGGGGGATGTGGCCCCGGCTTTCGGCCTGGTGGGGTCAGTGGTCGGTCTCATCGGCATGCTGGGGGGAATCGGGGATTCTGCCACCCTTATGGCGACCATCCCCATTGCCCTGACCTCCACCCTTTATGGGATTATTCTGGCCAATATGGTCTGCTATCCCATAGGTGCCAATATACGGGAGCGGACCAGCCAGGAACTGCTCCTCCAGCGGATCATCACCGAAGGGATCGTGGCCATTGCCGAGGATATCCATCCCAGGGCCCTGGATAAAAAACTTAAATCCTTTCTCACCCCTGCGGCCCGGCAAGAAAAGGTGATCTCCATCGCCAGGATCAAGGAAATTCTGGAAAAAGAGCGGCTGGAGCGGCTGCCTCCCGTGGAATAGTTTCGATTCGACGATAATACAAACGCCCCGGTGCAGAAGGCTGCACCGGGGCGTTTGTATTTTTGCGGGCGGTTGGTTTAACTGCCCTGGGTGACACCCACCTCTTCAAAGGTTTTGATGTCGGCCAGGATACGGGTGGACAGGTCCAGCAGTTCCATGCAGACGGCGGCACCGGTGCCTTCGCCCAGGCGGAAGCGCAGGTCGATGAGGGGGTCCAGCCCCAGGCGGTCGTGCATGTATTTATGGCCGATTTCCACGGATTTGTGGGAGGCGAAGAGATACTGCTTTGCCGCCGGGGCCAGTTCACAGGCGATGAGCGCCCCGGCCGTGGAGATAAGGCCGTCGCAGATCACGGGGATGGACCGGGCGGCCGCGCCCAGCACCAGGCCGGCCAGGCCGCCGATTTCCAGGCCCCCGACCTTGGAGAGGATGTCCAGGGGATCGTTGGGGTCGGGCCTGTGCAGGTCCAGGCCCTTCTGGATCACGGCGATCTTGTTGGCCAGGCCTGCATCGTCGATGCCGGTGCCCCGGCCGGTAAGGCTTTCCACGGGAATCCCTGAGAAGGCAGCGATGACGGCTGTGGAGGGGGTGGTGTTGGCAATGCCCATGTCTCCTGTGCCCAGCAGATCCACCGGCGTTTCAGCATGGAGTTCTTCCACAATCTCAATGCCGGCTTCGATGGCGGCGATGGCCTCCTCCCGGGTCATGGCCGGCTCCTTGGTAAAATTGGCCGTGCCCTTGCGCACCTTTTTGTGGAAAATGGGCAGTTCCGGGTCAAAGTCAAAATTGACGCCGATGTCAGCGGCCTTGACAACGGCGCCGGCATGGTTGCCGATGACGTTTACCGATGCCCCTCCTCCGGCAAAGTTGAGCACCATCTGGGGGGTGACTTCGGCGGGAAAGGCACTGACCCCTTCCTCGGCCACGCCGTGGTCCCCGGCACAGGTGATGATGCGTTTGTTGGTCAGGTGTACGTCAATGGTGCCTTTAATGGCGGCCAGGCGGGCACCGATTTCCTCCATGACCCCGAGGCTGCCGGCGGGTTTGGCCTGGTCGGCCAGCCGCTGTTTTGCCTGGGCCAGCACCGCTTCGTTAAGGGTGGGGCTGATGGCATTGATGGTCTGTTCCAGCAGTGACATAGGTTTACCTCTATTTTTTGTGGGTTATATCCTTTTCAAAGACTTCCATGCCTTTTTTCATGGCGCAGAAGTCCCCGCACATGGTGCAGGTCTCTTTTTGTTCCGGCGTCCTTTCCCGGCGGATGGCATTGGCCACTTCCGGGAAGAGCAGGTATTTTTCAAGATCGTCCCAGCGCATGTCCCGGCGGGCCAGGGCGGCCTGTTTTTCATTTTCCCGGCGGTCGGGGTATTTGGAAATATCCCCGATGCGGGCGGCCAGGCGGGTGGCCCTCACCCCTTCCCGGACATCGGCCACGCCCGGCAGGGCCAGGTGCTCCGCCGGGGTGATGTAGCAGATGAGGTCGGCACCGTAACGGGCCGATGAAGCGGCGCCGATGGCGGCGGTGATATGGTCGTACCCGGCGCCGGTGTCGCAGGGGATTGGGCCCAGAACGTAATAGGGAGCGTTGCCGGACATCCGTTTCTCCAGCATGATATTGCCTTCAATCTCGTCCAGGGGCACATGGCCCGGGCCTTCCACCATCATCTGGCAGCCCATCTCCCGGCCAAGTTCGGCCAGTTCGCAGTTGATGATCATTTCCGCCATCTGGGCCCGGTCGTGGCTGTCATGGATGGCCCCGGCCCGGATGCCGTTGCCCAGGGAGAGTACCGCATCATATTTCTTCATCAGGGCGCAGACCCGGTCGAACTGCTCGTACAGTGGGTTTTCCTTTTTGTTGATGTCCATCCATGCCACCATGTAGGTGCCGCCTTTGGAGGCCAGTCCTCCGTATCTAAACCCCTGTTTGCGCAGCCGCTCGATGGTGTACAGGTTGATGCCGCAGTGAATGGCCATGAAGGAAAGCCCGTCTTCCAATTGTTTTTCAATGAGGTCGAAAAGGTATTCGGGGTCCAGCTTGGCCGGGTTCCGGTATTTTTTGATGGTTTCCTTAAAGGCCTGGTAAAGGGGCACGTTGCCCACGGGCAAATTGGTGTTGGCCAGAACCGCCCGGCGGATGGCATCCATGTCCCCGGCTGCGGACAGCTCCATCAGGGTGTCCGCCCCCTCTTCTTCGGCGGCCTTTGCCTTGGCAATTTCCTGATCGATGTCGCAGATGTCAGATGAGGTGCCGATGGAGGCGTTGATCTTGGTGCGAAGGCCGGTGCCGATGCCCCTGACGATCTGGCCGGGGCGGTTGGGGTTGCAGGGAATGACGATTTCTCCCCTGGCCACTTTGTCCAGGATGAAATCGGTTGAAAGGCCTTCGGTTTCGGCCACCATTGTCATTTCTTTGGTGAGTTCGCCGCGGCGGGCGTATTCGAGCTGGGTTGTCATGATTTAGTCTCCTCGCTAAACATGCTGCCCTGCAGGCCTGAATGTAAAAAAAGGCTCTGCAAGACATACAGTCTTACAAAACCCTTTACCATCAGGTTCCACTGCTAAGGATATCCGGCTCGTCTTCTGACTTAGGGCATTAGATCCGTTCTGCGCCTTCCCGGGGATACGTCCAGTGGCATTGCAGAACCGATATTTCCCATCACAGCGGCGGGACCGTCACGGAATTTCACCGTGTTCCGTTGGCCGGAGATCCGCTATAATTTCAGTGAAAAGATCTACACCCGATGAGACCCGAGGTCAATAATTTTGTGCTAAAATGCTTTACAAATCATGGGAGTTGATCAATATTTCTGAAGCTATGGATCAAAACAGGTTTATCAAAAATAAATTTTACAAGATCTATGTGGCCAATGAGGTGCTCCTGGGCAATGCCCTGGCCTTGCTTGTGGGCGACTGGATGACCAATGTGTTTTTTAAAAACCGGGCCGGGGATGCCTCTGAGGAACTGCTGGCCAGGGTGCTTTATCTTGATTTGTCCTACGGGGCGGCCTGTGCGATTATCCTTTCCGCCCTGACTGTCTGGTATGAACAGTCCATTCGCAAATGCCTCGCCGGTTTTCACACCGGTACGCCCGTGGAACCGGCCTTGCTCGACCGCGCCCGGAGAATGGTGCTCAACGAACCATTTTTTATTGTCATGATTGATGCGGTGGCCTGGGGCATCGGGTCCTTCCTGTTCTGGAAGGCCGGATCGCCTGGCGGTATCCGGCTGGGCCTGGGGAGCGGGCTGATAACCGTTGCCCTGGCATTTTTCTGGGTGGAGCATGTCTCCCAGCATACCCGGGTGCCTTTGTTTTTCCCCAAGGGGGACCTGTCCAAGGTGGACGGCGTGGTCTCCATCAGCCTGAGGGTAAGGTTTATTGCCCTGCTGTTTGCCGTTTCCCTGGTGCCCCTGACCTTTGTCCATCTGACCATACAGCGGCTGGGCAATGTGTCCGGCCTGGATAAGGCCGGTATGGCGGCCATGGTTCAGCAACTGGAAAAGACTATTGTCATGGAAAGTTCCATTTTTATGGTGGTCTCCATTCTGCTTTCCCTGCTGGTGCTCCACCACCTCAAGCGGCCGGTGGCTGAGATTATCCGTGTCATGGGACATGCGAAAAAAGGGGATTTCTCCCAAAAGGCCAAGGTATACACCAACGATGAGATCGGATTTGCAGGAGAAATGCTCAATTCCATGAACCGCGGGCTCATGGAGCGGGAATTGATCAAGGATACCTTCGGCAAGTATGTGGACCGGCGGATAAGGGATGAAATCCTGTCCGGCCGGGTTTCCCTTGACGGGGAGCGCAAAGAGGCAACGATTCTGTTTGCGGATCTGAGGAATTTTACCCCCCTGGTGGCGGTGACCCCGGCCAAGGATCTCATCTACATGCTTAACTCTTATTTTAATGAAATTTCCAGGGTGATTGATAGGAACGGGGGCTTGATTCTGCAGTTCATCGGGGATGAGGTGGAGGCGGTCTTCGGCGCGCCGGTCGCCGGAGAGGGACATGAAGCCGCCGCCGTAAAGACGGCACTGGAAATGCGCAGCCGGATGGACCTGCTCAATAAGCGGTTTAAGGACAAAGGGATGCCACCCATCGCCCACGGGGTGGGCATTCATACCGGGTCGGTGCTGGCGGCCAATATCGGCAGTGCATACCGGTCAACCTATTCCCTCATCGGCGATACCGTGAACATGGCCTCCCGGATTCAGGACCTGAACAAGCGGTTTGGAACAGATATACTGGTTTCCCAAGCCGTGAAGGAGGCGCTGGAAGGCCGGTATGAATTTTCAGCCATGCCCGAAGCCCGGGTCCGGGGCAAAAAAGAGCCGGTGCAGGTCTATTCCTTGGGCCTTCATACATGATTCCTTTTAGATCAGGCCACATCCAGGCGGCAGGGCCCAAGAAAGCGGATGATGGACCGGATCTTATCCTGAACCCTTAGAAAGGCGGTGACCACCCTGGGGTCGAACTGGGTGCCGCTGCAGTTGATGATTTCCTCAACCGCCTCATCAAAGACCCGTGCCGGGCGGTAGGGGCGGTTCTGGAGAATGGCTGACAGGGAATCCGCCAGGGAGATGATTCTGGCCCCCAGGGGAATCTCCTTTCCTTTCAGCCCGGCCGGATAGCCGGCGCCGTCAAACCGTTCATGGTGGTGGCGGACCATGTCCACAATCCCGCTTTGGGACAGGGCTTCCACCGGACGGAGAATATCCGCCCCCATATCCGGGTGGCGCCGGATGAATGCCCATTCCCCGTCGGTGAGGGGGCCTTTTTTCTGGAGAATGTGATCGGGCACACCGATTTTTCCGATGTCGTGGAGGTGGCCGGCCACATGAATAAGGTCGGCATCTGCGGGATCAAGCCCCATGGCCAGGGCAATGGCATGGGCAACTTCGGCCACCTCTTCGGAGTGGAGGCGGGTAAAGGGGTCTTTGGCGTCTATGGCATTGCCCAAAGATTCTGAGAACTGGTGAAGCACCCGGGCGGCAATATTCTTTTTGGACTGGCCGGCTTCGTTGTCTTTCATTGGTTTTGAATTCCTTCATTATAGTTAATCAGGTTGGGGTTATACGGGTTAAAAAATATAATGTCAATAAATATTAGGCTTGACTGACATTTTATGCGTGATTATATTCTTGCCCATGCAGCCGAATGCAACCGGCGGAAAATTCAAATAAAAGAGGTAAATAAAATGTCAAGTATACCTTCAAGAGATATAAGCGGAACGTGTGACGGTGAATGCCGTAATCTGGTCAGGGAAGGCGAAGAGAGCCGCCAGGCCTGTATTGAGTCTGTGGCCTACAGTATCGAAGAGGCCGTGCCCAGTGTGTCCTGGGCCAGTTCCAGAAATGTGGCTCCAGGATTTTTCGGGGGGCATGTGTAGCGTCTGATAACGTCAATCGTTCTTTCAAAGCCGCGGCAGATCATTCTTGGAGATGCCGCGGTTTTTTATGTTTTCCCTGATATCTGATATTTCAGTTTGCGTTTGACATTCATTTTCCTTTGGTTTATGGTGTGCGGCAGTTCACTGGGGGTGCATCCTTGCTGAGAGAAGGAAAACGGTCCTTCAACCCTTGGAACCTGATGCGGTTAGTACCGACGTAGGGAAAGTGTGATCTGATTGAATTAAAATTCACCCATCTACTTCGTTGCGGCCATAACCCGAAATCCTCACGTACACATGTACGCTCCGGTTTCGAATTGTGTCCGCGCCTTGTATCTGGCCAAATTTTAATCAAATCAGGAACGCCGAGCATTGAATTTATAAATTCAATTCCGCGTTCCATCCGATACTCGATCTTCTTGATCGCCTGCCTGTGTGAATCCATCAGAGCATCCCCGGTTGATAATCATTAACTGCCGGAGGTGTTATGAAAATTACCCTGAACGGATCCGTTGTCGAGACGGATCAGACGGATCTTCTGGCCCTGGTTCATGAGCGGGGCGTTGATCCTTCGTCCCTGGTCATTGAACATAATCTGTCTGTAATCAAGCAGGACAATTGGCCCCTTACCCCCCTGCGGGAAGGGGACACCATTGAACTGCTTAATTTTGTGGGAGGAGGATGATGGAAGATCTGCTGACACTTGGACCCAAGACCTTTTCCAGCCGTCTGTTGACGGGGACTGGAAAGTTTGCTTCAAAAACCCTGATTGCACCCATGCTGGAGGCCTCTGGCTCCCAGATGATCACCGTGGCCCTGCGGCGGGTGGACCCCGGGGCGGACCAGGAGAATATCCTTTCCCATATCCCGGATACCGTGACCCTGCTGCCCAATACCTCGGGCGCCAGGACCGCCGAGGAGGCCGTGCGCATCGCAAGAATCGCCCGGGCGGCCGGCTGCGGGGATTTCATCAAGATAGAGGTGATCCAGGATATGCAATACCTGCTGCCGGAGAATTATGAAACCTTAAAGGCCACAGAGATCCTTGCCAGGGAAGGCTTCACGGTGCTTCCCTATGTAATGGCGGACATCAATATCGCAAGGCAGCTCCACGATGCCGGCGCCGCAGCCGTTATGCCCCTGGGGGCACCCATCGGATCAAACGCCGGGCTTGAGATGAAGGCCATGATCCGCCGGATCATTGATACCTCAAAACTGCCGGTGATTGTGGATGCGGGCATCGGGAAGCCTTCCCAGGCGGCCGAGGCCATGGAAATGGGAGCCGATGCCGTCCTGGTGAATACGGCCATTGCCACGGCCCAGGATCCGGCCCTTGCCGGGCGGGCCTTTGCCAAGGCGGTGGCGGCCGGGCGCATGGCCTGCCTTTGCGGGCTGGCCGGCGCCCAGGCCGGGGCCAGCGCCTCCTCTCCCTTAACCGGGTTTCTGCGGAACTGATCACAGGGAGATAGGCCATGTCTTTTTTTGAAATTGCGAACCAATACCAGGACTTTGATTTTGCGGGGTATTTTGACGGGGTGACGGACCGGGATGTGGGGGCAAGTCTGGCAAAGGCCGGTGAAATCAACCGCCTGAACGAGTATGACCTGCTTAATCTGCTTTCTCCTGCCGCCGCAGGATTCCTGGAGCCCATGGCCCAGAAGGCCAGGACGCTGACCCTCCAGTATTTCGGCCGGACCATCGGGCTTTATGCCCCCATGTATATTTCTGATTTTTGTTCCAACCACTGCACCTATTGCGGGTTCAACGCCAAAACCGGCTTCCCCCGGACGAAACTGAGCCTGGAAGAGATTGAAGCCGAGGCAAAGGCCATCGCGGATCTGGGCATCCGCCATATCCTGGTGCTCACCGGCGAGGCCCCGGCCAAGACCCCCATGGATTACCTTGAGGATACCGTATCCCTGCTGACCCGGTATTTTTCATCGGTGGCCCTGGAGATGTTCCCCATGGAAGAAGAGGCCTACCGCCGGCTGTGCCGGGCCGGGGCCGATTCCCTCACCGTCTACCAGGAGGTCTACGAGCAGGGGCTTTATAAATCGGTCCATCCCAAGGGCCCCAAGTCGGATTATGCCTTCAGGCTGCTCACCCCTGAGCGGGGGGCCAGGGCCGGGTTCAGGGCATTGAATATCGGCCCCCTTTTCGGCATTGGAGAGCCAAAGGCCGAGGCCTTTATGGCAGGGATCCACGCCCGGTATCTGGAGCGGGAGTTTCCCGATGTGGAGGTCTCCCTTTCCCTGCCCAGGATGAATCCGGTGGACGGGGGAATGGCACCGGCCCATTTGCTGGATGATGCGGGATTTGTCCAGACCATGCTGGCCTGGCGGCTCTTTATGCCCCGGCTGGGGATCAATATTTCCACCCGGGAATCGGCGCAGTTCCGGGACCGGCTCATCCATCTGGGGGCCACTAGGTATTCCGCCGGGTCCAAAACCGATGTGGGGGGCTATACGGTGCGTAATCCGGAACGCACAAATTGTGATACGACGGTGCAGTTTGACATCACCGATACAAGGAGTGTGGACCAGGTGACCCAAATGATCCGGGAGAGCGGATACCAGCCCGTATTTAAAGATTGGGAGATCTTTTAGGATGAAGGATTTCAATTTGACCATCGGCATCGCAGGGGCCGGTGGCATCGGCTCCAACGTGGCCCGGCACCTGGTTCAGTCGGGGATGACCCGGTTTAAAATCGTGGATTTTGACCGGGTGGAGGATGCCAACCTGGACCGCCAGTTTTATTTCACGGACCAGGTGGGGCGGCCCAAGGTCCTTTGCCTGGAGGAAAATTTAAGGCGCATCTCTCCCGGGATTGAGGTAGAGGCCGTGGTGCAACGGATCATGCCCGGAGACTGCCCGTCCCTGTTCCGGGGCTGCGGCCTGGTGGTGGAAGGCTTTGACCATGCCCGGGCCAAAAAAGACCTGGTGGAGGAACTGGCCGGCCAGGGCATCCCCGTGGTTTCCGCCTCGGGTATTGCCGGAAGGGAGATAAGCGGGATCCTGATCCGGAAGATAGGGAACTGCACCATTGTGGGCGATTTTGCCACGGATGTTGACGACGCCCCGCTCTTTCCGCCCAAGGTGGCGGTGATTGCGGCCATGATGGCCGGGGCGGCAATGGATGAAATCAATAAGGGAGATAATCATGACAAAAACAGGTAAACCCGTTTTCCCAAAGGGGATTTACGGCATCCTGGGGGAGGCCTTTTCCCTGGGGCGGTCCAATGTGGAAACGGCCCGCCTCCTGGTGGAAGGCGGCATCGATATCCTTCAATACAGGGAAAAGGCCCATAAAAAGGACCGGCGGGATATGCTGGCCGAGTGCATGGAAATCCGGAAAATCACCTCAGCGGCTGGTGTCCCCTTTATTGTGAATGACTTTCTGGACATCGCCATGATGGTGGGGGCCGACGGGGTCCATCTGGGCCAGGAGGATCTGCCGGTAAGGGCGGTGAAAGAGCTGGCGCCCCATCTCATGGTGGGATGCTCCACCCATTCCCCGGAGCAGGCGGCCCGGGCCGTCAGGGACGGCGCCGATTACATCGGGGTGGGGCCGATCTTTTCTACCCGGACCAAGGAAGATGTCTGCGACCCGGTGGGCTTTGACTACCTGGCCCATGTGGCGGAAAATCACAGTATTCCCTTTGTGGCCATCGGCGGCATCAAGCGGCACAATATTAAATCCGTTGCCGGCCGGGGGGCCGGGACCATCTGTCTGGTGACGGAAATCATCGGGGCCCGGGACATTCAGGCAAGAATCAAGGAAATTAGAGAAATTTTAGGAGCATAGGCGAAATGACTGAAACAAGAACATATACCACCCAGATGGATGCGGCCAGAAAGGGAATTCTCACCCCCCGGATGGCAGAGGTGCTGGAAGACGAGAATATTTCAAAACAAGACCTCATGGCCGGGGTGGCCGACGGGTCCATTGCCATTCCGGCCAACAAGAACCATTTTTCCATCCGGGCGGCCGGGGTGGGCCGGGGGATGAAAACCAAGATCAACGTGAATCTCGGGGTGTCCAAGGATGTCTGTTCCTTTGACGGGGAGATGAATAAGGCAAAGCTGGCCCTGAAATATAAGGCCGATTCCATCATGGACCTCAGTGTGTCCGGGGATACCGAAGCCTTCAGGAAACGGCTGGTGGCGGAGGTGCCGGTGATGATCGGCAGCGTGCCCATTTACGATACCCTTACCCGTACGGGAAAGAATGTGGAGGCGCTCACCGTCGACGACTGGTTTAAAACCGTGGAGATCCACGGGGAAAACGGCATTGATTTTGTGACCATCCATGCCGGCCTCAACCTCAAGGCGGCGAGGATCATTAAGGACAACCCCAGGCTCTGCGGGATTGTCAGCCGGGGCGGGGCCATTCTATACGAATGGATGGTCAAAACCGGCTCGGAAAATCCCTTTTATGAATATTTTGACCGCCTCCTGGACATCTGCGAAACCCATGATATCTGCATCAGCCTGGGCGACGGCCTGCGGCCCGGTGCCGTTAAAGACAGCACCGACGCCCCCCAGATCCAGGAATTGATCACCCTGGGGGAACTGACCAAACGGGCCTGGGCCCGGAATGTCCAGGTCATGATCGAAGGGCCGGGCCATGTGCCCCTCCACGAGGTGGAGATGAACATGAAACTCCAGAAAAAACTTTGCCACAACGCCCCCTTTTATGTGTTGGGCCCCCTGGTCA
This sequence comes from Desulfobacter sp., assembly GCA_028768525.1. Lineage (NCBI taxonomy): Bacteria > Pseudomonadati > Thermodesulfobacteriota > Desulfobacteria > Desulfobacterales > Desulfobacteraceae > Desulfobacter > Desulfobacter sp. The sequence goes on along the minus strand of CP054837.1, from coordinate 2,814,849 downwards.
CGGACATCGCCCCGGGCTACGACCATATCACTTCGGCCATCGGCGGGGCCCTGGCCGCCATGCACGGGGCCGACTTTCTCTGCTATGTCACCCCGGCCGAGCACCTGCGCCTGCCTTCGGCCGATGATGTGAAGGAAGGGATCATGGCCTCCAGGATTGCCGCCCATGCCGGGGACCTGGCCAAGGGGCTTCCCGGTGCCATGGACAGGGACCTTGCCATGAGCCGGGCCAGGAAGGACCTGGACTGGGAGGGGCAGTTTGCCGCTTCCCTGGATCCTGAAAAGGCCCGGGCCTACAAGGAAAGCTCCCAGCCGTCCAAGGAGGGCGTCTGCACCATGTGCGGGGATTTCTGTGCGGTGAAGCGGGTGGAAGGTATTCTCTAATGATATGTTAGGATTATATTAGAATTATGTTAGTATTTTCTGATTGACCTTCCCCTTAAGGGAAAGGATATAGTCTCTCTTCGGCGGCCCGGGACAGGCCCCGGGCCGCCGAAAAATTAAAAAAGAATAGGGAGACAAATCACATGTTCAATCCAAACGGCAAGAAAATGCTTAAAGCTGCGCTGCTGTCTGCCAGCTTTATTCTCGTCGCATCGGCTGCCATGGCCGCTGCTGCACCCAAGTATGTCTTTTATTTCATCGGTGACGGCATGGGGCCGGCCCAGCGTCAGTCCGCCCAGTATTTCCATAAAATCCAGACCAAGAATCCCGATGCCAAACTGGTGATGAACAGCCTGCCGGTGTCGGCCCTTGTCACCACCCATTCCGACAATACCATGATCACCGATTCCGCAGCCGGCGGCACCGCCCTGGCCTGCGGGTTTAAAACCACCAACGGGATAGTGGGCAAGCTGCCCGACGGCACCAACATCAAGTCCGTTGCCGAAGCGGCCCGGGATGCCGGCTATGCCGTGGGCCTGGCCACCACCACCCGGATCACCCATGCCACCCCGGCGGCCTTTTCCGCCCACAATATGAGCCGGGGCAATGAAAATGAAATTGCCGTGGATCAGCTTAACTCCGGGTTCGACTACCTGGCCGGCGGCGGTTTCCGCCACTTTGTGGCCAAGGGCAATGCCCAGGGTCTGAAATCCAAGCGGAAAGACGGCCGGGACCTGGTGGCGGAATTCAAGGCCAAGGGGTATAAAACCTTCATCGGCGACAAGGCCCGGGATGAATTCCGCGCCTACCAGCCCAAAAAAGGCGACAGGATCCTGGCGCCCCTCTCCTACAGCGCCCTGGGCATGGAGATCGACCGGATCAATTCCACGGAAAAGACCAACCCCATGCCGGCCCTCTCCGAGCTGACCGCCAAGGGTATTGAACTGCTTGCCGCCCAGGAGAAGCCCTTTTTCCTCATGGTTGAAGGCGGCCGTATCGACTATGCCGCCCACTGCAACGACGCCTCGGGCACCATCTACGACACCCTGGCCCTGGACGCCGCCGTTGCCAAAGCCTATGAATTTTATAAAGCCCACCCCGAAGAGACCCTCATCGTTGTGGCCGCCGACCACGAAACCGGCGGCATGGCCATGGGCATCAGCCTGGATTCCAAAGGTTATTTCCTGAACCTGGATGAACTGCTGAAGGTCAAGGCCTCCGCGGAAGATGTGCTCATGTATGTCTATCCCAAGATGATCAAGGACTACCCCGAAGTGGAAAAACGCCGGGCCGCCTACCTGTCCTATGTGGCTGAGAATTTTGGTCTCACCGGTCTCAATGAAAGAGAGCTGGCCAAGCTCACCGCTGCCATGGAAACCGAAGACCGGAACCAGACCCTTGAGGCGGACAAACAGATCACTTACGGGTATGCCTATACCCCCACCATGATCGCCGTGGCCCACCTGGTCTCCGAGCGGGCCCGGATTTCCTGGACCTCCTATGTCCACACCTCCTCCGTCATCGCTCTGTCCGCCATCGGCCCGGGTGCCGACGATTTCATGGGATTCCGGGACAATACGGACGTTCCCCGGATCATGGCAAAAGCCATGGGAGCGGCACTTTCCTCCGTTGAGACCGGGGCTTCCAAGGCGCTGCTGGGCGAGACCTTCGGCCCCAATGAAAAATACTCCAAAATTCCCTACGGGCTGACTGAAAACGTCGCCGGTAAAAACTAGGGAATCCTGAAAACGGGGGGCGGTTTTCCGCCCTCCGTCTTTTCTCCCAATGAAACAATTCAAAAGAATCGCGGAGACCGGCTTCATCCTGGCACTCCTGGCACTATTGGTATTTGCCTGGTGGCCGGGCCGGCCCCAAGCCGGCAGGGGCGGTAATGTCCAGGAGCTTTCCGGGACGGTCCTCTCCGTTGATAATTCCGAAATCCTCCAGGCCGGTGCCGGTGCCGTGGGCATACAGCGGGCGGTGGTGGTCATCCATTCCGGTCCATTCAAAGGCCTTCAGGTTGAGGCCGTCAACCATCTGAACGGGCAGCTTGAAATGGATGAAATTTATGTGCCCGGGGACAGGATTCTAACCGCCATCCATGTAAAAGAAGGAGAGATCATTGATGCCCGGGCCGTAAATACCTTTCGACAGGGATGGGAGTTTGCCCTTTTTGTCCTTTTTGCCCTGGCCCTGGTGGCCTATTCCGGGGGCATAGGGATCAAGGCCCTGGTTTCTTTTCTGGCCGCCCTGGGGGTGCTCTGGTGGTTCTATATTCCAAGTCTTTTAAAGGGGGCGGCGCCCCTGCCTTTGAGCCTGGCCGTTCTGGTACTTTTGTCCATGGTGATTGTGTTCTCCGTGGCAGGCCTTACCCGTCATGCCGTGGCTGCGTTTTTGGGAACGGTGTGCGGCCTTGGCATCACCCTTGTGTTTACCCTCTTTTTCGGGGACAAGCTGAATCTGGGGGGGATGACCCAGCCCTTTGCCGCCACCATGCTGGTCCAGGGGGGGTATGGCTTGAACTTTAGGCATATCTTTTACGCGGCCGTAATGCTGGGGGCCTCGGGCGCTGCCATGGATATTGCCATGGATGTGAGTGTCTCCATGAAGGAGATCAAGGTCAAGCGGCCGGACATGACTCTGGGGGAACTCATCCGTTCGGGCTTTACCGTGGGGCGGGCCGTGATCGGCACCATGGCCACCACCCTGCTTTTAGCCTATTCCGGGGGCTGCCTGACCATGCTCATGGTCTTTGTCTCCCAGGGGACGAGTTTTACCCGGATTCTGAATATGAAACTGGTGGCCGCCGAGATCTTCAGGGTTTTGATCGGCAGTATGGGGCTGCTGATGGTTGCACCGGTTACAGCCTGTATTGCAGGGGTGCTGCTGTGCGGAATCAACGGCGTTGAATTTAAGAAAATTTTCACAAAGAATAAGAAAATTGTTAAATCCGCCGGGCAGATAGATCCGCCGGAATGAAAAAGTGCATTAAACTTTCTTTATCTTTCGCCTTTTAGGTGGTAATGTGGCTGCCTTTTAATATCGGTATAGTAATTGCAGGACCAATGGTCTGAGATGTAACCAGGAACCGCTGCAAAAAGGGATGTCCCAGGCATCCTGATCAATACGGTTGAACCGAATAGAATAAGGAAAGTATGCAATGACAGATTTTAATGCAATGATAGACGCCCTGGTGTCCTGTGATGCCGCCAAACTCACCGGCCTGGTAAACCAGGCCCTGGCCGCCGACGTCCCTGCCAACGATATCCTTAACAAGGGCCTGATTGCCGGTATGGACATTGTCGGCGAGAAAATGGAATCCGGAGATATGTTCATTCCCGAGGTGCTCATGGCGGCCCAGGCCATGGGCGGCTGCGTGGAAATCCTCAAACCCCTTCTGGGCGACGAAGACGGCGCATCCGGGGGGGCCGTCATCATTGGTACCGTCAAAGGCGACCTCCACGATATCGGCAAGAATCTGGTGGCCATGATGATGGAAAGCGCCGGCCTTGAAGTCCACAATCTGGGGGTTGATATTCCGCCTGAAGATTTTGTTGCCGAGATCCAGAAGAAAAATGCCCAGATCGTCTGCCTTTCCGCCCTGCTGACCACCACCATGCCGGCCATGAAACAGACCGTGGATGCCATCGTTGAATCCGGCCTCCGGGATCAGGTCAAGATAATGGTGGGCGGTGCCCCGGTTACCCAGGCCTTTGCCGATGAAATCGGTGCAGACGGGTTTGCCGCCGATGCCGGCTCCGCCTCCAAGCTGGCCAAATCTTTCATGAATTAATCGTATAATCTGAGCCGGATAACTGGGCCTTGAAAAGATTATTATCAAAGGAGAACACATGTTTGAAGTCATCGGAGAGAGGATCAATACCTCCAGAAAATTAGTGCAGGCGGCCGTGACCGACCGGGATGCAGACTATATCATTGAGGATGTGAAAAAACAGCAGGATGCCGGGGCCAACTACATCGACGTCAATGCCGGTGCCCGCATCGGCCATGAGGAAGAAGACATGAAATGGCTGCTGGAGATCATTCAGCCCATCGCCACCGTGCCCCTGACCCTGGACAGCCCGGATCCCGCCATCCTGGAAATGGCGTTCAATATGGTGGAAAAGACCCCCATGATCAACTCCATTTCCCTGGAAAAAGAGCGGTTTGACGCCATGATGCCCTTCCTGAGCGGAAAGGAGTGCAAGGTGATTGCCCTGTGCATGGACGATGCCGGCATGCCCAACTCCAGCGATGACATCCTGGGCCGGGCCAGGACCCTGGTAAAGGAGTTGAACGGCATTGGCATCCCCACTGGCAACATCTATGTGGACCCCCTTGTACAGCCCATTTCCACCGACTCCAACAAAGGGGTGATGGTTCTGGATGCCGTACGGTCCATCAAGGCTGAATTTCCCGAGGTTCACATCACCGGCGGCCTGTCCAATATTTCCTACGGCCTGCCCCAGCGCCACATCATCAACCGGACCTTTGTCACCCTGATGATGGATGCGGGTATGGATTCCGCCATTATCGATCCTCTGGACAAAAAGATCATGGCCGCCATCCGTACCGCCGACATGCTGCTGGGCCAGGATCAGTTCTGCATGGAATACCTCAAGGGTGTCCGCTCGGGCGCCATTGAAAGCTGATCCTCAGATCCTTCGGTGCCGGCCGTATAAAACAGCCGTCCTTACGGCCGGTACCTTAACCTTTACGGGAAAACCGCTTGACTTGGGGCGTTTCAGGAAGCCAGGGGCGGGTTGTTTGCGCTTCGGTACTGCTGTGAGGCGCTGAACGGTCAGTTAAAATATTTTTGTGCAATCTTTTCAATCACACCTTCTTTTTTGAGTTCCCGGATTACCCGGTTTAATTGGGAGGCCAGATTTGTAATGTCGGATTTTTTGGACAAGCCCAGATACAGATCAACCGTATTATTCGGTTTATACGCCGCTTTTTCGAAATTCCCCTGGAATCCTCCTATTTTAATATGGTGATCAACCTGGCAGTTGGTGCCGATAATGACTTCCAGGCGGCCTGAATTAAGCATTCTAAGGAGTTGCAGTTCATGGGTTACGCCTTGCTTGTTCAGTTTCTCATCGTTGTCAAAGGGTGAGAAATAGGCCGAGTTGACGACATAACCGATCTTATACCTGTAAAGGTCGTCATAGGTTTTGATCCAACTGCCGTTTCCCTTTTTCAGATAGAATTCCGAAGAGCATTTGGAATAGTACGGGGGAGCGGTGTACAGGATATAGACTTCCCTTTCCTTGCGTTTGGCAAGACCGGTGATGGCGTCAATTTTTCCGATTTCCATAAAATGGAGGGCCCTGACCCAGGGAATTTTCTTGAACCTGAAGCTGACCCCGGGCAGTTTTTTCTCAATTTCCCGACACAGATCGACATCAATCCCTGAAAACATTCCGTTTTTGGTGATGGTGAAGGGGGGCCATGGATCCGTTCCAATGACAAATTCCCGGGAATCAGACTGGTGGGGTGAAAATAGACCCAATGCCAGCACAATAACCAGTACTCCTGCCATACGGTTGATCGTCATGGTATTTTTCCTCCTGCCGGGATTTATATAGAAGCGTCATGTGGTTGAATTGCGGTATATGGCTGTCATATGGCATTTCCCTGGCCAAAGTCAAGGCGTGTCCCCGGGACAGGGATTCGCTATGCGCCGGTTCAACGTCCATCACAGATATGCCGGTGATGTTCAGTACTGGTCCTTTGTGCAGACACCGGCCCCTGATGCATGGGAAATAGGGCACTTGATATCAGCCTGGCGTCTGCGCCGGTGATACGCTTCCGGCCGGTTTCGGGCCGGCCGGAAGATAAACCGCCTATCCAGCTTCGTAGGTGCAGGAGGTGAAGTCAATTTCCTCGCCGCATTTATCGCATTTATGATTCTTGTCGAATTCGTCGGAAAAAATTTCTTTTTCCGCATTACATTTCGGGCATTTGCAGGTAAATGATTTGAGTTCTTTAAAATGTTCGAAACCGGGGCAGTGCTGGGGAGTACTCATGGGATTCTCCTTTTATTTTTTGGGGTTATTTCTGCCTTGGCCTGGTTTCAGACGGCTGTCAGATCCACCAGGGTCCGGCCCTTGATCTTTCCCTTTAGGATCTGGTCGATGTATGGGTCAAGATCGGTTAAGCTGATTTTTTTTGTGAAGTCGGAAGGCAGTTCCGGCTTCCAGCCGGCGGCCAGGTTGTTCCACAGGTCCCGGCGCAGGGGCATGGGGCAATGCTGGGAATCAATGCCGAACAATGCCACTCCCCTGAGTATAAATGGAAATACCGTAATGGGCAGGTCCGGGGAGGCAACCAGGCCGCAGCAGGTGACAATGCCGCTTTCCATGGTGGATTTGATGGCCGTTGCCAGGATATCCCCCCCCACAGTATCCACTACGCCCCCCCATCGTGTTTTGAGCATGGGCGGCTTTGTGTTTTCCGTAAATTCCTGTCTGGGGATGATCTCTGTGACGCCCAGTGAACTGAGAAAACCGTCGTCGGGTTTGCCGGATACGGCTGCCACTTCATATCCCAGGCGGGACAGGACGGCGCAGGCCAGTGACCCCACGCCGCCGGTGGCGCCGGTGACCAGGACCGGCCCCATTGATTTGTCCACACCTGAGGCGATACGGTCGATGGACATGGCCGCTGTGAAGCCGGCCGTACCGAAAACCATGCTCTCAGCCAGGGTGAGGCCGTGGGGCAGATGCACCACCCAGTCCCCCGGTACCCGGATGTATTTGCCGAACCCGCCTGATGTGTTCATGCCCAGATCATAGGAGGTGACAATGACCTGGTCGCCCGGCGCAAATTTCGGACTGCTGCTTTCTGCGACGATCCCTGCCGCATCAATGCCAGGGGTATGCGGGAAGCAGCGGGTCACCCCTTTGTTTCCCGTTGCGGAAAGGGCATCCTTGTAGTTCAGGGACGAATAATGGACCCGGATCAGGACATCGCCGGCAGGCAGATCGTCAATGGAGCGCTCCTCAATGGCGCGGGTAAAGGTTTTGGGTCCGGCTTCCCGAACCACCATGGCCTGAAATTTCGTATCCGTCATGAATTGCCTCCTGTTTGAAATCAGTGAAGCGATTTTGGGAACTATAGTAAATCCATAATACCCAAACGGATATAAGTCAATATCAGGGCAGTGATTTTCCTTTTTGGCCCTCAGTTGACCGGTAAAGATTTTCAAGGGCGGAGGGAGAAAGGGAAGACCTCAATGCCATGGCTTTTTCCCGGACCCTGGGCAGCAGTGCCCCGGCGGTTTTCGTATTGATGTGAATCCCTCGTTGTGCAAGGACATGCTTGAGGGCTGCGGTTCCGGAGTGGCTGCCAATGACATAGTGTCTGGAACGGCTGCCCACCTGGCAGGGGGAAAATAATTCATAGGATGCCGGATCCTTTAGAAGCCCGGCGCAGTGGATACCGGACTCGTGGGAAAATATCCGGCCGCCCACAATGGGTTTGTCTGCCGGGATGGGCCTGTTTGAAAAACGGGAGACCATTGTGCAAAGGTCCGTGAGTCCTGAAAGCCGGATATTGCCTTTCCGGGCGCCGATCCCGAACAATGCCATGGCCGTTTCCTCCAGGGGGGCGTTGCCGGCACGCTCCCCAAGCCCGTTGACAGTGACGCTCAGGGCTGCGGCACCGGCATCCACAGCGGAAACGGCATTGGCCGTGGCCATGCCCAGGTCGTTGTGGCCGTGGAATTCAACATCCAGCCCGGGCACACCGGCCTTTAGGCCCGCAACCAGATCCATGACCGCTGCGGGGCTGGCCATGCCCACGGTGTCGGCAATTCGGAGTCGGTGGACCTTAAGCTCCCGGGCAAAGGTGGCGAACCGGTGGAGAAACAGGGCATCGGTCCGGGTGGCGTCCTGTGCCCCCACCGACACCTGGTCAAAATATTTTCGGGCATATCCCACCAGATCCTCCAGGGTATCCAGCACCCAGATCTCGTCCTTTTCAAATGTCTTGAGCAGGATGGAGGAGGTGGGAAAACTGATGTGGACACCGGGGGTGTTGCAGCCTGCGGCAAGGGCGATGTCGCTCTTCACTGCCCGGCACCAAGAGGAGAGTATGGGGGGTAGATTTAACCGGGCAAGGGCGGCGATCTCCCGGCGGGCGGTTTCGCCCATGGCCGGAATTCCCGCCTCGATTTCGTCTATGCCGCAGTCTGCAAGCTGTGATGCAATGGCTATTTTTTCCAGGGGGCGGAACACCACCCCAGGGGCCTGTTCTCCGTCCCTGAGGGTGGTATCCACCATCCATATTTTTTTGGATGTGCGGGCCTTCACAACAGATAGTCCAATGCCACGGTGCCGTCTTCCAGGGCATCCAAAATGTCGTCTATGGCCTCTTCGCTGTCCACATGGCCGTACCAGGTGTTGTCCGGGTAGACGATCATCACCGGGCCTTCGTCGCAGTACTTGAGGCAGCAGGTGGAGGATACCAGAACATCTTCCATGCCCCGGTCCAGGATTTCATTCTCAATATAAGGCAGGTAGCCCCCGGATCCTTTTCTGTGGCATTTCCCTTTGGGTTCTCCGTTGGGGCGGAAACTGGCGCAGACCATGATGTGTTTTTTGGGCTTTTTCATTTTTTTACTCCGTTTCAAGTTCTTTGATTTCAGTTTACATGCATCCTGTACCTGTCCCGCGGCATTGGCCGCCGGTATTTTCTCTGACAAGAAGGTGGTTAAGCCCCTCTCCGTTTTTCAGGGCGGTGAGCACCAGGTCGATCATCCCGTTGATTTCAAAAACGGTCAGGCCTTCCTTGGTTAGAATTTTCCTGGGATTGGCCCCGATGCCGCTGACAAGCAGACTGTGGCAGTCCCGGATGGTGTTGGCCAGGCCGTACCATCTGAAGTCTTTTCCCCCGGGGCTGGGCAGGGGCCGTTTCTCTATCATGGCCGGGGTGCCTTTACTGATGTCATAAATGTTCAGGGTACGGGCCTCCCCCAGGTGCTGGTTGACCAATACCCCTTCCCGGGTGGCCACGGCCACGTAGGGCCTGGCAGGTGTGAGTTTTTCCCTGATCGCTGCTTTTCCGGGGGCATTGGCCGTGGACCCGGGAAAGGGGATGGGGGCGTTGGCATGGTATTGAAGCCGTTCCATGAGCCGGGTGCTCATGGGATCGTCCAGGCGCCCCACCGCATCTGCCCGGCACCGTTTGCAATGGGTCATCTGGGGGATATGCTGCTGGGCTGCCTTCCTCAGTTTTTTGATGAGTTTCGGGGCCGGCTCTTTGATGTGGGAAAAATTGGCCCCTTCATTGGGAAAGTAGGGCATGCAGTTGAATATATCCGCCTTGAGTTCAGCCATTTTCTCTGCAATGGCTTCGATATGGTGATCGTTGACCCCGGGCAGGACAATGGTGTTTACCTTAACCAGGATGTTCTTTTCCTTGAGGGCGGCAATGGCTTCCAGCTGGCGTTCCAGCAGCAGTCCTGCCCCCCGTCCGGGGCCCAGGGTCCGTTTATTGTGCCGGACCCAGGCATATACCTTTTCCCCGATGCTGGGATCCACGGCATTGACCGTGATGCTGACATGGGTGACCTTGAGGGTGGCCAGTTCGTCGATATAGGGGGCGATGTTTAAACCATTGGACGCCACACAGAGCAGCATCTCTGGATATTCGGCCCTGACCCGGCGCAGGGTTTCCATGGTCTGGACCGGGTTGGCAAAGGGATCTCCCGGGCCGGCAATGCCCACCACCGATGTCTCGGGCTTGGCTTCCATGACTTCCGCCAGATAGGCCATGGCCTGGTCCGGAGAAAGGATGGATGAAGAGACGCCGGGGCGGCTTTCGTTGACACAGTCGAATTTCCTGTTGCAGAAGTTGCACTGGATATTGCAGGCCGGGGCAACGGGCAGATGGACCCGGCCGAAATCTTTACAGGCTTTTTTATTAAAGCAGGGGTGGTTTTCTATATTCATTTTTCTGTCCTTTTTTACATGTATGAGTAGCCGACCTCGGACGCTGTCTGCCGGGTCCTTAGCAGGGTGTTGACAATGGTGTCGTAGAGCTGCTGGGCGCCTTTGTAACCGATGTGCAGGATTCGCGCACCGCCGATCCGGTCATGGATGGGAAACCCCACCCGCACCAGGGGCACGGACAGCCGTCTGGCCATGGCATAACCCTTGGAATTGCCCACAACCAGGTCGGGTGACAGCGCCCTGGCCGTTTTTTCCATGCGGGCGAAATCCATGTCATCCTGGATGATCACATGGGGCAGGACGGTTTCAGGCAGGTGCTCCGCCAGGGCCTGTTTGAAGTATCCGCTTCTGCCCCCCGATGCGCAGAGCACCGGGATGATGCCGATTTCTGCGAGAAATCCGGCCATGCTGACCACGAAATCCTCTTCGCCGTAGATGACGGCCCGCTTCCGGGAGACATATTTGTTGCCGTCCACATAGGCGTCCACCAGCCGCCATTTTTGTTTTTGGTACCGCTTGGGAACCGGTTTGCCCGTGATTTCGGACAGGGCCTCAAAGAACCGGTCGCTGGCTTTCACCCCCATGGGGATGGGCAGACGGGTGCAGGGCACCTGGAACCGTTGGGCCAGCAGGGCGCCGGCGCTGGAAAATCCTTTTTCGGCTGACAGGGCCAGGACCGACCCCAACTCCAGGCTGTGGGTGCCCATGTCCATTTTTTTGATGGCGGAAATAGGGGTGCCCCCTTCCTGGATGGCCTGGTACTCCTGCCATGACGGGCCCTCCAGCCGATCGGAATAATCCGGCAGAATGGATACCGGTATACCGAAGGCCGCAAAAATTTCCTTGAGGTGGCGGATGTCCGAATTGGAGAGCATGCCCGGAAAAAGATTGATGCACTTTTTTTTCTTGGGCTTGTACGGGGCCTTTTTATGGGCCGGGTTGAACCGGTCCACAACCGCTGCCACTGCCTGGTGGAATCCGTCCATGTGGGTCCCTGTGTAGGAAGGGGTGGAAACATGGACCAGGGCCGGTCCTTTGAAATTGTTCCGCAGTTCCGACAGGATCATGGGCACATCGTCTCCGATGGTTTCCGAAAGGCAGGTGGTGGCAATGCCGATCATATCAGGGCTGTACTGCCGTGCCACATTTTCCACGGCCAGCTTGAGGTTGGCCCCGCCCCCGAATACGGCCGTCTCTTCGGTAAAGTTTGAAGACGCAATATCCACGGGCTCTTTGAAGTGGGAAATGAGATACCGCCGCATGTAGGTGGAGCACCCCTGGGAGCCGTGGAGCAGGGGGACGCAGCGTTCAATGCCCTGGAAGGCCAGGGCCGCCCCCAGTGGCGTACACATTTTGCAGGCATTCTGGGTGGCGGTATAGGGTTTGTCGTGTCTGTTGCTGTCAGGGCTGTTTTTATCGGGTCTATGGGGTGTCATATGCCTTCTCCTTTCCTGCCGGCGGGCTACTTTTTTTTGCGGCCCGCCTGGGCACCAGGTCCCAGACCGGGCTGGTCACGGTTTCATGGACTTCCCTTGCAAAGTTTTCCATGCCTTCGAATCCCACCAGGGGGATCTTGCGTTCATGGTTGTGGTCGCAGAATCCGATGCCCAGCTTATATGCAATGGGACGTTCCTTGACCCCGCCGATGAAAAGATCGGCATCCTTTTCCATGACGTATTTGGCCAGTTCCAGGGGATTGGCGTCGTCCAGGATCACCGTGCCTTGGTTGCACATCTCTTTGAGAATTTCATAGTCTTCCCTGGTGCCGGTCTGGGAACCGGCCAGGATGACTTCCATGCCGATGGTTTTAAGCGCCTTGATCAGGGAAAAGGCTTTGAAGGCCCCCCCCACGTATAGTGCCGCCTTTTTCCCTTCAAGGTCTTTTTTTACGGTTTCAAGGTAGGGAATCACTTTGTTTACCTCGTTTTTTACCAGGTCCCGGGTTTTTTCCATGATCCTTGGACTGTCCTTGAAGAATTCCGCCACCCGGTAAAGGGCGTCCGAGGTGTCTTCGATGCCGAAATAGGAGACCCGGATAAAGGGGATGCCGTATTCTTCCTCCATTTTCTGGGCCAGGTGGGTGACCGAGCCCGAACACTGAACCACGTTGAGGGCGGCATTGCCCGCTTGCATGACCTCATCCACCCGGCCGTCGCCGGTGATCACCGAGACGACATTGATGCCCATGGCCTCGTAATATTTCTTGATGATCCAGGTCTCGCCCCCGATGTTGAATTCCCCCAGGATATTGATGGACCGGGGGAGGGGGGCCGGGGCCGGGTTCCTGCGGATCAAATTGAACAGGGCGTCGCAGGCAGCCCTGTATCCGTCTTTTTTGGTCCCCTTGAACCCTTCGGAATGGACGGGGATCACCGGAATTCCGGTTTCTTCTTCCACCTGCCTGCACACCGCATCCACATCATCGCCGATGATGCCCACGATGCAGGTGCAGTAGATAAAGGCGGCCTTGGGGGTGTACTGGTCAATGAGTTCCAACAGGGCCTGCTGCAGCTTTTGCTCGCCCCCGTAAATAATATCGGTTTCAGACAGATCCGTTGAAAAGCTCATGCGGTGGAGCTGGGGCCCCGATGACAGGGCGCCGCGGATATCCCAGGTATAGGAGGCGCAGCCGATGGGGCCGTGGATGAGATGCAGGGCGTCGGCAATGGGATAGAGCACCACCCTGGAACCGCAGAATACACAGGCCCGCTGACTCACGGCCCCGGCCAGGCTCTTGGTGTCGCAGCTCATCTCAAAGGGTGCTTCCTCTCCCTTGGTGAAAATCTGTTTTTCACGGGCTTTTAATACCGATATGGAACTCATTTCTCGTATCCTTTCTACATGACTAATTCGAATTTTTCCTCGGGGGCATCCCGGTCCATCCTATCCATGAGGGCATTGAGGATTTGTTCCAGAAGCCGGATGCCGCCCCGGTATCCCACGGTGGGGAAGTAGGTATGGCCGATGCGGTCAAGGATGGGGAAGCCGAAGCGGACATAGGGGATGTCGTCGTCCCGGGCGATGTATTTACCGTAGGTGTTGGCGATGAGCAGGTCCACCGGTTCATTTTTAATCCACTGGTGTAGGGTGTACATGTCCCCGGGGCCTTTGACTTTCACCTCGTCTCCCAGACGGGCGGTGATCTCCTTGATCCTTTTTGCAAAGGCCTTGCCCGGAGTGCCCGTGACAATGTGCACCGGCTTCATGCCCAGGGTCATGAGGAATTCGGTGAGGGGAATGAGCTGGTCCGGGTCCCCGGCCAGGGCCACCCGCTTGCCGTAAAGGTGGTGGTGCATGTCCGATATGACATCCAGAAGCCGTCCCCGTTCCCGGGTGATGCTGTCCGGCACGGAGACTCCTGCCGCGCTGCGCAGGGCATCGATGAACCGGTCCGTGGCAAGAAGCCCGATGGGCAGGTCCAGTACCTGGCAGGGGACTTTGAATTGCGAATCCAGGGCCCGGACCGCATCGGCCGAGGCCAGGGGGCCAAGGCCGATACTTCCGATGCTGTCGGCGGTGCTTTTCAGTTCTTCAATGGAAACACCGCCCTTGGGGTACATGGTATATTTCCCCGTAAGCGGGCCGTTGAGGATATTCGAGGTGTCCGGGAACATGATGGGGGAAATCCCCAGGGTTTTGACCATTTCTTTGATCGCGGCCATGTCCGAGGGTTCCACAAAGCCGGGAACGATATTGAATTTCCCGTTGGATGTCCCCGACTTTTTTGCAAACTGGAGCGCCATGGACTTTGCCATATTGGCAAATCCCGTGACATGGGAGCCCACATAGGAGGGGGTTGAGGCATGGATCACGTACTTGCCTTCGGGAATTTTCCCGTCTTTCTTAGCCTTGTTCACAATCTGGTTGACGTCGTCGCCGATGGTTTCGGACAGGCAGGTGGTATGGACGGCAATGAGATCCGGGTCATAGGTGGTGAATATATTGTCAATGGCCTGGACGAGGTTGGCCTGGCCGCCGAACACCGAGGCGCCTTCTGTAAATGAGGAGGTGGCCGCCATCACCGGTTCCCGGTAATGCCGGGTGAGGGTGGAGCGGTGGTAGGCGCAGCAGCCCTGGGATCCATGGCTGTGAGGCAGGCAGCCGTGGATGCCCAGAGCCGCATACATGGCGCCGATGGGCTGGCAGGTTTTGGCCGGATTAACGGTGAGGGATTTTCGTTCTTTGATTTCTTTGGTTGTATGTCGAAGCAGCATGGCTTTTTCCTTGTGTTCTTAGTTCATGGTGAGGGCTGTTGTATCTATTCCCAAACGTATTTTGCGGATAACTGGGGACTGCTTTGCCAGGGCGCTTCAACATATTCCCAGATATTGGCGTTGAGCATCCGGTCGATTTCCTCGTAAAAGTTGACAGCGCCTTTGAATGCCGCATAGGGGCCGCCCGAGTCATAGGAGTGGAGCTGCTTCATGGGAATGCCGTGCTTCTGGATGGCGTATTTTTCTTTGATGCCGGCGCAGAAAATGTCAGGCTTGTAAATTTCCAGCAGGGTTTCGGTTTCAAACTGGCTGATGTCGTCGACAACCAGGGTGCCTTTTTCCATTTCAGGCATCATCCCGTCGTATTCCTTGAAGGGGTGGCCGGCGGCTTCAAGGTCCGCCATCTGGTCTGCGGTTTTCCGGGGGGCAAATTTGTCCGGGTCTTTTTCCACGGTCAGCTCTTCGATGTTCCGTGAATCTGCGTCGATTTTAATATCCGGGATGACCCGGCGCCCCTCGTAGTCGTCCCTGTGGGCAAATTCATAGCCTGCAGATACCACGGTCATGCCGATTTCCTTGAACAGTTCCTGGTAGTGGTGGGCCCGGGAGCCGCCCACAAAAAGCATGGCGGTTTTGCCCTCGCAGCGTTTTTTTACCTCTTTGCGTTTGGCTTCAATGTCCGGCATCTCTTCTGCAATGACCGCTTCCACCCGGTCCATGAGGGCCTGGTCTTCAAAGTAGGCGGCGATTTTCCGCAGTGATTTTGCCGTGGACTTGGCCCCGATGAAATTGATTTTTATCCAGGGGATACCGTATTTTTCCTCCATCATATCGGCCACGTAATTGATGGACCGATGGCACATCACCGTATTCAGGTCGGCGGTGTGGGAATTGGCAAACTGGCCGTAGGTGGAGTTGCCGCTGAAGGTGGAAACCACGGATATCCCGCACTTGTTGAGCACCCGGTCGATCTCGAAACCGTCGCCGCCGATGTTGTACTCCCCCAATAGATTGATTTTGTATTCCGCCTCCATGACATGATCGTCCTCTCCCACAACATGGGTGAAAATCCCGTTGTTGGCGATGTGGTGGCCGGCGGACTGGCTCACCCCCCTGTAACCTTCGCATGAAAAACCGAAAATATTGATGCCCAGTTTTTCTTTCATTTCCCGGGCAACGGCATGGACATCATCCCCGATCAGCCCCACCGGGCAGGTGGAGAAGATGGAGATGGCCTTGGGTTTGAAGTTGTCATAGGCTTCCTGGATGGCCGCCTTCAGCTTTTTCTCCCCGCCGAATACGATGTCTTCGTCCTGCATGTCCGTAGAAAAGCAGTAGGTCATGAAATTATCGTCCTGGTCCGTGGCCGGCTTGGTCTGGTTCCGGCGGGTGAGCCAGGAGTAGAATCCGCAGCCGATGGGACCGTGGGTGATGTTGACAATGTCCCTTGTGGGGCCCAATATAACGCCCTTGCATCCGGCGTAGGAACAGCCCCGCTGGGTGATGATGCCGGGCACGGTCCTGACGTTGGCGGATATCTCGGGTACATTCCCCGTTTCATCCACCGCGTTGGGCATGATCTGTTTGGCGCGTTTCCGGGCCACTTTGGCCGGGTACTTTGCCAGAATCTCTTTTTTTATCTCTTCCGGGTCAACGGAGTGGGTGCGTTCACCTGTCATATTTTTTTACCCCTATCTTCATTTGCAATATTAAAGTGTTAAAAGTCGTCGAGAACGGCGTCCCCGTGTTCGGCGGTCCTGACGGATACGGCGTCGAGGTTGGGCATGACCCAGATCACCCCATCCCCGGATTTTCCGGTTTTGTTGGCCGAGATGATGGTGTCCACGGTCTTTTTGACCAGCTTGTCCGGCACCACCAGGAAAAGGGCCCGCTTGGGGATGAGGCGGTCGGACTGGCCCAGCTGGGCAATGGCCTCTTCGTATCCCTGTTCCGCTCCTTTGAGCAGGTCCATGTTCACCAGGCCCTTCCCCCGGCCCAGAGCCTCCATTGCAGTCATGGAGGAGATGCCGGCATCCAGCAGGGCTTTTTTGGTGGGATTGATCTTATTCATGCGGATCACGGCCATTATCTCCTTCATGACGCCACCTCCGCCGCTTCGACCGACTCTTCATCGGGGTCTTTGACACCGGAACTGATGGTATAGGTCTCGGTAACCGGGCTGATAAAAATTTTACCGTCGCCAAAGGCCCCTTTTTCCCCGGTTTTGGCTGTGGACATGATGGTCTTTAAGACAAATTCCCTGTCCTTTTCATCCACCACAGTCAGCAGCATTTCCTTGGGGATTTCATCATAGGTGATTTCGCCGATTTTGATCCCCCGCTGCTTTCCCCTGCCGGCCACGCTCATCCGGGTGACCGCCGGGAACCCCGCTTCCATGAGGGCGGCCATGACGTCGTTAACTTTTTCGGGTCGGATAATGGATTTGATCATGATTTTCATATTGGCTTTCCTTTTAAGCTGTCTGTGGGTTAAGCGGCGATGCCGTATTCGATGAGAAGGGACTCCAGTTCCTCAATTTCCAGGGGCGTCGGGATGACGAACATTTCGTTTTCGTCGATCTTTTTTGCCAGTATTCTGTACTCGTCCGCCTGGGGATGGTCCGGGGCATGGTCGATGACGGTTTTACGATTAATTTCGGCATGCTGTACCATGTTGTCCCTGGGGACGAAATGGATCATCTGGGTGCCCAGTTTTTCGGCCAGGACCTCGATCATGGCCTGTTCATTGTCCACCTTCCTGGAGTTACAGATCAGGCCCCCTAAGCGAACCCCACCGGACTGGGCAAATTTCACGATGCCCTTGCAGATATTGTTGGCCGCATACATGGCCATCATTTCGCCGGAAACCACGATGTATATCTCCTGGGCCTTGCCCTCACGGATGGGCATGGCAAACCCGCCGCAGACAACGTCTCCGAGAACGTCGTAAAACACATAGTCCAGTTCCTGGTCCTCGGCGTAGGCCCCCAGCTGTTCCAGCAGGTTGATTGAGGTGATGATGCCCCGGCCGGCACACCCCACCCCCGGTTCCGGGCCCCCGGATTCCGTGCAGAGGGTGCCCCCGTATCCGATTTTTCTCACATCTTCCAGCAGCACATCCTCCCCTTCGTCCCTCAGGGTGTCCAATACGGTTTTCTGGGCCAGGCCGTTGAGCAGCAGGCGGGTGGAGTCCGCCTTGGGATCGCAGCCCACGACCATTATTTTTTTTCCGGCTTCAACAAGCCCTGCGACCGTGTTCTGGGTGGTGGTGGATTTGCCGATACCGCCTTTTCCGTAAATGGCAATTTTTCTCATTTTTTAAATCCTTTTTTATTGGGTTGTTTTATCGGAGGACTGCCGGTTTGCCGGTTTACCCCGCACTCGCCCCCTTAAGATTGCAACGGGCAGGCCAGACGGGTTTACAAGCAGCAGTTAAGTTTTAAGCGCTTTTAATTGCAGGGAAATTGGTGTGCAAAAAAAAATGGGTCGGGAGTGATGGCGTGAAAACTTCAGGTGAAAGGGATTGTTTATTACAAATATGGATTAAATTGATTACAAAAATGAAATAAATAAATTATGGTATCAAAATTATGCACAAGAATGGGATTTGGAAAGAACGGCAAAAGATGGGATGTGAAAAGGCCCCTGTTTTCATGTAGGGGCGGGCAATCCTCTTGTAAAATTACAGAATTGTAAAAAGAATAGTGCGGCCGGTTAAAGCGGCTTGACCAGACAGACCAGTGACGATGTCTGCCAGCCTCGGGCTGCGTAAAATGCGAGTCCGTTGGTGTTGTCTTTGTCGGCCAGGAGGGAAAGGGATGAAATCCCCCTTTTTTGGGCCCAGGCTTCAATGGCTTTAATCAGGCGGCTGCCCACCCCCTGCCCCCGGAAGGCATCATCCACCACCAGGTCTTCAACCACGGCGGAGATTCTGCCCTGGGCCGTGGAGATCCGGGTCTGGGCCGTGCACATGCCGATGACCCTGTCATTGGCGCAGGCCACCTTGACGGCCCGGTGCTTTCCGCAGCCGTCCAGCATCAGCCGCAGCCCCCTGGCCTGGACGGTCGGATCAAAGGTGAAATCCGCCTCAATGGAAAAGAGTTTTTCCAGCAGAGGCAGCATGGCGTCGATGTCGTTGGGTTCGGCGTCTCTAAAAATGATGGTCATGATATCTCTCCCTTTGTTCTTTAAGGTCCGGGAAAGATTTTTCCCGGGTTGAGCAGGTATTTAGGGTCCAGCATGGCTTTGAGCTGCCGGGCAAAATCCAAGGTGTCATCGTCCAGATTCAGCCCGATGAAATTCTTCTTTGCAATACCGATGCCGTGCTCGGCGGCAATCCGGCCGCCCAGGCCAACGGCAAGGGAGAAAATCTGACCGCGGATGTCGGTTTCACGGGACGGGGAGAGCGGCGCATTCGTGCCTGTGGCACTGAGGTGGATGTTGCCGTCGCCGTAATGGCCGAAGCAGGGAATGATGAGCCCCTCTTTTTCGGCCAGCCGGTTCAGTGACGCCAGCATCTCAGGTATGGCGGCGGGGGGGACGGATATGTCCTCTTCCATCCAGTGGTTGCTGATAAAGGCAAGGGCGCCGTGGATGGAACGGCGGACATGCCAGAGGTTGTCCCTGTCCCCACGGCGATGGGCCCGGCCCAGGCTGAGCATGCCCATTGATTCACAGATGTTGCTGATACTCCCGGCATCTTCTTCCACCTGGGATGCTTTACCGTCAACTTCCACCAGGAGCATGGCCCGGGTCTTTTCATGGATGAACTCCCGGCTCGCTTCCATGAGCCCGGCTTTTTTAACCGCCTCAAGGCAGGTGCCGTCAATGAATTCCAGGGTGCTTGGGATGACTCCGGCCTTGAAAATTTCGGGTACGGCCCGGCCGGCCGCTTCCATACTGTCAAAGCAGGCGGCCAGGGTGCGGACGGTTTCTGGCCGCGGAACCAGCTTGACAATGGCCTTGGTGATGACGCCCAGAGTGCCTTCCGAGCCGATGAACAGTTCGGTCATGGAGTAGCCGGCCACGTCCTTGATACATTTTGACCCCAGATTGAGGATACGGCCGTCGGGGAGGACCACTTCAAGTCCCATGACATAGGCTTTGGTCACGCCGTATTTGACGGCCCGCATGCCCCCGGCGTTTTCCGCTATATTGCCCCCTATAGTGGAGATGTCCTGGCTGGCCGGGTCCGGGGGATAGAAAAGACCCTGTTCCCCGGCAGCGGCCTGGAGTTCTGCGGTGACCACGCCGGTTTCCACCACGGCGCAGAGGTTCTGGGTGTCCAGTTCCAGGATGCGGTTCATCCGGGCCAGGGAGAGGATGATGCTGCCTGTGGCGGGCACTGCCCCGCCGGTGAGGCCGGAACCTGCCCCCCTGGGGACGACTGGGATTTCATTGGCCCGGGCATAGGCCATGACCCGGGAGACCTCCTGTGTTGATTCCGGGAATACCACGGCCAGGGGGCACCCGCCCCTGTCGTGGCCGGCATCAAATGAATAGCAGGCCGTGTCCTCGGGGGCGGTCAGGCATTTATCCGCGCCCAGAAGCGTTTCCAGTTCTTTTACCATGGCAGCGGGCCTAGTGGACCTCTGCCTTGAAATCCAGCCCCGGTACGGCCAGCTTTTTCTGCACAAAGTGGAGGGCGAGACTCATGAGTCCCACCAGTACCAGGTAGATAATGGCCACCAGGATATAGGTCTGGATGGGGGCGAAATGTTCACTGGACAGCATTTTTGCCCGGCCCATGAGGTCGGGGACGGCAATGAGAAAGATTACGGCCGTGTATTTGATCATGGCGATGAATTCGTTGGACCAGGCCGGGATGACCAGACGGACGGCCTGGGGCAGGACAATGTGGCGGATGCCTGCCAGCCGGCTCATGCCGATGGCCCGTGCCGCCTTCATCTGGCCCTTGGAGACGGAGAGGATGGCCCCCCTGAAATATTCGCACTGGTAGGCGGCGCTGTTGCAGCCCAGGGTTAGGAAGGCCGCGCCCATGCGGGAAAAGGAGATTCCGATCTCGGGCAGGCCGTAATAGACCACAAAGAGCTGGACCAGGAGCGGGGTGCCCCTGAAAAGGGTGAGGTAGGCGGTGCAGAAGGGCTGCAGCCCTTTGGCGCCGTATACCCGGACCAGGGCCATGGGCATGCCGATGACCAGGCCGATGACCAGGGAGCCCAGGGTGACCTCCAGGGTGATCAGGGTGCCCTGGAGCATGTCCGGCAGGGCAATGGCGGCATATTGAAGAAATTCGTTCATGGCGCTTTTACACCCCTTCCATCCGGTTGATCACGGAAAGAAAGGCCCGAGTCCGTTCCGATCTGGGGGTGTTGAAGACCTGGTCCGGTGTGCCCTGTTCTTCGATATATCCGTTTTCCATGAAGATGACCTGGTCGGCCACCTCCCTGGCAAAGCCCATCTCATGGGAGACAATGACCATGGTCATGCCGTCGGCGGCAAGCTTTTGCATGACGGCCAGGACCTCGCCGGTGAGTTCAGGGTCCAGGGCGGAGGTGGGTTCGTCAAAGAGCATGACCTTGGGATTCATCCCCAGGGCCCTGGCAATACCCACCCGCTGTTTCTGGCCCCCGGAAAGCTGGGCGGGGAATTTGTCCGCATGGTCGGCCATACCCACCCGGGCAAGCTCTTCCATGGCTTTTTGTTTGGCCTGGGCCGCCGGGATTTTCAATACCTTGGTCATTCCGATGGTGACATTGTTCAGCACGTTGAGGTGGTTGAACAGGTTGAATTCCTGGAAGACCATGCCCATCTGGCGGCGGACCAGATCTTCATTCATGCCCGGCGCGGTGATCTCCGTGTCTTCCAGGAAAATCTTGCCGGAACTGGGTTTGTGCAGCAGATTCAGGCATTGGAGCATGGTGCTTTTGCCCGTGCCCGAGGTCCCGATGACCACGATGACCTCCGAGGGCATGACCTCGAAACTGACCCCTTTGATGACCTCGGCATCCCCAAAGGATTTTTTCAGGTTTTGGATTCTAAGCAGGGGTTTTTTCATAATTACTTCCTTAACAATAAATACCGTAAAATTATGGTGCCTTAAAAATTTACGGCGAATTTTTTTTCAACCGCCTCCAGCATTTTGCTCAAGGTAAGTGTCATGGCCATGTAAAAAACAGCGGCGCAGCCGAAGGCCAGAAGGGGTTCCATGGTGGAGGCGGAGGCGTACTGGGCCCGGCGCAATAATTCAGGTACGCCGATGACAAATACCAGGGAGGAATCCTTGAGCACCAGGGAGATTTCATTGATCAGGGAGGGGATGGCCACCCTGAAGGCCTGGGGCAGGATGATGCAGCGGATGGCCTGGCCCCGGCCCATGCCGATGCCCCGCGCCGCCCGCATCTGTCCCGGTGGGATGGATAGAATGGCGCCCCTGAAGATTTCCGTCTGGTATGCACCCGAGGCAAATCCCAGGGCAAAGGCCCCGGACATGAAGGGGGTGAGATCAATGAATTCGGAAATCACAAAAAAGAGGATAAAAATGATGACGATCACCGGCACTGCACGGATGACAATACTATATGTCGTACCGACGGTCTTTGCGACGGGGCCGCCGTAGACCCGCATCACGGCCATGACCGCACCGAATAGGCAGCCGATGGCCAGGGCGATGGCCGTGACGGAAATGGTCACGCCCAGGCCCGGGATGAGGAATTTCATCATATTGGCTGCACTGGTTATAAATTCCATAACGTATGTCCTATTACATAAACACGCAAAAAGGAGGGTGAATGAGATCACCCTCCTTTTTAAAACACAATCGGGAAAAAATTACAAAAGGTTGTATTTTTTCGTAAGTTTGTCCATGGTGCCGTCGGCTTTGAGTGCTTCGATGGCCTTGTTAATTTCGTCCAGCAGTGCTTTGTTGCCCTTGGTTACCGCCAGGCTCTGGCCGCCGGCAATGGCTTCCTTGGAGATCAGGGCGATTTTCAGGCCGTTTTTCTTGGCCAGCTCGGTGGCGGGATCGGACTGGATGTGCAGCACGTCGATACGGCCGGCTTTCAGGTCCATGGCGGCATTGTCCACCCGTTCATAGGAAAAATAGTTTTCCTTGGGCAGTTTGCCGGTTTTCACCAGGTTGTCCATGATCCATTTTTCCTGGATGGTGCCGGTCTGCCCGCCTACCTTGTAGGCGGCCTGGTCATATACGGATGTCAGTTTGATGTCAGAACCATTTTTTACCAGCAGGGCATCGGCAATGGTGCGGTATACGGTTGAAAAATCAACCTTTTTGGCTCTTTCGGGGGTGGCCTGCATGGCAGCGATGACCACGTCGATCTTTTCTTTCTGCAGGGCGGCGATCAGGGTGTCGAAACCCATGTCCACAATTTTGATCTTTTTGCCCATTTTTTCACCGATGGCACGGACCAGGTCCATGTCGAACCCCACAAAGTTGCCAGAGGCGTCGGTGAATTCATAGGGAGGGTAATCCGCAGAGGTGCCGACAACAATTTTGTCGGCGGCAGTTGCGTTCACTGCCAGACAGAGGCCTAAAGCCAATACCAGACTTACAATTTTTTTCATCAGTGTTCTCCAGATAAAATTTAAGTTAAACCGACAGGAGTTTATCAAATTCCTGCAAAAAAGCCAGATTATCTTCACGGGTGCCCAGGGACATCCTGAAATATTCGGGAACGCCAAAGGCCGTGCCGGGCCTGACAATGAAGCCTTTGGGCAGCAATGCCTTAAAAATGTCCACCCCGTTTTTTTTCAGCGCCGCCGGCAGTTTGACAAAGAGGAAACTGGCCTGGGAGGGCGGCACCTCCATGCCCCGTTTCACCAGTTCCTGGTGCATGAATTCGCGTTCCCGCACCACCAGGTCCACATGGTTCCGGGCAAAGACCTGCTCATCCAGCATGTATTCGGCTGCGGCCAGGGCCTGGAAGTTTACGTTAAAGGGGAGTTTGACATTGTTGACCAGGTCGATGACCCCGGGCTGGGCAACAATATAACCCACACGGAATCCGGCCAGGCCGTATGCCTTGGAAAAGGTGCGCAGCCCGATGATCCTGGGATCGGTGCCCAGGTAATCCTCTGTATGGGCCGCTTCGGGATCGGTGACAAATTCGGCATAGGCCTCGTCCAGGACCACCATGATATTTTGGGGCAGCCGGGCCAGGAAATCGTCCAGTTCCGCCTTTTTCAGCAGGTCCCCGGTGGGGTTGGAGGGGGAACAGAGCCAGACCAGTTTGACCCGGTCATGGGTGGCGCAGGCGTCCAAAACTGCCTCCAGATCAATGCGGCAGCCTTTGAGCGGCAGGCAGATCTCCCGGGCGCCCATGAGCCGGGTGGCCACGGAATAGGCATCGAAAATGGGGGTGGGAATGATGGCGCCATCCCCGTGGTTCAAAAAGATCTGTGCAACCAGGCGGATGCATTCTTCCGCCCCGTTGCCGAAGATCAGGTTGGTTTCCCCCAGGTTTAATTTTGCCGCCACCTTGGCCCGCAGCCTGCGGCAGAGGGCGTCCGGGTAACGGTTGCCGGCGTTCACCGAGCCGGCCAGGGTCTTGGCCAGCCCCGGGGGCAGATCAAAGGGGCATTCATTGGATGACAGTTTTACCACACGGCCCAGGCCGAATTCTTCACGGACTTCAAGAATGGGTTTGCCCGGGATATAAGGGGCCATTTCCGCAACATGTTCCCTGGCAAGGGAAGGGAAATCAAAGGGTGGTTTTTTTTGTTCCGTCATGGGTTTTTATATCCTGCAACAGTTAAAATAAGGCCCTGATATACAACCAAAAGCAGGTATTGTCCAGATAATTGTAATCTGCCGGAATAAAGAAACCTTTGACTCTATCCGGTTTTTCTATATAAGCTAAACAATTCATCCTTAATTTTGTGGAGGGACCGGCATGGTGGCCAGGAAAGAATTCCGGCAGATGGCAAAAACATTCATGGAGGTGATTCATTCGGAGACCGGGTATGATGTGGTGATTTACGACAGGGCGGGGCGGATTGTCCAGGCCACGGACGGATCCCGGGTGGGGCATATACACGCCGGCGCCGCAGAGATGATTCAAAAAGAGGAAAGCGAAATTTCCATTACAGCCGAACAGGCCCGTGACAATGCCATGGTCCGGGAGGGGTACAGCCGCAGAATCGTCATCGACGGAAAAATTCTCGGGGGCTTCGGCATTACAGGCCCGCTGACGGTCACCCGGCCCCTGGGGCGGATTTCGGCAAAAATTCTTGAGTCCTGGATTGATGAATTTATCCTCTACACTGAACTGGAAAACCGGGTGAAGGAACGAACCCTGATCCTGAACCAGGAAATTGAAGCAAAAAAGGCGGTGGAAAAGGTGCTCCGGGAGAATCAGGCCCGGTTTGAGGCCTTTACCCGGGCGATTCCAGATATCCTGTTCGTATTTGACGAGGACGGCCGCTATGTGGAAATTTTCACGGCCTCCGATGACCTGCTGGTGATTGATCCGGAGGATTTAAAGGGAAAACTTATCCAGGATGTCCTGCCCCAGGACGCGGCCCGGATCCACCATGAGTCCATCCGGAAAGTGGCAAAAACCGGCAAGGGACAGTTCTTTGAGTATAAACTGAAAGTGCCCAAGGGGCTTCGATGGTTTGAGAGCCGGACCGCCCTGATACGGGGCATTGATGACGGGAAACGGCTGATTGCTTCTTCGGTCAGGGATATTACCCGGCGAAAAAGGGCTGAAACAGAGGTCCGTGAAAAGGCAAAGCTTGATGTGGTCATTGAAACGGCCGGGGGAGTCTGCCATGAATTCAACCAGCCCCTGCAGATCATCGCTGGCGCCTGCGACCTGCTGACCACCTATCCGGATCTGGATCCCGAAATCACCCGGATTATTGCTAAGATTTCCGACCAGGTCGAGCGAATGGGAAAACTGAATAAGAATCTCATGAACATCACGGCCTACAAAACAAAAGCGTATATGGAATCCAAGATTATCGACATTCAAAAATCAATCAAAGAATAGGGCTTATGAAAATTCTGATCACAAATGACGACGGGTACCGGGCACCGGGCATCCTGGCCCTGTACCGGGCGCTGGCCCGGGACCATGAGGTGGTCCTGGCGGCACCGGACCGGGAGCGCAGCGCCATCGGCCACGGCATCACCCTGAACCGGCCTTTAAAGTATGACCGGGTGGACCTCAACGGCGGGGGCAGCGGATACGCGGTGGCGGGTACGCCGGCGGACTGCGTCAAACTGGCATTGTTCGAATTTTATAAGGAGGGCTCCCCGGACCTGGTGGTGTCGGGGGTCAATGCCGGCTCCAACACCGGCATCAACATCAACTATTCGGGTACGGCCGGGGCGGCCAGGGAGGCGGCCCTGAACGGGATCACCGCCATTGCGGTATCCATCCAGTACGGGGATGTCATGGATTTTAAAGGCACGGCCGGTTATGTGGCATCCATGGCGGACAAGGTCTGCACCATGGGGCTGCCCCCGGGTGTATTTCTCAATATTAACGTACCCTGTCTCCCCCTGGGCGACACCCGGGGCGCCCGCGTCACCCGCCAGGCCGACAATAACCTGGCCGTGGAACTTGACCGGAGGACGGATCCCAGGGGACGGACTTATTTCTGGTACGGCGGGATGCTCCCGGTCCGGCCGGAAAACGATACGGATAACGATGCCCTGCTGGACAGCTATATTTCCATCACCCCCATTCAATGCGATATGACCGCTTACCCGGTCATGGCTGAACTTGAACAAACCGGATTCTGATAACATGACGACTAAATTCAACTCCCCGCGGGTTTCCCTGATCGCCTTTGCCCATTTTGCCCATGATCTGTACACCAGTTTCCTTTCTCCCCTGATGCCCCTGATCATTGAAAAACTTTCCCTGACCCTTAGCCAGGCAGGGCTGCTTTCCACGGTGATGCAGATTCCGGCGCTGGCCAATCCCTTTATCGGGCTTTTTGCCGACAACCGGGGACTGGCCCGGTGGCTGGTTATCCTTGCCCCCACGCTGACGGCCCTTCCCATGAGTTTTATGGGGCTGGCCCCCTCCTACGGGACGCTGCTGGTCCTGGTCTTTTTTGCCGGGATTTCCGTGGCCCTGTTCCATGTGCCGGCACCGGTGCTGGTGGCCCGGTATTCCGGTAATTTCAAGGGCCGGGGCATGGCCTTTTTCATGACCGGCGGGGAACTGGCCCGGACCCTGGGGCCCATGATCGCCGTGGCGGCCGTCTCCCTTTTGGGACTGCCCAACTTCCATTTTGTACTGGTACTGGCCCTGGTCACCTCGGTGATGCTGTTTCTGACCCTGGAACCGGCCGGGGAACAGACCTCTCTGAAGCGGCGGGGGTCTTTAAAGGCGGCCTATAAGGAAATTCGCCATGTGCTGGATCCCCTTACCGGAATTCTGGCAGCCCGGGCCTTTATGCACGGCTCCATGGGGATGTTCCTCACGGTGTACGTGGAGCAGCATACGGGCAGCCTCTGGCTGGGCGGGGCGGCACTGGCCCTGTATGAAGCCCTGGGGGTGGCCGGGATTCTCTCCGCCGGCACCCTTTCCGACCGCCTGGGACGGCAGCGGGTGCTCTTCTGGGCCCTGGTCACGGCGCCGACGGCCATTTTATTATTTGTATTAACCTCAGGGTTATTTCAGGTGCTCATGCTGCTGCTGACCGGGTTTGCCGTGCTCTCCACCACCCCTGTGATGCTGGCCCTGATCCAGGAGAACGCCCCGGAGAATCCGTCGGCGGCCAACGGACTGTTTATGATGGTCTCCTTTGCCGTGCGGTCCCTGGCCGTTGTGCTGGCAGGGGCCCTGGGGGATGCCTTCGGCCTGGACAATATGTTTATTATCTCGGCTGTGGCAGGGTTTGGCGCACTGCCCTTTTTGCTGAAACTTAAGAAAATAACAAAATAATACTGGAGAATACCATGTTGAATACCAATAAGGATAAAGTGGTGGAAATGTTCCTGGCCTGCAAGCCGGGCATGCCCCGTGTGGGCCTGGGCTGGAAGGTGGATCACCAGGGGGCGCCGTTCCTGCTGCCCGGCATCGGCGGCATTACCCTGAATGTGCAGGCGGGAGACCCGGCTTTCGGCCTGGCAGGGGACCATATCGAACCCGGGGTCTCCTGTACGGCCAATGCGGAAAAACCCAATGATTTTCCCAACAACTCCCTTCAGATTCTTTCCTGCGTGGGCAATGAGGCCCGCATCGTCTCCGGGGAGGCTGAAGGGGAGACCGGCGTGGTCATCGGCCACCACGGGGGATCGGAGCATATCATCGTGGATTTCCCCAGGGCCGTTAAAGAAAAAATGACCTACGAAGATAAAATTCTTATCCGGGCCAAAGGCCAGGGCCTGGCCCTCACCGATTACCCGGAGGTCAAACTCTTCAATCTGGATCCTGATCTTTTGGAGAAAATGAAAATAGAGGAAACCGGCAGCGGCACCCTGAAAGTGCCGGTGACCACAACGGTACCGGCGCCCTGCATGGGATCCGGGGTGGGCCGGGCCCATGTGGGGGCCGGGGATTATGATGTGATGACCTCGGATCCGGACACGGTGAAAAAATACAAACTGGACAGGATGCGGTTCGGGGATTTCGTGGCCCTGATGGACCATGACAACTCATACGGCCGGGCGTTTGTCCAGGGGGCCGTGAGCATCGGCATTGTGGTCCATTCCGACTGCAGGCTGGCCGGCCACGGACCGGGCATCTCCACCCTTATGACCTGCCCCAAAGCCCTTATTGAGCCGGTGATCGATCCCGGCGCCAATATCGCCGACCGGCTGGGCATCGGCTCTGCCCGGACGGACGGGTAACCCAGTGGCAGCCGGACCGGTCGCCTTAATCTACCTGATCTGGGGGGCGGTGTGCTCAGGGCTTTACCTGGCATGGGGCATGCTGCCTGCCGAAGTTCCCAGGGGATTTGACTACCTTTCCATCTGTATCTGCCTCTATGCCGCCGTCATGGTCACCGAGGTATATCTGGTCCGGCTGGAACCCAGATTCAGGGCCCGCCATTCCCTTCGCATGGCCTGGCTGGCGGCCGTGGTTCTGGTGTTTCTGGGCGGTTATCTCTTTACCGCCCTGACCGGATACCGGTCCAACCTGTTGTTCGGCATCCTGACCATCACCCTGATTTTTTTTGCCTGCATTCTGGGCGGCTGGCTGGCCAGCCACCTGAAGCGGCCTGCAGAGATCGTGGCTGTTGGGGTTACTGCCGGGCTGGCGGATATGTTCAGCGTATTCAAGGGGCCCACCAAGGTGCTTTCCCAGAGTATCGCGGGCTATTATGAAGGGGGAATGCAGGGCTTTCCCCCCTTTGTTGACTTTGTCCTGGTCAAGGTGCCCATGCCGGGCCAGAAGGCGTTTATGCCCCTGTTCGGCATTACCGACTGGATTCTGCTGGCCTTTCTGGCCGCGGCAGCCTGCAAGTTTAAGCTGAACGACAACCTGCTGGGCGGGAGCAGAACCTGGGATTCACCCAAATTTTTTCTCCTCCCCGCCGCCTGTGTCGGGCTGGCCGCCGCCATTCTTCTGGCCCGGGAAACCCGCATTTTCTTACCGGCGCTTCCCTTTGCCGTTACTGTCTACCTCTGCTTCATGATGGTCAGATATCCCCAGATGAGACAGATGAAAAAGGCGGAAATTTTACCCATGGTCGGCGTCTCTGCACTTCTGATTTCACTAATGATTTTTCTTTAACCATTTTAAAATGGTTAAAATCCTGGTATAAAAGACGGTTACAAAAATATACGAAATCAAGGAAGAACAGTGAATATAGAAAAAAGAGCGATCCTTCAGAAGGGAAGAGGGAAGACCCGCAAGCTGGCCAAGCTTGAATATATCTATGAGCGGGAATCCCGGTATTTCGCCCAGGTGGCGGAGAGTGTCAAGGAACTTGCCTTAAAGGAATTGGAAGAGTTGGGGGCAACGGCTCTCAAACCGGTGTTCCGGGGGATCTGGTTTAAAGCGGACAGGGCGGTGTTCTATAAAATCGTCTACCAGGCCCGGTTGATTTCACGGGTGCTGGCACCATTGGCTGAGTTTGAGTGCAAAGACAAGGATGAGCTGTACAAGGCCGCCAAAAAGATCCGGTGGGAAGAGTTCCTTACCCCCAAAAAGACGTTTTCCATCACGGCCAATGTCTCGGAATCCGAGATTACCCACTCCAATTTTGCAGGGCTGCGGGTCAAGGATGCCATTGCCGATTATTTTCGGGACCGGACCAATAGGCGGCCTTCGGTGAATGCCGAGGATCCCTGGATCACTTTCAACGTCCATATCCACAGGGACCGGGCAACCATTTCCGTGGATGTCTCCGGCGGGCCTCTGCACAAACGGGGATACCGTGAAGCCTCTGTATCCGCTCCCATGCAGGAAACCGTTGCCGCGGCCGTCATCCGGCTCAGCGGGTGGAACGGGGAACGGCCCCTGTACGATCCCATGTGCGGTTCAGGCACCCTGCTCTGCGAAGCCCTGATGCATTACTGCCGGATTCCGGCCCAGGTTTTCAGGGAAAAATTCGGGATGGAAAGGCTGCCGGATTTCAGCGCCCGGGAATGGAAACGGGTCAAAGATGCGGCTGAGGAGAATATCCGGCCCCTGCCCCGGGACCTGATCCAGGGGAGCGATATCTCCGAAAAGTCCGTGGAAGCCGTTCAGACCAACCTCATGGGAATGCATTTCGGCGGGGATATTCCCATCTGGCTGTCCGATTTCCGGGAACTGGATCCCATTGAAGATGCCGTCATCGTCACCAATCCCCCCTACGGCATCCGCATGGGCAAGGACCTGGATATGAATCAATTCTACAAGGACCTGGGTACCTTCTTCAAAGAAAAGTGCAGGGGCTGCACCGCCTATGTCTACTTCGGAGACCCCAAGTTCATCAAAAAAGTCCCCCTGGCCCCTTCCTGGAAACGGCCTTTGAAAATCGGCGGACTTGAGGGCAAGCTGGTTAAGTACGACCTGTATTGATCCCATTGAAAATACGGAGCTGAGATGGAAGATCCCGGAGCAAAGACCTCAAATTACACCTGCAACGATTACCGTGCCGAAATGATCCTGCTGGGCCTGCAAAAACAGCTGTCCCGGCCGGATCTGGCTCCTGAAGAGAAGAATGCCCTGCTCCGGCGGATTGCCGAAGTGGAAAAAGAGATGGGCATGGA
This sequence comes from Desulfobacter sp., assembly GCA_028768525.1. NCBI lineage: Bacteria > Pseudomonadati > Thermodesulfobacteriota > Desulfobacteria > Desulfobacterales > Desulfobacteraceae > Desulfobacter > Desulfobacter sp. The sequence continues at coordinate 2,784,153 of CP054837.1, read as the reverse complement.
CTGAAGCCCCCCATAGCGGCTGGCGTAATTTTTTCAGACATTCAGGAACCCTTGGATATGGTAAGAGACAAGTGGATAGAGATTGTCATATCGATTATTTTTTTAATCGGCGGCATACTGCTTGTAACTGTGGGGATGTCGCAGGGATGGAAAGGCATCCTTGCCCTGACCTGGGATAAACACCCGGGGAAAATTACCTATGCCCATATCAACAATTTTCGTCCGGCCGGGGAGCGTTCAAAGAGTGGGTATCGGGTGGAATTTCACTTCAGTTATCGCGTCAACCGTTATTCGTTCAATGGTAAACTATTATATCCGGGATATGATTATAACGGCAGCCGTGAAGGCGCTGAAAAGTGGCTCAATAAGTTTCCCAAAAAAAAGGCCGTGGAGGTTTATGTGAATCCGGAGAAACCCCAGGAGGCAATGCTGGCCCCGGGACTGCACCTTGAATATATCGGCCGGCCCTTAAGCGGAATTGCAATGGTGATTTTGAGTCTGTTCCTTTTATCGAGACGTTTCCGAAAAAATTAAAAAAACAGAAAAATTCTGTACTGGCGCATTGAGTTCAGGTTGCCGGGCGGGGAGGGCGATCAGGTGTTTTTCTTCCTTCTGTGCCGTTGAATTTGTGACCGCCTGCGGGTTTGACACGGCCGGGAAAATCCGGTTATATTGAATAACCACGATGACCCAAAGCCCGGGGCAATCCATGAAATTAGAAGAAACCATCGCAGATGCACCGTCCATCAAGATGTATCACGAACTCATGGCCAACAAGGTGGAGAATATCCTGCTTGTGGCCAGCCCCTACGATGCGTTTATCATGGAGGAAGAAGGAAGACTCTCCACTAGAATCATCAACGAATACAAAGGGCTGAACCTGTCTAAACCCCCCCGTCTGTCCTGGGTTTCTTCGGCCAAAGACGCCTTTGAACGGCTTGAGAAGAAAAATTTTGATTTGATTCTGGCCATGCCCAGCCTGGCGGGAATGGATGTCTATACCTTCGGGGAAACTGTTAAAAAAAGATATTCGGACCTGCCTTTTTATCTGCTGCTTCACAACACCAGCGATGTAAACCAGTATGCCTGCGCCGGCCCGGACTCCGCCGTGGACCGTACCTATATCTGGGGCGGGAATGCCGACCTGCTGCTGGCCATCATCAAAAATTTCGAAGACGAGATGAATGTGGCCTATGACACGGAACGTGCAAAGGTCAGGGTGATCATCATGGTGGAGGATTCCCCCTACCATTACTCTTCTTTTCTGCCCCTGCTGTATAAGCAGATCGTGCTTCAGACCCAGTCGGTGATGGACGAATCCATCAATGAGGAGCACCGGCTTATGAAAATGCGGGGCCGGCCAAAGGTCCTGGTGGCCCATAACTATGAACAGGCCCTTGCCCTCTACGAAAGGTACAAGCCCTATGTGCTTTCGGTATTCTCCGATATGCGCTACCCAAAAGGATGCGCCGAGGATCCCAATGCCGGCCAGAAGCTTTTGACCCGGATCAAATCGGAAATTCCGGACCTGCCCGTGCTGATCCTCAGTACGGAAGAGAAAAACCGGGAGCTGGTAAAATCCATTCCCGCCACTTTTATCAACAAGAATTCCAATAATCTCCATGACCAGATCAAAAGTTTTTTTGTGACCAGCCTGGGGTTCGGCGCCTTTATTTTCCGTATGCCCGACGGCGAAGAAATCGCCAGAGCCTCGGATCTTCGGGCCGTGGAAAAACTGCTCATGGAAATCCCGGACGAATCCGTTCTCAGCCATGCCCGTAGAAATGATTTTTCAAGATGGCTGATGGCACGCAATGAGATTGATTTTGCCCTGGGCCTTAAACCCTATACCATTGACGATTTCAGTGATGCCGCAGAATTGAAGCGGTTTCTCATGGACAGCATCCGGGCCCGGCGCAGGGACACCCGGCAGGGCCGTGTCATCGATTTTGATTCCGATAAATTCGACCCCCATACCAATTTTATGAAAATCGGCACCGGATCCCTGGGGGGGAAGGCCAGGGGACTGGCTTTCATGGCCCACCAGCTCAGGAGGGACCCCTCCCTGGCCCGGCGGTTCCCGGACGTGGATATTACCATTCCCCAGACCTTTGTCATTGCGACGGACGGGTTCAAGGAGTTTATAGAGAAAAACAACCTGGCCCGGCTTCTGGAGGCCAAAGAGGAGATGGAAGACCATGAGGTGGCCACCCAGTTCCTTTGCGCCCAATTGCCGGAACTGCTCAGAAATAACCTTTTTGCGTACATCCGCAATGTCCGCTATCCCATTGCGGTGCGGTCCTCCTCCCTGTTTGAAGATGCCCATTACCAGCCCTTTGCCGGACTTTACAATACCTATATGCTTCCCAATACAGACCCCAGCCCGGAGCGGCGTCTGGAGCGGCTGATTATGGCCGTGAAGCTGGTTTATGCCTCCACATACATGAAGGCGCCCCGGTCCTATGCCCGGAGCACCATGCATAGGATTGAGGATGAGGAGATGGCCGTGGTGCTCCAGCAGCTCACGGGCATCAAGCACAAAAATTATTTTTATCCGGCCATTTCCGGGGTGGCCCAGTCCTATAATTTTTATCCCATCGGCCACCTTAAAGCCGAGGACGGAATTTCCCATATTGCCATGGGGCTGGGTAAAATCGTTATGGAGGGGGAGAAGACCCTGAGGGTCTGTCCGAAATACCCCCAGTTCCTGCCCCAGTTTTCCATTGTGGAGGATATTCTGGAAAATTCCCAAAAGCATTTTTATGCCCTGAAGCTCGATGAGTTTCCGGCCCATGAAAAGTTTGTGGGATCCAATGAAGATCCGACCCTGGCCCGGCTGGACTTCATGGATGCCAAGGACCATCCCGTGGTCCGTTCCCTGGCCTCCACCTTCCATATGCAGGATAACCGGATCAGGGATGCCTGGTCGGACAAGGGGTTTCCCGTGCTGACCTTTGCCAATGTGCTTAAATACGGGACCTTTCCCCTGGCTGATATTCTTGGGGAGGTGACGGCCATGGGGTCCCGGTGGATGGGAGCCTCCGTGGAAGTGGAGTTTGCCGTGAATCTGTCCCTGGACGGCCAACGGCGGCCGGAATTTTCCCTGCTTCAGATCCGGCCCATGGGACGGTACGCCCAGAACCTGAGGGTGAAAATCACAAAGGCAGAGATCACGCAGGCCTTCTGCTATTCCACCCTTTCCCTGGGCAACGGCGAATACAAAGATATCCATGACCTGGTCTATGTGGATCCAGACCGGTTTGATCCGGGGAAGACCGTGGACATTGCAGGCGAAATTAATAAGATCAATGCCGGTTTCAATATTTCTGGCAAAAAATACGTGCTCATCGGCCCGGGGCGCTGGGGCTCATCCGACCGGTGGCTGGGCATCCCCGTGGTCTGGAACGATATCTCCAATGTGGGGGTGATGGTGGAGACCACCATCGAAAGCATCAAGGCCGATCCCTCCCAGGGCTCCCATTTTTTTCAGAATATTACCTCCCTGGGTATTTCCTATATGACGGTGAGGGACCGTGGGGAGGATTTTATCGATTACGGATTTTTTTCCTGCCAGGAATGCACCACCCAGACCCGGTATCTGAAGCATATCCATTTCGACAGCCCCATTAAAATCCTGGTGGACGGCAAAACCGCCCAGGCCGTGATGCTGCCGGAGAGAACCGGGGACCGGGAGGATGTGATGGCCGATATCCCGGTAATAGATGATTGAGGACAATCAGATGAAGATACTCATCGTGGATGATGAAAAAATTTCCAGGAAAATCCTGATGTCAAAAATGAAAGCCCTGGGCACCTGCGTGGCCGTGGACAATTCCAGAAAGGCTCTGTCGGAAATGAAAGCGGCGGCCGCCAAGGGGGAGGCCTTTGACATCATTACCCTGGATGTCTCCATGCCGGGTATGGACGGTCCCCAGATGCTTAAGCACATCCGGCGTCAGGAGATAAAGGACAAGGTGCATAAGTCCGACCGGGTCCGGGTCCTCGTGGTCACGGCACGGATGAATATGAATACCATAAAGGCCTGCATCAAGCTGGGGTGCAGCGGCTATCTGACCAAACCGGTAAGCCGGGTGCAGCTGCTCCAGAATCTGGGTAAAATGGGGTTTGATACAAAGAAAGCATTGAAAGCCGAGGAGAAAGAGGTCTCCCATACCGCAGCCGTGGCCGATATCATTAACCGGTTTTATGCGGGAAAGATTGCCCTGCCCGTGTTCCCCAATATTGTACAGGAGGTGGAAACGCTTATTGCCGGTGAGGCACCGTCCATAGATGCCCTGGGTAAGATAGTGGAAAAGGATATCGTGATTTCCACAAAGTTGATCTCAATTGCCAACTCCCCCCTGTACAAGGGCATGGATACGGTGGCGAGCCTGAACGGGGCCCTGGTCAGGCTGGGCCTGAAAACCACCCGAACCGTGGTGACGGCAGTGGCGGCCAAAAATCTCTTTGATTCGGATAATGAGTCTTTGAAAAGGGAATTGGACCGGCTATGGCTTCATTCATTCGCTGTGGCCACCCTGTCCAAACACCTGGGGGAGGCGGCGGGCATCGAAAAAACAGAAAATCTGTTTCTCATGGGAATTGTCCACGATATCGGCAAAATGCTGCTCATGAAGGCCTTTGTTGATATGCATCCTGATAATTCCATCGCCCAAAAGGAGATCCAGCTGGCCATCCATGAAATCCACACCACCTTCGGGGCCGTTCTGATCAAAAAAATGCGGTTCCCCCAGTCCTTTGTACAGATGGCCGAATTCCACCACTGGAACCAGTATGAAAAAGATACGGAACCCGAATTGCTGGTCATCAGCCTGGCAGACCATTTGGCCCAAGCGCTGGGCTTCGGGGGGGTCACTGATGGGGACACCTCTGCCAAACAGGGGAAAGAAACGGGTGCAGGCGAGGCCTATTCTGGGGATGAGACCTGTGGCCGCAAGGCCATGGTGGAACGGATTGCGGCCCTTAGCGCCATCGTTCATCTCGGCCTGACCCCCGAGGTGGTGGTCACCATCGGGGAGAAGGTGGCCCCAACGATCAAAGAGTCGGCCCATGCCTTTTAATGCCTGCCTCAGTCTTATGCACCGGATCGTATGAATGCGAGACATACCCGGCCAACACAGATAAAAAAACTTGATCCTATCCGTACATTGGTGCTAACACTCGGGGGAACCGGCATAAACCACGAACCCGAGGATGACTCTCATGCGTTTTTTCCAGGATGGTGCAGGTTCAATTGATTCAACCCTTCCTTTTGTCACAACCATCGACTCCCATACCGAAGGTGAAGCCACCCGGCTCATTGTGGACGGTATCGGCGAACCGCCGGGCCGGACCATGATGGAGAAGCTGGCCTATTTTAAGGCACACCACGACCATGTCCGCTGTCTTCTGACCCGGGAACCCCGGGGATCAAGGGAAATCCTGGCGGCCCTGGTGACGGAGAATGTGACGCCGGATGCGGCATTCGGTTTGATTTACATGGATGCAAGACGGTATCCCTATCTTTGCGGGCACGCCACCATCGGTGCCGTGGTCAGCCTGGCCAGTACCGGATTTTTAAACCTGGATGAGGGCGAAAACCGGGTGCTTGTGGACACCCCTTCCGGTGTGATGGATGCCCGGGCCGAGGTTGAGGCCGGGCAGGTGGCGGGGGTGGCCGTCAATATGGTGCCTTCCTTTGTTCATGCCGCCGGTGAAACAGTGGATGTTTCAGGATTCGGGCAGGTTCCCCTGGATATTGTCTGCACCGGCGGGTTTTTTGCCATGGTGGACAGCGACCGCCTGGGCATCCCTCCGGTGATGGAAAACAAGGCCCGGCTGGTTGATCTGGGGATGAAGATTATTGATGCGGCCAATGCGCAGCTCTCTGTGGTCCATCCCCTGAATCCGGATGTGAATACGGTGGATGTCACGGAATTCTACACCTCCTGCAGCAATGGTGAATATCCCTGGGGCCGGGGGGTGGTGGTCTATGGTGAATCCCATATGGACCGGTCACCCTGCGGCACGGGGACGGCCGCTAAAATGGCGCTGCTCCACCATTATAAAAAAATAGACATGCACCAGCCCTATAAAAATCTGAGCCCCCTGGATACAGCCTTTGAGGCCGAACTGGTTGAAAAGACGAACATCGGCCGGACCACCGCCTATGTCACCCGCATCAAGGGCCGGGCATGGATCACCGGGCGCCATCATTTTTACCTCTCACCTTCCGACCCCTTTGAAAAAGGATATCTGATCTAATGCCTGATGTTCCGGAATATATACTCTACAATGCCAAACTCCACACATTGGATGACCGGTTTCCCTCTGCCACGGCCCTGGCCGTGAGCGCTTCCCGTATCACAGCCGTTGGCGGCGATGAAGAGATCCTTGCCAAGGCCTCACCGGATACCGTATCCCTTGATCTTGAAGGACGGCGGGTACTGCCCGGGTTCTGGGATACCCATTTCCATTTTTTCGACTGGGCCAAAAATCTTGACAGCCTTGAACTGGCGGGCCTTAAAAATTTTGACGGATTGATTGCCATGATCCGGGAACGGGCCCGGGAACGTGATCCGGGGGCATGGATCCTGGGCCAGGGGTTCAACGAATCGGATTGGCCGGAAAACCGGATACCCTCACGCCGGGATCTGGACCTTGCCGCGCCTGACCATCCGGTATGCATCTGGCGGTGTGACTGCCATCTGGCCGTGGCCAATTCCATGGCCCTGGCATCGGCGGGTATTGATAAGGCGTTTTCTCCGCCGGAAGGGGCAGTGATTGACCGGGACGGTTCAGGCGAGCCCACGGGTATTTTAAAGGAGCTTGCCCCCAACCTGGTCAGCAGCCGGGTGCCTGCGCTGACCGAAGCCGAGATCATGGACAATCTGACTGCGGCCACAAGCCGCCTCCACAGCCTGGGGCTCACTGCGGTACACGATATCCGGCTCATGGGCGGGGAGGACGGGGCCGAATCTCTGTCAATGCTCCAGCAATACCACGGGGCCGGGCGGCTCAAGCTGCGCTGCTTTGTCTCCCTGCCCGGAGAGCGTGTGGATGAGGCCTGTGATTTGGGGCTGACCACCGGATTCGGGGATGATTCCTTAAGGATCGGATGGGTGAAATTTTTTGCAGACGGCGGCATGGGGGCCCGTACCGGCTGGATGACCGAACCCTATCTGGATGCCGGGTGCGGGATGCCCCTGACCCCTGTGGAAGAGATCGAGCGGGGGGTGAAAAAGGCGGACCGTGCCGGGCTTTCCTGTATGGTCCACGCCATCGGCGACAGGGCCTGCAGGGAAATGATCGCCATGTTCAGCCGGGTGGAAGCGGCGGGCCGGAGCCGGTGCCGTCTCCCCCATCGCCTGGAGCATATTCAGATGATCCTGCCTGAGGACCTTGGAAAAATGGCCCAATTAAAGCGCCTGGCAGCTTCCTGCCAGCCCAATAACCTCAGCCTTGATATCTCCATGATTGACCAGTGTGCAGGGGAGCGGGGGAAATATGCCTATGCCCTGAGGCCGATTCTGGATACAGGGTTGCCTTTCATGCTCAGTTCCGATGCACCCGTGGCCGATCCCAGCCCCTTTGCCGGCATCTACTCGGCGGTGACCCGCAAGCGGATGGACAACACCCCGGCGGCGGGCTGGTATCCGGAACACCGGCTGACACTGGCTGAGGCGGTGAGCGCCTATACCCTGACCCCGGCCCAGGTCTCCGGCTGCGGCAGCACCCTGGGCTCCCTTTCCCCGGGCAAGTTTGCCGATCTGGTGGTGCTGGACAGGGATATCTTTGCCATTGACCCGGATGAACTGGCTGAGACCCGGGTGGAAATGACCATGTACAACGGGGAAATTGTCCATGGCGTCTGATACCTGTCAATACCTTGAAGCCATTTTCAGCCGTTCCGCCGACGGTCTGCTTATCTGCGACAGGCGGGGCCGGATTTTGAAAATGAACACTGCGGCCGAACGCCTCAACGGGATAAAGGCTGAGGAGGTCCTGGGAAAGGAAGTCAATACCCTGGTGCAGGAAGGGCAGATCAACCGGTCCGCCACCCAGGAGGTCCTGGAAACCCGGAGGCAGGTCAGTCTGGTGCAGACCACCCCCAGGTCCGGCTACACCCTGCTTGTTACCGGCACCCCGGTGTTTGACGATAACCATGAGATCGCCTTTGTGGTGGTCAATGAGCGGGATATTTCCCTGATTGAGGATATGCGCAGGGAACTGGCCCAGGTCCGCCAGGAATCCGAACGGATGAAAGAAGAACTGGCAGAGCTGGCCCTGATGGAACTAAGGGAAAACCGGATTGTGGCCCAGAGCGCCTCCATGAAGCGCACCCTTCATCTGTCCCTGAAACTGGCCCGCATTGATGCATCCAATATCCTGATCCAGGGGGAATCGGGTACGGGAAAGGGGTTGCTGGCAAAGTTTATCCATAAAAACGGGGTGAGAAATGATGCTCCCTTTATCCAGATCAATTGTGCGGCATTGCCTGAAAACCTGCTGGAAGCCGAGTTGTTCGGGTACAGCCGCGGGGCATTTACCGGGGCCAGGGAGAGCGGCAAGGCCGGCCTGTTTGAACTGGCCTCCGGCGGCACCCTTTTTTTGGATGAAATCGGGGAATTATCTCCGGGGGTCCAGGCCAAACTGTTGAAGTATCTGGATGACCACGAGGTCATGCCCGTGGGCGGCACCCGGGCCAAAATCATAGACTGCACCATTATTGCCGCCACCAACAGGGATCTGGAACGGCGGACCCGGTCCAAAAAATTCCGCCTGGACCTGCTCCATCGCCTCAATGCCTTTACCCTGGATATTCCGCCCCTGAGGGAGCGGCCTGAGGATATCCTGGAGCTTACGGCCCACTGCCTGAAACAATCCAACAAACGGTATAAACGGCGTACCCACATCGGCCGCAAAGGTTATGACGCCCTGAAATCCCATACCTTCCCCGGCAATGTCCGGGAATTGATCAATATCATCAAAGAGGCCGTTGTCATGTGCGACCGCCGGAGTCTGGATGAGTACCTGACAAATTCCCTCAGCCCGGCCTGCCCCCCTGTATCATCGGAGAGCGGCCCATCAGGGGAGAGCCTGCCTGAAAAATTATCCGCATTGGAACATGACCTGGTCGCAGGGGCGGCGGCCAGGTGCGCCACCACCCGGGAAGCCGCCGGGATGCTGGGGGTCAGCCAGCCCACTGTTGTCCGGAAGCTGAAAAAGTACGGCATTCAGATGGGGGAATAATGATTCAACATTGAATCGCTATTGTTGAAAACGTTTCCTAATCAGGCGTGTTCATCTTTTCTATCCATGATTCATAAATAAATCTATGTAAAAATTTAATTATTCCAGAATGTTGTGTGTGTTTCTGCGATTCATATTTGAATCAAAGCTGCCGGAGCTTTATTCCCTTTCAGGGCTTTAAATGTATTATCCTCAATAAATATAGTCAGTTGTCCTCACATCCCAATGGCCGGCACGGGATTTGTATCTCTAAAGGGCGTTCTGGCTAATTACTTTCTAAGGATGTCTCTATGCAGGAAAAACCGTGGAAACCCTGGCTTTTATTATCTCCTTCCCTGACAGCGGTATTTTTGCTCCTGGTGGTCCCGGTCTGTTTTGTGGTGGTGTACAGCTTCTGGCTGAGGGCCCCCAGCGGCCAGGATATCCCGGCCTTTCAAATGGGAAATTACGCTAAATTTTTTGCGGATTTTTTCTATCCCTCCGTTCTGTTAAATACCCTGAGGGTGGCCCTGGAAACCGTTATTCTCTGCCTGGTCATGGGATATGTCCCTGCCTATTTTTTTTATAAAACCGAATCCAGGCTCAAGCCCTATCTCATGCTCCTGGTCATGCTTCCTTTCTGGATCTCCTTTATCATCCGAACCTTAAGCTGGATCAATATCCTGGGGGACTCGGGGCTGATCAATCACCTGCTCATGAAAGCCGGCCTGATTACAAGCCCCATTTCCCTGCTCTACAATGAGGGGGCCGTGATCATGGGGCTGCTCCAATACCTTCTGCCCTTTATGATTTTAAATATCTACGTGAGCCTGGACGGCATTGACAAAAGTTTGGCCGAAGCGGCCAAAAGCCTGGGCTGTACAGAATGGCAGGCGTTCAGGGAGGTGACCCTGCCCTTAAGCCTGCCCGGGGTTTCCGCAGGCTGCCTCCTGGTCTTTGTACTGACCTGCGGCACCTATCTGCCCCCCATGATTTTAGGGGGGCCGGGCAACGATATGATTGCCAACCTGATTTTCAAGCGGGTCATCGGCACCCTGGACTGGCCCTTTGGATCGGCCATTTCCACCATTCTTTTGCTGCTGCTGATCATCATTGTCTATACCTATAACCGGTACATGGGCATCAACCAGATATTCAAAACCCTGAGCAAGGGATAAAAAGGGCAGAAAGAACCATGAAATCATTTATCTCCGGGTGGTCGCTGATCAAGCTTTACACGATTCTTGTCTATGTCTGGATGTTCACCCCCATTGTGGCGGTGGTGATCCTGGCGTTCAACCCCCAGCAGTTCGGGTCCTTTCCCATGGAAGGGGTCAGCTTCAAATGGTTTGTCAAACTCTCCCACAATTCCACCATCCTGGATGCCTTTAAAAACTCCATGGTGCTGGGGGCCCTGACGGCGGTATTTTCAACGGCCATCGGGGTGCCGGCGGCCATGGCCTTTATCCGGTACGAGTTCAAAGGCAAAGAGTTTTTAAACACCCTGCTCATTGCGCCCATTATGATTCCCGAGGTGGTACTGGGGGTGGCGCTGCTGCTATTCATCCGCTGGCTCCAGCAGCCCAAGAGTTTTGCCATGCTGCTCATCGGCCATGTGGTCCTGACCCTGCCCTATGTGCTGCTCATTGTCCAGGCCCGGCTGGTGGGAATAAAAAGGGTGTATGAAGAAGCGGCGCTTTCCCTTGGGGCCGGCCCCTTTCAGACCTTCAAGGAGATCACCTTTCCCTTATTGGCCCCGGCCATCTTCGCCGGCATGCTTTTTTCGTTTACCATATCATTCGACGATGTCACCGCCACCCTGTTCTGGGCCACGGCCCAGAACCAGACCGTACCGGTGAAAATATTCGGTATGCTCAGAAATTCCATCAGTCCGGAAATCAATGCCCTGGGCACGGTAATGATCGTGCTCACCGTGTCCACCCCCTTGCTGGCGGGCTATCTGACCCGGCGGTTCGCCAGGGGGGCGGTGGAAAAGAAATAATAATTCCGGTTTGCCCGATCCCTTGAGGGCCGGCAGACCTTAACGCTTAGATAAAGGAGTGACAGATGGCAAAAGAGTTGGAGAAAAGACTGGAAGAGGTTTACCACGCATACAAGGACGGACAAGTCTCCCGCAGGGATTTCGTCAAATTTGTCGGTATTGCCGGTGCTGCCCTCGGGGTAATGGGCAGCCCCTTTGGTTTGGCTCACAAGGCCTTTGCCGGCAGCAAATCCATTACCTGCCACTCCTGGGGCGGATCCACCTCCGAGGCCCTGCGCAAATTTGCCTTTGACCCCTTTACCAAAGCCTCGGGTATCAAGGTTATTGATGCGGCCTTCACCGGCATGGATGCCTTTTTAACCCAGGTCAAGGCCTCCTATCCGCCGGGAGGGGAATTCAATATCGCCCACCTCAGCGCCGTTTACGATTATGCCAGATACACCGATCTGGGGTTCGGGGTGGTTCTGGACGAGGCCAAAATACCCAATCTTAAAAATGTCATGGCCAAGATGACCGATACCCTGAAAGGGATTTCCGGCGGGACGCTCTCCGCCGTGCCCTATGACCTGGGACAGACCGGCATTGCCTATAACACCGAAAAAATTTCCAAGGACAAGGCTGAAAAACTGGGGGCCTCCCTGCTCTTTGACAAGAGTCTGAAGGGAAAACTGGGCTCCTGGGGAGGGGATTTCAGGACCAATATCTGGTATGCGGCCCTGCACACCGGCCAGAACCCCAATGATATTAAAGATATCGGTGCGGTATGGGATGCCCTCAAGGCCCAGCGCAAGCTCATGAAAAAATACTGGGCCTCGGGCTCCGAACTCATGAGCCTGTTGGGTAACGGTGAGATCTATGCCACGGTTGCCTGGTCCGGCCGGGTGGCGGCGCTTCAGGAGCAGGGGCATCCCATCGGATACCTTGCCCCGGACGGAACCTATTCCTGGATGGAGTACATGTATGTGCTCAAGGGCACCGACCTTGCCGTTGCCCAGGAACTGCTGAACTTCATGCTGGAACCCGATGCGGCCATTGCCGTGGCCAAGGGGCAGAACTATCCGCCCTCACTGGACCCTGCCCGTGTGGCCATGCCCGATGAAGTCAAAAAACTGCCGGCCTTTGATCCCACGGGCAAGCTGGACGGCTATCTCTTTGCCGACCCGGCCTATTGGAACGGCCATCAGCTGGAGTGGGCGGAGAAGTGGGACAGGATCATGGCTGGTTAGGGGGATTTGAACGAAAACTCACCCATCTGCCGCGTTGCAGCACAACTCTGAAATCCTCACGTACTCCAGTACGCTCCGGTTTCAGAGTTGCTTGCGCCTTGCATCTGGGCAAGTTTTCGTCCAAATACGGACTGATAGATACATCAATGTAAAAAAACGGAGAAACAGGTTTGTCACAGGAACAAGACCCGGCATTTGTAAAATTTTCCAATATTGAGAAACGGTTCGGAAAAGTTAAGGCGGTAAAACCCATGGATCTGGATATTCCCGAAGGGAGCCTGGTGACCCTGCTGGGGCCGTCCGGCTGCGGGAAAACCACCCTGCTGCGCATGCTGGCAGGGCTGGAAACCCCGACCACGGGGGATATTTACATCAAGGGAAAACGGATTAACGATACGCCCATACACAAGCGGAATCTGGGGATGATTTTTCAGAATTACGCCCTGTTTCCCCATAAGACCATTTTTGACAATGTGGCCTTTGGTTTGAAGTACCGGGGGTTTTCAAAATCTGAAATGCAGGCCCGGGTTGAAAAGGCCCTTGAAACGGTCCGGCTGCCCGGGGTGGGCAGCCGGATGCCCTCACAGCTTTCCGGCGGGCAGCAGCAGCGCATCGCCCTGGCCCGGGCCATCGTCATTGAGCCCGATGTCCTGCTTATGGACGAGCCCCTGTCCGCCCTGGACGAGAATCTGAGGGAGGATATGCGCCGTGAAATTGATAACCTCCAGCAGGAGCTGGGGGTGACCACCATCTTTGTGACCCATGACCAGCGCGAGGCCTTGTCCATGTCGGACAAGGTGGTGGTGATGAAGGACGGAGAGGTTCAGCAGGAAGGAAGCCCGGAAGATGTGTATAATGAGTCCGCCAACCATTTTGTGGCGGATTTCCTGGGCCATTCCAATTTTATGGAGGCCAGGGTGGAAGCCAAAGAAAACGGGTATTTCTCCGTCGGTCTTGCAGACGGTTCCAAGGTTCTGGTCAATCCGGCCGGCCCCTTTTCCCAAGGTGACCGGGCCGAGATCGTGATCCGTGCCCAGAAGATGTTTTTGGGGTATGCATCGGAGCTTTCAAGGGAAGAGGGGATGAATTATTTCACCGGCACCGTTGTGGACCGCAGCTACATGGGTGGAGAGGTCAGTTACTTTGTCAAGCTTGAGTCCGGCCAGGTGCTCCATGTGATCAATTTTGTCAAGCGGAGCCCCTTTCGCAGGGGGGACGAAGTCTATGTCAAGGTGGATCCCTACCACTGCAGGCTGTTGAAGGGCTGAGCCGGACAGGCGGCTGCCATGGAAGCGCATTCCGGCGGGTCGAAGGATCCAGGGAAACAGGGTCCTGAGAAAAAAAATTTTTTATGGATCAAACAGGGGCTGGATCCCAAATCCGGGTATGTGATTTTTGAACATGATTTAAAATACCGGGGCCAGTCCATCTTTGATACCGGTCACCGGGTTTACGCTTTTCTTAAAAAAAAGGGCCTGTCCTGGCAGCAGGTGGTGGATATGGACCTGTCCATGGAATACCTGGTGATCCGGGTGCCCCCGGGGGAGGAGGACCGGACCCTGGGCAGGATTCTGGGATACGGATTCCCGGAACATATGGTTTATTATATTTTCAAGGCAGAAGAGGTGTAGTGTGACAACAATAGAAACCAGCATCAAGGCCGCCTTTGTCCATTCGGGCAAGGCAGTGGATGTGCCCCTGGCCGGTCTTGTCCGGGCAGCTGCACAATTTTTGGATGTTTACGGCCACGCACAGTTTTGTACGCCGGCCTTTACCGGTATCATCGGGGAGGGAAAAGAAAAATTTTCCAATCTGCTGTCGGCAACCGGTTACCCGGATAATCCAGAAGGGTTTTTCAGGGAAATTCTGGATGCCGTGGGCAGCGGAAATGGATCCGGCCTTGAGGTAAATGGAATAGCCATGCCCTCCATGTTCCTGGTGGACATCCTGGAACAGGTACTGCCGGGACGGGGCTATGTGTCCATTAAAAGTACGGGACAGCTGGCTGAAACCGCCAACCTGGAGATCCCGGAAGCGGACCGGGCCGACCTGCAGGCGGTGATTGAAAAATACCCGGTAAGGATTTCCCGCCATACCATCCGGCAGATGATGGTTTCAAGGGATGTGGCCTACCAGTACCTGCCCTTTGTTGAGGAACTGGAATCCGTGGGCCATACCAATACCTGGATCGGCCAGTTCCATGACGGCCTTCTGGAACAGATGTACCAGAACCGGGTGATTTTTCTGCTGAACATGAGTTGTCCGGTATACTGCCGCTTCTGCTTCAGGAAGCACAAGGACGCCAGAAACGAGGCCAACCCAACCCCGGCCGATGTGAACAGGGCCGTGGCCCATGTCAACGCCTCTCCTGCGGTGAAGGAAATCGTGGTGACCGGCGGCGACCCCTTTATGAACCGGGCCAACATGGCCGCCACCATTGACGGTCTCATGGCGGTGGATCATGTCCAGACCCTGAGGCTGGCCACCCGGTCCGTTGCATATTATCCGGATCTCTTTTTAAAGGATGAAGGCGCCTATCTCAAATATCTGAAGCAGAAGAGCTGGGAACTTCAGCAGCACGGAAAGCGCATGGAGGTGGCCACCCATTTCATCCATCCCGACGAGGTCTCCCCGGAAAGCCTTGAAATCATATCCGATCTGGTGAGATCGGGCATTGCCGTTTATATCCAGACCCCATTTCTGAGCGACTGCAACGATACCGGTCCGGAACTGGTCCGGCTGTTCGGCCTGCTGCGGGGGGCAGGGGCCGAGCTGCACTATATCTATATCCCCTGCAGCCCTATCCACGGCAATTCCGTATACTGGAAGCCCCTGTCCGACGGCATCGATATTGCCCTGCACCTTCGTGCCGATCTCTCCGACAGGGCGATTCCCAGGATCTGTACAGCAACCCCCATCGGGAAAATGGACTGGTTCTCCAGCGGCTGGGCCGTTGAGCGGGTGGACGGCAATGAAAATTTTGTCTGGATCCGCACCCCTTACACCCCTGAGTATTTTAAGGCCTTCGCCCCCCTGGCCAACGAGTTGTCCAATATCCGGGTCAACGGCGAGGGAACCATTGACATCCAGTATATGGCCCGTATCGGGAAAGATGAGTATCTGATCGGCAGCCGTCCCGAGAAGCAAAGTGCCGTGAATCCGGCAGCATCGGATGCGGATATCAGCCGGATTCGCCAGGCCATGGCTGAATCCGAAAGGCTGGGTGCCTCAATCGTCAATACCGGACTGGACAACCTGGACCGGCTGCACAAAACCCGGGTCTGCATCCGGCCTGAGGCCGGTGAAAATGAATTCGAGTATATCCGCAGGGATCGCCGGATCACGGATGTGGTGGTGGCGGGCAAAGGGGATGTGGGAGACCATCTTTCGGATATCTGCAGGATCATCCGCCGTCTCAGGGATATTCCCCATGTCAATGCCCTGCGCCTCAGGTCCATGGCCTTTTTCACCGACCCCGGCCGATACACCCGGGCGGTGATCAACACCCTGGGGGATATGAACCATTTGTCCGTGGCCCGCCCCCTGAGGATTGAGATCGAAGCCTGGGCCATTCTCTCCGGGGATGTCACACCGGAACACCGGGCCCTGGCCCGCCGCCTCAATAACCGCGGGATAACAGTCTACGCCAATGCCCCCCTGCTGGGCGGGGTCAACGATTCCGACGGAGCAATTCATGATCTGGCCTACAGCCTGAGAACGGCAGGCATTGAATTCCACCACCTCTATCTGGCAGGCCTCCCGGTTCAGGACGAATGGAATGAAAGATTCCCCGTGGATTCATACGATGTGGTGGATATTGCCACCAAGGTCCGGCGGGAGGGGTCGGGGCGTGAAATACCCAGATACATCATTGCAACCCCGCTGGGGGAGGTCGATTACGGCCTGACCTCCCGCTTTGTCATGGATGGCGGCGCTGTTAAAATTAAGCTTGCCTGCTTTGACGCGGCCTATTATAAATCCATGGATGATGGATTTGAATTTGACGGCAGCGTTGAAACCGATGATGAGGGCTGTCCCATCGTCCAAATTAAGGGAATGATTAAAACCAACGGGTTTCCCGTATCCTGATCCGGAAAGGCGAGTAAATGAAATATCCCTATGTGGCATTCAGTGAAAAATTAGAGGTACAGCCTGTATTCAAGGGGCTGTCGGGCGATCCCTTTATTGTGAACCTCTCCGGAGGGTCGCCGGTGTTCGAAGCGGTGGACATCCTTGATCAGCGGGCCTTTCAGGCGTGGCTGGACAGGGAAATGAAGGGGCGGTTCTCATGGGGGCTGGCTTCTTACCTGGAAGACCGTGAGACCATCCTGAACCACTACCCCCAGATGCGGGAGGAAAAACGGTATTACCATTTGGGCCTGGACATTATCGTGCCACTGGACACCCCCCTCCACGCCCCCCTGGATGCTGTGGTGGCTGAAAGCGGGTATGAAGCGGGAGAAGGGAATTACGGGGGAAATGTTCTGCTCCGCCACGACAGTCCGCATTTCGAGAGCTTTTACAGCCTCTACGGCCATTTGAACAGGGAAGCCCTGCCTGAACCGGGAACCGCCTTCAACGCCGGCGAACCCTTTGCCCGCATCGGTGACTTCCATGAAAACGGGAACTGGTTTTACCACACCCATCTCCAGGTCATTACCCAAAGGGGATATGAGGACGGATGGGTGTCCAAGGGGTATTGCAGCGCAGGGGACCTGGCCGTGATGGACAATATCTGTCCCTCCCCCCTGTCCCTGTTCAGGCGGTAGCGCCTAACTTTTTTCTTGCCCCGGCCCGGTGCCGGGGCATATAATTGCCGATGTACATATGTAAACTCAAAGGAGTTGACCTATGGCACATCATCTTACCCGCCAGGGGTATTCACAACTTGTGGCCCGCTTGAACCGGTTCCCCCAGGGTGCCCCGCCATCAACGCTCTTGAACCGGATCCTTGCCATGCTCTTTTCAGAAGAAGAGGCCGGCCTGGTTGCGGACCTGCCCCTCAAACCCTTTACCGCGGAACAGGCCGCAGCCATCTGGAAGATATCCCCGGTCCGTGCGGAAGTCATCCTGGAACGTCTGGCCTCCCGGGCCATCCTTGTGGATATTGACCTTCACGGCACCACCCAGTATGTCCTGCCCCCGCCCATGGCCGGTTTTTTTGAATTTTCGCTCATGCGGGTCCGGCGTGATGTGGACCAGAAAGTCCTCAGCGAACTCTTTTACCAATACCTGAATGTGGAAGATGATTTCGTCAGGGATCTGTTTACCCGGGGAGAGACCCAACTTGGCCGGGTATTTGTCCATGAGCCGGTGTTGTCCGAAGCCAATGCCGTTCATGTATTGGACTATGAACGGGCCACCCAGGTCATTAAAACAGCGTCCCACATGGGAATTTCCACCTGCTACTGCCGCCATAAGATGTCCCATGTGGGCAGGGCCTGCGGGGCTCCCACGGATATCTGCATGACATTCAATACATCGGCAAGGTCGTTGATAAAATACGGCCATGCCCGCAGGGTGGAGGTGTCCGAAGGCCTGGAACTCCTGGCCAGGGCCTATGAAGCCAACCTGGTTCAGTTCGGCGAAAATGTCAGGGAACGGGTTAATTTTATCTGTAATTGCTGCGGCTGCTGCTGCGAAGCCATGATCGCGGCCCGGAAGTTCTCCCGTCTTCATCCGGTCCATACCTCCAATTTCCTTCCCCGGATCATTGAGGCGGAGTGCACCGGATGCGGCAAATGCGTGGACATATGCCCTGTGGAAGCCATGTCCCTGGTGTCGGCCAACGATCCGGACCATCTGAAAAAGAAGAGCGCCCGGCTTAACCCGGATATCTGCCTGGGCTGCGGTCTCTGTGTCCGGAATTGTCCTGCCGGCGCCGTGGAACTGGTTCCCCTGGGCAAACGGGTGATCACCCCATTGGATACCACACGGCGGACAGTGGCCATGGCCGTCGAAAGGGGGACCCTTCAGCATTTGATTTTTGATAACCGTGTCCTGCTCAGCCACAGGGCGCTGGCCGCTGTCCTGGGGGCCATCCTGCGCCTGCCGCCGGTGAAGCAGGCCCTGGCCAATACCCAGATCCGGTCCCGTTACCTGGAAGTGCTGATCCGCTATTTTGAAGGGCGAAACAGGACCATGCCTTGACGAACTGAGGCGGGATTTGATAAATAGTATACTCGCCCTGCTTGGCGACAGTTGGTCACAACTGCCCTATAAATCAACGAATCATACCCGTTTCGAGTGTTTATTTTTTTAAGGAATACCCATGACCCATCAGATTAACAAGATACTTTATGCCACCGACCTGTCAAAGGTCTCCCCCCGTTTTTTCCAGTATGCCGCTTTTATCGCAAACCAGCACAATGCCCATATCACCTGCCTTCACGTCATGGAGGAACCGTCCCAGGATGCCATACTGGCCTTTGCCTCCTACCTGGGCAAAAACAAGGATGAGATCATGGCCCAGCGCGGGAAAGGCGCCATCGCAGAAATGGAAACCCGGGTGAAAAAGCTCTGCTTTTCCGAACCGGGTGAGGCGCCGGTCGATCCCAAACGCCTTACCATAAAAGTCGTCAGGGGGTACCCCGAGGCTGAAATCCTGAAGGTTTCCAAAAAAATGGAAGCCGACCTGATCGTTATGGGCGCCCATGAGAAAGGGGTGACCCATACCTTCCTTGGCTCAGTGGCCAAACGCGTCCTGCGAAGGTCGCGCATCCCCGTACTGATCGTGCCGGTGGCGAAGTAGCCTGCGGCGATCCCCCAGAGTGGATTCCCGGTATCCGGCCGGGAATCTCTATTCCGCCTGAAATCGGGCAAGGTTGAGAGGCGGCAGAAGTTGGCCGGCCTCAGTGTTTTTGCAAATTGGCCGGATGAGTGCTCCTTTTTAACCGCGTTTCAAAGACAATCCTGCTTTTTATTTACATGTCGGTGCGGACCAGTGCTTTGTCTCTAAATGATGGATAAACTCTTTTGTTGATAATTTGCAGGTCGCTTTGTTCAGTGTTCCGCTAAAGGTCTTCGCAATAAAGGTGATCCGGAGTTCAGGCTGTTGTCGCAGTTCTTTTAAAAACTCGGAAAATTCTATGAAGTTTGATGAAGGCGCCCCGGTTTTTGACGGCCATGGTACAAAATAGGTCTCGTGAACGACCACCCCACCTGATTTTATCTGTACAGGGTCCGCATCTGATATTTTTTTGACTTTGAATCTGTTATCAACAAACCCCGATTCAACATACTCCTGACCTGTGAGTTCTATCCTTTTGCCCCCTAACATAAAAAATGCTTGCTCCGATTTCGTTATGTCATCATACCCCGGACTTCCTTGGTTCA
Source organism: Desulfobacter sp. (assembly GCA_028768525.1). NCBI lineage: Bacteria > Pseudomonadati > Thermodesulfobacteriota > Desulfobacteria > Desulfobacterales > Desulfobacteraceae > Desulfobacter > Desulfobacter sp. The sequence continues at coordinate 2,764,359 of CP054837.1, read as the reverse complement.
GATAGATAAGCTTGGCGGAAATTCGCAAATAGTTCTTTTTATCAGGGTATTTTTCAGAGACTAATAGGACTTGCTTCGGAGGCTCAAGCCTGACATCCGGGCCCTTAATCAGATTTACCGTTTGCAGGATTAAACTCCCGATGGAAATCAAAAAGGCCGTAAAAGCAAGGATATCTGTTTTCCGTTCTACCAATATCCCTAATACATTGATTCCTTTCTTGGTGTCTTCAATTTCTTTATCGATTCCGTTTTTCATCGTTGGGCCTTTTGGATTTGATGTGGGATCGGCTCCTGATCTATTTGAAAAAAGGGGGACGATGGGAGTTTGAGGGCATCAGGATCATTGATCCTCAGGGTTGTCCGGTGCCGGCATTTTTTCAAGTTGATAGGGTTCAGCGGGCTCGGGTATGGGATTATCCCACGTCGGCATCTCGTCTATTTCATCGGGTTGGTCCGGTGCTGGCATAATGCCGTCAGGTTCATAGGCCTCCGGAATGCCTGGTGTCGGATTATCCGGCGCTGGAACCGGCATAGCAGGATAGTCCGGTGCCGGCATTTCTGTGGTCATTTCATACGCTTCCGGAACGCCGTGGTCAGGCTTATCTGGTGCTGGCATTTGCGCGATATAATAATTTTGAAAAAACAAATAAACCATAGTAACCACGGCTATGATACTTAAATAGAATATTTTTTTCATGACGGATTCTCCTTATTCGTTTTCGCTTTCTAAACTGTTCCGGCAAAATGTTTTTTTGCCGAGGGTTAATTAAGAAATAAAATTTATTCACCATGAGGCGGCTGTGAAATTTAAGTTTAGAATTAACGCTATGAGGAGACTGGTGCTTTTTCAGATGAGGCGGAGAGTTCTCTTAATCTTTAAAAAATTAACATATGTAAAAGAGGGGTGTCAATCAGGGGAACCTTATTTTCAAGGTTATGGCAAAGCACAAATAAGAAACAGGGCCGTTGCTGGCCCTGTTCTTTTGAAGTATGGCTGAGTTTCAGTTAGACAAATAGTTTGCTATATTTTTTCTTTCTGCAAAAACATACCCTTGTCTACCTTCATAAAGAAGTCTTTGTAATATTTTTCGTCATCAATCTGCTCAACTTTTATAATGCCGCCTTTATTATTGAACATTTTCAATTGGAAATTGGCCCTTACTTTGACTGTATCTATTAATTCACTTACATTCGCCGTACATTCAATAATTGATGCTTTTTTATAAACGGCATTAGGGCCTAACCAGAATGTTGCCCAAGCTGCTTCTGTTTTGTCTTCAACATCAATCGTTTTTTCTGCTGACAACAACCCCAAATCCAAAACTGCATTTTTAACGATAAAGCCGTCATCTTGCAAAACATTTAACATGGCTTTCATAGCCAGTTTTATATCTGTTGTCTGAAAGGTTTTTGTTTGAAATGATCTGATTTGCAATTGAGATTTTTGGGGTTTTGCTTGTTTGGAAACACAGCCAGTAAATAGAAAGATGAGGAGCAATGAAACAGAGAATATCGACAGTTTTTTCATAATACCACCCTTAAAATTTACTTGAATGATATGAGAAATCGTCTACCAAGCCATTATCATCATATTTGATGACGACTGTTAGTGTCTTCTGAGTAGAGCTGTATGCTCCGGCCGATTGTGAATGGTTGCCACTTAGCAATCCCAGCAACAGAACACTTCCGGCAACGCCACCTCCACCAGCAGCTCCTCCAACACTGCTGCTGCTATTGGAATATGATGCTTCTGTGGCAATTTTGTCATAGATCCATGTTTCTTTGCCATTTCCATCTTTTGTAACAATATTGGGAGAACCTAAAGCAGTAGCCACATCTGCTTGGCTCATCCCTTTTTTGATTTCTTTTTGAACAATACCAACGGTCATTTCTTTTTCATTGGTAGAATGTAAGCTTTGTTGGTGTTGGGATGCTGACACACAGCCGAACATGCTTACAGAGAGTAAAAGTAGCGTTAATCTTTTTATAGATGATTTCATAGAAGTCTCCTTGAATTATCAGATAGAACTCTGAGATTTAAATATAACTGAGCCCCTGAATCTCATTTGCTTAATATAAAGTCAAGGCAATATAATAAATTTCAATAGGAAAGTCCCTATATATCCAACGGCAAAAATTATGAATTAAAATATGCCAAAAGGTTCCCCTGGCACCTGCGGCTCATTCCAGGAGGCAAGCCGGACGTTGGCCCAGGCTATTTCAGGTTTCATGCAATCCTTCAGCTCGAAAAGAAGTCCTATTTACGGTTGTTTTGGGCTTAAAATTCTGCATTTTTCTTGCAGAAACGTACTGTTTTAGGGGCGATTAAACAGTTAGGGGGAGGTTGGTATTTGGAGCCGGTGAGCGGAGTCGAACCGCTGACTTGATCATTACGAGGTAGCACCCCTGTCAAACAATTACAGTGGGTTATAAGCAGGTGAGGCGGATTTGAGGCGGAAAATATATAGTTTGTTTTTCGAATACTCCATATCATTTTTCAAGTTTTTCCATCTCTTTTTTGAGCACCGTTTGTAACACATCGGCATATGTCTGTGTCGTTCTAATATCTGAATGGCCCAGCACCTTTTGAACAGCGACAATAGACATGCCCTTGGACAGCATGTGGGTGGCTGCAGTATGCCTTAAATCATGAAATCTTGATTTTACTCCAGCCGCCCTGGTGATCTCTCTGTAATAGTTTGAAATGGTCGACTTATGTTTGTAGGTGAAGATTTTTCCAACATCTTTGTTTTTTAGTACTTTTTTGGCATTCGAGATCAGTGGTACCAACCGTTCCTTATTACCCTTTCCAAAAAGTTTGATAGAACCGTTTTTAATGTGCTCATACTTGCATTTTATAATTTCTTCTCTCCTTGCCCCTGTGTTTAATGCAAAAATGATTATACGGGCCATTTCTGGCTTTTTTTGAGTGGCTCTGCTGATTATTTTATCAATATCATCAGGAGATATGAATCTGGGCGTTTTTTTGCTAATTTTTATTTGCTTAATCATAGGGGGTTTATCCATGTATTCATTTTCAACAGCATAGTTTAATGCCGCTTTAATACGTCGAAGGTATGAATTCACCGAAATTGGTTTATTTCCACGGGACAAGCATGATTGCTTAAATGTGATTATATGGCCTTTATTTATGTTCTGCAGTCTGATATCCCCTATGGCTTCGATAAGATTCCGCAGGGCAAATTCATCACTTCTTAACGTTTCAGAAGACAAATCCGATCTTTCGGGGTCATTGATATAGATTTCTTTAAATTCCGATAGGCTTATTCCGGATTTGGTGTTTAACTTAATGAAGTTTCCACGTAACTGTTCTCGTTTGATTTCATTGAAAATCCTTTTTGCCTCTCTAGCCTCTCTAGTCTGGAGGCTTCTTCTTTGGCCTCCTGAAAACTCAATGTAATAAATTCCTCGTTGTGTATATAATCTCATTGGCGGCATCAAATTACAGTGATTTTAAAATTGACAATGCTATCTGGCTTTCATCGTTATTAAAATGTGATAATCGATATTCATCTATGGAGTTCTTATCAAAAACCCAATCTCCTCTTTTAGAGTCCGGATCTTGATAGCCTACTATCTCTTTTTGAATTGCAAGATTTAACAATTGCAACCTCCCATATCCCGAATATTCCATAGCAAGTTTAAGTTTCATCCATCTTGGCCAATTCTTAGAAAACAGCAAATGTTCAGAAATTTCTTTCGCAATTAATTTGATATTAGTTTCGTCCAGTTTTAGCGCTCCCCCAATCTTCACAATTAGCTCAAATGATTTGTTAATATTCTTGTAATTCGTTTGAATTCTAAGGCGTTTTTATTGTTTTTAGTATCTTGGACCACAATACTAATTTTAAAATTGACAAGGCTCTCTGCCTTTCATCGTCATTAAAATGTGATAATCGATATTCATCTATGGAGTTTTTATCAAAAATCCAATCTCCTCTTTTAGAGTCCGGATCTTGACAGCCCATTATCTCTTTTTGAGCTACAAGAGTTAATAATTGCATCCTCCCATATCCCGAATATTTCATAGCAACTTTAAGTTTCATCCATCTTGGCCAGTTCTGAGAAAACAACAAACGTTCAGAAATTCTTTCCGCAATTAATTTGATATTAGCTTCGTCCAGTTTCAGCGCTCCCCCAATTATCGCAATTAGTTTAAATGATTTGTTAATATTCTTGTAATTCGTTTGAATTCTAAGATATTTTTATTGTTTTTAATATCTTGGGCCACAATACTAATTATCCTATCTAAAAAACCCGAAAGTCCGCCCTTACCACGCCCCGAGCTTAGATACGTTCGCAATAAATTAACATTACCGGGTGTTAAATAGATTTTATAAGGTCTCTTGTTTTTTATTGACATATATGCCTCCAAAGTTATAGACGATGAGTAATTTATAGATTGGGTTCCCTATGGATGTCAAGGTGTAAATTATTGATATCAGGAATCCTTTAAAGTTTTAGACACATTATTTTATCAGAGATTCTTTACTTAATTTTTTACAAAAAGTAAGAAATCCTTTATTTAATAGTTTACAAAAAATAAGAAATTCTTTATTTGCAAATTGATAGATTTTGTCTTTTTCTACTTAATAATCGAGAGGTTGCAATTTTATCAAACATAAAAGGCCCCCTACGCTCTGCTTCGGGGGACGGATTCTAATTTTTCTCCTGAAAAACCCGCTAATTTGGATTGAAGAAAACCAGGCATCAAGAAAAAAAACGGTTCCTCCCAGAGGGTCCCTCCCATTTTTTTCTTGACCCCTGGCTTCCTTCAATTCCTTTGGGAAAGCGGGTTCAGGAGAAAATTTTTTTATAACGGGCAAAGCCCTTTGGGTGTCCTGCTCGGACAGAGCCAGGGTTTAGAACCCTGGACAACACATTTAATAGGAAGGAGAAAATTCACATGTATCTTTTGTCCAAGATTGATGTTCAATCAAAACAGTTAATTTGTGATTGTGGACACAGAGCGGGTTTCGACGAGACGGAGTTGTTCGAGTGCCCATGTTGTAATTTACTTATGTTTATCTGCCCCGGATGTTCCAAGCAGTTTGTAATCAGTTCTTTAATAGCATCTCAAGTACGCAAAAATGCCGGTGATTCGATGGATGACATTTGGATTTTCGCGGAATACACAAACCGTAAAAAACTTGAAGCCTAAGGAGAAAAAATGACACTGAATAAAGGTATAGTGGGTATGGCTATTACATTTATGATTTTTGCTTCGAACGTTTATGCCGGTGGTGGCATGACAGGCGGCGCCCTGGAAATCACGCAGCTTGCGAATAATGTGCAACTGGTTCAATCACAGATTGAACAGGCAATGCAGACCCAACACCAGTTGAATATGTATATGGCCATGCTCAAAAACATGAAAACCCTTGGAATCGGGGGCATTTCCAACCCTCAAGCCACCCTTTTAGACCTGCAAAATGTTATTAAGCAGGCATTTGGCGTAAGCCATCAGATGGGCATGGCAGATGAATATTTTAAGGGCATGTACCCGGATTACACCGTCCTGATGGACGGCGAATCATATTCCAAACAGCATTCGGAGTGGACGGATGCCGTGGTTAAAATATGTGAGGCCTCGCTGAACCAAGCGGATCTCAGCATGGCCAATGTGGATACCGACGCCAAGCTCCTGGGTGCTTTGATAGAGAAGTCCCGGACGGTCGAGGGCCAAAAGGCCGCGATCCAGGCCGGCAATGAAATCAACGCCCAATTGGTGACGAAGCTTGTGGAGCTTAAATCCCTGACCGCTGCCCAGGTCAAAACCCAAAACACCTACATGGCCACCCAACAAATGGACAAGGAATATAAGGAAAAGAACACCAGATGGCTTTTCAGGGATGTGGGCGAAGATATTAATTTAGACGACAATAAGGCGTATTAATCCATGAAAAAGACTCTATCCGTTATCCTGATTATCGTTTGCTGCGCCATTGTTGTTGAAATTGTGGCCCCGGATCTGGCCAGTGCAGCCCCCTCAAAAAATAATATTATCGAACAAATCCTTGATCAATTCATACAGGCTTCGAGCCAGTGGGAAGATGAAATCAAGACCTTTTCTTCCCGGCTATTCTGGCTTTTGGCAGGGGTTAATTTTGCCTGGGTAGCCACCATGTTGGTCTTACAAAATGGGGATATTGGCGACTTTGTAAGGGAACTTATCAAGTTTATTTTCTTTGTCGGTTTTTGGTGGTGGGTACTGTGTAATAGTGGGGATCTTACCACCCGGATCATTGATTCTTTCCGGCAAATTGGCGCTTCTACCTATGGCGGCGTCAAGGGCATAAGCCCTAGTAATATCTTAGAAACGTGCTATAATATTTTCATAACGGCCACCAAAAAAATTGAGGTCTTTGAAGGGGAAACCTGGATGATTGGCATTGGCGCTCTCGGCGTGCTTGCGTTCGGTGTTTTAATTGCCGCACAGCTTACGCTCAGTATTGTGAAAGCGTATGTGGCAATCGCCATCGGGACTGTCGCTTTGGGGTTCGGAGGATCCAAATGGACCGAGGATATTTCTAAAAATTACCTCAAGATGGTGGTGGCCACCGGCATGGAATTAATGGCCATACAAATGCTTGTCGGCTTGTCCCTCAACCTGTTTAAGATTTGGTCGAACATTCCAAGTGAACAATTTGGGGTGCAAACCACCTTTTCCCTGCTGATCGGCCTGGCCTTTCTTTTCGTGATCATGAAGGAGATCCCGAGCATGATCAGCGGCATCGTCTTTGGTATGCAGTTTGGCGGGGGTGGTATTGATATCGTCGCAAAAGGCGTATCCACGGGCATTGCCGTGGCATCGGCGACCTTGGGCGCGGGCGCCCTGGCGGCTAAAGCCGGGGCGATTGCTGCAACGGCCAGAGGTATGCAGGGCGGGGCCATGAGCAACATTGCCGGCGCTGCATACCAAACAATGAAGGATAATGTTGGTCAGCCAGCGGCCATGAAGCGGTCCATGATGGGCGGCACCATGTCCAATTTGATGTCAATGAAACAAGAGCAGTCGCAGCCTGGCGGCGAGGGGGGCGGTGGGCAGACAAGATCCCCCTCCCAGGAATTTAATAATATGCCGCATGCAGGATCTTCAAGCTTAAATAATATCCCAGGAGCAAAGTAATGATAGGCGTTGAAAAAAGCTATGAGGCAAAGGTTGAACAGGGGCAATGCCGCACCAGGCTTACATTAGGTTTAAAAAGGTAAAATTGTGAATCAAGAGCGATTGCATTTTCATTTCTTTATGGAAATGCAATCGTTTCAAATTACATTTATCATGCTTTGTTTCCAAAGCGATAAACCTTGGGGTTTGGGGCAAAGCCCCATTCAATTTGATTTTTAGAATGGTTTATACTTTTTTTATAGCAAAGCATATAGCGATTCATAGTGATTTATAGCTTTTTATAACTAACTATAGAAAAACTATGAAAAATTTCAAATCACTATAAAAAGTTATAGATTACAATAAAAAGAATTATAAAACAGTACAATGAATTTGGAAAATATCATGTATTTATAGCGGGTTATATAATATTCTTTATGCTTAAAAACGATACTTTTTCTTAATTTCAATACGGTTTTCGTTAAAAGAACACTAATTTTAGGAAAAAAGACCGGATTTGTTAAAAATAGAGGGCAAGGTATGTGGCGGTATTACCGCCACCCCTTTTCAAACTTATTCGCTACCGCTCAACGAGGTTAAAATGAATGATACTACGAAAAAGAAAAGGTCAGAAAAACGCCAGCGGAAAAAGATAATTCCAGTAAGAGTTTCTGATGATGAAAAAGAGATGATATTATTCCAGGCCAATAATTGCTCATTACGTCCAAGCACATATTTAAGGCGAGTTGGTTTAAAAAAACGGATTAAGTCGACGGTCGATATTCAGTTTTTTCTTGATGTTTGTAAGATTAGAGGGGATTTGGGCCGAATAGGTGGTTTATTAAAAGCCTGGCTTTCACCCAACGTAAATGACATAGGAGCCCATGAAGGAGGCAGGGAGTATTTGAAAGGTAATAAAAATGAAATCAATAAGATTCTAAAGAGCCTTGAACTTAAAATTCTTGATGTTGAGGAGGTAGTCAGAAAATTATGAGCATTAAAGCACAGACAGATCTTGAAAGGAGCTACAAAGCTAAGGTTGAAGCACTGGAACGAACATTAAAGAGTTTTGACAACTATTCCATGGTTGAGCTATGGGCCAGAATGGATTTGGCAGACGATGAAATCATGTATCTCTCTGCACTTGAAATCCAAAATGAAGAAAACAACATGGAGTGGGAAGGTTTTGGGAGCTATAATGAAAATGAACGTGAATCTTTGATAAAAGACAGATTTGTGCAAAATAAATTTTTAATCCGGGATGAAAAACAAAAGATTACGTTAGACTAAAAGTTAATTTGAGGCTTTCTTCATGAATAACAAGAAACCAGAATCGTGGAATGATTTTTTCGAATCAGATGAAAAATCAGATCATGATTTTTTAAAAGATAGGAACGATGATCAACCCCAGGAGAGAGAATCTATCAATGATCTTTCTCAAGATAAGAAGGCGGTGGGAGAGCAGGAATTGTTAGACATTGCCCATGAGAAAGTCATAGAAGCCGTATCCCGAACAGAGCACACTATTGAAAAAGTCGATAATTGCCTGGATTCCCTCTTAAAGAACCATAAAACAACAAAACTAACAAAGAGGATAAAGCGTGGTTAAACGCCAAGCCGAAAGGTAAAGAATATTGGTAGAGACAATCTTCTTTGTTGGAATCAAGAATCTGGGATACCCAATACCTATCCAGGTAGACACTACCCAGACAGACACTATCTGGGTAGTGGATAGGTAGGATCATTACAAAGCAAAAATTTAAACTCTTTATACAATGGCAAATCCCGGACTTTCGGATAGTATCAGCTAATTAGGGGCTCTAGAAATGGCTAAGTGTAGGCCGGGCCGAATATGAAATCACGCTGTTGAAATTCAACTGGCATACTGGATTTTGAGCTCTTCGATTCAATCTAAATCATAATTTCAAGGGAATTTAATGTGTTTGCCTGGCTCAGCTTTGGCTCAGCTTTGGCTTGGCTTTGGCTTGGCTATGCCTTGGTTTTGAAATCTAATGATTTGTGATACCCAGTATCGACCCAGTATCCAGTATCTACCCAGTACCCAGCACCTGGGGAATGGGTAGCCAGGGGATTAAGCAGCTAATCAAGTGTTCATCAATGATCGGTGCTTGATCGATGCTTGACGTGAAATGTATAAAAGTAGTCGGCACCGAGCAGGGCCTGGGGCCGATTATTCAACATCTGGTATTGCGGCTTAGGGAAAATGAGCAAAAAACGGTCCTTTTCTGTACCGTTTAAAATTAAGCCGGCCCCTTGATAAATTCGCATTGTTTCTTGTCAAGAAAACCAGTACAAAAAACAAGGTCAAATAATATTAAGGGGTTTATGGTTTTTTTTACTTTTTGAGGTTCTTTTATGCAAATTGGTTATGCCCGGGTTTCAACCCATGAGCAAAATTTAGATTTACAGATAGATGAATTAAAAAAGGCCGGCTGTGAAAAAATATTTCAAGATAAGGTTAGCGGCGTGGCTGCGGCCAGGCCAGGAATAAAAGAGGCCGTTTCTTTTTTAAGGGAAGGGGATACCCTTGTGGTTTGGCGACTGGATCGCCTGGGCCGCTCCCTTAAAAACTTAATTGAATTAGTGGGGAGGTTCCAGGAAAAGCAAATAGGCTTTAAGAGCTTAAAAGAATCTATAGATACAACCAATTCAAGCGGGAAATTGATTTTTCATCTTTTTGCCGCCCTGGCCGAGTTTGAGCGGGATCTAATAAGCGAAAGGACAAAAGCCGGTCTTGCAGCAGCCAGGGCCAGGGGAAAAAATGGTGGCAGGCCATCTAAGCACAGTGAAAAAGATAAAAAGATGATTGTTGAGCTTTATAATAGCCGAAAACACAGCATCAAAGAAATTTGTGAGACTTTCGGAATATCAAAAACAACGATGTATAATTATTTAAGAGAACACCGGGAACGGTTTATTTTTCCTAAAAAAATAGAAGATTTATAGAAAAAGAATAAGGGGAATTTATTTAAAGGCCGTAGGTGCAGAAAAAAGAAAGATGGTTTTAAATGCCTGAGGGTAGAGCATATTTTTAAAAACACATACTATATACCCTTGCTATATACGCACCTTTGCTATATACTCTGCATATATAGCAAATTGAATATAAGGAGCTTTTATTATGGAAACAGGGACCGTTTTTGTAAATAATAGAACCCAAGCGGTAAGGTTGCCGGTTGACAGTAGATTCCCCGATGGTGTGAAGAAAGTTGTTGTGCGTATCGTGGGCAAAGATCGGGTGCTTTCCCCTGTAGAAAACACATGGGATAGTTTCTTTCTTGCTGACGATGGTGTGACGGATGATTTTATGCAGGAACGTGCTTCACAAGAACAATCCGAAAGGGAAACCTTTTAATGCTGAAATACATGCTGGATACCAACATCGTTATTTATGTGATTAAACGGCGACCTATTGAGGTTTTAGACGTTTTTAATGCCCATGCAGGGCAAATGTGCATAAGCTCAATTACATTGGCTGAACTCTTACACGGGGTTGAAAAAAGCTCTATGGTGTCCCACAACCTACGCAAAGTTGAAGATTTTATATCCCGCCTGGAAGTCTTGTCTTATGATGATAATGCCGCTGCCCATTATGGGCATATCAGGGCAAACCTGGAAAAGAAAGGTACACCTATTGGGGTGAACGATTTACACATTGCCGGACATGCCCGGAGCGAATCTTTGATTTTAGTCACTAATAATATGCGTGAGTTTGAAAGAGTTGAGGGCTTACGGTTGGAAAATTGGATTTGAAATAAAGGATTTTAACGATGTTCACCCATCATATTGTCAAACTGAATACTTACGGCGATGGTTACGGCATCATTTCCAGCCATAAGACTTTCAATGCAGCCAAGAAAAAAGCAGACCAGGACGATGAATTTAAAATCGTTAATTTTGATTCTGAAATTGTTGATAAGAACGATACACCAACGGGTGAAACCGTTGATATTCAATTCATTAAAGAGCATAGAGTGCGCTGGACCCCAGAGTATGAACAACCACGGTGCTGGAATAAGCTCTGATTCTAAAAAAAAATAATTAAAAATCGAAAAGTTTCCCGTGGGTGGCTGGTTTTTATGCGCCCGTAGGGCGTGTAAAAAACAGCCAGCAGCAACCTTATGCTACCGCCTTTCGCTCTTGGTTATTATAGTAAATTTCATCCGGTGTCCAGTTCTCCAGAGCCTGATGAAAGCGTTCCCGGTTGTAGTACTGAAACCATTGTGTCAGTCCTTGGCGGAGCTTGAGGCCCCCTTCAAAAGCCCTTAAATACAAATAGTGATACTTCAGTGTCCACCATAGCCGTTCAATGAAAATATTGTCACGAAACCGCCCACGGCCATCCATGCTGATCCGGATGGCATGTTCCTTTAAGACCCCAGTGAAAGCCTCACTGGTGAACTGGCTGCCCTGGTCTGAATTGAATATTTCAGGACAACCATATTGATGTATCGCATCCTCAAGGGCATCTATGCAGAAGGCTGTCTCAAGGGTGTTGGAAAGCCTCCAGGATAATACTTTCCGGCTATACCAGTCCATAATTGCCACAAGATACATAAACCCTTTGGCAAGAGGAATGTATGTGATATCCGCACACCAAACCTGATTGGGACGGTTTATTGTCAGTTTACGAAGCAAATAGGGATAGACCTTGTGCCTTGGGTGCTTCTTACTCGTTTTCGGCTTTGGAGATATGGCCCGCAATCCCATTTGCCTCATCAGCCTTTGGACACGTTTACGATTTATTTTATAGCCCAACCTTTGAAGAAAGGTACGCATTGATCGACTTCCATAATTCGGGGTTTTCAAATATTGCTCATCAATCACTCTCATCTGCTCAAGATCCAGGCTACGAGCCTTTTGGGGACGGTAATATACCGAGGTCCGGCTTACCTTAAGCAACTTACATTGTTGAACAATACTGATCCGGGGATTATTGAAATCGACCATTTTTTTACGTTCAGTTCGACTTAAAAGTTGAGCTTTTTGGACAAAAAATCGTTTTCCACCTTTAATCTGCCAATTTGGCGGTAAAGCTCATCTACTTTGGTATCCATATGCTTTTTTTGATTCTGATTTTTATCGAATACATCTGCGGCGCCGTTAAGTAGATTCCGTTTCCAGGTGTTTATCATTGTTGGATGGATTTCATACTGTGCTGCCAACTCGGCTACTGTTTTTTCATTTTTCAGGGCAGCCAACGCAACTTTCGCTTTGAATTCAGGTGAAAACTGTTTCCGTTTTCTGGTGGTCATTGCCAACTCCTTTCATGTTAGTGAATCAGAGCTTAGCACATTGTTCGGATTCTGGGGACCACCGCAGAGAACGGTTTATTTTTCCTGAAAAAATGGAAAAATTGCTGGAAAAAGGCGATTCAGCTTCATCTGCCAGCCAATATTGTTGTCCGAAGCCGCCAACTGTGGATAAAAATTAAGCGTGACCATCCGATGAGGCTAATTTTTTATCAGGCCATGAGGGACTTGGCCTAACATCAAATGGAATTTACCAGGTGAGCCATGGATAAATGCGTCTGGTGGTCATCAGAAAACTATATTGCCTGCTCAATATCGATCTCTGAGCTTTCGATCTCATAAAAAATTTCATGCCATTTTACTTCAAGGAAGTATTTTCTCATTTTTGAACAGAAATTTTACTGTATCTGATATCGGATGCAGAATCTGGGTTCATATATACTTCGGCTTAGGAAAAGCTATAAGGTCACAATCTGTGACCATTAAAACATAGCAAGGTCTATACTCTCGGATCGAAATTTATAATCAAACTTCGTACAAGAAAGTTCGCAAAGAATCCCCAGTCTTCTTTTATTTGCTTTCAACTTTAGTTTTTAGCATGTTGGATCTGACAGAATATTTGAGTTCAATAATTTGTGAATCTGGGACTACAATAGCAATTTTTTGTTTAACATCAAAAAAAGCAATCTTATTTCCATAATATCTTATTACTTTCCCTTTTAATCCGTTTGGGTATTTGGGGGTGTATAGAAGGTCAAAAGTCTTTTGTTGAGGCACATTTTGATATTCTGCAAATTCATTAGCCCCATCCTTTAAAACCCGGTAAGAAAACAGAAACATAAATAAGGGGATTGTAAAAAGAAACATGCGAAACAGTATTTTTATAGTTTTAATAGTTTCTTGGATTTTTAGTTTGTTTTTAAACCAATGAAACAGAAGATCTTGAACTGATAAAATCGTAATTGAAAATACCATCAGCAGAGAGGTTAAAACAAAAAAATGTGTGAAATATTTTGTATATATATATTTAAACCCAATAGAAATGAATTGTGTACTAGAAGGCAGTAGCTCCTCGTTGCTTAAACCAAATTTCTCCAGAAATGGTACTTCATGCAAGTATCCAATAATGAATAAAATGGCGGTAATCGTGGTTATCAAAATTGCAGAGTCAAAGAACCAGGAAGGTGTTGAACGATTATTATCCATATTCGATTTTTTACCTTTTAAAGAACCATAAGCTATTTATATAAACCTGGATCAGACTATACACGAAAAATAGATCAAAACCATTGGTAATGTATCATTTGGGGTGGTTTTTCAAAGGACCACTTATTTCCACGACGCATATGCTGAGGTAATCAAACAATTTTTCCCTTTTTTATAATGTCTGAGTCAAATTGTAATAAGGGAGGCTTGAAGGACTTATAATACAAGGGTTTAAGAGCTTGCTCGGCGTCCTTCTTCTATTTGGTTTAAAGGCTTCTTGGTTACGTAGAGCAGAATAGGGAAAATTAAACATTGTTATTCGATTTTATCCTTGATAACAATAATGCCCATTGTGTTTCGTTCAGATCCATGAAAGGCATGATCAGGATATTTATAACTCTTTTTTCCTTGGAGATTCGATGCCGCCAATCATATCCATGAAAGAATCCACAAAAAAGTTGCTTAATGTAACTAAGGTGCATAAAACATTTGATGGGGGGCAGAAATATGTATTTATTGCAACATGTGGAGATGTAAAATGTGCCATAAAAATGTTTAAGTATGGTTTTGGGAGAAGAGAAGAACGAGAGTTGGAGTTCTACAAGGAGAATGCGGCCCTCAATGGTATCCCGAAAATACTTGATGTAATAAATGAAAAAAACGAAACTATCGTTGTCGAAGAATACATCAAAGGCAACTGTCTCCAGGACATAATTTCAGATTACAGAGAATCCTCAAGCCTCATATCAAAATTGGTCTGCGATATAGCTGATATAATGGAACCAATTTGGAATGAAGGTAAAACGCACCGGGACTTAAAACCATTAAATATAATCATTACACCGGAGGGCCTACCTGTCGTTTTAGATTTTGGAATATTCAAAGATCCCAGTCTCACAACTATTACTGATACAGGTGTTCAGCCTAATACCTGGATGTTCGCTGCACCGGAGCAATTATTAGGAAATAAAAGGCACATATCCTATCGAACCGACTTTTTTTCTTTGGGTGTTATGGCTTATTGTCTGTACTATCAAACGCTTCCTTTTGGAGATAACCGAGATGATGTCATCGCAAGAATGGTTGAACAAGATTTAACCTATCCTACAGTTGAGAATTGTTCTTTGAATGTTTTTTTTGAGCAGACACTGAATTTCGACGTTTCCGTTCGACCAAGAAATGTCACTTTATTAAAGGAGTCTTTTGTCTCATGAAGATATATCATCAGCTCGGGCATAATCATAAATGGGCGTTAGATGCCTATTTTGAAAATGGAATAGGAGATGGTTTTGTTTTTTGTGCCTACAGTTTCCCTTATGGCAAGATCGAAACAGGTGTGAGTAAGTATGGTCCCAGTGAATATATGGATAGATCAATGATTGATCTTCAATTTTATGGAAGTAAACGAACAACAGAGAATGGAAAGCTACACACATACCCTTTCAATCCCATCAATTTAGAGCCAACAGACTCAACAATGATTTCTGGGACTGAACTGATAGAAAAGGCGATTAGATATCAAGAGACCTTGTCTATTAAAGACATCATAGTCCCTGTATTCTATCACGAACTATCGGATCTCGATCAATACTTAACGTACTTAAGAAAAATTAATAAAATTATCATTAAAAGGAAAAAACAAAACGGGGACCATAGGTATTATATGACAGTCCCATTTAGTAATGATGCCATCATTGATGAAGATTATGTTGAAGATTTATTGCAAGCTTTGACAGATATGCCAATTGCTTTTGATGGGTATTACATAGTTTGTGATGCAAAGCCCGAATATAAGAAGAAAGTAAGTATAGATTATGATTATTATGAAAATCTTATAAAAACTTTTAATGTACTTAATAAACAGGGCTTTAAGACGGTTTATGGCTACGCCAATTGGGATGCTTTAATATTTGCTACTCTCTGTAACATTGATTGTATAACCATTGGCACATATGAAAATCTTCGTAATTTCAATATTCAAAGATATACTGAAATTATTGCTGGTGGTCCTTCCCAAGGTTGGTATTTTTCTGAAAAACTACTTAATTTTATCCGGGCACAGGAGTTGAAGAACCTAAGACGTAGAAAGTGTTTGGATTTAATAGCCAATGATAAAAACATTTTTTCTGATATCATATTGAAGGATGACTTTCCTTGGAATACTCACAAACCGGATGTGCACAAGAACTATCTACTGGCTATTTCAAGATTGTATCAAGATATAAGCGGTCAAAAATCGATTCGGAAAAGGGTTAAATTCTTGCAGAAGCGTATTGATGCCGCTCGAAATCTATATGCAACATTGGAAACAAAACATAGAGTATTTTTAAATGATGAGAGTAGTGACTACCATCTCGGGGCTTGGGATTCGATAATTAAGATGCATGCATAGTGTTTAGAACTTTTTCATTAAGTAGAATGGCCATCTCATCACTTATCGGTTCTTCGCTTTCATGATTATAGAGCATTTGAATGCCGTTTTTTTCACAACAACCGATCAAGCCAACTCCCATTCGCTGAAAGCTTTCAATGTTTTTAAGCGCTGGGTTTACCCTATTGAGTGGTAGACATACAAAAGACTTATGAGAAAACCATTTGTACCTATATGCCTGTTTTAAGGCTCTCTTCCAGTTTGTTAACTTAGCTTCAATTGCAATAGTTTTTGTCACTGTTCGGACATACTCTTCTTGGGGGTATACTGCATCCCCCTTAGTAAGAATCAAGTTTAAGTTGCTAAGACCTTTAAGAGAACTAAGGATTTTTTTTCTACGGAGTCTTGTTCTGTCCGAAATATCCTTGATTCTAATTCCAGGGTGTTTATTAACAATTTTGAGTAGCTTGATTTCAATCAAATTTAGAAAGAAGTCTCTTTTCACAATAGAGTCTTTAGTATGCGTCAGAACTATATCTGCAATCCCATACCCAAGATTAACTTCTTGTAATAGAACTTGATGATCACTTTGTAAATCAATAGGAACCTCAGTCGCTAAAGGGGACTGTAGAAAGAATAAAATTTCATCAACTAACTGTTTTTCTGATTCAAACATGCGACCACCTCGCTAATAGGTACGTTGCGTCATCATTATTTGAACCAACGATCAATTTTTTTATACCTTTTTTGATGTAATATGAGTGTTTCAAGTTCGATAATCTATGCAATTCTCTTAGCTTGTATTCGCTACTCTCCATAACAGAATAAAAACCATCTGTACATATCAAAAGGTTCTGAGATTCGCTTCCTACAGGGAGTTCTGATTCGTTAATGTCTTCATTTATTAGCTGCTTTGACCCTAAATATTTCGTTAAAATATTTTTATTAATTGGATCAGAATCATCTGCGGTAAGTTGGAATATATACTGTTTAGAGATAGAATATATCCTTGAGTCCCCTAAATTTAAGAATTTAATTTTTTGTGAGGGTTGATTAGGTATAAAAACTAAACTACATGTCAGGTAAGGATCAATAAGATTCGCTGTTAATAATCTTTGGTTTAAATCCCTTATCAATCCTGCTAAATCGAAAGATTCATCGTACGCATAGCTTGAGTGATTTTTACCAATATATGAAACTGAGTATTTTACTGCTTTTAGAGCTCCTTTGGCAGAGCTCACCCCATCAAGTACACCTAAGATATGGTAGTTCTTTCCATATGCAGAGATAATCCCATCTTTATTATGAGTTCGAGTTCTTCCTTTAATGGAATCACATATATATTGTAAAAATCTACTTTGCATTATTTGAGATTTTGCTTTCTGGTGGTCATAATATTCACTGTAGCCTTTATCATGAACAGTTATCATCTAAAAGGCCTTCTCTCAATAACATAATTATTCTATAGAAAAATTATAGCTTTAGGCGCGGCTAATTTTTCTGACGTTTCATACGAAACGTCACAATATGTTATGATTCTCGTGTAAATATTATGTTCTTTGTGTACATATATATAATACTTTGGACATTTTGGGGTCATCCGATTTCATTCATCAAAATGCTATGGACCTCTTTGTCCTCAATCCCCAAATATAGCATGGTGGTCTTAGGATCTGAATGGTTATAGCGTTTAGCGATCACATCAAAACCCACACCATACTTTGTCCGTTGTTGATATCCCCAAGTCTTTCTTAAAGAGTGTGTTCCGTAATTACCCTTCAGGTTAATAGTCTGCGTCCATTTTTTTATAAGTCCATGCACTGCCTGGACTGAGAGAGGTGCATTCTCACCTTTCCGGCTCCGGAACAAATAATGGTTGATCAGCGTCATTTATAATTCCCGCCAAACGACAATTAAAATTCCCGAAATTTAAGAATCAAAAAAAATGGTAGAAACATCCAAATTGAACAGAAGGAGAGATTTGGATGGTAACGGACCAGCAAGTGAGGAGGTTGTTCAAGTTGATTCAGTCAGAGAAGAGTTTCGGGATAGCAGCAATGAAAGCTGGAATGGATGAAAAAACAGCTCGAAAGTACCGTGAACACGGGAAGTTGCCGAGTGAACTCAAAACGGATCATACATGGCGCACACGCAAAGATCCGTTTGAGGAGACCTGGGATGGTATCAAAGGCATGTTGACCATAAATCCAGGTCTGGAGGCCAAGACACTGTTTGAGGATTTGCAACGCAGACACCCCGGCCGGTTCGCCGATGGACAATTACGGACCCTGCAACGGAGAATAAAGCAATGGCGTGCTACAGAGGGGCCGCCCAAAGAAATCTTTTTTGCTCAAATTCATAAGCCTGGCGAATTATGCCAGTCAGACTTCACCCACATGGATAAACTGGGCGTCACTATAGGCGGCGTCCCTTTTGACCACCTGATCTACCATTTTGTTTTGACCTATTCCAATTGGGAGACAGGTACAGTCTGTTTTTCAGAGAGTTTCGAAAGCCTGAGCCAGGGCCTGCAAAATGCCCTATGGGAACTTGGTGGTGTGCCGCAGCAACATCGCACCGATTGTCTGACATCCGCTGTTAACAAGGTAAGTCACCCTGAGGAGTTCACCAGCAGGTATCAGGATCTTGTTGACCATTACGGTATCATTCCTTGCAAAACTAACCCTGCCAGCCCCAATGAAAATGGAGACGTGGAGCAGCGCAATTATCGGTTCAAAAAAGCCGTTGACCAGGCCCTGATGCTGAGAGGACACCGGGATTTTAAAGACCGGGAAGAATATGACTTGTTCCTGGCCAAACTGTTCGCACAGCTAAATGCCGGTCGTAGGAAACGGTTTACACAAGAACTGGATCTCCTACACCGGTTGCCCAAACGCCGGCTTGATGCATGTAAAAAGATGGATTTAAAGGTTGGTCCCAGCAGTACCATTCGGGTCAATCACAACGTTTACTCTGTAGACAGCAGGCTCATAGGAGAAAATATCCAGGTCCGCCTCTACATGGAATGCCTGGAGGTCTGGTACGGCCAGAGAAAGGTCGATACTTTGCCAAGGTTGCGGGGTGAGGGCAAATATAAAATCAATTACCGGCATATCATTGACAGCCTGGTCAAAAAACCGGGGGCATTTGAAAATTATCGTTATCGTAATGCCATGTTCCCCACCAGCCGGTTCCGGATTGCCTACGATCATTTAAGAAAGCGTTATACCGTTAAAAGCTCAGCAGCAAGGTATCTGAAAATATTATACCTGGCAGCAAAGACAAGCGAGGTGGCAGTAGACAGCGCCCTGATGGTTCTAATAAACGAGGATCAGGAAATCAGCAAAGAGGCTGTTAAACGCCTTATTGAGTCCAACGCCTCTGTCAGCAGGCCGGATGATGTTCATATCCAGGCAGTTGATTTGACTCGTTATGACCAATTGCTCAAGGGGGTGGCGGCATGATCAATGATCGGGATCAGATAGACACCAATCTTAAAAGCCTCCATATGCCGACCATGCGCCGCAGTTATGAAGAAATGGCGGATCAGGCCAGGGCGGAGGCATGGGGATATGAAAAGTACCTCTTACAATTGTTGAGTCTCGAATGCGAAGTCCGCTGGCAGAACCGGATATCACGTAACCTGAGGGCATCCAAGTTGCCATCTTCCAAGACATTTGAGAATTTTGATAAAAAGCGCCTCCCCTTAAAGGTTGCCAATCATTTAAGTGTCCTGGTCAACGGCGCTTTTTTAGAGCGCTGTGAAAACATCCTGGCCTTTGGTAATCCGGGTAGCGGGAAAACCCATCTGCTCTGTGCCATTGGCCATGAATTAATTGCAAAGGGTAAGCAGGTTCTTTTTATCTCATGCAGTCAGCTCGTCCAGGATCTGCTGATTGCCAAAAGGGATCTTGAGCTAACCAAAAAACTCAAATCCCTCTCCAGGTTTGATGCTGTGATTATAGATGACATTGGGTATGTCCAACAAAGCCGGGGAGAAATGGAAGTGCTGTTTACCTTTTTGGCGGAACGGTATGAACAGGGCAGCCTGATGATCACGAGCAATCTTCCGTTCTCTAAGTGGGAACAGATTTTTAAGGACCCTATGACAACGGCAGCAGCCATCGACAGACTCGTTCATCACAGTATCATCCTTGAATTGAATGTGGAAAGCTATCGCATGGAACAGGCTAAAATGGAGGCCGAATAATGATCGAGACCAGATATACCAGGCAGGAGATTGTTGAGATTATTAAAATGATCCGACTGGATTTATACAATCGAGGCCTGAACTGCGGTGCCGGTGCTATCAGCAAGGAGATGGAAGCGGAAAATATTGAACCAATGCCGTCAGCAAGCACTATCGGACGGATACTATCGATAGAGGGCTTAACCCATGGAAGAACCGGGTTTTGTGATGGTAATTAAAAGGACTTTTTACCGGATTATAATGGGGGCCAGCCCCCAAACCCCCGGAGTTTAGCGCATTATAGACCAAAGTATGAGAGCAAAAAGCGAAAGGCCGTACGTGGAAAATACGGCCCCTCATACTTCAGTCACCTTCTCGGCGCTCAGGTTGCTCTCCAGCATAGCCTTATCCTCCGGAAGGATGGTCTTAAAAAACATAATCAGAATTGTTTTGCAAGTATTTTTTAATGAAATTAAATGGTTACGCAGGTTGGGGAACGGGAGTTTTAATTGTCGTTGAAGGAAAAAAATATTTGTCGTTGATCAAATGGTGATCTTCTATTTCTCGGGTGCTACTTAAAAAAAAGTTATTTAGCGCCTTCCGGACAGATTTATTTATAACTACCACATTCTTTTTTTTCGTTTTGCTCTCGGTGATCTGATGAACTTGACCAGGCTTCAGGTAACGAACATCTCCTACCTTAATTTGGAGAAGGTCTCCAGAGCGGATACCGTTGTTTATTCCCATCACAAAAAGCAAAAGGTCTCTTGGGGATCCGGAGAGAAGTTGAATGATTGCTTTAATATCTTTCTCTCGCCGGATCGGCTCCACCTCGATTCTTGACCCCTTCTTTGGATGATTGAAATTCTGTCCTTTCTCCATTGCTTTTCCTTTATCGTCAAATCTTAAGTTATAAACATTTTAACACATATAACTTAAGATTTAAAATGGGAGTTGGGAGATGTTTTATTGCCAAAACAGCGAAAACCATCATGAACAGAGGTGCTTTTGCAAGTTGACGAATCTTAACTTTTTGTCAAAAGTTAAGATTCGAAGAGGTGGGAGTTTTCTTGCCTAAAATTCAAAAACTGGGTGTTCACAGATTGAACATCCAGTTTTTGCGGAGATAGAGTAGTCGCGCTTTCATGTTAAATAATATCTTTACTGGAACCAAAAATTCTATCAAGATTGTTCCAGAAGAATATTATATATATCATTAGGTTCCAAACCAATTTTATGGGAAAGGGATTCGTCCAATTCAAAAAGCTGCTCACATAATTTTATCGCCCAAGTAGAATCATTATTTATTCGATTTATAAGAAACCATATCATAAAATAAGCAACACATGGTGAATTCGGAGGGCCAGTATACTGAGGTACAACATTTTTTAAAACAGTTTGAGCCGGCGGATATGATATTTTAACATTCCAGACTCTTTGATGATGGGCACTTTTATTTCTGATTACGGTTAATGATAATAAGATTGCTTCCAGGATCTGCCAGCTGGTTTTAAATTTTTTTGCAATTTTTCGTTTATACTTGGTTTGTAGTATCGAATAAATTTTAGATACCTGACCAAGCGTTAAAACTTCCATCACCACCCATCCCGGGGGATATTCCGGATCAGAATACTTCGAATAATAATGGTCTATAGGAATAGCGTCTCGATTCCTATCAATATTGCTGCATATAGATTGAAAATACCCTTCAAAATTTTGGAAAGATTTCCCTTTATCAGGTGAATAATTATCAAAGAGAGTTTCATCTAAGAACCAATGAGCATCATTAGTTCTTAAGCTCATATAATTTGAGATTGCTGCCCTCACAGCAACCTCAATTCTTTCGACAGCATCCATTAAGACCAATTTTAACTTTCGGTCAAAAATATAGAGATTCAAAATATCATCGAACTTAACACCGTCTCGAAATTTATCTTTTTCATATTGATAAGGAAGAAAATATGCAGATAATCTATAATATCCAATAAAGTTTAGATATCGATTTGCTTTTTCAACATCTTTAATATCTAATCCTCGATTTTTTAATTGTTCTAATAGCTGATTATTCGAGTAAGGAACTTT
This sequence comes from Desulfobacter sp., assembly GCA_028768525.1. Classification (NCBI taxonomy): domain Bacteria; kingdom Pseudomonadati; phylum Thermodesulfobacteriota; class Desulfobacteria; order Desulfobacterales; family Desulfobacteraceae; genus Desulfobacter; species Desulfobacter sp. The sequence continues at coordinate 2,742,109 of CP054837.1, read as the reverse complement.
ATTATATGGGATTTTAGAAGTCAATTTATTGAGCGATAGCCAATAACTTTAATATGGATATAAAAAACCCACTTAGCCTCTCTTGACAGAGATAGTTACCTGCAAAAAATTTGCAGAGCTAAATGGGTATTATTCAGTGCCAATATATTTGGCTATAATATATAGATGTGCAAAAAATAAGTCAACAATTGATCATGATGCATGCTAAAAAACTTCGACCGGAGTTTTTTAGCATGCATCATGACGAAAATCAACGCTTAATCGCTGCGGCAATTTTAGAAAACGGATTTAACCTGGGCGTGTTTATGGCTCTGAGCTCATTATTCTTGCTATTTAACATAACGAGCGGATTAAATATATGTTCAATTCGCTTTCCTCTAAAATTAGCCCAGATCCTGCATAGTTGATTAGAGGTTGCCCTAAAAAGAGCACTCTTTTATAATGATCTTGGGGACTTAACCGCAGACCACCTGCGAAAAAGAGATCACCAAAAGGGTGCATATGAAACATACCAGAAAAGGTAGAAAACGAAAAGTATTCAAACAGGGATCGGCTCATATTTCGTTCACAGGAAAATCTGTAGCTGCCAACGCCGGAATGGCTCTTGTAAGCCGTGTATTCGACAAATTTCATATCCCTGAGTTATTGGAAGGAGTCACAGCCGATCTTGATCAGGATAAACGCCATCCCACCCACGAACTTTTACAACAGTTGATTGTATTGAGACTCATGGGCGGAGAAGCTATCCAGGATGTCCGATTGTTAGCTGAGCCCGCCCTGATCGGGATGTTTCAATGGAAAGACATTGTTCATCCGACAACTTATGGCCGGAGGCTGAAAACAATGACATGGCGACACAACCTGAATCTGGAGAAAATCAGCACCGGATTGAGTTACCGTGTTGCCAAACCCGGCAAGTTATTTATCACCGTCGACTCATCTGTCTGCACCGTACATGGCCAAAAGATTGAGGGTGCTGATACTGGATACAATCCTCATAAGCCTGGAAGAAACAGCTACCATCCCCTTATAGCCGTTGATATAGGCTCGAGATCTGTTATTGATGGATACCTCAGACCTGGTTCATGTGCTTCAAACGATGGGCTTGATGGCTTTGTCCGTAAGATTGTTTCAGAAGCCGACCGGCCTGCAAAAGATATCATTTTCCGTTTTGATAAAGGGCTTACATCCGGATCAATTCTGGATACAATCGAGGAACTGGGCGCAGGCTATGTGGCTAAGGCAAAATTATCTTCAACGATCATGGGACGAATTTCAAAGATCAAAAACTGGAGAAGTATTGGCAATGGCCATTTTGCAGCCAACTTTCATTGCAAGCTATCGGGATGGTCCCGGTCAAGGCGATTTGCTGCAATAGAGCGGAATCTTCCGCCAGCCAATGTTGCTGTCCGAAGCCGCCAACTGTGGATAAAAATTAAGCGTGACCATCCGATGAGGCTAATTTTTTATCAGGCCATGAGGGCCTTGGCCTAACATCAAATGGAATTTACCAGGTGAGCCATGGATAAATGCGTCTGGTGGTCATCAAAAAACTATATTGCCTGTCCAAAATCTACGTCTGAGCTTTCGATCTTATAAAAATTTCATGCCATTTTACTTCAAGGAAGTATTTTCTCGTTTTTGAACAGAAATTTTACTGTATCTGATATCGGATGCAGAATCTGGGTTTAATAAATGAGGGTCAGGAGATCAGCATAGAAGCTGCTGAACGCCTTATTAAGTCCAACACCTCTGTCAGCAGACCGGATGATATTCATATCCAGGCCGTTGATTTGAGCCGCTATGACCAATTGCTCAAGGAGGTGGCGGCATGATCAATGATCGGGATCAGATAGAAAACAATCTTAAAAGTCTCCATATGCCGACCATGCGCCGCAGTTATGAAGAGGTGGCTCTTTGCGACATTGTTGAGAAGACCATCCCAAGATGCCAAGGAGGTCCATTTTGCAAATCTTTTATACACAGTTTGCAAAGGCCCTAATCTTTCAGGAATATCACGCCAAAGAACCCCAGTTTTTAAAAACTACAAAATTCCATTAAACATTAATAGGTTATCCTTGGGTCTCCGTCCTCGTGTTTCTTTTCTCGGTGGTGCAAGTATCGGTTCTATTTGCTTCCATTGTTTATTTGAAATAGAGTGTCTGTTCATAAACAAGACGAAATCATGCTCCATTTCAAATGTATAGATTATTTAAAATACAGTCCTTACGGGCTGTTTCTAAATAAATCATGCTAACCAAACCAAGCAAGAAGCAATAAGCACCATTGCATGGTAACTGCTGGCGAGTTTCTCATATCGAGTCGAAACTCGCCGACAGGATTTTATTTTTGCGAAAAAGCATTCCACCAAATGTCGTTCCTTATAAAGGTGTTTATCAATTTTTCTCTGAACCGTTCTGTTTCTTCTTGATGGGATAATGACCTTAGAACCTTTAGATTCAACAATTTCAATAAGTTTGTCAGTATCATATGCTCTATCAGCAAGGAATTGATCTGCTTCTATGTCTGCCATTAACTCATAAGAAGGTACCATATCATGAACATTACCCCCGGTCAGTTTTATTCGTACTGGATTACCAAGGCCATCAACCACAGCATGGATTTTTGTTGTTAAACCACCTCGACTTCGCCCAATGGCCTGAGAGTATTGTCCACCTCGTGCCCCGCAACCGTGTTGGTGAAGTTTTACGTAGGATCCGTCTATCATACCGGATTCTTTATCCTGGTTCTTTGCGACATTATTGAGAAGATCATCCCATGCTTCCAAAGAGGTCCATTTTGCAAATCTTTTATACACCGTTTGCCAAGGCCCGAATCTTTCAGGAAGATCACGCCAAGGAGCCCCTGTTTTTAAAATCCACAAAATCCCGTTAAACATTAATCGGTTATCTTTGGGCTTCCGCCCTCGTGTTTCTTTTTTGGGTGGTGCAAGTATTGGTTCTATTTGCTTCCATTTTTCATCTGAAATAGAGTGTCTGTTCATAAACAGGACGAAATCATCCCCCATTTCAAATGTCTAGATTATTTTAAACTTTTTTGGAAACAGCCCCTAGTGAGGACCCTTTCCTATTTTAATTTGATCAAAAACTTTTTTTAAATCTAACCCCATATTTTTACACAAAAAGATTATTCTTGATTGGTGCAGTGAAAATTTTGTGAATATAATAATTTGGTCATTTGTATACCATGTTTTAAAAGTATGGCTTTGCTCATGAGGGTGATTGAAGGTTGTATACAAGAGGTCTAAAATTTTTTTACCTTTACTTTTCTCATTTATGTAAATTGCATAGCCTACGTATTTATCTTTCCAAAAAATATAAGAAATAGGATGGAATTTTATATTATTTATTTTTATTCGCTCATCATTATTTTTGTTTTCGTAATATTTCAAAAATGGCTTATACCTATGTGAAGAAAGATACTTCAAATTCTGAATACTGTTTATATTTTGTGAACACTCATATTTATGCTCATTAAATGAATAGGCATAGCTTTGATTAAATAAAAGGCAGATGCAGAATAAAAGACTATAATTAATTACGTTTTTCAAAAAACTCTCCTTGTATATTTTATCGAGTTTAAACCCGTACATGGTAGTTTTCTTTTTAAGCTCCTGCCCTAAAGGGATCTAACCACCAATGCTTTTCAAAAAAATTGTTTATTTCTTCTTCTGACTTAAGAGCCCTATCTATAAGGTTTTCAAAAAAATCACTTCTATCCCAGTATGGTTCGCCAAAATTAGGATCATGTTCTAAATCGTCTGGATCTGTGGGCCAACCAAAATCCAAATTGGGTAATCTTTGATCACGTAAAGGGCTAGGCAATCGAAGGCTATTGCTATTCGATTGACTCTTTGAAAAACCATACCCCCAAGCCCCCCAACCACCTCCTGAGCCTCCTATGTTGGTACTTTTATTTGATTCCATTTGATTGTCAGAGTCCCATCCCCATCCTCCGGCATGCCAGCCTTGATCTTCATTGTTTTCGGCTTGGGTTCCGTAAGGTCCTCTCCCCCAACCTGTGCCATCTTTGCCTCCGAGATCAGCCATATCACGGCTTGAGTCTTCTCCGCCGTTATGTGCAGCTTCAGAATCAGCAATTCCCCAACCACCATTAGACTGATCTGCATCACCATCGGGTTCATGCCCGGTGGGATCCACATACCGAACAGGATTATTAAGGCAATAAGCATACCGGTTCAAACTCTGGGGGTTGAACGGTTCCGGCACAATGGTATCCGCCATGATGAACTGACCGATCACCGGGTCATAGAGCCGGGCGTCGTAGTTGTAAAGCCCCGTGCCCTCGTCCTGCTCCTGGTCGGTGAACTTGTAGGCGCTGTGTTGTAAAAGAGCATTGAGTTCCTTGTCCAGACCATAGGGAAAATACCCCCCATAGTCAATAACGCTTCCGTCCTCCCGGGACATAGCTTCAGTGGAGCCCAGATGATCCTTATGGAAAAATACCATCCCCGTATCTGTGACCTGGGCCACCCTCACATTCCCGGCAAAGACATAATAAGTCGAAGTGCCGTTAACAATCTCAAAATTATCCCCGAAGTAAAGGGTGGAGGATGCCCCCCGGATTTTTTTAACCCGTTTATTGTCTGCATCATATAAGAATTGGGTATCATCAGTTCCCACGGTGATGCCGGAGATCATATTGTCGGTATTAGATACGTAATTTGTTGGGGTTACCCCGTCATTTTTAAAGGACCGGTTGCCTGTGGCCGTATAAGCATACTCGGTCAGGGACCCGTTTATCCGTATTTCTTTAGGGGCGTGGATGGGGGTGCCCGGGACCTCGTCATAGGTAAACTCGATCACCTCCACACTGGTTCCGGCAACGGCACCGGTCCCGGATGTCTGCTCCGATATGATCCGGTGGTTATGATCGTAAACGTAGGTGGTTGTTGTATTGGTCCGGTTGTCCGTGATGGTTTCAACGTCCCCGGCTTTTGTATAGGTATACCCCTTATCCATGATGGTTTCGGTGAGATTGTAAGAATGGATAAGGATGAGCCGGGAGGTGGCAAAGTCATAGATGTAATTGGTCACCGTGCCGTTCAGATGGTTGAGGAACTCTATTTTACCCTGGGGGGAGTACTGGGTAATCTCGGTGACGGAACGGTTGTCCTCCTGTTTGACCCGGGCAAGCAATCGGGTGCCGGGGTAAAACTCATAGGCCAGGGTTTTAAACAAGGCGTTGTTGTGGGTGACGGCCTTTGAGGCGGGACGCCCGGCCATGTCCCAGGTATAATCAAATTTCACCGTTTGTGCATCCACAGTCCGGGTTTCGGAGAGCAGCCGCCCGGTCTGGTCATAGGCTGTATGCCGGGTGGTGGCATTGGCGTTGGACGTTTCATAAAGAAGGCCGATGCCGTTGGCGCCGGCGTCATAGGCCCATGAGGCAAAACTGCCGTCGGGGTATGTTTTTCGGGTCAAGCGGTTGAGTTCGTCATAGGCAAAGGCCAGGGTGACGTTCCGGGCGTCGGTCTGGGTGGCCAGGTTGCCGTTGAGGTCGTAGGTATAGGTCCAATGGCCCATGTCCGGGTCGGTCATGAAGGTCTTTTGGCCCAGGGTGTTGTAAACCACGATGTTTTCAATGGGATTGCCCGTGGCAGGATTGTTCCGGGAGACCTTCACCAGATCCCCTGCCGGGGTATAGGTGTATGAGGCCGTAAAATCCGTGGGACCGTGTTCAATTACCGTAATGACCCGCCCCAGAACGTCCAGGACCTGGGACTTGCTGTGGCCGTCGGGGTCGGTCACCCGGGTGGTGAGGGCATTGTGGGTAAACAGGGTATTGATCCCCCCGGACTGTTCCAGTTTAATGATCCGGCCCTTGTCGTCATAATGGTTCCTCAGCCAGGTGGTGGTGACGCCGGTGCTGACGACTGCAGGATCGGCAGACAGGGCCGTGTGGGTGCTGTTCAAAAAGGCATTGGTTGAAGTAAAAAAGGGCCCTTTGACACAGGCTGCCCGGCCCATGTTGTCAAAGGTAAATAAAGTGGCGGTGTATTCATCCTTGGACTTTGCCACCGTCTGTACGGTGCGGCCCAGGCCGTCGGTGTAGGTGATCGCATCGATGAAGGAGTTCGCGCTCTCTTTGGTTCTGCGGGTCAGGGACCGGGGCATGGATGTGTCGTCGTAAATATAGATTTCCTGGCCGCTGTCCGGGCGATCGGTCTGGATAAGGCGGCCGTGGACGTCATAGGCATATGTTGTCTGGAACCCGTTTTCGTTTTCAAAGGTCAGGGGGGTGCCGAACCGCAGGTCGATATCCGGGTATCGAACCACGTGGGTATGAATCCCTGTGGCCGGTTTTTCGATACGCACCGGCCAGGCGGCAATGGTGGGATCGTAATCGAACAAGGTGACATTGTCCCTTGGGTCCCGGATGGAGGCCAGGTTGCCGTGGACATCATAGGTATAGGTGGTGACGGGGTTGGTGCCGCCAACATTGACCTGCTCCCGTGTGAGCAGGTTGCCCGTATGCAGCTCGTAGGTGTAATTGGTATCCCGGACCATGCCGGAGATTGAGCCGGTGAGGGTAGCCCGGATGGTGCGCAAAGGATAATCCAGGCCAGCTCCGTAATAGCCGTATGTATAGCCTGTGGCTACGGATTCGGTGAGGTTGGTGCCTGACACCGTGGATGTCAGCAGGCTGCCATGGTTGGTATCGTAGGTATAATCCTCCTGCCGGATTGCCTGGCTGCCGGTGTCGTACTGGATTTCTTTTTGGGATGCAAGCCGGATAAATGAGGTGTCGCTGTCGTATGGGGTGCTCTCCCAGGTATAGTCGGTTCCGGAGAGCAGGGCCCCGTCCGGGGCTTTGAATTCAAAGCGCTTTGTGCGGCCGTCCAGGAAGCGGTCCTGGTGAAACAGTCGGGTTTCCGTGGTGCCGTCTGGATTGGTTTTGACCACGGATTCGAAGGCCCGCAGTTCCCTGTCTTCATAGTCGTAAAGGCCGCCGCTGTATGAATATTCGGTGGTGGAGGTGTTGCCCAGGCCGTCCTTCACCGTCAGCTTTGACACTGTCCGGAGCACCATGGGCAGCCGGGTGTCGGCCCAGGCCGTAGAGGGGGTGTATTCGATGTCTGTAATGCTGCCCGATGCGGCCGAAATCCTGTGCATCAGGTCGTTGCCACCCCCCTGGGGGGAATAAAAAGAAACGCCGGAGGTCGACGCCCGGGCAATGCCGGTTCTGCCGTCGCCGTTGAAGTCTCCGGTGACAAGGGGATATTGATGATTTGTGGAAAACCACTGGGCCGGGCTGAAGTTGGATATAGGGCTGCTGTGGAGGGTAAAACCCGTACCTGTAGATATATAGACAGCCAGGGAGGTTGGTTTGACCCGGCCGATGTCGGTACGGCCGTCGTCGTTGAAATCCCCGGTGAAGATGGGATGGGTGTTGTAATCCGTGCATCCCTGGCCCATTGTCAGGTCATTGATCTGGCCGCCCTGGGCAAACCCTGTGCCTGTGGACAGATAGGTGAAGACCTGGTTGGCGCCGGCCCGGGCGATATCCGTCATGCCGTCCCCGTTGAAGTCTCCGGTGACAAGGGGGTACAGCCCCTGGCTGTTATAAACATGGGTGGACCACCCGAAAACCGGCAGGGAACCGTAATATCGGAAGCCTGTCCCGGTTGATATGTATGCCTTAACCCCGACACTGCCCGCCCGGGCCACATCGGTTCTGCCGTCCCCGTTGAAATCCCCGGTAAAGGCAGGGTGGCGGCTGATATCGGCATAGCCCTGCTGGCCTGCCAAATCCGAAAATCCGTTATAGCTCTGCCAGCCGGTGCCGGTGGACACATAAAAGACTGCTGCATCGGCGGTGATCCTGCCCACATCGGTTTTGCCGTCTCCGTTCCAATCACCGGTAAACACCGGATGTTGGCTCTGCTCCCCGTATCCCTGGTATATGGAGAGCGCATTCAATTGGGGATAACTTTCCCAGCCGGCACCGGTGGAGGTATAGAACACCATGCCTGAATTGCCGACCCTCCCTATGTCTGTTTTGCCGTCCCCGTTCCAGTCGCCGGTGAGGACGGGGTTGGTATTGGCATTGGTGTATCCCTGGCCCTCTGACAGGTCGAAGAGAGAATCCATGGCCTGGAATTCATTGTTGCCGGAGATATAAAAATCAACACTGCTTGCACCGGCCCGGCCCAGATCTGTTTTGCCGTCCCCGTTCCAGTCGCCGGTGACCATGGGATGGACATAGGTATTGGTAAACCCCTGACCCATGGCCAGGTCCGATATTGGTCCGGAGGAGGGGGCCAAGGAGGCCCGTTCGTGGGCGTAGGTGATTTGTGTGGGCGGCAGGGAGGATCCTCCGGTAATTTGATTTGCCGCATCCAAAGAGTAATCCGATCCGTACCGGGTGATTTGGGTCAGCAGGGAGCGGCCGGTATTGGCACTTGGGGTATAGGCCAGGCCATAGGCCCGGATCTGGTCTACGTTGGAAAAGACCGCCACTGTTTTAAGGCGTTTGGCCGTCACCACCCTGGCGTTTGAGCTATAATTGATGATGGGGTCGGGCCTGTTTTCATAATAAAAAGCGACCGTATAATAATTGAGGTATTGGATGGCAGAAAGATAAACCTGCCCCTGATCCTTAATGTAGGAATAGGTTAAGGTGTTTCCGTTGGTGTCTAATACTGATGACAGCAGCCATTGGAATGTGCCGTGGCTGTTGTCCTGCCGGGTCTCCGGGGCGGGGCCGAATTCTTGGACCGTACCGTTTTTAAGGGTGACGGACCATGAGTTGTCTGTTTTGAATTCAATAACAGAAAATGCCTGTTGTTTTTCAGGGCGGTAGGTGCCGTACCCGTTTGCATCCACGCTGACGGGGAAGATCTCTTCGCCGTTGTAAGTAAAGCGGTTGCAGGTATAGCAGGCCCCTCTCTTGGTGGACCGTTTGATGGAAGATGTGGTCATGGCCCAGCCCACGCCGGCCGTGCCGTTTCTTCTCGATGAGTTATAATTGAGTGCAACGGCCGGGGTCAGGCCGTTTCTGCCCGACGGCACCCGGATGGGATACTCCAGGACTGCGGCACCGATGCCCATGGCTATTTCCGGAACAATGACAGCGCTGCTTGTATCGAAGACAGATTCTTCAAGGCTGGGCGGTACGGGTTCGGTGGGTGACTCCGCCATGGAAGCCGCTGCTTCCATGGCGGAAGATTTTAGCAGGCGCTCCGGCGCCTGTTCACCCTCTGAGGTTTCGCTATCCTCTTCTTCGTCCGTGCTTTCAAGGTCTTCAATCGCCCCCTGTTCAGTCAGGTCTTCTTCCACCATTTCAATAACGGTATCGCCGGCACCGGTTCCGGTGTCCTCGGCATAGGCGGGAAAAGCAATAAAAATGAAAATGAGGGAAGAAACCATCCATGTTGAGAGTACAGATACCAGCGTGTTCATTTTCAGCTCCAGAAAGATTTATTTGATACGGACTATTTTTTTGATTCGGCCCAGCTCGTCATATTCGTAATAGGTACCCTTGGGCGGGAGGCTGTTTGCGTCATGAGGGTCGGAGACCTTGAAATAATACTCCATGTAATTGGTCAGCCCGTCCCCGTCGGGATCCAGTCCTGCATCATCGGCCAGGGGATTCAATCCATGGTCTATTTCCCATTTATCATTCATCTTATCCCCGTCCGTATCTGCATTGCAGGGGGAAGTTTCGTTGAGTTCAGGTTCGTGGATGCCGTTGCGGTTGGTGTCTTCCTGGCTGTCCGACAGGCCGTCGCCGTCGGTGTCCTCAAGGTTGGGGTTCATGCAGCCGGCGTCAGAGCGCCGTTCCACGACATCGTGGATACGGTCCCCGTCGGAATCCGGGCTTGCCACAGCCCTGAGCCTGCCGCCGGGCAACACCCTAAAACCGGGATTGAGTTTCACCCGGATCTGGGCGACCAGGTCAAGGTAGACGCCCGGATTGATGGTGGTGATATCTTTGGAAGCAATAATGCCGTTTATATAGTGCCAGCCCGAGGGGAGATTGCCTGTCAAGATCAGATGCTGGTCCGCATCGGCCACCAGGGGATTCAAGCCGTTGTCGATTTCCCACTTATCCCCGATATTGTCCCCATCCGTATCCAGCTTGCAGGCGCTGGTTTCGTTGAGTTCCGGCTCATAGATGCCGTTCTGGTTGGCGTCTTCCAAATTATCGGCCAGCCCGTCGCCGTCGGTATCCGCCGCCTGGGGATTCATGCAGCCGGACCGCTTTTCCGCCAGGTCAAGGATGGTGTCCCCGTCGCTGTCCGGACTGACAAAGGCCTTAAAGCTTCCCCCGGGAAGCACCTTGAATCCCGGCATCAGCTGGACCCCGGTTTTGGACATCAGGTCCAGGTCGGCCCCGTCACGGATTTCGGTGTCTCCCTGGAAAGTGATGCTGCCGTGAATATAATGCCAGGCCCTTATGGTCTGAGGACCGGATAACACCAGATCCTGCCCTATTGCGGAAGTAGCGGTCAGCAAAAAAATGATGAGAGCATTCAATTGCAAATTTTTCATTGGGCGTTCCTTAATTGGAAAAGATATTCGGTTCCCAACCGAAATGGGTATTCAATAAAATACAATATTCTAACGTTCCCAGTCTTTACCGAAAATCTAAGATGTCCCGGCATTGTCTGTTATGGGCAGGTAGACGCCCTAATAAAATTTCATATCTTTGATATCAACTACCATATAAGTTTGATTAGATATAAATTTTGAAGGGGGCTTAAATCACTTAAGCCCTCTTCATATTGAAATTTATTGATATATAGAAAGTGTTCCAAATCTTAAATCGCCTATACGGACAACCATAGAAGTCGATGTTGGTATCCGGATGGCCGTAGTAGAGTGGTAAGAACTCACGTTTCCAGTTATAACATAACCTAAACTATGCCCCGCCCCTCCCACTTCATTGTCTACCGAAAAGTATAAAAGAGTTGGCTTGCGCTGTGCATTGTTCTTTCTTAATACAAAATACACGGGCTTTAATGGAATCAATTCGGACAAAGTAAACTCCGTATAACAACCGCTTTGAGCGCAAGCATAAGTTTTTTTAAGGGTAAGGCCAAGAGCGGCAATGGATTGATCCAAATGAGCCTTATTCACCGCATCCGTATTATTTGTCGGTGCACTGCTGACTTTTATCTTTTGCGCCTGAATTTCATCCGTGATGGTGAGGTTGCCCGTAATTTTGGTGTTGCCGTTGACATCCAGCGTGGCCGAGGGGGTTTCGGTGCCGATACCCGTATTGCCGTTGGCATCGATGGTAATACCGCCGTCCTGGGCCATGGCAGTGGCCGTTGTTATAAAAATAAAGAAAAAATAAACACCCCATTTGATCAATGAATTCATCTCCTTACTCCTTCTTTCACAATTCAGGTCAACAATAAATCAGTAATTCGGCATATTTCCGAAAATATTTCCCAATCAAGAATAGCAGAGGTTTTCATAATATACTCATGCTGAAAACGCAATCAGGGATTCCCTTAGTTTTCTCTTCTTTTTAGCAAAATGTTAAAATAGCTAAATTTTTATTTAAAAAAAATTTGAGGTTAACTGCCGGCGGAATGGGTAAGGTATTTTTTAAACCGGAAGGAGAAGCGGGGCAATGGTCCCAGGACGGTACAAGAGGGGATTGAAATCCATGACGGGCCGCGTTTTTCAATCGATTTGCAAGCCTTTTGGGCCTGCCGAATGCTTTCCCCTTTTCCCAGATGTTGCAGGTCTTAAACCACCTGTTTCTCTGCAAAAATTCTGTGGGCCGTTGCCGTTGGTAATAGGGGAGATGAAAATATCATTATATTCATGTGGGGTGGCGTTACAAAAAAAACTGCGCCAGCCTCCAAGACCGCAGCCAGTGCCGGCAAACCGGGTGAGCTTCACGGGACGGATGACGCAGTTTCGTCTAAAAGTATATTGCACGCACTGTAACTGTCAAGCCAACCTCACCCCACCGAATTTAATAAAGCCTGAATTTAGGCCTTTAAACATACAATCTGGCGCAGGCATACATCGGGAAACTGGATTTCCGGCCCTTTCAACGTTTTGGTATACCCACCCCTTCCCACACCGTCTATGCCCCGGAAATAAACCTTGCCGCATGGTCCGGCAACAGCATTTTTTTGTATAGGGTGTTGAAGGACCCGACCTTACTCCTGCCACCGCCTGATCAGGTGCCAAAGAACATAGACCCCAATAATGGTGCCTATCGGAAAAGTGAGTAATGATAAAACCCCAAAAACTATTCCTGCATAACGCCCCCAATTTTTATGAGCAGCAATTGCTGAACTCAATTTAAAATTGAATATCAGCAAACCGCCAATTGCAGAAAGGTAAAGAATATCCAATAGAAGTGGTTCGAAATCACCAGCATGTAATTTTCTTAGTGTCGAAGGAATTATTACTAAAACGACCAAAAAAAAGGCGATTGACACTAAAATACCAAGAAAAGTGATTAATCTGGCGACTTTTTCATGCGATTTCATATATAATCCCAACTGGTTAGATTTAGTCTTGTTAAATAACAAAAAGCGACTTGGTAATTTGATAATAGTTCAAATTATTTCTGGTTAAGGTCAGAGGCTTTCGATTTTTCTTATAGATTTTACAATTATCTTCCAAAATCACCTGCTCCTCCATAGTCATTTCCACCGCTTCTACCGGCATAACCTTTCCCAAAACCTGAACCTTTATCTCCAGATGGTGTTCCAGAAACACTCCCTTCAAATGAAAAATCTGCAGTTTCACTTATCTGTGAAACAGGTTCTATTGTATCCTTATGTGATACATTTTTTCGTTGGCTATTATCGATCACACCGACAAAAACGTCTTTGTTTTTCTTAGTTCTTCCCAATTTGGTAACGCCAAAATAGCTTGTGTCGTCATACTCTTGCGTCTTGTCGTATGCCGTACGGGCAGTCGCATATGCTCCGAGGACATCACCAACGGCCATACCTACAATGCCCAAATTACCAACTACTTGGCCAATAAAACCAATCGAAGTGTTAACTGCTTTACGCTGTGCTTTCTCTGACATGCCTGGTGTATGACAATTACCACAGGCCATATCTCCAGGCGCATGCCCGCTCGGATCAGTATACCGAACCGGATTATTCAAACAATAAGCATACCGGTTCAAGCTCTGGGGATTAAACGGTTCCGGCACAATGGTGTCGGCCATGACAAACTGGCCGATTTCCGGGTCGTAGAGCCGGGCGTCGTAGTTGTAAAGGCCCGTGCCTTCGTCCTGTTCCTGGTCGGTAAACTTGTAGGCACTGTGTTGTAAAAGAGCATTGGCGCTTCGGTCCAGACCATAGGGGAAGTAGGCCCCAAAGTCAATGAGGCTGCCGTCTTCCCGGGTGATGGCTTCGGTGGAGCCCAGGTGGTCCTTGTGGAAAAAGGCCATGCCCGTGGCCGTGACTTGGGCCACCCTCAGGTTCCCGGCAAACACATAATAGGTGGGCCGGCCATTGACCACCTCGAACCGGTCCCCGAAATAGAAACTGGCAGCGGGGCCGCCGGCCTTTTTGACCCGCTTGTTGTCCGCGTCGTAGAAAAATTGGGTTTCGACGGCGCCCACGGTGATCCTGGAGATCATATTGTCGGCATTGGACTCGTAATTGGCAGGGGTGACCCCGTTGTTTTTAAAGGACCGGTTGCCCGTGGCCGTGTAGGCGTATTCGGTCAGGCTGCCGTTGATTTTCACTTCCTTGGGGGCATGGACGGGCGCCCCCTGGGCTTCTTCATAGGTAAACTCGATCACTTCCACGCTGGTGCCGGTAACGGCGCCGGTGCCGGCGGTCATTTCCGATATGAGGCGGTGGTTGTGGTCGTAGGCATAACTGGTGATTTTGTTGGTCCTGTTGTCCGTGATCATCTCCACATCCCCGGCCTTGGTATAGGTGTACCCCTTGTCCATGATGGTTTCGCTAAGGTTGTAGCTATGGATCAAGATCAGCCGTGAGGTGGCAAAATCATAGATATAATTGGCCACGGTGCCGTTGAGGTGGTTGAGGAAGACGATCTTGCCCTGGGGGGAGTACTGGGTGATCTCGGTGATAGACCGGTTGTCCTCCTGCTTGACCCGGGCCAAAAGCCGGGTGCCCGGGTAAAACTCGTAGGCCAGGGTTTTGAACAGGGTGTTGTTGTGGGTGACGGCCCTTGATGCCGGGCGGCCGGCCGGGTCCCAGGTATAGTCGAATCTCACCGTCTGGGAATCCACGGTCCGGGTTTCGGAGGCCAGGCGCCCGGTCTGGTCATAGGCCGTATACCGGGTGGTGGCATTGGCGTTGGACGTTTCATAGAGGAGGCCGATGCCGTTGGTGCCGGCGTCATAGGCCCAGGAGGCAGAGCTTGCGTCGGGATAGGTTTTCCGGGTCAGGCGGTTGAGTGCGTCGTATTCGAAGGTCAGGGTAACGTTCCGGGCGTCGGTCTGGGTGGCCAAATTGCCGTTGAGGTCGTAGGTATAGGTCCAATTGCCCATGTCCGGGTCGGTCATGGCGGTTTTCTGGCCCAGGGTATTGTAGGCAACAACGTTCTCAATGGGGTTGCCCGTGTCCGGGTTGGTCCGGGAGACCTTCACCATGTCCCCGGCCGGGGTATAGGTGTACGAGGCGGTAAAGTCTGCGGGGCCGTGCTCGATGACCTTGATGATCCGGCCCAGGATATCCCGGACCTGGGACTTGCTGTGGCCGTCGGGGTCGGTGGCCCGGGTGGTGAGGGTGTTGTGGGTGAAGCGGGTGTTTATCCCCCCGGATTGTTCCAGTTTGGTGATCCGGCCCTTGTCATCGTAATGGTTCCTCACCCAGGTGGTGGTGACGCCGGTGTTCACGGTGGCGGGATCGGCGGAGAGGCCGGTGTGGGCTGCGGCCAGGAAGGCATTGGTGGATGTAAAAAAGGGGCCTTTAACGCAGGCCTGGCGGCCCATGGTGTCAAAGGTAAACAGGGTGGCGGTGTATTCGTCTTTGGATTTTGCCGTGGTCTGGACGGTGCGGCCCAGGCCGTCGGTGTAGGTGACGGCGTCAATGGACGAAGAATCGCTTTCTTTTATCCGTTGGGTCAGGGACCGGGGCATGGCGGTGTCGTCGTAAATATAAGTTTCCCGGCCCCCGTCCGGGAAATCGACCTGGACGAGCCGGCCGTGGACATCATAGGCATAGGCCGTCTGGAACCCGTTCTCGTTTTCAAAGGTCAGGGGTTTGCCGAACCGCAAATCAATATCCGGGTGGCGGACCACATGGGTGTAGATCCCCGTGGCCGGTTTCTCGACGCGCACCGGCCAGGTGGCGATGGTGGGGTCGTAGTCGAAGAGGGTGACGTTGTCCTTGGGGTCCCGGAGGGAGGCCAGGTTGCCGTGAGCGTCATAGGTATAGGTGGTGATGGGGTTTATTCCCCCGGCATTAACCTGCTCCCGGGTGAGCATATTGCCGGTGTGCAGTTCATAGGTGTAGAGGGTCTCCCGGACCATGCCGGAGGTTGAGCCGGTGAGGGTTTCCTGGATAGTGCGCAAAGGATAATCCAGGCCGGCCCCGTAATAGTCGTATGAGTAACTTGTGGTGACGGATTCAGCCAGATTGGTGCCGGACACCGTGGAGGTCAGCAGGCTGCCGTGATTGGTGTCGTAGGTATAATCCACCTGCCGGACCGCTTGGCTGCCCTCGTCGTACTGGGTTTCTGTTTGGGAGGTGAGGCGGATAAATGCCGTGTCGTTGTCGTATGGGGTGCCTTCCCATGTGTAGTCGGTTTGAGACAGGAGGGTGCCGTCCGGGGCCTTGAATTCAAAGCGCTTTGTACGGCCGTCCAGAAATCTGTCCTGGTGGAACAGCCGGGTGTCGGTGGTGCCGTCGGGGTGGGTTTTGACCACGGATTCAAAGGCCCGCAGCTCCCGGTCTTGGAAGTCGTAAAGGCCGCCGCTGTATGAATACTCGGTGGCGGAGGTGTTACCCAGGCCGTCCTTCACCGTCAGCTTTGACACTGTCCGGAGCACCATGGGCAGCCGGGTGTCGGCCCAGGCCGTAGAGGGGGTGTATTCGATGTCTGTAATGCTGCCCGATGCGGCCGAAATCCTGTGCATCAGGTCGTTGCCACCCCCCTGGGGGGAATAAAAAGAAACGCCGGAGGTCGACGCCCGGGCAATGCCGGTTCTGCCGTCGCCGTTGAAGTCTCCGGTGACAAGGGGACATTGATGATTTGTGGAAAACCACTGGGCCGGGCTGAAGTTGGATATAGGGCTGCCGTAGGCGGTAAATCCGGTGCCTGTGGACACATAGACGGCCAGGGAACCAGCCTTGACCCGGCCGATGTCGATACGACCGTCGTCATTGAAATCCCCGGTGAAGATGGGATGGGTGTTGTAATCCTTGCATCCCTGGCCCATTGTCAGGTCATTGATCTGGCCGCCCTGGGCAAACCCTGTGCCTGTGGACAGATAGGTGAAGACCTGGTTGGCGCCGGCCCGGGCGATATCCGTCATGCCGTCGCCGTTGAAGTCTCCGGTGACAAGGGGGTACAGCCCCTGGCTGTTATAAACATGGGTGGACCACCCGAAAACCGGCAGGGAACCGTAATACCGGAAGCCTGTCCCGGTTGATATGTATGCCTTAACCCCGACACTGCCCGCCCGGGCCACATCGGTTCTGCCGTCCCCGTTGAAATCCCCGGTAAAGGCAGGGTGGCGGCTGATATCGGCATAGCCCTGCTGGCCAGCCAAATCCGAAAATCCGTTATAGCTCTGCCAGCCGGTGCCGGTGGACACATAAAAGACTGCTGCATCGGCGGTGATCCTGCCCACATCGGTTTTGCCGTCTCCGTTCCAATCACCGGTAAACACCGGATGTTGGCTCTGCTCCCCGTATCCCTGGTATATGGAGAGCGCATTCAATTGGGGATAACTTTCCCAGCCGGCACCGGTGGAGGTATAGAACACCATGCCTGAATTGCCGACCCTCCCTATATCTGTTTTGCCGTCCCCGTTCCAGTCGCCGGTGAGGACGGGGTTGGTATTGGCATTGGTGTATCCCTGGCCCTCTGACAGGTCGAAGAGGGAATCCATGGCCTGGAATTCATTGTTGCCGGAGATATAAAAATCAACACTGCTTGCACCGGCCCGGCCCAGATCTGTTTTGCCGTCCCCGTTCCAGTCGCCGGTGACCATGGGATGGACATAGGTATTGGTAAACCCCTGACCCATGGCCAGATCCGATATTGGTCCGGAGGAGGGGGCCAAGGAGGCCCGGTCGTGGGCGTAGGTGATCTGTGTGGGCGGCAGGGAGGAGCCGCCGGTAATTTGATTTGCCGCATCCAAAGAGTAATCCGATCCGTACCGGGTGATTTGGGTCAGCAGGGAGCGGCCGGTATTGGCACTTGGGGTATAGGCCAGGCCATAGGCCCGGATCTGATCTACATTGGAAAAGATAGCCACTGTTTTAAGGCGTTTGGCCGTCACCACCCTGGCGTTTGAGCTATAATTGATGATGGGGTCGGGCCTGTTTTCATAATAAAAAGCGACCGTATAATAATTGAGGTATTGGATGGCAGAAAGATAAACCTGCCCCTGATCCTTAATGTAGGAATAGGTTAAGGTGTTTCCGTTGGTGTCTAATACTGATGACAGCAGCCATTGGAATGTGCCGTGGCTGTTGTCCTGCCGGGTCTCCGGGGCGGGGCCGAATTCTTGGACCGTACCGTTTTTTAGGGTGACGGACCATGAGTTGTCTGTTTTGAATTCAATAACAGAAAATGCCTGTTGTTTTTCAGGGCGGTAGGTGCCGTACCCGTTTGCATCCACGCTGACGGGGAAGATCTCTTCGCCGTTGTAAGTAAAGCGGTTGCAGGTATAGCAGGCCCCTCTCTTGGTGGACCGTTTGATGGAAGATGTGGTCATGGCCCAGCCCACGCCGGCCGTGCCGTTTCTTCTCGATGAGTTATAATTGAGTGCAACGGCCGGGGTCAGGCCGTTTCTGCCCGACGGCACCCGGATGGGATACTCCAGGACTGCGGCACCGATGCCCATGGCTATTTCCGGAACAATGACAGCGCTGCTTGTATCGAAGACAGATTCTTCAAGGCTGGGCGGTACGGGTTCGGTGGGTGACTCCGCCATGGAAGCCGCTGCTTCCATGGCGGAAGATTTTAGCAGGCGCTCCGGCGCCTGTTCACCCTCTGAGGTTTCGCTATCCTCTTCTTCGTCCGTGCTTTCAAGGTCTTCAATCGCCCCCTGTTCAGTCAGGTCTTCTTCCACCATTTCAATAACGGTATCGCCGGCACCGGTTCCGGTGTCCTCGGCATAGGCGGGAAAAGCAATAAAAATGAAAATGAGGGAAGAAACCATCCATGTTGAGAGTACAGATACCAGCGTGTTCATTTTCAGCTCCAGAAAGATTTATTTGATACGGACTATTTTTTTGATTCGGCCCAGCTCGTCATATTCGTAATAGGTACCCTTGGGCGGGAGGCTGTTTGCGTCATGAGGGTCGGAGACCTTGAAATAATACTCCATGTAATTGGTCAGCCCGTCCCCGTCGGGATCCAGTCCTGCATCATCGGCCAGGGGATTCAATCCATGGTCTATTTCCCATTTATCATTCATCTTATCCCCGTCCGTATCTGCATTGCAGGGGGAAGTTTCGTTGAGTTCAGGTTCGTGGATGCCGTTGCGGTTGGTGTCTTCCTGGCTGTCCGACAGGCCGTCTCCATCGGTGTCCTCAAGGTTGGGGTTCAAGCAGCCGGCGTCAGAGCGCCGTTCCACGACATCGTGGATACGGTCCCCGTCGGAATCCGGGCTTGCCACAGCCCTGAGCCTGCCGCCGGGCAACACCCTAAAACCGGGATTGAGTTTCACCTGGATCTGGGCGACCAGGTCAAGATAGACGCCGGGATTAATGGTGGTAACATCCTTGGAAACAATCATACCGTTGATATAATGCCATCCCGAGGCGGGAGTACCCGTTAAAATTAGATGCTGCCCCGCATCGGGCACCAGGGGGTTGAGCCCGTTGTCGATCTCCCATTTATCCCCGAAATTGTCCCCGTCCGTATCCAGGTTACAGGCGCTGGTCTCGTTTAGTTCCGGTTCATGGCGGCCATTGCAGTTGATGTCTTCTTCGTTGTCTGCCAGCCCGTCCCCGTCTGTGTCCGTCGATTGGGGATTCATACACCCGGAACGCGTTTCCGCCAGATCAAGGATGGTGTCTCCGTCGCTGTCCGGGCTGACAAAAACCTTCAAAGCCCCGCCGGGAAGCACCTTGAACCCCGGTTGTAACTTGATCCCGGTTTTAGACATCAAATCCAGGTCTACCCCGGCGCCGATTTGGGTGTCCCCCTGGAAAGTGATGGCGCCGCTGATGTAGTGCCAGGCGGATGTCGTCTGGGGGCCGGATAAAACCATGTCTTGGCACCAAACCGGAACGGCGGCCAGTAAAAGACAGATCACAACATTGACTTGCAATCTTTTCATTGGGCATTCCTCATGAACTGAGTATTTTGTTGTTTTGATAAATTCGAAAAAAAATACGGCAGCTTATTTTCCGCCTGCGCAATTGGTGAAAAATGATTTTCCATAGCCCGGTTTGACACATATCTTTAATCCATTCGTGCAGCTACTGGCCGAAAGCAAAACATACCCGCTCGGGCAACTGTTTCCATTATTTGTCATCAGCCCCAAGGTTCCATTGGACAAAGTATTGACCTGGGCCTGAAGCTGTGAAATCTGAGCCTGAAGCGAGGCAATGGAGGGGTCAACATAGGATTTGTTCACGGCATCCGTGTTTTCCACCGGAGCGTTCGTCACTTTAACCCTTGGGGCCTCAACATCTCCAGATACGGTGAGGCTGCCCG
The DNA here is from genome assembly GCA_028768525.1 of Desulfobacter sp. Classification (NCBI taxonomy): domain Bacteria; kingdom Pseudomonadati; phylum Thermodesulfobacteriota; class Desulfobacteria; order Desulfobacterales; family Desulfobacteraceae; genus Desulfobacter; species Desulfobacter sp. Next base: position 2,722,256 of record CP054837.1, on the reverse strand, counting down.
TAATTTTGGTGTTGCCGTTGACATCCAGGGGCGCCGAGGGGGTTTCTGTGCCGATACCCGTGTTGCCGTTTGCATCTATGGTAATCCCGCCGCCCTGGGCGATTGCTGTCGTTATTGCTGTAAAAACAAATAAAACACCCACGCTCCATTTGGCCAATAATTTCATTGCTTTACTCCTTTTTCTCTATACAAGTCAGTGCTAATTTAGTAATTAATAACAGTGCCAAAACTCCATCCTTGCCTAAGTATCCAGCACAATAGAAAGAGTTTCATAATCTGACCGGATCGAAAAATCAATCAGGGAATTCCTTATTTTTTGTGTTTTTTTTAGCAACTCGTTGAAAACATTAAATTTACTTTACAAATAATTTTTAATGAAGGTTTTTGGAGGGGGATGTTTTAACAAACATATGTTTTTTCAACACTGGCCCCGGCCGGGGGCAGGCCATGACTCATGGTCAGCGTCCTCCGAACAGGATGGCCCATGGGGCATCTTTCGCCGTCGGCGGTGGAGATATGATCCTGGAAAAACTTAATTATGGTATTTTTTTCTTCATCGGGTTCCATTAAACATTTAGGGTAAATCCGTCACGGGTGGTTTTCGATAAAAACTCTCTCGTTTTGACAACCTCCCTTTGCCACTTTTGCCCATTTTATAATCGATTCCATTTTGGTACCGTCCCGATTCGTGCGTGAATGCACTCCAAGGGAAATCGGCCAGCAGGAAATCGAACATTAACTGGTACAGTTAATATTAGAGATGGCCATTGAATTAACTTAGAAGAAATCTCATTTAAAATGGGGAAAACCCCGGCAGATCAGGGAACCTGCCGGGGCGAGATCAAATGTTACACAGCCGCAATTAGAGAATTGTTCACTTTCTCATCGGTCTGCGCCAAAGTAGACAAATCGCCGGAACTGTCTATACCTTCTGTATCTGACAGGTAAAGACCTGCATTCATAGAGAATGTTGAATAATCCGAGTCACTGCCAGAAGATTCCTGAACCAAGGCGGGTTGGGACATGAGAGGTAACGGTGCCGGCAGGTCCCATGGGTCCAGCGGTTCTCCTTGAACCATTGCGTTGATATCAGACGGTGAAATAGCGCTCTCACCATCAGGCTTGATTGAGTCTATCTGGTAGCTTTACATCCGGAACGGACATACCACCGTATTTCTTTTTCCAGCGGTAATAGCTTTGCTCGGAGAATCCTCCCAGCTTGCAGAATTCAGCGATAGGTCTTTCCTGTTTCTCGGCTTCAAGCAGAATTTTGACGATCTGTTCTTCAGAATAGCGTTTCTTTTTCATCTTGATCTCCTTTTTAGCTCGGAGATCCTAACATATCACATTGTACTGTTTTTGGGGGGCATGCCCGATGGTCATGGACTTCAAGCGTTCACTAACATTCTTGGAAATCAATTCAGACTTACAACGGACAGTAAAATACTTCGGCCATAACCCAAATTGCTGGATGATTGTGATAGATGATACGATCTATTACCAACCCTATACATTTGGAAGCAATCTACGTATTAACAAAAATTACCCGGAAGAACACTCTACACATATCATCGGGGGAGAGTTCCCAGTTTTTAAGATTATAATGAATGAAGACCACCCGAATGAGACTGGGGCTATTCTACTTGATCACTTTCGAAAATTGTGGCTGACATCAAATGTTGATTATCATAACATGCTGTATCGATACCAGGATAAGCATGAAATCATCAAAAACATATTCCAAAAGAGACGCCCCTGGTTCAACCATGTGTTCGGCGCATTATATGTCAGGGTCAATTGTGATCCGAATAAAGACCGCCGTGCTTTCCCCAGATGCTGTGCGGGGAACATCCCTAAACTTAATGTTAAAATTAATGGTTGCGAGCGTGGTGAAGGGATCGTGGAAAATCATTGTAAAATTGGTATTTTATTCAGTATAAAGTGTGAAGAAGATATCAAGGTAACCAAAGGGGATCAAATTCAAATCACATCCAAAGAAGCAGATAAACCGAGTAGTGCAGCAATTGTTAATTTGATTGAAGAAAGCCAAGGTTTTATCGTAAAACACGTTTCGACAGAAAAAGACAAACTTTACATTGGAGTAGCTCCCGCGACGCGCTATCGCCAGAAAAAATGACTCTTTTCTAGTGGCAAGAAGGACAGAATTGCCTGCGCTTGCAGGTGAATTCCAAGAGGTTTGGTGGGCGTATTCCTCGCATCGGATTCCATATTGATTAGATATGGGTATCGCAGACATGGTTTCAATTGCTTTGTTCCGATTCGTTGTTATCAGACTGAATATAATAAAATTCTTTATGCAACATGAGGTACAATTTGTCGTTCATTTGTCCTGTTCTGAAATAGGTATTGATGGCATTTTTTTGTCCTGTTGATATTGGAGAATATTTTCTTTTAAATTTATTGATTAAGTGGCTGATATTACTTTTTTTTTCAATGAAGGTTTTGAATTGAGGTTCTACAGCCTTGAGATGATTATGCATACTTGGTTCCTTCTCCTGTGGAATTTGTGTTTCTTGTCTTTTTAGCTTTTTTTGTCGAAGCCTTTTATCTCGCTCTTGTGGCAATTCAAATGGTCGGTTTGTTTGTTTGCCTTCAAGGTCGCGAAAGAATTTGGGACGATCAAACGCTCTATCTGTTAAGCCTCCGAGAAAGTAATCTACAGGATACTTTGCGTTTATGACCCCTTTGTTGTTTGCCGCATAAAAGAGCTGGTTGTCGATAGTTTGAAGCATATCGGGTGGAATTTTATGGAGATATTTTTTGGACAGTATTCTTTCAAATCTTGGTTGAGTTGTTACTCTGCTCCAGAATTTTGTTTCACTGAAAGAAAAAGAGATTTTCTTTTTAATCTCTCTTTCTATCTTTCTATAGGATTTGTGTATTTGTTTGCTTTCATGAATATACTTTTCTGGGGTAACATTTTCAATGTGCGTTGGTCCAAAAATTGGCTCACATTTCATTGCATCAATCCTACAATTAGTTCCTAATGTTCGGCCGCAAGAAATTCGCTTTATATTGGAGATGTAGCCACGATTTTTTAATCTTTTTAGTATGTTTCTAACGGTTCCATACCGAATTGGGAATTGGGGGGAGCTACCTATTCTATCTTCTCCACTGACTTTGAATGGCCTTTGAAAATATATCTCATATAGGATTCTGTACTCATTTGGATTGAGGTCGGCAGGTCGTTTGGAAAGGTCAAAATCAGGCAGTTTTGTGTAAAACATTTGGGGGATTTGTTCAGTTGTTTGTTTAGGCATTTGTTTAGACAAATGCTTATTTGTTTGTCCATCTGTTTTGATAAGATTCTCGTCAGGAAATAGCATTGGGGTTGAGAAGATTTCCATCCTCTTTGAGGCATATTCTCTGTTTTTTTCTTCTATCAAAGCGTCTAAATCAAACTTCACAGATTTGCTATTCATGAACTTTGCTTCCTTATTAGGATATCGTTTGAGGTTACTGATACTGGTTGATCAGAAAATCTTTTCGGTTCTGATTGGGAACCCAGATCAGGGCTTGAAAAATGAGGCGGATTTGAGGCGGATTTCCCGCCTTTTTTTGTGCAAAATAGAGAGAAATAAACAAAAAAGGCCCTCCGCCCGAATAGACGAGGAGCCTCTATGTGCTTGAAATTACTGGAGCCGGTGAGCGGAGTCGAACCGCTGACTTGATCATTACGAGTGAACTACTCTACCAACTGAGTTACACCGGCTTCCGAACCGTAAAACTAAATGATTTCTTTGTGGAAAGCAATAAAAAATCTTGAATTTTCATCATGGATGTGGCTTAACCCCTGAAGTTTTTTAATGTTAACCACCCGTTCCCTTGTCATGGAAGAAAATACGGACAGAGGCAGGAAACGGGTTTATATATATTTTTAGGTGCAAGATGAGCATAAACGGATATCCAATACTTTCAACAGATGAGGTAACCTCTCTTATCAAACACGGTGACACCGTGGCCTTTTCCGGGTTTACACCGGCGGGCGGGGCCAAGGCTGTTCCGGCCATGCTGGCCGACCATGCCAGGGCAGAACAGGCACAGGGACGGGAATTCCGCCTGAGGGTTTTGAGCGGGGCGTCCTCCGGGGACTATATTGACAACGGGCTGGCGGAAGCCAATGCCATATCCTGGCGGGCGCCTTACCAGGGCGGCAAGGCGCTCCGGGACCAGATCAACCGCCAGGAGGTGGAGTATGTGGATATGCATCTCTCCCACATGGCCCAGACCGTGGGGGCGGGCTTTTTCGGCAAGGTGGATGTGGCTGTGGTGGAAGCCACGGAGATTACCCGGGACGGCCGTGTCTACCTGAGTTCCTCCATCGGCGCCTCCCCCACCTGGCTGGCCTGTGCGGATAAGGTGATCATTGAAATCAACCACTGCCATTCCCAGCGCCTGCGGGAACTGGCCGACATTTTCATTATCCCGGCCCCGCCCCGGCGCAGCCCCATCAACGTTCACACTCCCCTGACCAAGATCGGCTGGCCCTATGCCCAGGTGGATCCCAAAAAGGTGGTGGGCATTGTGGAGAACGATGAACCCGACCAGGTGAGTGCCTTTACCGGCGAAGATGAGGTCAGCCAGAAAATTGCCGGCCATGTCATCGAATTTTTGCTGGCCGAGCGGACGGCCGGCAGGATTCCCGAAGAATTTTTTCCCTTCCAGGCCGGGGTCGGCAATACGGCCAATGCGGTCTTGGCGGGGCTGGGGTCCCATCCGGATATCCCGCCTTTTTACATGTATTCCGAGGTGTTCCAGGATTCCATGATGGACCTCATTGATGCAGGCAAGCTGCTGGGAGCGTCGGCCACCTCGCTGACCATTGTGCCGGAAAAGCTCAAAAAACTGACGGATAATATGGATTTCTATTCCCAGAAAATCGTGCTCCGGCCCCAGGAGATCTCCAACCATCCCGGGATTATCCGGCGGCTGGGGGTGATTGCCATGAATACGGCATTGGAAATGGATATATATGGCAATGTGAACTCTTCCCATGTTCTGGGCACCCATATCATGAACGGGGTGGGGGGCAGCGGGGAATTCACCCGGAACAGCCATCTTTCCATTTTTATGACCCCCTCCATCGCCAAGGGCGGCAAAATTTCCGCGGTGGTGCCCATGACCCCCCATGTGGACAACAATGAGCATTCCGTGCAGATTGTGGTGACAGAGCAGGGTCTGGCCGATTTACGGGGGCTGGGGCCCCTGGAACGGGCGGAAAAGATCATCAACACCTGCGCCCATCCGGCCTACCGGCCCTATCTGCACAAATACATTGAAACCAGTCCCTGCGGCCATATCTGCCACGATCTGGGCAAATGCTTTGAACTCCATCAAAATTTTAAGGAGTTCGGGACCATGCTTCCCAATCTTTAATCATGCGTCTGGACCGGATATTTCCGGCTTTTGCTTGAATTTTGGGTGCGGAACCGATATGGGTAATTTGAGTTAGATCGTGGTGGAGAGATATATGCGATTTGAGTGCAGAGGTCTGACATTTACATATCCGGGGGCAAACCGGCCGGTGCTGGAAAATTTAAGTTTTTCCATGGCTGCCCCGGGGTTTAATGCGGTGTTCGGTCCGTCAGGGGTGGGGAAGACTTCTTTTGCCCGGCTGGTGGCCGGAAATGGGAAACAGGGGAGCGGTTGGTTCACCTATGAAGGGATTTCCACTATTCTCTATTCCTATAACCAGGAACGGCTGCCGGGCTGGTCAAGTACGGGCAGTCACCTGGACAAGGTCTGTCCCCCGGGAAAAGAAGGGCTCAAACAGGAACTGATCCGGATTTTCGACGTGGAATCCCTGATGAGTTCCCGTTTTTCGCAGCTTTCCATGGGACAGCAGAACCGGATGAACCTGATCCGGTATCTGATTCAGGACTTTGACATGCTGATTCTGGACGAGAGCCTGGCCAACGTTGACGAGGCCCTGCGGGAGACCATCATTCTGGCGGTGAAGCAGATTTTTCCGGACCGGCTTTTCCTTTATATTTCCCACAATTTGACTGAGGTGGCCCGGTTCTGCCGGGATATACTGATTCTTGGGCACGGGGAGAACCTGGTGGTCAGGGGCCGGGATTATTGTCAGGGATATCTTCCTGATAAAGAGGGGCTGGACCGGACCATGCTGGAGATCATGAATGCTGTTTAGACGGATTTACCAGTTTCTTATCGTCTATGTCCTGGCCTTGGCCGGGCTCATGGCCATCAAATATACCGTGGGGTTGTCGGACTATGTGATCCCCGGATTGGAATTAATACGTGAGACGGCGGGGCGGGTGGCCTCCGGATATTTTTTTGATGTGATGAACACTCTGTCCGTCACCGTTCTCGGGCAGTTGATTTCCATTATCATGGCCTTTACAGTGGGGATCCTGGGCAGAAAATCTTCCTGGGTGGGGTCCTTTATCAAGGTGATGGCTTACAATATCCAGGCCTACCCCATTGTGGCGCTGGCCCCCATCATTTTCATCCTCCTGGGAGACGGATTCCTTTCCCGCCTGCTCATCGCGTCCATGATCTGCTATTTCCCCCTGCTGCTTTCCGTCCTGGGGATTATGGCGGCGCCGATTACAGACATCGAGCACTTTTATATCGCCACAGGAAGGATGCGATGGCAGCTTGAGGTAAAGATACGGGCCTTTGAGAATTTGAGCAAACTGACCACGGTGATCGCCGGTTCCGCCACCCTGGCCATGGCCGGCACCATTGTGGCGGAATTCATTGCTGCCGATGCCGGCATCGGCTATAGTATCCGTATCGCCCTGTACCAGAGTGATCTGGCCGGTATCCTGGTGGCCCTGTTTATGATCGGTATCATCATTTCAATCTACCAGGGCATGCTTGAAACGCTGGGGGAACAGATGAAAACCAAATGGTCTGCACCAAAAGGAGGGGAGCTTTTATGAAGATGATGAGAAAGATTTTAATTGCAACCGCCGGAATCACACTCTGCCTGGCCCTGAGCATATCTCCGGCCTTTGCCAGGGATACTGTAAACTACCGGCTTAAGTGGCTGTTCAATACCTCTGTGGCCGGGGACATCATGGCCGATGCCGGCGGATTTTTCAAGGCGGCCGGCCTGGACGTGAAGGTGAAGGAAGGCGGGCCCGAGAAAAACGCCATCAAGGAATTGGAGCTGGGATATGCCGATTTCGGTGTGGCCTCTGCCGACCAGGTGATCCGTGCCCTGGACAAGGGGGCGGACGTGGTGGTTCTGGCCCAGCTTTTTCAGATCAATCCCATGCAGTGGATCTACCGGTCTGAGCTGCCTGAGATAAAGCGTCTTGTGGATTTAAAGGGCCGCAACATCGGGGTGACCTTCGGCGGCAATGACGAGACCATCATGAATACCCTGCTGGCCAAGGCCGGGCTCACTTACAACGATGTGAGTATTTCCAGCGTCCGCTTTGATTTCACCCCGTTTTTGAAAAAAAAGGTGGAAATCTGGCCGGTGTACAGAAATTCCCAGGGGGTGATCCTGGAGGATAAACTGGCCAAGGAAGGCGAATCGGTCCGCTTTTTCAACCCCGCTGACTACGGGGTTTCATTTGTGGCCAATTCCGTGGTCACCTCGGGAGAGGTGATCAAGAAAAATCCGGAACGGGTAAAGGCATTCATGACCGCATTGATGGCTGCCTGGGAATTCTCCATGGACCCGGCCAACAGGGATGAGGTGCTGGCCGAGATCAAAAAGCGGGACAAAAATACGGCGGACCACATCCGGGAGCGGCAGTTGGGTGTGACCCGGCTGCTGATCAAGCCCAATGCCGGAGTAAAGATCGGGACCATCGACCGGGCCGCCTGGATTCAGACCGAAACCATCATGATCAAGGAAAAACAGGTAAAGGGCCCTGTTCATGTTGAGACCCGGCTGGCGGGATTTTAGGGTTCAGTTTCCTGAGCTAGTGTAAGACCACCCGTGCCGTAACCCCCCGGAGCGCGTGGTCGATCTCTATTTCTATCCGTCCCTTTTCCATGTCCGGGAGGCAGTATCCCGCAATACATTCTTCAAGGGTGAGGCGCTGGCTGTCCAGGGGCGGGAAGAGGCAGGCGGTGACGGCGGCCTCAACCCCGTGGGGCGGCCCGTCGGTGCCGAAGAACAGATCTTTTCCCGGCACAAATCCGGCCTGGTCGATGAGCATGCGGAAGGGGTTGTTTCTTTCGGCATAGCCCCCGGGCAGTCTTTCCTTGTACTGGATGGAATCTTCGCTGAAATTGGGCTGCATGGACAGGACAGCGCCTAAGGATTTTGCCGTTTCGGCCATGTCCGGGGTGATGTACTGGCAATGCTCCAGCCGGACCATGGGGGGCAGCTTGCCGGTGTTTTCTTTGAGGGCCGTCAGCGATGAAATCACCTGGGCCGTGGCCCGGTCCCCGATATTGTGGATGGCAACGGGTTTATTCCATTCAAGGGCCTGTGCCAGGTCCCGGTACAACTCCCGGTCGGTTTTCAGCAGCAGGCCGGCGGTACCGGTATCATAGGGCTTGTTCAGGGCGGCGGTTCTGGCCCCCACCGCACCATCCATGAAGACTTTAATGCCGAATACCTTTGCCCGGTCCTCCGGATCAAGGGCGCTGAATGAGTCGGGATCCGCCCAGAGCCGGGTCCGGCTGAGACATCCGGCCGCTTCATAAAGGGCAATGACCTGCCGGCCGGGCAGGAGCATATCGTCAGCCCCCCATACCCCTTCTTCGGCCAGTCCCCGGTAGAAGGCCTTAATCCCATCGGCGGTGACCCCGGCATTTGCAGCAATGAATTTCAGGATCTGGTAAAGGTTCCGCTCCACCCAGTCCGTATCGTCAATATTTTTGACAACCCCGGGATGGGCATCTGCAAAATGGGTCCGGGCCGGGGTGTTCAGGATAAATTCATGGAGTGAAACATTGCAGACCAGGGCCGGTGCCAGGTGGTCCAGCTCCGTTGGCTCAAAGGTATACCGGGTGCTGTGCCACCCCAGAACCAGTATGAAATCCCCGGTGTGGGCGTCCATGGCGGCCAGGGCCTCTGCCTTGGTTTGGGCGTTGCTGATGTCCACTCCGGTTTTCATGGCGGCAAAGATGGAGGGGTGGGTGTGGGTATTATGCAGCAGGGGGAGGGTCTGTTTCATTTTTCTTCCTTTGCACTGGGTTAATAGGGGCTGTTGTGGCAGGCCACCAGGTGGCCGGTGCCCACCGCCTTGGTTTCGGGGTAACTTTCCCTGCAGGCGGCTGAGGCATGGGGGCACCGGGGATGGAAATGACAGCCCCGGGGCGGGGAAATGGGGCTGGGGACATCGCCTTTGAGCAGAATCCGTTCCTGCTGTTTTCTGGGATCGGGAATGGGCACAGAAGAGAGCAGGGCCCGGGTGTAGGGATGGGCCGGATGGGTGTAAATTTCCTCGCAGGTGCCGGTTTCCACGATTTTTCCCAGGTACATGACGGCGATCCTGTCGCAGAGATGCTCCACCACGGCCAGGTCATGGGAGATGAGGACCATGGAAAGCCCCAGCTCCTCCTGGATATCCATGAGCAAATTGATGGTCTGGGCCTGGATGGAGACGTCCAGGGCGGAGACCGGTTCGTCCCCGATGATGAGCAGGGGATTGAGCCCCAGGGCCCTGGCAATGCCGATGCGCTGGCGCTGTCCCCCGCTGAATTCGTGGGGGAAGCGGTTCTGGTATTCCGGGGGCAGGCCCACCTTTTCCATGAGGGCCCCGACCTTGTCTGCCTTGTCCTGTTTATTGCACAGCCCGTGGATCTCCATGGGGTCGCCGATGATCCGCCTGACAGACATCCTGGGGTTCAGGGAGGAGTAGGGATCCTGGAAGATGAGCTGCATCTCTTTTCTCAGGGCCGGGCAGTTGGCCGTTGCATTGTCCGAATAGTCCCTGCCGTTGAAGCGGATTTTTCCTTCGGTGGCATCGATGAGCTTGAGCATGGCCAGGCCGGCGGTGGTCTTTCCGCAACCGCTTTCCCCCACAATTCCGAGGGTTTCCCCGGAATTCAGGGAAAGGCTGATACCGTCTACGGCATAGACGGTCTGGGCATTTTTTGAAAACAGCCCTCCGCCCATGGGGAAGTGGACTTTCAGGTTTTCCACTTCCAGAAGGGGGGGCGTGGTTGTTTCACTGTTTAACATGGTCATCTCTCTTTGGTTTGCCTTTGAATTAGGCATTGTTCATCCAGCATCTCACCCAGTGGCCCGGCCTTCGTTCCTCGAAGGGCGGCATTTTTTCTCTGCAGATTCCCTGGGCCCGGTCGCACCGGGGGGCAAAGGCACATCCCGGCGGCAGATTGGAGAGGCTGGGCACCATGCCTTTGATTTCTTTGAGCCGGGAACGCTGTCCAGGTATTTTGGCACCCAGCACCGGGACGGATCCCAGGAGCCCCTGGGTATAGGGGTGGCAGGGATTGTCGAAAATCTGTGTGCAGGCGGCCGATTCCACGGCCTTGCCCGCGTACATGACCATGACCCGGTCGGCAATGTCGGCAATGATGCCCAGGTCATGGGTGATCATGAGAATGGCCGTGCTAAAATCCTGCCGCAACCGTTTCATCAGGTCCATGATCTGGGCCTGGACCGTTACATCCAGGGCCGTGGTGGGTTCGTCGGCAATGAGGATTTCCGGTTCGCAGGACAGGGCCATGGCAATCATGGCCCGCTGGCGCATCCCCCCGGATAATTGGTGGGGAAAGGCCCGGATCCGTTTGGACGGTTCGGGAATCTGGACTTTTTCCAGCATCCGGACCGCGGCTTCCATGCTTTGTTTTTTGTTCATTCCCTTGTGCAGCCGGAACATCTCCCCGATCTGGTAGCCGATGGTTTTCACCGGGTTCAGGGAGGTCATGGGCTCCTGGAAAATCATGGAAATCCGGTTTCCCCGGATGGTTTTCATCTCTTTCATGGGCAGGGCGGCAATGTCCAGGCCGTCAAACCGGATCTGCCCTCCCTCGATTTTTCCGGGGGGGCAGGGGACCAGCCGCATGAGGCTCTGGGCGGTGACGCTTTTGCCGCATCCGGATTCCCCCACCAGACCCAGGACCTCTCCCCGGCTGAGGGAAAAGGAAACATCGTCCACTGCCCGAACCACCCCCCTGGGGGTGTGAAAATAGGTCTTTAAATGGTCTACGCTTAGCAGTTTTTTTTGGGGTGCCATGCTGCCTTCCCGGTTTTATAGGTTGCTGAATACAATGCTGCCGTCCACCATGGTTGCCGCGGCCCGGATATCCTTGATTTCATTTTCCGGTACCCTTAGGGGACTTTTTTCCAGGATGGTGATGTCTGCCTTCCGCCCCGGGGCAATGATTCCGAATTCCTTATCCCGCCCCGTGGCCCATCCCCCATGTTCAAAATAGGCCTTGAGCGCCGTTTCCCGTGAGAGGATCTGGGCCGGATACCAGGCCGGATCCGGGGGGGCGCCAAATCCCTTGCGGGTCACTGCGGCCTGGATGCCTTCCGTGGGGCTGATGGGTTCGATGGGGGCGTCGGATGAAAACATCAGGCGCAGGCCCAGGTCTTCCATGGTTTTCCAGGCATAGGCGGTGTTGCACCGCTCTTCCCCCCAGATATTCCGGGCCACCTCCCAGTCCGTGAGAATGGCCATGGGCTGGACGCTGGCGGCGATGCCCATCTCCTTCATCCGTTTGAGGTCCGAAATGCGGGTGAGCTGAAGGTGTTCGATGCGGTCCCGGTATTCTCCGTTAAAGGGGCCGGGCACGATTTTTCTGGCCGCCTCAATGGCATCCAGGCTCTGGGACAGCGCCCTGTCGCCGATGGCGTGGAAGATAACCCCCCGGCCGGTTTCATAGGCCGCAACCACCGCCGCCGTCATCTGCTCCGGGGTCATGCAGGAAATGCCGCAGTTGCCGGTCCCCTCATAGGGCTGATGCAGATAGGCGGAGCGGGCCCCGAGAGACCCGTCGGCAAAGAGTTTGATATGGCCGTGCCAGAGCATTTCCGACTGGAAGCGGTCCTGTTTATTTTTCCATTGGTCGAATTCTGCCATCTCCTCGGGGTGGACGGTGTGGTATACCCGGATGTTGAGCAGTCCCCGTTTTTCCACCTCATGGATGACACGGTAATCGGCCGGGGTTTCAAAGCTGTGGACACAGGTAATGCCCTGGGAGAGGAAGATCTCCTGGGCGTTTAAAAATGCCTGAACCCTGAATTCCAGGTCGGGTTCCGGGATAAAATTCTCCACCACCTCCCGGGTCTCCCGGATCATGCCCGAAGGGAAATTGGTGCCCGCTTCCCTGTCGATCTGCCCGCCGAAGGGCTCCGGGGTGTTTTCATCCACCCCGGCTGCGGCCAGGGCGCGGGTATTCACCCAGCTGGCATGGCCGCAGATCCGGATCATTACGGCAGGATTATCCGGGGCCACGGCATCCAGGTCGTGGCGTGTGGGTTCCCGGCCCTCTTCCCAGATATTCTGGTTCCAGTGCCGGCCGATGATCCACTGGCCGGGTTCAGCGTCTTCAGCAGCACGGGCAATGGCCGCCTGGCAGGCATTCAGCGAGGTCAGTCCCCGCAGGTCCACCATGGTCAGGGTATATCCCAGGGACCAGACATGGGTGTGGGCATCCACAAATCCGGGGCATAGGAACCGGCCGTGGAGATTGATTTTCTCTGTCGTTTGGGGACAGAGGGCCTCTATTTCTTCATTGCTGCCAACGGCGGCAATGGTGTTTTCTTTGATCAAAACCGCTTCGGCACGTGGGCGTTCCGGGTCTCCGGTATAGATGTCAGCGGATAAAAATGCGGTTGGCATGGATACTCCTGTTTATTTTTGGTTCTTCAGCACGGAATGGGGATCCAGTACATCCCGGAGGCCGTCCCCCAGTAAATTGAAGCCCAGTACGGTGAGAAAGATGGCGATGCCCGGGAAGATGGAAATCCAATAGGCTGTGAAAAATTGTTCCCTGGCATTGGAAAGCATGCCGCCCCAGGACGGGTTGGGGGGCTGGGTGCCCAGGCCCAGAAAAGAGAGCGAGGCCTCGATGAGGATGGCATAGGCGATTCCTAAAGTGCCGATGACCAGGATGGGCCCGAGAATATTGGGCAGAATCTGTTCAAACATGATCCGGATCCGGGGATAGCCCAGGGCCCGGGCGGCGGTCACATAGTCCATTCCCCTGGCCGACAGCACCTGGGACCGGGCGATGCGGCAGGTATAGGCCCAGTTGGTCAGTCCCAGGGCGATGAATACATTCACCAGCCCCGGACCCAGCAGGGCCATGACGGCCAGGGCGAATACCAGGGAGGGGATGGAGAGCATGATGGAGGTGAATCCCATGACCAGGTCGTCCCACCATTTGCCGAAGAACCCGGCGGTCACCCCCAGGATGATGCCGATGATGGTGTTGATCACCTGGGTGACCAGGCCGATGGACAGGGAGATCCGGGAGCCGTAGATCACCCGGGAGAGGATGTCCCTTCCCTGGCTGTCCGTGCCGAACCAGTATGCGGCACTGGGGGGCTCTTCAGCCACCATGAGGTCGGCATCGTCCACGGGATGATAGGGGGCCAGCACCGGTGCAAATACAGCCATGGCTACGAAAAAGAGGACAATCAGTCCGCCGAGGGCCAGATTGATCCGTTTTTTGAAAAAATTAAACAGTTTCATTGGTATTTAATCCTCGGGTCCACCACGGCGTAAAGCAGGTCCACAATCAGGTTGACGATGAGAAAAATCAGGATGATCACCAGGATGCACCCCTGGGTCACTGGAATATCCCGCTGGTAAATGGAATCCACCAGCAGGGAGCCGATGCCGGGCCAGGAAAAAAGCTTTTCCACGATCACGGTGGACCCGATGAGGGAGCCGAACTGCAGTCCCACCGTGGTGAGTACCAGGATCATGGTGTTCTGGAACACATGGCGGCTGTTCACCAGAAGCTCGGACAGCCCCTTGGACCGGGCCGTGCGGACGAAATCCATGGTCAGGACGTCAATGACCGCGGCCCGGGTGGTCCTGGCGATCAGGGCCATATAGCCGACCCCCAGGGAGATGGCCGGCAGGACCAGGTACATGGGGTTCCCCTCCCCGTACCCCGATGTGGGAAATATCCTCACCTTCACCGATAAAAAGAACATCAGCAGAATTCCCAGCCAGAACTGGGGCATGGAGATCCCGGACACGGCGCCTATCATGGACAGGGAATCCAGCCAGGACCCCTGGCGCAGGGCCGATAAAAATCCCAGGGGCAGCCCCACGGCCACGGCAAGGCCCAGTGAGGCCAGGGCCAGCTTCAGGGTGGGCCAGATCCGGTCGGCAATGATTTTTGAAACGCTTTCCTTTCGCAGGAAGGATTTGCCAAGGTCCCCGGTGACCAGTCCCTTTAGATAGTTGAGGTAGCGGATGTGCATGGGCTTGTCCAGGCCCCATTCCTTTTCCAGCTGGGCAATGAGCTTGGGGTCCGGCGCCTTCCTCTGGTCCAGGGCCAGGTACGCGGCCGAGCCGGGCAGGATGTTCAGCAGGACGAACATGATCAGGGTGATGAAAAAAATGGTGGGGATAAACTGGAGTATCCGTTTGAGTGCATAAAGATGCATGGTCAATCTTTCGGTATAAAAATGGTCCGGACAGGGGGAAATGCGCCCTGCCCGGAGTTTTCATCTGCCGGCAATGATCTATTTGGCAGTTGCCCTGGGAGAGGTTTCATTGAGCCACAGGTTGGTAAAATCCTGGAGCATCATCTCAATGGCAACGGCTTCCACGCCGTTGACCCAGGGCTGGTAGGCGATGATGGCCTTGTTGTAGTTGAAGAACCAGCCCGGGGCATCTTCAAAGAAGAACCGGTCGGCCTGTTTGAGCAGGTCCAGGCGTTTTGCCGGATCCTTTTCTATTTTTGCCTGGTCCAGGAGCCCATCGAATACGGGATTCGCATAAGCAATATAGTTGCCGGAAGAGGGCAGGGTCCTGGAGTGGAACCGGTTCAGGGACGCCAGGGGGTCGGGGCCGGATTCCAGGGACCAGATAAAGGCCTGGTAATCGCCTTTTTTCAGGCGCTGGGAAAGCATGCCGCCTTCAAGCTGCTGGGGTTTGACCCGGATGCCGATTTTCTTCAGGAAGGGGATGATGGCTTCCACCACCCGGACCCCGTAGGACTGGGAGTTGGTGGCCAGAACTTCAAGGTCGAATCCACCGGCATAACCGGCTTCGGCCATCAGTGCCTTGGCCTTTTTCAGGTCATAGGCATAGGGGGCCAGTTCCGGATCAAAAGCCGGGGAGGATGTGGGCAGAAATGAGGTGGCTTTGAAGGCCTTGTTCTTGAGCAGTTTTTTGATGATCAGCTCGGAGTTCAGGGCATGGTTGATGGCCTGGCGGACCCGTTTGTCGGCAAGGGGGGCATAGGCCTGGTTGAATCCCATGAACCGGGTGTACATTTCAGCCACTTCGATCATGTTTTTGGAAATTTCAGGATCCCGCTGGTAGACATCGTACTGGGCGCCGCCCACCAGGTTGGCATCCAGTTCCCTGGCCCGGAAAGCCATGTCCCGGGCAGAGCCTTCGGGCATGATTTTATAGACCAGTTTGTCGATATAGGGTTTGCCCGGTTCAAAATAACCGTCGAATTTTTCCAGGACGATCTCGCTGCCTTTGATCCATTTGACGAATCTGAAGGGACCGCAGCCCACGGGTGCGGTTCCGAAGGCGTCCCCTTTGGCCTGGATTTCCTCTTTGGGTACAATGGCGGCTTCGATTTTATAAAGCTGGTATCCCAGGTCCGCAACGTGGTCCAGGGTGATTTGAAGGGTGAAATCGTCTATCTTTTTCAGGCCGGAAATGGTCTGGGCCTTGCCGTCCTGCACCGCCTTTGCCCCTTTGATGACTCCCACATATGAGGCCGCGGAGGAGGCGGTTGCGGGGGCCATGATCCGGTTATAGGAGTAGATGATGTCGTCGGCGGTCATGGTCCTGCCGTTGTGGAATTTAACATCGTGTCTGAGTTTGAAGGTGTAAACCATGCCGTCTTCGGAGACATCGACGGCAGTCGCCAGTGCAAGAACCGGTTTGTTCTGGGCCGCGTCCCATTTGTAGAGGCTTCGGAAAATGTTCAGCCCCACGATGTAATCCTGGGTGTTGCCCGTGCGCTGCATGTCAAGGGAGAATACATCTCCTCCGTAGGGGGCGCAGAAAACAAAGGTGCCGCCGGTGCGGGCGGCCCATGCATTGGTGCAGGCCAGCATGCCGATGGCAAGAACCGACAAAAGAATCGTTAACTTTTTTTTCATGGTTTCTCCATTTCAATAAAGGTGGTTGTCAACCGGCGTTCAGGGTCGTGGCTGCCGGCCGCAATCGGGACGGCGGCCGGCAAATCCGCCAGTGCTGCCGCTTACTTAACTAAATGCATAATATAATTTTCATAAAATTGATTAATTCATGCGATATGTGCTTGTCAAGAATAATTTTTTCTAAGATATCTTAGATATATCGCAGAAAATATTCTTATCGCGATGGTGCTACCTTGGGCGCGACGCAGAGAAATGGGATTGATTTCGCGTACATTATAAATTTGTCTGGCCAGGTCCCCCGGGATGCCGGGGGCGTGACCGCATAAATAAAAAAATATTCTTGATGGGAAATTTTCCCATGTGATATGAAAAAAGCAAAGGGAATTAGATTAAATTTACACAGGGAGGCACATGGCACAGGAAACGGCAGATCAGAGCGAGCTGAGAATTCAGGAAAGTGTGGGATCCAAGATCCGTGAACTCAGAAAGGCAAAGGGCCTGAGCCTGATCCAATTGTCCGGCCACATCGGCATCTCCCAGGGGCACCTGTCCAAGATTGAGACCGGAAAAGCTGCCATTTCCATCAAGGCCCTTTCCCTGATCTGCCGGTTTTTTCGCCGGCCCGTGGATTATCTGTTTCAAAAGGAAGAGACCACCCACATCATCGGCACCCTGAATCTGGGGGAAGGGCCGGAAAAGGAGAGTGTCATACGGCTGGCCAAAGATGTCCGTAGCGCAACGGATGGACAGCTCTCCCTGGTGCGGCTGGAGGCGGATCAGTTGGGCGGCGGCGTCAATCCCGTCGAGCACCTGAAAAACGGTTCCATCCACCTTTTCATGGATGATCTGGCATTGTTTCGGGCCTGTGTACCGGATTTTGACCTGTTTGCCCTGCCCTATATATTCCCCGCCATGGACCATCAGCTAAGATTCCTGGCGTCAGATTTTTTCCGGGATAACTTTACCAGACCCCTCACGGACCAGGGGGTTCGGTTCATCAATCCGAGGTGGAACTGGTTCCGTGGGGTGGAGCGGGTGTTGGTCTCCAGAACCCCCGTGTTTTCTCCCGCAGATATCCGGGGACGGCGGGTGCGGATCTATGAGTCAGAGGTGCTTAAGCTGTATTGGCGCCTGATGGGGGCCGAGCCGGTCTCCGTACATTGGGAGGACCTCAACCGGGCCTTTGATGAGGGAGAGATCGACGTGATTCCCTGCCATAAATCCCATGTCTATCCCATGGGCTTTTCCAGGCAGGCCAAATATGTCACCCGGATCGGGGATATGCCGGACATCGTCTGCGTGGCCATGAACGAGGCCCGCTATCGGATGCTTTGCCCTGGCTCCCAGGAGGCGCTCACCGCCTGCAGCGATAAAACAGGGGACATATTCACCGGCCTGGCCCAGGAGAAGAACGAACCCTATGAATCCATGAATATCCGGGAAAACAGCGCTGCCTATATCCGGGTGGATCACCGGCCCTGGCAGGCACCCGTAAAAGAAGCCCTGAAGCGCTCTGTTGCGTCAGGGCTTTTGTCCGGGACGGTTGTCAGCGCTCTGGAAAAAAATAACAGGCAGCAGGATTCTATCTGAGTTTTTGAATTTTTACTTTGAACCTTGGCCATACTTGGCGGCATCCGCCTCTTTCTGATTGGGCCGCAAGATCATTCCCAATGCCCCAGCATTGCTCACAACAAATTTGCTTTACGCTAAGATTTGCTATAGTATAGATTCATATCTCCATCCAAATGGAAGTTATGGGTTTTTCAATTCCAATTTGGGACACCTGCTCAAGCAACATCAGGTTCATATTCATCTAGTTTGTTAAGTATTTTCGCTTTTGGCTATTCTTTTTTCTGTAAATGGAAGTTTAATTTTTTCACATACAGGACAGAACTATGAAAAAATGCGAATGGGAACTTGTAATTGATGAAAATGAAACGCATTATGAATCCGAGTGCGGTGGTGAATGGTTTTTTTTCGAGGGGAGCAGAGAAGAGAACCAAATGGTCTTTTGCCCGTTTTGCGGTGAACTGATTTACGAGCAGGAATCAGCAATATAACCATCGGAATATCCAACGGCATTATAAATACGGCCATTGCCGTATCCGCACCATTCTTTCTGAAGTATTCCCAGGTACCATAAATCTGCTTTTCAGCAAGGGATACAATTTTTAAATCATTGTTTTGTATCCTGCCCAAAAAAATTTTTTTTAAATTGTATCCTATTTTTATCTGCGGAATTGTATCTTGTTGTTTAATCAAAAGATTATAAAATTTCAGGCATAAGCCAATAACCAGACTCAAAGGAAATGAAAAGCCGTGAAAAACATTATTTACTATGCGTTGACTGTTTTGATATGGGGATCGACCTGGATCGGTATCAAGTTCCAACTGGGGCGGGTTGACCCCATCCTTTCGGTGGCCTATCGATTCTCCCTGGCTGCGGTTATGTTGATGATCTGGTGTGCCCTCCGGCGCCTGAACATGCGCTTTACCTTAAAAGAGCATTTGTTCATGGCGCTCCAGGGCCTTTTCCTCTTTGCATTGAACTATTGGCTGTTCTATGTGTCGGAACTTTATATCACCAGCGGTCTGGCCGCCGTTATTTTTTCCACGGTTCTCATTTTTAACATGATTAATGGCGCCGTTTTTCTCAAGTCCCCCTTTGACGCAAGAATCATCGTGGGCGGGATTTTCGGATTATGCGGCATTGTGCTGGTTTTTAAGCCGGAGTTCCATGCCTTTCATTGGGAAGACAAGGCCCTGGTAGGCATTGCCGTTGCATTCGCTGCCACCCTTCTGGCCTCCCTGGGCAACATCATCTCCGCCAGGAATCAAAAAAATGGCCTTCCCGTTGTTCAAACCAATGCCTGGGGAATGACTTACGGCGCCTTGCTGATGCTGGCCGTTGCGTCCCTGTCAGGTAAGCCATTTGTATTGGATCTGTCCTTGGAATATTTAGGGGCCCTGGTTTACCTTGCCCTTTTCGGCTCAATTGTGGCCTTTGGCTGCTACCTGTCCCTGATCGGGCGCATCGGAGCGGACCGGGCTGCTTACGCCACCCTGATTTTTCCCATTGTCGCCCTTATCATTTCAACCATCTGGGAAGATTACCATTGGAGCAGCGAGGCCTTTGCCGGTGTCGGATTGATTCTTTGCGGGAACCTGTTTATGATGAAAAAAATCTCCATTGAGGAGATGAAAACAGGCGTAAAGGGCCTTGCGGGAATTCTTCCATGGGGAGCAAAACCCTCTGCGCTGCCTTCGGATTTCATTGCCAGCACCCCACGCCCCTGCAGGGAGAATTATGAGAAAAAAGCCTCTGTATGAAAATGTTGCGGAAAAAATTTTAAGCCTGGTGGATGAAGGCACCTTTCAGCCCGGCGAGCGGATCCCGTCCATCCGGGCCTTAAGCCGTCAGTTCAAGGTCAGCATAAATACGGTGAAAACGGCTTACGGATTTCTTGAAGACCGGCGCGCCATCGAATCCAGGCCGCAGTCCGGCTACTATGTCTGCCCGCGCCTGCCCGGTATCCCTGCAGGCCCCCAATACAGCCATAGCCGCAGGCCGCTGAATCCGACTGAAATCACAGACAGCGAAGTGGTGATGCGGGTGATGGGTGATGTGATGAATCCCGATCTCATTCAGTTTGGAGCGGCCATACCCGATCCGGAACTGATTCCGGTAAAAAAACTGAACCGCATGCTGGCTTCGGAGAACAGGCGGTTCCCCGGGGCAAGCATTGGTTATGCCGTGACACCCGGGAACAAACGGCTGCGCACACAGATCTCCAAACGGATGGTCCGGGCCGGGTGTTCCGTGAATCCGGAGGAAATCATCATCACCAATGGGGCCAGCGAAGCGGTTTTTCTGGCCCTGAAAACCCTTTGCCAAAAGGGGGATACCCTTGCCATCGGCACCCCGATTTATTTTAATTTCCTGCAGATGATTCAAAATTTGGGGCTTAAAGTGCTTGAAATCCCCATGTGCCCGACCCGGGGCATTGAAATTGATCTGCTCGAAAAGGCCTTGGAACGGCACTCCGTGGCCGCATGCCTCATTCTTTCCAACTTCAATAATCCCCTTGGCAACTGCATGCCGGATGAGGCGAAGCAGGCGCTTTTGCAAGTGGTGAAACGGGCCGGGGTGCCTCTGATTGAAGACGATATCAACGGTGACCTTTCTTTTTCCGGCCATCGCCCCTCAATGATAAAATCCTGGGATGACCAGGGCCATTCCCTGCTCTGCGCTTCATTTTCAAAAAGTATTGCCCCGGGATACAGGGTCGGCTGGATTGTTCCGGGCCGCCATTTTGATGCGGTGATGTATCAAAAACTGGTGATCAATATTGCCACGCCTACCCCGACCCAGCTGGCCATGGCGGAATTCCTTGTCAGCGGCGGGTATGACAACCATCTTCGAAAAATCCAGAAGGAATATGCCAAAAAAGTCCTTCAGATGTCCAATGCCGTCGGGCGTCACTTTCCTTCCGGGACCAGGATTACGCGGCCTGAGGGCGGGTTTACCCTTTGGATTGAGCTTCCGGGGTCGGTGGACAGCCTTAAATTGTACAGTATGGCCGCCCGTCAAGGGATCTCCATTGCACCGGGAGCCATTTTTTCCACCACGGATCAATTCCGGCATTTCATCCGCTTGAATGCGGCCATGTGGTCTGACACCACCCGGTGGGCGGTCAAGGCGCTGGGTAAGATGGTATCCGATCTGATTTAAGGCGTTGACCCGGTTGCCGTGTCCTTTTCCTTTGCCAGGTAATGGCGTGGCCAGGCTGCAATGCTTCCCCGCCCGGATTTCCATGAGGTCCCGCTTCCGGGGCATGGGCGACAACGCCTTAAAGCCCTTTAATCCAGAATCTCTTTTTCTCTGAAAACGTCCCGGGCGGCATTGACCCCGTTGATTGCCGCCGGGAATCCGGCATATACGGCCATTTGAAGAATCACCTCAATGATCTGCCCTTTTTTGCATCCGACATTGAGGGCGCCGTGGATATGCACCTTTAACTGGGGAGCCGCCGTGCCCATGGCCGTTAATGCCGCAACCGTGGCAAGCTCCCTTGATTTCATGTCCAGGCCCGTTCTTGAAAAGACCTCACCATAACCGAAATCGATGATCCAGTCGGCCAGTTCCGGGGCGGTATCCTTGAGGCTCTCTATTACCTGCTCTCCCGTGGCCCCGGTGATTTGTTTCAATGCCTTTAATCCTTTTTCACGTGATGATGGCGTCATGATTTCTCTCCTTTTTTATCGGGTTCAGGGCCAGGTTAAACCAGGTGGAAAAATACATCCAATATATTTATAGACTTTCAGTAATATGTATTTTGTATTATATACAGGGAATGGAATTGCGCCTTTTACGATATTTTCTGGCCGTGGCCCGGGAACTGCATTTCGGCAGGGCTGCAAAAACCCTGAATATCTCCCAGCCGCCCCTGAGCCAGCAGATCATAAAGCTGGAACAGGAACTCGGGGTGCCGCTTTTTATCCGGAACAAGCGGATGGTAAAACTGACTGAGCCCGGAAAGGCGCTTGTCCGGCATGCGGAGAAGATACTGGGTATGGTGGAAAATGCCCGGACGGATATTTCCCGGATTTCTGCGGGGGACAGGGGAACCATATCAATAGGCTATGTCGGGCCGGCCATGGATTCCTTTCTGCCTGATATTATCCGGGGATTTAAACAAGAATATCCTGAGGTGGAATTAAGGCTTGCGCAGATGAACACCTGCGACCAGCTGTCGGCGATACTGAACGGGTCGGTTCAGGCCGGGATTGTCCGGCTGTTCGGCCAGGACACCTCCGGCTGCCATACCCGCGTTATTCACAGAGAGGCCTATATGCTGGCCGTTCCCTCCCACCATCCCCTTGCCGGCAAAGCACAGGTGCCCCTGGGCTCGCTGAGGGGGGAACAGATTATATTTTTTTCCCGGAAGATCCAGCCTGCCCTGTTTAACGAATGGCTGCGTATTTTTTCCCTGGCCGGTTTTACCCCTGATATCGTCCAGCAGACATCCTCGTACCACAGTGCCATCCCCCTTGTGGCGGCCGGGCTCGGCCTGGCCATTGTCCCCCGGTCCAGTACGCTGAGCCGGCGGAAGGGCGTGGTATTCAAGCCGATAAATGGAGAAACGCCGAGGCTGTCCCTGCACCTTTGTCATTTAAAAGGGACTGCCCATCCGGTACTGGCCAATTTCAAGCAATACATCCGGAAAACCCTGCCGGACGTATCCGCCGCAGGTCCTTTCTAACCGGCTCCGGTGGAGGCGGGTTCCGGAAGTCAATAAAGATTGCAGGGGGTGAAACTGTGGTGCACTTTTTTTCATCATTCTGTATCTGGACAAATACAAAGAAATATTGATAGGTGGGGCAGAAGGGTTGAATTCTGGGCCGAAAGACTATCATTTGTCGGAAACAGGAGGATATATGGAACACGTTTTCAGCAGTACCGGACATGAACTCAAACTTCCGAATATTGTCGGCGGCCAGGGCGTATACCTGTTCGACGATAGGGGAAAACGGTTTATTGACTTGGAATCGGGGACCTGGTGCATGGCGTTGGGTCACAATAATGAACAGGTAAACAGAACGGTTAAGAAACAAATTGATTCATTGGTGCATGCCGGATTCTGTTACTCCAACCACATCCTTGAAAAAGCCTCAAAATCCATATTGCGGCGGATCGGTTTTGATGACGGAAAATGCACCTTTCTCTGTTCTGGCAGCGAGGCCATAGAGATACTGAGACAGATATCAAAACATCTCACCGGAAAAAATATTTCCATGACACTTGAGGATTCATACCTTGGCGCCTATTCTTCTGTTACCGACAGAAACCGGTCCTGGTATGTTTTCGACTGGGAACCATGCAAAGCATGCAAAAAGAATGCGTGCTGCGACCCAGCCTGTCCGCTGCTCAAGGAGATTCCCCATGATATATCGGAGTTTATTTTTGAACCGGGAAGCTCGTCGGGATTTGTGCGGTTTCCGCCAAAAGCGCTGATTCAAAACATCGTTACGATCATTCGGAAGAATAAGGGCAAGATAATCGCAAACGAAGTCACCACAGGGGTTGGCCGGACGGGCAAATGGTTTGGATACCAGCACTATGATATCGAACCGGACTTAATTGCCATGGGTAAAGGAATCGGAAACGGATACCCGGTCAGTGTGGCGGCAATCAACCGTGAGACACTCGGGCAACTTGAAAGGACTCCCTTTAAATACGCCCAGTCCCACCAGAATGATCCCTTGGGGGCTGCGGTTGTGCATGAGGTGGTGCAGGAGATTGAGAACAACGATCTCATAAGGGCGGCTGAGGAGAAAGGCGTCCGATTTCTGTCCCAGCTTCATTCCCTTGTGGATAACGAAATAGTCCTTGATGTCAGGGGCAGGGGAATGATGTTTGCCGTGGATCTGAGAGATAAGGATATGGCGGATGCAATTTACAGCGGCCTTATTGAGCAGGGATACATCCTGGGGAACAGAGGGGCGGCGTTCAGGATTGACCCCCCGTTGATTCTTTCCGAAGCCGATTTTACCGGGTTTATCAATACATTTAAGGGTCTCCTGTCCTCTATTCAACTGAAGAGATAGCCATTGTTTTCACCCGACTTCGGCCAAAAGGGCGGCCCCCGGCCTCTATCGGGGTCCGGGAAGCGGGGCGTATCAAGCCGGCCGGATGCGGGTTTTGATATGGAAACGGAGCATCATGAGCAGGGCGGAGGCTGTTAAGCTGATGAGCAGGCCGTACCATATTCCGTATATGCTCAGCCCCCAGTGAAAGGCAAGGGCGTAGCCCGAGGGCAGGCCGATGAGCCAGTAAGCGGCCAGGGTGAGGGCGGTGGGAATCTTCATGTCCGTGAGACCTCTCAGTATGCCTATCCCGACGGCCTGGGTACCGTCGGATATCTGGAAAAAGGCCACGATGACCAGGAGCAGGGCGGTGATCCGGATGACTTCCGGGTCGGATACATAAAACCCGGGCAGGGTATCTCTGAAAAGGACAAAGGCCAGGCCGGCCAGGGCCATGAAGCCCATGCAGAGGAATACGGCACTGAAGCCTGCGCTCCTTACATTGGGCCCGTCGTTGCGGCCCAGGGCGTTGGAAACCCGGATGGTGCCGGCGGCGGAGATGCCCATGGCGCACATGAATGAGATGGAGGCCAGGTTCAGGGCGATCTGGTGGGCGGCCAGTTCCCGCACCCCCATCCACCCCACAATCACCGATGAGGCAGTAAAGGCAGAGACCTCGAAGAAGTATTGGCAGGCCCCGGGGATGCCGATGGCCAGCAGCCGTTTGATGAGGGCTGTGTCCAGTTTTCCGGAATACCGCCCCGGGTCATACCGTTTGAGGGCCGGGGCGTTGAGCAACACCGCCATGAGGCAAATCGCCATAAAGGCCCGGGATGAAAAAGTGGCGATGCCGGCGCCGGTGAGCCCCAGGGCCGGGGCGCCGAGGTTGCCGAAAATGAACACCCAGTTGACAAAGATGTTCACCAGGTTGGCGGCCAGGGTGATGACCATGGCCGGCTTGAGTACGCTTATCCCTTCGGCAAACTGCCGGAAGGACTGGAAAAGCATCAGGGGCAGCATGGAAAGCCCCAGCACCTCCATGTAGACCATGGCCGGCCCTACAATGGCCTCGGGCTGGTTCAGGAAGGGGATAAACCGGGCCGCAATAAAGGTGGCCAGGCAGAGGAGGATTCCCGTGGCCATGTTGACCATGAGGCCCTGCCGGAGGATGGTGCCGCACTCCCTGTCCCGGCCGGCGCCCTTGGCCATGGACACAAGAGGGGTGATTGCCATGGATATGCCGATGCCCGTTACCATGATCAGGGTGAACAGGCCGTTGCCTAAGGCTGCGGCGGCCAGGGCGTCTGCACCCACGCGGCCCACCATGGCGTTGTCGGCCACGGACATGGTCAGCTGGCCGATCTGCCCCACAATCATGGGCAGGGAGAGGACAAGGGTATCTTTGATGTGTCTGGTATACATTCTGGATTCCGTCCCTTTGTTTTAAACCTTTTTGAAAATCGGCCATTAAAGACTAAATGGCGGCATAAATCAATGATTATTAACCACATTTTTCATTTTTTGGTTCTCTCCCCTCTGTTAATTCGGACCTTCTTGTGGTATGTTTCTATGTTTTGAAGATGACAAGCCCTGAAATTTCCGGAAAGCGTGTAGGAGATAAGACCACATGGGACGGTTGAACCTGTTTGAACTGAATGTAAAGAAAATAAATGATCTGCCCCTGATTTACGAGGCCCTGATTCCAGGGGACTGCAATTTTTTTCAGGATGTGCGGCGGTACCAGAGCATCGGCCCCCACCTGGAGATCCGGGTCATCGGCGTGGATGGCCGCATGGAACTGGATCCGGATATGGAACCGGTGCCCATGAACAAATTGAACAATTCCGAGCGCAAGGCGCTTGTGGACTACCTCACCGTACGTGCGGCCCGGGGAGACAACATCGGGCATGCCTGGGCCTTTTTCCGGCCCCTTGACAAAAAGAAACCCATTGTGGCTTTCGGTGGCAATGTGGTCCACAGCGACGCATCCGTGGGCAAGGAACGGGTGCGGCAGCTTCTGGCCTACCTTCAAAAGGAAAAAGGGGTAAGCCAGATGAAGCAGTTCTGGTTCCCCAGAATCGCCGTTGCTGTTTTAATTCTGGCCGCCCTTTTTGCCGGGATCAAGTACGGCAATCTCATGGATAAATTTCCTTTCAGCTTTAAGCGGCTGACAGGCAGCAGTACCAGCAGTGGCCCTGAAATGGAATTTTATGCATCGGTATTTCCAATGGTGAGTGAATGGATGGCCGATGATACATCAGAAAATTACAGCATTGCCGAGGACCTGCTGCGACCTGAATACATCTCCGGGATGCTGGCCACCATGGATTTGGATGCCTACCGGGCGGCTGATGCAAAGGACCGGAACCAGGGCAGCCGCCTGGTCCTTTTTGCCTATTTCAATTACAATAAACAGGTGAATAGTGTCATATCCCGGCACCAGGCCGTCCTGGCCGGCACGGAATTCATGCGTCTGGCACGGATTTATTCCACCGACAGGTCCGGTTATGCCTCAAACATTTTTTATTTCAAGGTGGGGGACCTGGACATCCGGCCGGCGGAGATTTCCAAATACATGAAGCAAAACATGATCTCCTACCGGGATTTTAAAAAAATCAGGGATGAAAACGCCTTTGCCGCCCTCATGGAAAGCGACAATATCAGCTACAAAATGAAGGGGTTCCTTGAAAATGTCTATACATTTACCCCCCTGCGCATCGAAACGCCTGTCAAGGGGAACCAATGGTATCTGTTGACCCAGAAGGATCAATCCGGCAACCTGGAGTTTGCCGCATTTTTCAATGCAGATAAGGCCACCCTGTTGCCCAAGCGCATGGGCAGCCTGCTACTGGGAAGGAAAAAGCTGGACAAGAGCCTGACCTGGTACGGGCTCGACGAAGGGCAGGCCACGAAACTGAAGCTCTCCGACGATGCGTTGACCTATTTTACCCGGACCACCGGCCATGCCCGTCAGCTTGAGATCGTGAGGGAAAAGATCAAATCCCTGGGTCTCAATGCCCTGAAGGGCGGGCAGATCAGCGTGGCCGTTCACCGGGAGCTGCTCATGGGCGATACCCGGGGGAAATACGGGATCCAGACCCATGATCCCCTGGCCAGCCTGGTGCTTTCCAACCTGATCACCAAATCTTCCTTTGAGAAAGAGGCCCGCCTCTCCCTGAAGCGGGATCCCATCCAGGTGAACACCACCCTGGTGCAGCTGTCTAAAGAAGACAGCCTATCGGTGCAGTCTTTGACCATCACACCGGGCACCACCAATATCATCCGTCTTTTCGAGCCCCTGGACAGCTTCAGGGCCACCTTCAAGGACGGCAAAAAGGCTGTATTCGAAAAGGCCAGCGTGAACCTTTTCAATCCCTTTACATTTATGATTTCCAAGGACAGCATCACCTTCAGTTTCCGGGATAATATCGAGGATATGGAAATTGACCTGGGGGATGCCCAACTCAAGATCGTAAGGGCAACTGACGGTAACTACCAGATTATAGACGCATTTTAATCGCCAAGGAGTTTAGACCATAACATGTACGATAAGCGAGACCGCCTTTTAAAACTGCAGCAGGAAATTGAAGCCGTTGTCCAGCAGCTGGAGACCATCCCGGCGGAACATCAGGTAAATGCCGGCGGCATTATCGAGCGGTGCAGAAACTGCCTCAAGGCCGTGCCGGCCATTGACACCCCCGTTTATATCCACATCACAGGCACGGACAAGTCATTCAAAACCAGTTATCTGCTGGACCTCTTTGACAATGATGATTTAAAAGCGCTGTTTTCCGTTAAGAAACGGAATACCTCGGAGAATACCGCCGTCCCCTGCCTGGTGGATCCGGTGACCTGGACCGACGAGGTGGTGGTTTCCCAGGTCTCCATCAGCACGGGACGGGTGCTTCGGGACCGGCTGACCTGGGAGCAGTTCAACCGCCTTTACGACCTCTCCTCCGGGGCCGAGCCCGAGGATTACCTCATCCGGGTGGCCGTGCCGGCCGACAAAACCCCCATGACCCTGCCGGTGATCGAATACCCGGGCATCAAGGAGGGGGCCGACGCCCTGGAGAGCCAGAAGGACAGGCACCTCAAATTCCAGCAGAACATGCTGGACTGCCTGGTCCGCTACCCGGGTGTCCTGGTGGCCTGTTTCCAGCATAAGATCGCCATTCCCCCGGGCCATCCCCTGGACGCCATCCTGAAAAAATACGGGGATGTGCTGAAAACCAATTATTCCTACCACAAGCTGCCCCTGGTGCTTTCCCTCCAGGGGGACAGCGCCATTGCCAGCTACTGCGGGAATACGGATGTGGAAAGCGACCTGGCAGCGGACTTTAAAAGTTATACTTCCTTTGAATCCATTGTCCAGCTGGTCAATCCCTGCAATGGCGAATATCCGGTATCCTTTATCTCACCGGGGCCCCATGTGGATTCCTGGATCCGGAACCTTTCCAATTACAAAGACCTGCGGGAGATTAAGGATCAGGTCAAAAAGGACGGGGGCATCTCCTGGTCCAGGAATATGTTGGCCCAGCTCTGCTCCTCCTCCCATATCCAGGAAGCCCTGGACAATATTTTCCTTGCCCCTTGGATAAAGGAGGCGGCAGAGGTCCATGCCCTGGCCCTGGACAGCATCCACGACATTGAAAATTACGACGAGGTCACGGAAATAAAGGAACGGGTCCGCAAGGCCATCCTCAACGAGTCCTACCAGGGCATCCGGGAGTTTTTCAACACGGAGATGGCCTATACCCACAACGGTGAGATTCAGGACCACAAGGAATTCTGGACAACGGTATTCTCCCAGTATCTGGACCAGTTCCTGGGGGACAACACCAGGAGCCGCACCATTGCCGGCGTCCTCTGGGACAACCTTTACCGGCGCCTGGATCCCGACAGAAAGGGGTTCTTAAGCGCCAAGGAATCAGACCTGCCCCATATCATCATGAACATGGCTGAATTCTACGTGCCCAATACATTGGCAAGGGGGGATTACACCCTTCTGGAAAGACGTTTAATGGAGGAAGAATCCCATGATCTTTAAACTTTTCAAGAGAAAACCCAAGGAAGTGGACCAGTTCCAGCTGGAGCTGGAGGACGACGGCAAGCTCTACTATGAGACCATTGCCGGCCGGACCCCCAGGGATACCAACAACCACGAGGAATATATCCTCTTTATCGATTTCGGCTCCTACCGGACATCGGTGCTCTGCTGGCCCTGCAGTTTCGGCCGGGATAAGATCACCGATTCCTGGCAGTATGTGGTCCACGGGGATTCCGATGCCCAGGGCGGTTTCCCTTCGGCCTTTATCAATCCGCCCTCCGGGGACGAGCGGGACTTTGCATTCGTGCCCAATGTGGGGGAAAACAACGTCAGCTCCAGCCAGGTGGTGAGAAGCGCCAAATACGCCTTTGCCTCCAAGTTCGCCGCCTACAAGGGGGATGTGCCCCAGTTCAAGCTCTATATTAAAAAAATTCTTGAGGAGAGCTTCAGGTTCATCACCGAACCCAACAAGGAACGACCCTGGAACGGCCCGGCCATTCCCGTGATCACCGAGATCCGGGTCACCGTACCCGACCTTTTTATCGAGAACCTGAGGAACGGGTACCGGGAGAACATCTATTCGGTCTGCATGGAACTGGCTGCGGACCGGAAATGGAAGTGGCTGTTTCCTTCGGACCTGCGCCATCTGCGGAAAACCTTTGTGAATATCTCCGCCGACGAGAGCGGGGCCTGTGAACTCTACTTTCTCAATCTCATCAAACTTATGCCCTTCTGGGAACTCTCCGGCCACAAGGACCGGCGGCCGGATCTCAGGGAGGTGGATTTTCTCTTTTCCCAGGCCCCCTACCGGGACCCCGACGCCGAGAACCTTAATTTTGTGGTCTGCCATATCGATATCGGGGGGCTGACTTCCGATGTCAGCGTACTCCTGGCATCCACCTACCAGGATGAGGACCTGGGCATCACCACGGCCCTGAAGCGCAAGGAATCCTTTTCCGAAAGAAAGGCAGGGGAGTATTTTGCCGATGCATTCACCCAGACCCGGCGGCCCGAGGACGAGGGGCCCTGGTGGGAAAACGACCGGTTCCTGAAAAAGGAGTTTGCCCGGTTTCTGGAGCTGCTCTGCAACAAGCAGGCCGCCCTGGTCAATGAATGGCGGCGGGACCACGAGGTCTCCGGCATTTATTTCCTGGTTTCAGGCCGGCCCACCAAGGGCGAAAAGGTCAGGGCCGCCATCAAACACCACATCCTGAAAGAGTTCAACAAGGAGGAACTGCTGCTTCTGCCGGAGAACTGCCTGTTCATGGCCGAATACCGCCATGTGGGCAAAAACCAGGAAGGCGAAAGATACGCCAAGAAGATCAACCATTTTGAAAAGCTCATCACCCTCCTGGGCAATGTCTACACCCTTTACGACGGGTATGAGATCAGCTTCGAGGATCATAAGTATTATATATCCGTGGATACGGATACCCGCACCGATACCCAGATGGAAGTGGTGCCGGGGCGGATCTACAACATGGAGGAATTCGAAACCTACAAGAAATCCGCCATGCACAATAACGTAAACCACCTGGCCTTTACCCGGCTTCCGGCCAGTGATAACCACACCCGGTTTCTTACGGTAAAGACCATTGCCCGCCAGACCGCCTTTCCCGTGATAAAGGTGGCCCAGCCCACGGACGGCGACGGCCAGGCATGGATCATGCCCTCCCTGGTCATCACCAACCTGGAGCAGAACGACCAGGCCTTTGACCTCTCCTGGGGGACCTTGGTTTAAATACTTAAAACCGGGGAGATTTCTGTCTCCCCGGTTTTTTAGCAATTTCCATCCATAGACCGGGCCGCCCGGCCCCGGTGCCGACCTTCGGCAATTGAATGTTTCCATCCCGCCCGGCGGTTGAACTCTTTGCCCCGGAGAAACAGCTCCGGTAAAGAAGAATTGATTTTCAAGACAAATACCACCATAATGCAGCCCAAATACTTGTATTGGATGTTCTCTATGGGACAGATATAAAATTGAATGATTCGAGATATTATTCTAACCCCCTCCTTTGAGAAGGAATAACACCATGAAACCCCTTCGTATTTTTCTTTTGTTTATCTTTGTTTTTATCCTGCCGGCATGGGCGTCGGCCGCCGAGTTTGAGGCCCTGTTTGCCGGGCAGCAGACCGTGGACGGTGAAAATGCCCTGGCCGTTACCTTTTCCAAAGCCGTTGACGGGCGGCAGGACATGTCGCCCTACCTTAAAATCATGACAGACGGTGAGGAACCTGTGGAAGGGGCCTGGATACTGGCCCAGGATCCCCAGGTGGTTTATTTTACCCAGGTTGAGGCGGATACCGCCTACAAAATCCGGGTGAAAAAAGGGCTGAAGTCCGAGAGCGGAGATACGCTTGAGCAGGAAACCCTATATGAAGTCAGAACCCGTTCCGCGGAACCCATGATCGCCTTTGGCTCCAGGGGCTTTATCCTGGCCTCCAAGCTCATCCGTGGACTGCCCGTGGACAGTCTGAACATTGACAAGGCCGATATCGATTTTTTCCGGGTCAGGCCGGAGATGACCGCGGAGTTCAGGAAAAATTTCAGGTCCTCGGATTATATGAATTATTACCAGAGCCGGAACCTGGCCGAGGTGGCCGACCTGGTCTACTCCGGCCGCTGGGACCTGGAGATCAAAAAGGATCTGCGCACCCAGGTCAATATCCCCATCACCCACATCAAAGAGCTGAAGGCGCCGGGGATTTATTTTGCCGTCCTGCGGGGGGCTGGCCGGTATGAATACGGATACAATACTACCTGGTTCACCATATCGGATCTGGGTGTCCATGCCCGGATCTACAAGCAGAATTTAAATTTCTATGTCCAGAGCTTGGAAACGGCTAAGCCGGTGAATAAGGCGCGTGTGGAAGGCTTTGACAAAAAGGGGCGTTCCCTGTTTGCCCAGCCCACGGACAAATCCGGCCGGGCCATTATCCCCGGCCGTTTTGAAAAGCTGGCACTGGTGTCGGTGACCCGGGGCAACCATATCACCCTGATGCCCATGGATGTGCCTGCCCTGGATCTTTCAGAATTTGCCATGGGACAGGATCTTCACCGGCCGGTGCAGTTTTTTGCCTATGGACCCAGGGATATTTACCGGCCCGGGGAAACTGTTGTCATGGACGGCATACTGAGAAACCATGACGGGGGGGCGACCCCTGGGCTGCCCATCCGGGCGAAAGTGAAGCGGCCCGACGGTCGGATGGTCCGGGAATTCACCCTGAAACCGGGGGCCGGCAACCATTTCAGCACCAGCTTTACCCTGCCTGAAAACGCCCTCACCGGTAAATGGCAGGTGGCTTTTTCAGGGGGGGCGGGTGACCTCGATCCCTATGAATTCGTGGTTTCCGAATTCCTGCCCGAACGGATGAAGCTGGAGATTGCCAAGGATGAAGCGGCCGCTGCCTCGCCGGACACCCCCATGGCCATCCAGGTGCAGGGGGACTTTTTGTACGGTGCCCCGGCCGCCGGCAGCCGGGTCAATGCCCTGGTGCACATAAAGCCGGCCCGGGAACTCTTCAAGGATCAATGGCCCGGATTTGAATTCGGGGGTATTAAACATCTGATCAATACCTCGTTCACCACGGATGATGTCCGGCTGGATGATGCCGGCAAAGGGGTGATTCCCGTGGAGAACCGGTGGAAGGGCGTCACCTCCCCCCATTGGGTCACGGCCAATGTCAGCCTCTATGATTCCGGGGGGCGGCCCGTCGTGCGCAATACATCCAGACAAATCTGGCCGGCGGACGGACTGGTGGGGATCCGCAACCTGTCTCCCCTGAAAGAGGATGCCGGCCGGGTGCCCTACGACAGCACGGCGGAGTTTGAGGTGATCCTGGCCGATGCCGGCGGAAAACTGCAGGGGGCCAAGGGGCTGAAAGCCACGGTGATCCGTGAACACCGGGAATACTATTGGGAGTATAAAAACAACGAGTGGCATTGGGGATTTACCAGCCAGTTTTACCCCGTGGACCGGTTTAAAGTGGATATTGATGCGGCCGGGGAAACGGCGGGCCGGGCCCGGGTCGCCTTCCCGGTAAAATGGGGGGGATACCGCCTGGAAATCCTCAATCCCGCCACCGGACTGACCACGGCTTACCGGGTCAGGGCCGGATGGGATCCCGATCCGTCGGGCCGGGGCGGTATGAACCGCCCGGACCGGGTGGACCTGGCCCTGGACAAGCCCGCCTACGGGGCCGGAGATAAAGCCCTGGTTACGGTGAAGGCCCCCCAGGGGGGCAGGGGCTGGCTATTTGTGGATGCCCAGGAAAATCTGCTCACCCTGCCCATTGACCTGCCGGCGGCGGGCAAGGCCTTTGAAATTGATATCGATCCCGCCTGGAACCGCCATGATATCTATGTCTCGGCCCTGGTGGTGCGGCCGGGAGAAAGCAGGGACGCCCGGCTGCCCAGGCGGTCCGTAGGCCTGGTTCATCTACCCCTGGACAGAAGCAGCCGGCAGCTTGCCGTAAAGATCCAGGCCCCGGATAAAACCCAGCCCAATAAAAAGGTTGATGTGACCGTCTCCCTGAAAACAGCGGCGGGCAAGGCACCGTCAAAGGCCATGGTGACACTGGCTGCCGTGGATGTGGGCATCCTTAATCTCACCGGATTCAAAACGCCCTCTCCATTTGACTATTTTTTCCGACCCCGTAAATACGGGCCGGCACTCCAGGATGTCTACCAGAAGCTCATTGAGGCCAACAAGGGCGCCCATGCCCGGCAGCGGTTCGGCGGCGACGCCCCCACCCTGACCCGGGGCGGCGACCGCCCGTCCACGGACGTGCAGATTGTGGCCCTCTATCACCGGGCCGTTGAGGCCGATGACCAGGGGAATGCCGGGTTTACACTGGACCTTCCGGATTTTGACGGGCGGCTGCGCCTCATGGCCGTGGCCCATACGGCGGGTGAGTTCGGCGCCGGTGAACGGGAAATGATCCTGGCCTCGCCCCTGGTGGTCCAGGCCACCATGCCCAGGTTCCTGGCTGCCGGGGACAGGGCAAAGATCATGCTGGATCTCCACAACCTCACCGAAATGTCCCAGTCCCTCACCCTGGAGGCGGATATTTTCGGCCCCATCTCCTTTGAAGGGGAATCGGTCCGGCACCTTGAACTGGCCCCCTCGGCCAAAGCCGTGGCGGAGCTGCCGGTGGCGGCCGGGGCTGTGTCAGGCCGGGCCAGGATTACCTGCCGCATAAATGGAATAAAGGCCCAGGGCGCTTCCGGTGAATTGGTGAAAAACTGGTACCTGGAGACCCGGTCGCCTTACCCGCCCCTGACCAAACGCTGGAAACGGCAGCTTGCCCCGGGGGAGACCCTGTCCCCCGGGTCTTCGGATCTGGAGGCCCTGGTGTCGGGGACCATTGCCGTACAGGCCGGCCTGGATACGGAACCACCGGTTAACCTGGCCGACCATGTGGGCCGCCTCATGGCCTACCCCTACGGATGCCTGGAACAGACCGTATCCGGACTGTTTCCCCATGTCCTGCTCACCGGCGAGCAGTTCGCCGGCCTGGGGGTGGCCACCACCTCCCAGGAGGAAAAGACCAGAAAGATCAACACCGGTATCCAGCGGCTCATGGAAAAGCAGAAAAGTTCCGGCGGGTTCGGGCTATGGAACAGCAGCAGCCCCGAGGAGGCCTGGCTGACGGCTTATGCCGTCCATTTCATGGTCAATGCGGCGGATGCCGGGTTTGAGATGCCGGAGGCGGCTGGGAAAAAGGCCTTCAAGCGCCTGGTCACCTATGTGCGGCGGCCCAATATGATTCCCGTATCAAGATATGTGGAAAAGAATGCTTTCAGGGCCGCGGTAAGATCCTATGCCGCCTTTGTCCTGGCCCGGACCCAGTCCCTGAGCCTGGGGGATGCCCGGTCGGTATTCGCCTATGCCAGAAAACATGCCAAAGGGCCACTTGCCCTGGTTCAGGCCGGAGCGGCCCTGGGGCTGGCCGGTGACCGCCACCGGGCCGGGCAGGCCTTTGCCGAGGCCGTTGAGACTGGGCGGGACCGAAAATTCTATGTCGGGGATTACGGGTCCCGGGTCAGGGATATGGCCGTTGCCTATTATTGCCTGACCACCTG
The DNA here is from genome assembly GCA_028768525.1 of Desulfobacter sp. Classification (NCBI taxonomy): domain Bacteria; kingdom Pseudomonadati; phylum Thermodesulfobacteriota; class Desulfobacteria; order Desulfobacterales; family Desulfobacteraceae; genus Desulfobacter; species Desulfobacter sp. The sequence continues at coordinate 2,687,300 of CP054837.1, read as the reverse complement.
GTTTCCCGATTATAAATACCGCCATCTTTTTCTGGAAGAATTGGACAAGGCCCTGGCCGGCCGGGAGTGGCTCTCCACCCAGGAGCGGAACGCCCTGGTCATGGCAGGGGCCGCACGGCTGGCATCCGCGGGAAAACCCTGGCAGGCACAGGTTACGGTATCGGGTAAAGCCGGAACCTATTCCGGCGACCGGCCGGGGCAGGTTATTTTTACCCGGGGGGCGGCCGCCAGCGGATTTGAGGTTAAAAATACCGGCACTGCCAGCCTCTATGCGGACCTGGTGCTGACGGGCTATCCCAATGCCATGCCAGCCCCCTCGTCCGAAGGGGTTGAGATCCGCCGACGGTTTCTGGATGCCAAAGGCCAGCCCATGGATCCGGCAAAGGTGAAATCCGGGGACCGCATCATTGTGGAATTGTCTGTCACGCCATCGGAACGGATGCCGCATGCCCTGGTGGTGGATATGGTGCCTGCCGGGGTGGAACTGGAAGATCCCAATGTTGCCGGGGCCTTTCTCATCGACGATGTGCTGGTGGATAAAAAGCGGATCCGGGAATGGCAGACCCGGTACACCACCGCCCACACCGAGTACCGGGATGACCGCTTTGTGGCGGCCTTGAATCTGGTGGGCGGCAGAACCAGCCGTGTTTTCTACGGGGCCAGGGTGGTCAGTCCGGGCAGTTTCAAGGTGCCGCCCCCATTGGTGGAGGACATGTACCGCCCCTATATCCGGGGCATCGGGAATACCATTGAAAAAATGGAGGTGGCCGCGCCCTGAGCTGGTTGATGACAGGCCGACTGAATCGCCTTAAACTTGCCGGCCTTGCCGCCGTTGCATTGATTTTCCTGTTTGGAACGGCTGGGGGACTTCTCGACCGCTTGTTTCCCCTTCCCCTGGCCGGCCGGCCGGTGTCCACGGTGGTCACTGACCGCAGCGGTATCCCGTTGCGGGTATTTGCGGACCAGCGGGGGATATGGCGGTTTCCCGCTGTGCCGGACAAGGTTTCTGACCTGTATATCGAGGCGCTGCTGGGCTATGAGGACCGGTGGTTCTATTACCATCCCGGCATCAACCCCCTGGCCATGGCCCGGGCCCTGGCCCAGAACCTGATCCAGGGGCGGGTGGTTTCCGGGGGGTCCACCATTACCATGCAGGTGGCCCGGATCTTAACTTCGGGCACAGGCCGTGGAGGGGCAGCCGGCCGGGGGCGCCTCACAGTAAAGCTGATCCAGATTCTCAGGGCGGTCCAGCTGGAATACCATTTCACCAAAGATGAAATCCTGGGCCTTTACCTTACCCATGCCCCCTTTGGGGCCAATATCGAAGGGGTGAGGGCCGCAGCCCACACCTGGCTGGGAAAGGATGCTAACGATCTTACCCACGCCGAGGCCGCATTGCTGGCGGTGCTGCCCCAGGCGCCCTCCAGATACCGGCCGGACCGCCATCCCGGGCGGGCCGCCCGTGCCAGGAACAAGGTCCTGGACCGCATGGCAGGTTTCGGGATCTGGTCCCGTGAGGATATCGAGGCCGCAAAGCAGGAGCCCGTAGTCCCTTTCCGGTTTCCCAATCCCATGTCTGCCCCCCTGGCGGCCCGGCGGCTGAAAACCCTGGCGCCGGATGCCGGTATCATAAAGACCTTTCTGGACCAGGAAACCCAGCTTCATACCGAAGAACTGCTCAGTAATTATATGGCGACCCTGCCCCCGGAGCAGTCCGGGGCCGTTCTGGTGGTGAACCATAAAACCCTGGAGGTTCAGGCATATGCCGGGTCCGCAGATTTCTTCAGCATCCGGCGCCGGGGCCATGTGGACATGGTCACGGCCATGCGGTCCCCCGGATCGACTCTGAAACCCTTTGTCTATGGGCTGGCCCTGGATGAGGGGCTGGTCCATTCCCATTCCCTGCTCATGGATGTCCCCCGGTTCGGCCAGGCCTATGATCCGGGTAATTTTACCAAAGGATTTTCAGGGCCGGTGACCCTGACCCGTGCCCTTCGCGATTCTTTGAACCTCCCGGCGGTCCAGGTCCTTGCGGCCTACGGCCCGGCCCGGTTCCACGACCGCCTGAAAAATGCGGGGGCCCGGTTTGCCTTTGCCGGCAGGCCCAATCTTTCCATGGCCCTGGGCGGGGTGGGGACCTGTCTGGAATCCCTGGTCACCCTGTACACCGCCCTGGGCAGGAAGGGGGTGGCTGGCAGGCTCCGGCTGAGGCCATCCGACCCGGTAACGGAACGCTATCTCATGAGTCCGGGGGCGGCCTGGATTATCCGGCGGATATTGTCCCGGCCATTGCCGGGGCAGGAAAATATCGCCAGGCTTTCAGGGAACTGGCCCCTGGCCTGGAAAACAGGCACCAGCTATGGGTTCAGGGATGCCTGGGCGGTGGGGGTAAAAGGCGATTTTACGGCAGGGGTCTGGGTGGGGCGGCCGGACGGCTCCCCCTGCCCGGGGCAGTACGGGGGCGTCACGGCCCTGCCGCTGCTGGCCCAGGTCATGGAAAGCCTTGAGACCCCCGGCAGGATCGTTCCCCAGCCGGCTTCTGTGGCCCGGGAGCCGGTCTGCTGGCCGTCGGGCCTTGGGGAGAAAGCTGTCCGGGGCCGGGCGGCAGGGGCCTGTGCCCGGCGGTTTTCCGCATGGATCCTGGATCATAAAATTCCGCCAACCCTAACGGGGGAGGCGGGCCCTGCGGCCTCCCTGGTCCGCACTCTCTGGGTGGATGCCAGCGGCAACAGGGCCGCTCCGGTATGCGGAGGGGTGAAAAAGAAGGCCTTTGCCCTGTGGCCCTGGCAGGTTGAACCGTTTATACCGGCCCGGTTACGGCGCGCTTCAGTGATCCCGAGGGATTCGGAATCCTGTCCGGACCTGGCCCCCATGATTCTGCCAGCCCTGAGGATCGTTTCCATAGCAGATCACAGCGTGATTTCAAGCCAGCCCGGCCGCGGCGGTGCCTTCCTGCCCCTGAAGGCCCTGGGCGGCAATGGGAAACTGGTCTGGTTCCTGAACCGGCGTCCCCTGGGCAATTCTGCTGCCATGGCCATGCCTGAGCCCGGGGAATACCAGCTGGCTGTCGCCGATGAAACCGGAAGAAGTGACCGGATTCGTTTCAGGGTGATTCGAATCGCCCCCTGACCGGGGATGGCCGGTCTGCCACTTTTGACTTTTCCTCTGGTTTCATATAGACTTCCTGGAAAGATCAAAAGTTCCCGAAAAAACGGAAAATACTACAAATGAATCTGGTGAATGTATTTGACGCCGAACCCGGAATGGTTCTGGCCCGTGAGGTGAAAAACAGGGAAGGGCGCCTTCTGATGAAAGCCGGAACTCTGCTTGGGGAAAAGGAGATCAGGATTCTCCGGATGTGGGGCATCCTTGACGTCCATGTCGTTTCAGAGGGCGGTAAGAAAAAAACAAAATCAGAAGAACCCCTGGCGGAACGAGATGAATTCCTGGAAAAATGGTTCAGGAATAATGATCTCGACGATCCGGTGGTCCGGATGATCCATGACCTGGCCCGGGAGTGGTTTGAAGATCATCCTGGGATTTTCAGCGCCCTGGCGGCCCGCACAGGGGCCGCTGCAGAGGATGAAGAAATCCCTGCACCGGCCGGACCGGCGGACCCTGCGGCCCTGCTGGGGGATGAGGTCAAGCTGCCCTCCCTGCCCAAAATCTATTTTGAAATTGAGGCCGCGGTTGAGGATCCGAGGTTTTCCGGCAGGGAAATCGCAGAAATCGTCAGTAAAGATACCGCCCTTTCCGCCTCTCTGTTGAAAATCGTCAATTCCGCCTTTTACGGGTTCAGAGAAGGAATCAGTTCCCTTGCCCAGGCCGCTGTGGCCCTGGGCAGCCGGCAGATCTGCACCCTGGCACTGGGGGTGACCGTGATCAATTATTTCAAGGCCCTGCCGGGCCGTGCCCCGGATATGGAAGCCTTCTGGCACCACAGCCTGGGCTGCGCTGTCCTCTGTGCCAACCTGGCCACCCACATCCCCGAGGCAGACCGCGACCGGGTTTTTACCGGGGGACTGCTCCACGATATCGGCCGTCTGGTTTTCTTAAGCTATTTCCCCGATGCCTGCGGTGCCGCACTGGCCCGGGCCGGGAATTTGGAAAAGCCGCTGGTGCAGGTGGAACCGGATTTTTTTAAAATGGACCACGCCCGGTTCGGCAGCCTGCTGGCGGATTCCTGGAATTTTCCCGAACAGATTTCCCATTTGATCCGGAACCACCACAAGGCCTTTACCACCCTGCCGGAGACTGAAACTGCCGTGGTCTATTTTGCCAATTGGATGGTTTCGGCCCTGGGCATCGGATTCACAGGGGAAGCCGTCCTTCCGGCACTGGACCTTCATGCCTGGGAGGCCATGGGTATCCCGCCGGCGGCCCTGGTGCCGGTCCTCAGGCAGACAGACCGCCAGATCACTGAAGCCATAAGGTTCTTCTATGGATGATCCCAAAAAAATAAAGGCACGCCTTGAATACCTGGAAGAGGTCAACCGGTCCAGGATTCAGGCCCTGGATATGATCCGGGATATCGGCGGGATCCATGACAGCATCAGTCGGTTAGAAGATCCCGGAACCATACTGGAAACCTGCCGGAAGCAGGTCCGGAAGTTGATTCCCGCCACCACCCTGGCCTTCTATCTGGTGGATGAAAAGAGTTCTGATTTCAACCTTGAGAGCTGCACGCCGGCAGCGCAGCGGGACATGGTCGAAGCAGAAATTGAAGAATTCATCAAAGACGGCACCTTTTCCCGGGCGGTTCTTGAAAAGGGGCCGGTGATCGCCGGCTCCCGGGATTTCTCCGCCAATTTTCTCTTCCATGTCCTGGCCACAACCTCCCGGGTAAGGGGCATGTGTGTGGTTGTGCTGGAGGGAAATACCCGGAAGGTGCCCGATGCCGCCCTGGGGCTTATCTCCATCCTCATGACCCATTGCGCCAATGCCCTGGAAAGCCATGCTCTTTATACCCAGCTTAAATCCGCCAATGAGATGCTCAGGGAAAAGGTGGGCCAGCTTTCCAAATCCCAGTCCTATCTGCAGAATGAGGTGGCCGCCCATGTCAAGACCCTGGATGCCCTGGGTAAAAGCGAGTTACAATACCGGCTTCTGGCGGAATCCGCCCGGGAAATTATCATGACCATCTCTGAAGAGGGGCGGATCCTCTATGTGAACCCCTATTGCATCGCCCTTGGGAAATACGGCAATGGCGATCTGAACGCAATGGATGTCAACGATGTACTTGAGGGCGTCGGCCGCCTGGACCACCGGTTTTCCCAGGGGGCATCCCAGGTTCGGCAGGCCTCCCTGGTGGTAAAGGACGGGGGCCGGGTGCCCCTGGAGATATCCATTGTCCCCATTGCCGCCGGCAATGGGGGGGAGCTGCTGGTCACGGGCCGGGATATTTCAGAGCACCTCAGGGCCGAGGCGGAGAAAGAACGCCTGGAAGAACGGCTGTGGCAGGCCCGGAAAATGGAATCCATCGGACTGCTGGCCGGGGGAACGGCCCATGATTTCAATAATCTGCTGGGGATCATTTTTAATTATACCGACCTCGCCGTTGAATGCCTGCCCGAAGACCATCCGGCCGTCTCCTATCTGGGCCACGTGGAAACCGCATCCAACCAGGCCCGGGACCTGGCCCGCCAGCTCTATGCCATCGGCCGGGAGGACCATCATCAGACCTCTCTGATTGATGTGAACAAGGAGATGATGCAGTTGATGAAACTGCTGAAATCCTCCCTGGGCAAAAAAATGACCTTTGTCTTTGAGCCCGGCCCGGATCCTTTGATGGTCCGGGCTGAAGCGACCCGGATCCGTCAGATTCTGATGAATTTGATTTCCAATGCCTCCCATGCTACCGTCCGGGGCAAAATCAAAATGGGGGGAGAGCGTGTGGCGGTTGAAACCGGATCTTTTCAGGAGGGATTGGGGATTACCCCCGGACCATTTGTCCGGTTCTGGGTAAAGGATTCAGGTACGGGCATTGATCCGGACACCCTGCCCCATATTTTTGAGCCCTATTATTCCACCAAAAAAGAGGAGGGAAATGCCGGCCTGGGCCTGGCAGTGGTTCACGGTATTGTCAAAAACTACGGCGGGGCCGTGGATGTGGAGACCAGCCCCCCCCAGGGCTCCTGCTTTTTTATTTATCTTCCCGAGGCCGTTTAGCCTTGCCAGGCTTCGCGGAGAACGGGTATAATAATATGTTTTTTGCCGTCCTGGCAGCCAGATTCGGGGGGGGGAGGATGATCTAAAGTCAATTGGGCCGTATCATGCCGCACCCAGTAAACAGTCGTTTAAGCGACGGTGGTATAGCTGGGTGCGGCTTTATTGTCAGGGTGAAAAAGTGAAAAACAAGCCGGCCGGCTGGGTTCCGGCCGGATCATATCAACGATGGGAAAAATTCGATGAAGATCCACTATTCTGTTTTGGTTGCGGTGAGTTTGTTCCTGATTCTGCTGCCCGCCTCGGCCCCGGCCAAGTCCGGCTATAAAATAGCAATTATCACCAGGGTGGCGGAGAATGCCGCCTACCGGCACCAGGTGGTCCGGGAAATCAATGCCCTTCTGAAAAGCCGGGGGCGGGTGGAATACCAGGAGATCCAGGTGGCGCCCTATCCCCTGGAAAAAAGCCTGGCAACAATCCGGGCTCTCACGGCCGATGATACCATTGACTGTATTGTGGGGGTGGGGCCTGAAATTTCCGATGTCCTTATCCGCATGGGGGATTTTAAAATCCCTGTGGTTGCGACCGGCATCATAGACCGGAAACTCCAGGGGCTGGCCATGACGGCGGCGGGCACCAGCGGCATCCCGAATTTCAACTATATTGAAACCCACTTTGATGTGGAACGGGATTTCAGGACCTTCAAGAGCCTGTATGATTTTCATCACCTTGCCATCCTGCTGCCCGTCGATCAGACCACCATGTTTCATACCCTTTATACCTATTTCGGGCGCACCCTCGAACAGGTTGACCCGGCGTCAAAACTCTCCATAGTGGACATTGATCCGGCCAGGATTGAGCCGGGATTTCCAGACATTCCCCCGGAGGCGGATGCGGTCTACCTGCTGCCGTTTTTTTCAGAAAACAGCGACGAACAGATGAAAAATATCATCCAGGCGGTGAACGAGAGAAAGCTGCCCTCCTTTGCCCTGATGGGGGAGAAACATGTCCGCATGGGCGCCATGGCATCCATTGCGCCGGAGCGGAATTTGAACGCAGTCTCCCGGCGGGTGGCCATCAATGTGCTGGACATTCTGGAGGGCCGGGATGCCGGCACCCTGCCCGTATCCGTGGTGACATATACGGAAAATTTTGTGGTGAATGTGGAGACCCTGCGGGAAATAGATGTTTATCCCGGTTGGGAGGCTTTGGAGGGGGCCCGGCTGCTGAATCTGGAAAAACTCAGCCAGGGGCCGGGGCTGCAGCTTAAACAGGTTATTCTGGAAGCCTTGGACCGTAACCTGGATCTCTTGTCGGCCCGGTCCGATACCCGTATCCAGGAGATGGAAGCCGGCATGGCCGGGGCGGCCCTGCTGCCCCAGGTTAACCTTTCTGCGGGGCTGACCCAAATTGATGAAAACCGGGTTGAGGTCTCCCAAACCCATCCGGCCCGGACCACTGTGTCCGGCAGTGCCGGTGTCACCCAGGCCGTGTTTGCCGATGATCTGCTGGCGAATTTTTCGGTCCAGAAGTTACTAACCGAGTCCCGGCGATGCCAGGAAAAAACCGTATTGATGGATACGGTGGTTGCCGCCGGCCGGGCCTATATCCAGGTACTCTTTGCCATGAGCTCCCAGGCCATTCAGAACAATAACCTGGAGATGACCCGGAAGAATTTTGATATTGCCCGGAGCAAGGCGGCCGTCGGTGCGGTGGACGCTTCGGAGGTCAGCCGGTGGGAAAGTGAAATGGCCGCCAATCTCATCAGTCTCAACGATGTCTTCCGTGATCTCCAGCTGGCACGGATGAGCCTGAACCAGGTGCTGGACCGGCCCATCGACAGGGAATTCACCCCGGAGGATGTCGGTCCTGTGGCCGGAATTGAACTCATGATCACAGACCCGGAGGTTTACGGGCTGCTGGGGAATCTTAAGCGGTTAAAGCGGTTCAGCGATTTTCTGATCCTTGAAGCCGACAGAAATCTGCCGGAGCTCAAGGGGATCAAAGAAGATATCCGGTCCCAGGAACGGGTGGTCCTGAACCGGGAACGGGCGCTCTACCTGCCGGACATAAGCCTTAAAGGGAGTGTGGACAAGATCGTGGAGGAATTTGATGCCCGGCAGAAAACCCCTGGGGAGCTGGATCATCCCTGGTCGGTTTCCCTGATGGCCTCCTGGCCCATTTTCAGAGGCGGTGCGGACAAGAAGGATCTGGCCCAGAGCCGGGAACGGCTCCGTCAATTGTATATAGCGGAACGGAACCTGAGAAGCCAGCTACACCTGAACATCCGGTCAAAACTTGAAACCGCATCGGTTTCTGCCCGGGAGATCGAATTGTCGGAGAAAGGGCTGGCAGCGGCATTGAAAAATTTTGAGATCGTCCAGGCCGGATATGCCGAGGGGCGCAATTCGGTGACGGATCTTATTGACGCCCAGAATGCCAGGCTGCGAAGCGAACGGGCCGCGGCCGCGGCCAAGTATCAATTTGTATTGGATTTTCTGGAACTGGAACGGGCCATGGGCCGGTTTTATTTCCTGGACACACCTGAACAGAAATCGGCGTTTCTCAGCCGGCTCAGGGAATATATGGATACAACCCCAACCAAAGACGACAGGAAAAACGGATGAAACCCTTTTTTGTAGCTTTAGTGACCTGTGCTGTATTGGCCTGCAGCGGATGCTCCCAAAATGAACCCGTTGAAACCGAGAAGCCCCAGGCCCGCCCGGTGCGGTATACGGTGCTCAAATCCCAGACCCGGACCCTGAAACAGACCTTCAGCGGGACGGCCGCCGCCGACAGGGAAGCTGTACTCAGTTTTAAAGTGGCCGGCACCCTTAAGAACATCCCCGTTAAAGTGGGGGACCGGGTGGTGTCCGGCAGCCTTTTGGCCCGGCTGGACGAAACCGATCTTAAAGTGGATCTGGAATCGGCCCGGGCCGGCCTGAAAACCAGCCAGGCTGACGCCAAATCCGCCCAAACCAATGTGTATACCGCCAGATCAAATTATGACCGGATTCAAAAACTCTATGAAAACGACAATGTCTCTTTGAGCGAATTTGAGCAGGCCCGCGGCAATTATGAAACGTCCCTTGCCCAGCTTCAGGCGGCCAAATCGCGCATCACCACTGAAACAAGCAAGCTTCGGGCGGCAGAAAATCAGCTGCGCTATACCCGCCTCACCGCACCCTTTGAGGGGATTATCAACACCATTGCTGTTGAGGAAAATGAGGAAATTTCTCCGGGAAGCCCTGTGCTTACCCTCAGCGGTTTGGGAGAGCTGGATGTCAATGTCGATGTATCTGATCTGCATATTTCCGAAATCCGGGCGGGGATGCCCTGCCGGGTGACCTTTCCCGCCCTGGCCCACCAGGCCTTTGAAGGCCGGGTGACCGAGGTCTCCTATGGCGCTTCCGAAGCCCCGACCTATCCGGTCACTGTCAGCATATTGTCCCGGGATGACCGGTTGCGTCCGGGGATGGCGGCCGAGGTCCGGTTTGATTTCGGAAAGGCCGGAGAGGAATCCGGGATCTATCTCCCCGTTGACGGGGTGGGGGAGGAGCAGGACGAAAATTTTGTATTTGTCATTGTAAAAGGTGAGGGGAACCTGGGGACGGCCCGTAAACAAAAAGTGGTTGTCGGTCCCCTCACCGGAAAGGGGTTCCTTGTGAAACAGGGGGTGGCCCCGGGCGATATGGTCGCCACTTCAGGCCTTCAGCTTCTGATGGACGGCATGGCGGTGAAACTCCTGGATGACCCGGTGAACCAATGGTAATGCGCGAGCAAATTGCCGGTCTGCAATGGATCCTAGGGTAACTTCTAAATCATAAATCCGGATATATAATGAATCTTACAGCCTTTGCCATCACGAAAAACCGTATTTCATTGAGCCTTCTGGCCATTGTGGTCCTTTTGGGCATCTCCATGTACAAGGGGCTTCCCCGGGACAGCATGCCGCCTTATGTGGTACGGGTGGCCACCATTGTTTCCAGCTTCCCCGGGGCCAATCCCCAGCGGGTGGAGCAGTTGGTGAGCAAAAACATTGAAGAGGTGGTCCAGGAGATCCCCGAGGTCAAAACCATTACCTCCCAGTCCAGAACAGGGCTTTCGGTGGTCACGGTCACCCTGAAGGATGAGGTGAAAAAGGAGGGGCTGCAGGATATCTGGGATGACTTGCGGCGGAAGCTGGAGAATATGGACACCCTGCCCCAGGGGGTGACGCCCAATTTAAAGGATGATGATGTGGGGGTGGTCTACGGCATCATCCTGGGCCTGGTTTCCCATGAGTTTTCCTATGCGCAGATGGAGGATGTGGCCACACGGATCAGGGACGATCTCATTACCCTGCCGGATTCGGCCAAAGTGGTTCTCGGGGGCGTACAGGAACAGCAGGTGGTGGTGGAGTTCGACACCGCCCGGCTCAGTGAATACGGCCTCACCGTGGGCAAACTCAAGCAGATCATCCAGGAGACCAATATCCTGGAATCCGGGGGTGAAATCAATGTGGGAGACAAGCGGCTGATTCTGGAACCCACGGGGAATTACGACACCATCGACGCCCTGAAAAAGACCATCATCCCGGTGGGTAACGACGGGGAAACGGTTTACCTGGAAGCCATCACAAGGATAAGAAAGACGTATAAATCCCCGGCCACGGGCCTGGTCCGGGTAAACGGGAAGCCGGCCATTTCCCTGGCCATTTCCCTGAAGGAAGAGGCCAATATCATCGCCCTGGGCAAAATGGTGGATGAAAAGCTGGCAGACTACAACCGCCGCCTGCCCCTTGGATTTGAGGTGATCCGCCTGGCCTCCCTGGACGGATACGTCCAGACATCCATCAATGATTTTGTCAGCAACCTTTTGCAGAGTATCGGCATCGTCATGGCGGTCATGCTGGTCTTTCTGGGGCTGCGCACCGGCCTGGTGGTGGCCGCCCTCATCCCCCTGGTGACCATCATGACCCTGATGCTCATGGGCGTCATCCATATGGGGTTAAACCAGGTGACCCTGGCCGCCCTGATCATGGCCCTGGGCATGATGGTGGACAATGCCATCGTGGTCTCGGAATCCTTTATTGTGAAAATGGAAGGGGGGCAGGACCGGATGGCGGCTGCCGTGGAAACCTGTAAAGAACTGATGATCCCGCTGCTTATTTCCACCCTGACCACTTCGGCCGCCTTCCTGTCTTTTTTCCTGGCGGAATCTGCCATGGGGGACATCATGGGGCCGCTCTTTGTGGTCATATCCTTTGCCCTGATCTCTTCATGGGTGATGAGTTTAACCATCATCCCCCTGCTGGCCTATTACTTTGTGAAGGTAAAGACAAAGGATAATCAGGCGGCCCAAAAATCAATTTTTGACCTGCTTAACAAGGGGTATATTATTATGCTGGGCTGGGTGCTGAAGATGAAAATCGTTTTCATCGCCCTCATGCTGGCTGTCTTTTTCATTTCCCTCAAAGGCTTCGGCCTTGTCCCGTTTATCTTTTTTCCGGACAGCGACCGGAATATGATCACTGTGGATATCAACCTGGCCCTGGGCACAAAAATAGAAAAGACCCAGGCGGTGGTCAAGGCCATTGAAGACCATATCATTGAAAATCTGAAAACCGGACCGCAGCGGCCCAAGGGGATTACCGACTGGTCTTCCTACATCGGTGAGGGACCGGAATCCTATGACCAGGGATACTCGCCGGATGAGGCCAACTCCAGCTACGCCCACATCCTGGTCAATACCAGCAGCGGGGAAGACAATGCATGGTTGATAAAGGACCTTGATTCCTTCTGCTTCAACGCATTCCCCGAAGCCGATATCCAGGTCTCCCTTCTGGCCCAGGGCGGGGGCGGCACCCCTGTGGAAATCCGTATCCTCGGCAGGGATCAGGATGTCCTCTACAGGCTGGCGGGTGAAACCAAAGCCGAACTGGGCCGGATTAGGGGCACCAAAAACGTGATGGACGACTGGGGGCCCAAACTCCTTAAGTTCGTTATTGATATTGATGCGGCCAAAGCCCGGAAAGCCGGGGTGACCAATGAGGATATTGCGGTGAGCCTCCAGACCGGCCTGTCCGGCGTGCGTGCCGGAACCTTCAGGGAAGGCCAGGATAGCCTGGCCATTCTCATGCGCAGCCGCCAGTTCAGCAGCCAGACCCTCCAGGATCTGGAAAACACCAATGTCTTTGTCCAGTCTTCGGGCAAGGCCGTGCCGTTAAGCCAGGTGGCCCGGATTATCCCCCAGTGGGATTATGCCAAGATCATGCATTATGATCTTTTCCGGAGCATTACCATCACCTCGGGCCTCCGGCCGGAAATCACGGCCAGCGAGGTTGCCGGGCAAATCCGGTCCTGGCTGGACGAACAGTCCGAAGAGTGGCCGCCGGGCTATGGATACGAAATGGGCGGGGATGCGGAAAACACCCAGGAGAACATGGCCGCCGTCACCAAATACCTTCCCCTGTCCGGATGCATCATCCTCTTTCTGCTGATTCTCCAGTTCAATGCCATGCGGAAAACATTCATGGTCCTGGCCACCATTCCCCTGGGCATCATCGGGGTGGTCATCGGCCTGATTGTTTTCAGGTCCTATTTCGGGTTCATGGCATTCCTGGGGGTGATTTCCCTGGCCGGCATCGTCATCAATAACGCCATTGTGCTCATCGACCGTATCGACATTGAGCAGAGCGAATTCGGGCGGCCTCCGGCAGAGGCGGTGACAGAGGCCTGCCGCCAGCGGTTCCGGCCCATCCTGCTCACCACATTGACCACCACCCTGGGATTGATCCCCCTCTACCTGGGGGGGGGATCCATGTGGGAGCCCATGGCGGTCTCCATCATGGTGGGGCTGCTTTTCGGCACCTGCATCACCCTGCTTTTTATCCCGGCATTGTATTGTATCCTGTATAAGGTTAAGTTATAGATCCGGGCGGGGCGCTAATTGTTGTCTCCGGTTTCCCGGCTGATGATACGCAGGCCGTCCAGGGTCAGGGACTGATCCACGGATTCGATGGCATTGGAAACCTGGCTAATTAGGGGGGCCAGGCCGCCGGTGGCGATGACCTTGGGAGTGATGCCCATCTCTTCTGCCATCCGGGCAACCATCCCGTCCACCATGGCGGCGTTGCCGTGGATGATGCCGGATTTGATGCTTTCAATGGTATCGTCGCCGATGACCCGTTCCGGAGCCTTGAAAATTTCCACCCGGGGCAGGCGGGAGGCGCGCTGGAAAAGGGCCTCTGAAGAGATCATCACCCCGGGGCAGATGGCGCCCCCCAGGTATTCCCCCTTGGCGGTGATGGCGTCGAAGGTGGTGGCCGTGCCGAAGTCGATGATGATCATGGCGGTTTTATATTTATCATAGGCGGCCACGGCATTGACGATTCGGTCCGCACCCACCTCATTGGGATTGGAGTAGAGGATGGGCATCAGCTGTTTCACCGAGGCCGGATTGATCCACAGGGGGGAAAGGTTGAGGTAGCGTTCGCAAAAGGCGTTGAGTATCCGCACCGAGGACGGCACCACCGAGGAGATGACGGTTTTGGTGATGTCGGTGAGTTGGATGCCCTTGTCGGCGAACAGGGCACGGGCCAGGATGTTGAATTCGTCGGCCGTGTTTTCCCTCACCGTACGGATCCGCCAGTCCTGTTTGAGTTGGTCGTTTTCATATACACCGATAACCGTGTTGGTATTGCCCACATCAATCACCAGCAGCATTGTTCTCTCCTTTTTTATTCATTTTACTTGATTGTGACGGTAAAGACCTGGGGGGATGCTTTTGTCATGACCAGATCCACAGGGATGTCAATATAGGCGTGGCGGGCATAGACACCTGGTTTCAGGCCGTTGAGGTCCATGAATGCGCAGATTTGCTCCAGCACCGCCTTGGCGCCCAGGGTATCTTCCGGGCCCTTGATTTCAATGTCGATCCGGTCCGGTTTGATACTGACCCTGCCGGTCCGGTTGCGCAGTTCAATGGGAATGCCTTCAATGGTCCGGACCGCTGTTCTGGGCTTTATGGGCACCGTAACAATGAACATGGGGCGGTCTGCGGAAAAGAGCAGCGGATTGTCCAGGTCCAGGGGAATTTCTTTTTTGAATGCCTCGGCCGCATTTCCCAGGTCTACGGGTTTGGTTTTCAGGGTTTTGATGCCGTCTATCAGCGTGCGGGCCCCGGTGAGATCCACCGTGGGCGGGTCGACGGCCGGCGCCAGGGCCATGTATCCCTTGGCCGGTTCTCCGGAATAGGGGACGGTGACCTTAAAGGTCCGGGTGATTTTTTTATCCAGGCGGACGCTGAGGTAGGACGGGCTGATGTCCAGGATGGTGATGGCCGGATCCAGGGGGATCCGGGTCCGGTCCACCGGCAGAAGATAGTGGCCCGGTTCGATGGAGTCCGATGCGCCGGCCGGGTCAAATTCCAGGTCTGTGTAGAGGTCCGCCGGGTAGAGGATGGTTTCCGTGTTCAGCTTTTCAATGCGGCCCGGGTTGCCCTTGATCCGCAGTTCGATTTTATTGGTATGGAACTGGGTGATCACCATGCCCTCGGGGACATTGGCGAAGTCCACAGGCAGCAGGATATCCGTTTCCACGGGCTCCACCGTGCAGCCCGAGACCTGCAGGACGGCCAGGAACAGAAAGAAACATATCCCGGCGGCGGCGAACCGGGCCGGGATATGTTTGAAATCAGGCATTCCGGATGGCATCAATGATTCGGGTGAATGAAAATACCGTTTCCACGTCGTGGACCCTGACGATGTGGGCACCGTTCATCAGGGAGGCGGCACAGGCCGCCAGGGTCCCGTATTCGGTCCTGGGGTCCCCGGGGCCGGCGGATTTGCTGGTGGTATCCGTTAGAATGTTCTGGATAAAAGATTTTCTGGACGGGCCCATGAGTATGGGGAATCCCAGGGCGGTGAGCCGGTGGAGTTCCTTGATGAGCACCAGGTTGTGGTCCACGGTCTTTCCGAATCCGATACCCGGGTCCAGGATAATTTTTTCCCTGGCCACCCCTTTTTCCATGGCAAAGGCCACCCGTTTTTCCAGGTAGGTGGAGATCTCCCCCATGAGGTCGTCGTAACTGGGGTTGATCTGCATGGTTTCAGGGGTGCCCCTCATGTGCATGAGAATGGCGGGCGCCCCGGTTTCGGCGGCCACATCAACCATTTCCGGATCCTTTTCAAAGGCTGAAATATCATTGATGATGGCGGCCCCGGCCGCCAGTGCGGCCCGGGCGACCCCGGATTTCACCGTGTCAATGGAGATGGGAATATCAATTTCATTGGCAATGGTTTCAATCACCGGAATGGTCCGGTCCAGTTCCTCCTGCTCAGAGACGGGTTCGGCAAAGGGGCGGGAAGACTCTCCGCCAATGTCCAGGATATGGGCCCCGGCGTCCACCAGGGCCTTTGCCTGGGCCAGGGCGGCATCCAGGGAGTTGTACCGTCCTCCGTCGGAAAAGGAATCCGGCGTGGTGTTTAAAATACCCATGATGCAGGCCCTGGTACCCAGATCAAGTCGAAAACGGCCGAATTCAAGTGAAAATGTGGTAGTCGTCATGGGCACTGCTCCTATTTGTCTTTATCCTCAGGGGGGTGGTTTTCAGCATCCTCATCCGCATTTTTGCCGCCGGGGAATTCAAGGATTTCACCGCTGTCGCTGCTGTCTTCCTCTTCCCCTTTTTCTTCATCAGCCCCGTCTTTTTCCTTGGCCGCAGCCTGGGCTGCCGCCTCCTCTTCCGCCGTGGGCGGTTCCGGCTCGGTGCGGACATTCCGCCGGCCGAAGAAATCGAAATCCGGCCGCAGTTCAGCAATGAGATCGTCCAGCTCCGGCCCCATGATGGTTTCCTCTTCCATGAGCAGGTCGGTGAGGGCGTGGAGGATATCTATATTGTCTTCCAGGATCTGTTTGGCCGTGGCGTAGGCCTTGTCGATGATGGCGGCCACCTCGGCGTCGATCTTCTGGGCCGTGGCTTCGGAGTAGGATTTTGCCTGGGTCATTTCCCTGCCGATGAAGATGTTGTCGTCATGGTCTTCATAGGAGAGGGGGGCCAGGCTGTCGCTCATGCCGAAGCTTCTGATCATCCGGTTGGCCAGCTTGGTGGCCTGCTTGATGTCGTTGGAAGCACCGGTGGAGATCCGGCTGAAAATGATTTCCTCGGCCACCCGTCCGCCAAAGGCAATGGCCAACTCGTTTTCCAGTTGGTCCTTGTACTTGAAGTCCCCTTCCTCGGGCAGGAACCAGGTTACGCCGGCGGCCCGTCCCCGGGGAATGATAGTGATCTTGTTCACGGCATCGGTGCCGGGCAGGAACCTTGCCACCAGGGCATGGCCGCCTTCGTGGTAGGCCGTGGTTTTTTTCTCTTCTTCCTTGAGGACTTTTGATTTTCGTTCCAGGCCCATGTAAACCTTGTCCTTGGCATCTTCAAAATCCCTCATGGACAGTTTCTCGTGGTCCCGCTTGGCCGCCAGCAGGGCGGCTTCGTTGCAGAGATTTTCCAGGTCAGCGCCGGAAAATCCCGGGGTGCCCTTTGCCAGGATGGCCGGATCCACATCGCCGGCCAGGGGGCTTTTTTTCATGTGAACGCGGAGGATCCCTTCACGCCCCTTGATATCGGGCATATCAACCACCACCTGGCGGTCAAACCGGCCCGGACGGAGCAGGGCCGGATCCAGGACATCGGCCCGGTTGGTGGCGGCCATGAGGATAACCCCCTCGTTGGACTGGAACCCGTCCATTTCAACCAGGAGCTGGTTCAGGGTCTGTTCCCGCTCGTCGTGCCCGCCGCCCAGGCCTGCGCCGCGCTGGCGGCCCACGGCATCAATTTCGTCAATGAAGATGATACAGGGGGCGTTCTTTTTACCCTGGGCAAAAAGGTCTCTGACACGTGATGCGCCAACGCCCACGAACATCTCCACAAAGTCGGAACCGGAGATGGTAAAAAAGGGAACACCGGCCTCCCCGGCCACCGCCCTTGAGAGCAGGGTCTTGCCGGTACCGGGGTTGCCCACCAAAAGCACGCCTTTGGGGATTCTGCCCCCCAGACGGGTGTATTTGTTGGGGTTTTTCAGGAAATCAACGACTTCCTTGAGTTCTTCCTTGGCCTCATCAATACCCTGGACATTGGCAAAGGTGACCTTTTCACCCTTGTCATCCATGAGGCGGGCCCGGCTTTTCCCGAAAGAGAGCGCCTTGCCGCCCCCGCCGCCGCCCTGCATCTGGCGCATGAAAAATATCCACACCCCGATGAGCACGATCATGGGCAGCCAGGAGACAATGATGGACATGAACCATGAGGATTCCGCAGGGGGTTTGGCCTTGATGGCCACGCCGTTGGTTCTGAGCATGGGAATAAGTTCTACGTCAGCAGGGGCAAAACTTTTGAAGCGGCCACCGCTGGAATCGGTAATATAAAGGTCCTGCCCCTGGATCACCACGCTCTGGATCCGGCCGTCTTCCACAAGGGACAGGAATTCTGAATATCCGATATCGGATTGTCCGGCCTGCTGCTGGTTGAAGATATTGTAAAGCATCACCATCATCAGCACGATGACCAGCCACAGGGAGATGTTTTTATAAAATTGATTCAATGTTTTTCCTCTCTTAAGGTTAATAAACCGATAAAAACTTTACTATATATAAACATAAAAAAGGATACATCAAGGGGACGGAGGGCAGGTTTTGTCCCCCGCCGCCTTCTGACGGCGACCCAGTTCCCGCAGGGGGAGTTTCTCTTTTTGAATACAGAGTTGCCCCCGTCGTTTATATACCCTGATCCGGCCGGGAAGGTCCAGGCTTTTACCCGGTTCCCCGGTGCAGAGGGTGATGATGTCCCTGATATGGGTGTGGCTGATCCGGCGCAGGTCCTGTTTCACTTTTTGCAGTCCCCGGCGCAATACCCTGGCGGCCAGGGCCGGGTGGAGGGCCGACAGTTCCGGTGCGGACAGGGCGAGCCGTTCCGGGGACTCCTCCTGAAGTATGCTGTGCAAGGCCTGTGTGGTTTCGGTTTCAAGATAATCGTCTTCCTGGGCCAGTATGCCGGAGAGGCGGTCCAGCCCGGTTCTGATATCCGGGTTGTACTCCGCCTCCAGCAGGGGGATGAGCCGGGTCCGCACCCGGTTTCGCAAAAAGGCCGGGTCTGTATTGGAAGAGTCCATGACAAAGGGCTGGTCCACGGATGCCAGAAATGCCAGGATATCGGCTTTGGGCATATTGATCAATGGCCGGATGAACCGGCCTTCCCGGACAGGGGGGATCCCCCGGAGTCCCGTTGGCCCGGTGCCGCGGATGAGATTCATGAGCACCAGTTCCA
The DNA here is from genome assembly GCA_028768525.1 of Desulfobacter sp. Taxonomy (NCBI): domain Bacteria; kingdom Pseudomonadati; phylum Thermodesulfobacteriota; class Desulfobacteria; order Desulfobacterales; family Desulfobacteraceae; genus Desulfobacter; species Desulfobacter sp. Next base: position 2,668,835 of record CP054837.1, on the reverse strand, counting down.
CATGGTCGTCCCGGTTGTGGCCGGTGGCGATACGGGTGTATCCCCCGGCCGCCGCCGTCCGGCTGAAAAAATCATACCTGGCGTTCCGCCCGGCCTCTTCCAGAGACAGCTTCTGCTTTTTTGCAAAGGCCTTTATATCCCGGGATTCAACTGAGAGGTCAATGCCGGCGTCTGCGGCAAATTCCCGGACAAAGTTTTCGTCCCTAACGGATTCCTCTCCCCTCAGGTTGTGGTTGAGGTGGGCTGCCCCCAGGGAGAACCCCATCTCATCTTTCAGGGCCAGGAGCACCCGGGCCAGGGTCACGGAATCCGGGCCGCCGGAGAGGCCGATGAGGAGTTTGTCTCCTTGTCCGGCCATGGCGTATCCGGCAATGGTGCGCCGTACCCGGTCAATAAAACCGGTATGGGGTTCAGCAGGCAAAGAGGGCCTCCGGATCCACCGGCGGCATCAGGCCGGCCCGGGCGGCATGGTCGAAAAAGGCGAGTACGGCCCGGGTCCCCAGGTCGCCGATATCCTTTGAAAATTCATTGACGTAGAGGCCGATGTGCTGGTCAATCACATGGTCTTCCATCTCCTGGGCGTAGGCCTTGATATAGTCCCGGCCCTGGGCCGGGTGGGCGAATCCGTGGTCAATGCTTTCCCGTATCAGGGTTTGGATTCTGCAGGCGGTGTCAGCGGACAGCTCTTTGTGGACGGCAATGCATCCCAGGGGGATGGGCAGCCCGGTGGCCTCTTCCCACCACTGGCCCAGGTCGGCCGTCATTTCAAGACCCTGGTTTTGATAGATGAACCGGCCTTCATGGATGATGACGCCGAAATCGGCTTTTTCCCCCTTAACCGCTGGCATGACCTGTTCAAAGGGCATGGGCACCGCTTCAAACGCCATTCCGGGAAAGGCCTCGGCCATGTAAAAGCGAAAGAGGTGGTAGGCGGTGGTACCCAGGCCCGGCACCGCCACCCTTGGTTCCTCTTTCCCATCCAGCTTTCGGCCGGGCAGGGAAATGATCAGGGGGCCGCAGCCTTTTCCCAGGGCCGCCCCTGTCCTGAGCAGGGCATAGCGGTCCAGAAGGGTGCCCAGGGCGGCAAAGCTGAGTTTGGTGATCTGGTAGGCTTCCTTGGCTGCATTCTGGTTCAGGGTTTCCACATCCTCCAGTACAATGCTGAAGTCCATGCCATGGGTGTCTATAAGCTGGCGGGCAATCCCCTTGAAAATAAAGGTGTCATTGGGACAGGGGGAGTAGGCAAGCGTGTATGGGGTTTTCATTGCGGTTTTCTTTCAGGGTTATCTGGTCCCCGGATATTTTGGTAGTTTTAAATTACCGGGTCAGTCAGTTTGTTCATACGGGTGCAACGGACATCGGCCTTTTCCGGAATAAATTTTGGCGGAAAATAAAGCGCTGTTTATTAAAACATGATATAATAACGGATTGCAATACATGGAGGAAGAAAGAATGAAAGGTTTTTTTAACCAGATATTATCCGTTGACCTGACCCGTGGGACCTTCCAGCGGGAGGCGGTCAATGACAGAATATACCGGGAGTATCTCGGAGGAAAGGGCCTGGGCACCTGGCTGCTGTCCCGGCGAAACCCCGTGGGCGTGGATCCCCTTTCGCCGGACAACCATATTATTTTCGCCACCGGCCCTGTGACCAATACCATGACCTGGGGCAGTTCCCGGTACGGGGTCTTTACCAAATCCCCCCTCACGGGGTTGTATGCGGAGTCCTATTCCGGGGGGCGGCTGCCCGAGGCCATATCCGCCACCGGGTTTGATGCTGTGGTCATACGCGGGAAGGCAACGGGACTCACCGTGCTTGAAATCAATCCCGACGGGGCGGTATTCCACGATGGCAGCCACCTGGCCGGCCGGGACACCTTTGCCGCCGAAGAGGCGGTCCGGGCGGCCTTTGCAGGGGATAAGAAAAGCGGCTGGAAATCCGGAACCTGTGTGGTGGGGCCGGCGGCCGAGGCCGGGGTGGCCTGCTCGGTGATTAAGAACGACGGGTGGCGGTGCGCCGGCCGGGCCGGCACCGGTGCGGTACTCGGCTCCAAAAATGTGAAGGCAGTATATTTCACCGGCGACCGGAAACAGGAGATTCATGACCCCAAGTCCCTGGCCGGGCTGGGGAAAACCATGGCAGCAGAGGGTAAGGACCATCCCGTGGTCCATGCCTATAAAACCATGGGCACCCCCCAGATGGTGAAGATCATGAATTCGGCCAATGCCTTCCCCACCAAATACTGGACCCGGGGCAGGGCGGACCATTGGGAAAAAATTTCAGCCGACGCCCTCCACAGCCGGTGCGAGGTTCGTCCCCATGCCTGTGCCAAGTGTTACCTTTCCTGCGGCCGGATGACCCGGGTGCTGGAGGGGGAACATAAGGGCCTGGTCCTTGAGGGGCCGGAGTATGAGACCCTCTACGCCTTCGGCGGACTGTGCATGGTGGAATCGGTGGAGGAGGTCGCCCGGCTCAACCATGTCTGCGACGGTTTGGGCATTGACACAATCAGCGGCGGGAACCTCTGCGCCTTTGCCATGGCGGCATACGAACAGGGAAAATCAGACTACCCCATTGCCTTCGGGGATGCCCGGGGCGTTGAAACCCTGTTGAACCTTATCGCTCGGAAAGAAGGTCCCGGCGCCCTGCTGGCCAGGGGCATCGTCCATGCCGCCCGGGCCTGGGGCATGGAAGACCAGGCCGTCCATGTCAAGGGCATGGAACCGGCGGGGTATGATCCCAGGGTGCTCAAGGGGATGGGCCTGGCCTATGCCTCTTCGGACCGGGGGGCCTGCCATCTGCGGTCCACATTCTACAAACCCGAGCTGGCCGGAATGATTCCCAAGGAGCAGGTGCGGGGCAAGGCAGAAATGTTCATTGATTTTGAGGACCGCCTCACCCTTTTTGACGCCCTGATCCTCTGCAAGTTCTACCGGGATCTCTACCCCTGGGAGCGGCTGGGGCAGATGATCCGTGCGGCCACGGGCATGGAAGGGTCAAAGCGCGAGCTTTCGGCTGTGGCGGCCAATATCTCTTCCCTGGTCCGGGAATTTAACCTCAGGGAGGGGATGACGCCGGAGGATGAAAAACTGCCGCGGCCCTTCCACAAACCCCTTGAGGACAGCGGGGCGGTCATCACTGAAGATGATATGGCTGTACTCATGGATGAATACCGTGAACTGCGGGGCTGGTCATCATAGATGGATAAAATTCATGGGCTTCTGGTCTCCAAAGGCCAGGCCCATGTCGATCCGCTCCAGCACCGTTTCCTTTTCTTCGGGGAATTTATAGCCCTCGTAATCATGGGTAAATACCAGATCCCCGGTGGCCGTGCGCCAGTGGTTGCCCATGTGGTCGAAACAGACCTTTGAGGTGACCGTCAGGGCCGAAACCATCCGTTTCAGTTCCAAAAGCTGCTCCCTGGGGGAAAGTAGGGTGAGTCCCCCCTGGTTTACGTCATTGTAAATGGGGGTGCCGGGGATGGGCCGAAAGGGCCTGGACCGGATATAGTGGGGATTTACCGCGTTGAGTACCTCTGCGGTGCTGTCAGCGTGGGCCTCCCACCTCTCTTTGCCGCCCAGGCCGGGCATCCAGTACTCCGATACCTGGAATCCAGCGGCCATGGCCTTTTGCCCGCCTTTTATATGCCCCTGGCTGTCCACCCCCTTTTTAATCTGTTTGAGCAGGGTGTCATCCCCGGTTTCCAGCCCCAGGTGGACCCGGTCCAGGCCCGCTTCCCGGATGGCTTTCAGGTTTTCTATGGATCGCTGGGAAAGGGTTCTGGCCCGGGCATAGGTGGTGATCCGTTCAATGGAGGGGAAGGTGGTTTTCAGATAGGACAGGGCCTGGATGAGGTCCGCCGGTTTCATGATCAGGGAATTTCCGTCCTGGATAAAGGCGGTTCTGCCCCCGGCGGCCAGCCACTGGATGAACATATCCGCCCCCTGGTGACAGTTGAGGCCGGGGTGTTTTTCAAGCAGGGCCATGACCGCTTCCCTTGTCATCCGGCCTTCCTGGCCCAGACGCCGGGATTGGGCCTTCAGGTCCGAGGCCATGGCAGCCATGGCGTCAATATCGGCCTTGATCTCTCCAAGGGGCCGGAGCTCAAATTTTTCCGTTTTGTACATGGCGCAGAAGGTGCAGTGGTTCCAGGGGCAGTTCCGGGTGAACCTCACCAGGAGGGAGGCGCTGCCCCCTTCGCTGGGCGGGCGGTATACCCCGGTTTCAAATGGATATGGATTTGAATTCATGGCGTCTCCCTTTTTTCGGTGGCCTAAAATTCGTGGTTAAAGGTGATGAGGTAAGCCCCGTTCCCGGGATCAATGCCTGCGGTCAGGTTGAAGTGGCGGTCCAGGATTTTGATCTGCTGGGTCTTGTTGTACTTGTGGGCAGCGGTGATGGATCCGTAGATATTGCCGGCGTAGAATCCGGATTCCACAAAGGAGACCACCCCGCCCAGGGCGGGATTGCCACTGTCAAAGGCTTCGTACGCCCCCCAGATCAGGCCGGCGTTGAGGCAGAAGGTGACAAAGGCATCTTTGTACCGCTCGCAGTAGAGAAATCCCCCGCCGGGGATAAGGGCCAGAATACCGGCCGCTGCGGGATTCTTTTGGGGGGCGGCTTTCACCTTTTCAAGGGCGGCCAGCCGGGCCGGGACATTGTATTCTCCTTTCCGGTCCGGTGAGATCAGGGTCAGGTATTTTTGGGCCTCTTCCAGCTGGTTTTTCCCCAGCTCCCGGGTTTCCCGGATGTGGAGGCGGGCCAGTTCAAGATAAATCCGGTCCCGGGTTTCCGGGTCTTCGGTGAGCTTGAGGTAATTCTGGAGAACGATCCCGGCATACCCCGGGTTGTCCATGGCCTGGAACGCTTTGCTCTGCATGAAATAGGATTCCCTGGTGTAGGGGGACTCTTTCTCTTTAAGGATGATATCGTTGAACCGCCGGGCCGCCTCATGGAACTGCCCGGAATGATACAGGGCCATGGCCGTTTTGAATTCCGCCTCTGCCACCCTGGCATCCCCGGGAAAAAAGTGGATGAACCGTTTCAATTCCACCTGGGCGGCGGTGTAATCCCCTTTTTTAAACAGATCCAAGGCGTATCCGTACTGAATATCCGGGGTAATGACCAGCCCGGGGGCACCGGATGCGGTTCCCGGTGTCGGCAGGCAGAAACAGGCCAGAAAAAGGAGGGCGGCGGCAAATCGGCTTCTGCCGAAGCGGCTGGGTAAACGGGATTGCATTTTATTTGTCCTCCTTTTTTGAGAACCACCAGAAATCGTTGGCACTGACGGGATCTGAAATATATTCCCGGCCCTTGATCCGGATGTGGGGAGAAATCCTGGCTTCATCCCTCCCGCATCTGACCAGGCGGTCACAGGCCATTATCCAGCCGATGACCAGGCCGTGTTTTTGGACGGCCCGGGCGGCATAGGCCGAACAGGACGGGGTCATGGGGCAGCGGTTGCCGTCGGCCGCCGAGATATGGTCCTGGAAAAATGCAATGGCCGGGTTCCGGCGGGCTGTCTCATCGTCGCCTGCAGCCGCCGGGGCGGCGGGCAGCATCCAGGCAGAAACGGTACAAATAAGCAGGATATATATTGTGTTTTTCAAAGCGATGCTCCGGAACGGGTTCGGGTATACGGTCCAAAAAATTCAACATAATTGAACCTTTTTTTAAATTCAATAAAAATTAAGTGCATGGCCGGGCCGGCTATGGTAGATTCCGGTCAGGCAGATTAATCCTGAAGCCTAGGGCCGGGCGCTTCCCGGTCCAAATCGTTAAAAATTTTAGAATACTATTAGGGAGACCCGTGCCCCATGAACCGAGATTTAATCCATCCTTCCTTTTTGCTGCTCATGATATTTTTTATTTCCGCAGTATTTCTGGTCATGATCAAATCTTTTCTCATGGCCATTCTGCTGGCCGGCATTTTTTCCGCCCTGGCCCATCCCCTTTACCGGCGGCTCAATGCCTGGACCGGCGGGCGGCAGGCCCTGGCCTCCTCCGTGACCATACTGATTATCATTTTAATGGTACTGCTCCCCTTGAGCGGGCTGCTGGGCATTGTCACCTCCCAGGCCATAAAGGTGGGGCAGTCGGCCACCCCATGGGTCCAGGAACAGCTGGCCTCTCCGGCGGCCTTCTCCCAATGGCTGGAGAAAATTCCCTTTTATGAAGATATCCTGCCCTACAGGGAAACCATTTTCCAGAAGGCCGGCGAGCTGGTGGAGGTGGCGACCCGGTTCCTGGTATCCGGGCTCCAGGCCGGGGCCATGGGCACGGTGAACTTTCTTTTTACCGTGGCCATCCTGCTGTACACCATGTTCTTCTTTCTCATGGACGGCCACCGGCTCCTGGAAAAAATCCTTTTTTATATGCCCCTGGACGACGAGGATGAGCGTCGCCTTTTGGACCGGTTTACTTCGGTGGCCCGGGCCACCATCAAGGGAACGGCCATCATCGGGATTGTTCAGGGCGGAGCCTCGGGGGCTGCGTTTGCCGTTGTTGGAATCCACAGTTCAGTATTCTGGGGGACGGTGATGACGGTACTTTCCATTATTCCGGGCATCGGCACGGCACTGGTCTGGGTGCCGGCGGCGTTCTGGCTTGCGGCCAAGGGGCTGTGGCTCAAGGCGGCGGGCCTGGCACTGTTCTGCGGCCTGGTGGTGGGCAGCGTGGATAATCTGCTCCGCCCCCGGCTGGTGGGCAAGGATACGGAGATGCACGATCTGCTCATCCTTTTTTCCACCCTGGGCGGCATCTCCATGTTCGGGATCATCGGATTTATCATCGGGCCTATTATTGCGGCCCTTTTTGTCACTATCTGGGAAATCTACGGGGTGGTATTCAAAGACGTGCTGCCCAAGGTCCGTGCCTTTGAAAACAATGGCGATGCCGGCCCGAAGTAACTCTTTTCTAACTTGCCTCAATGGGCTATGTTGATTTAATTTGGACCGTGCAAAAATGAATAATTTATAATTGAGGCATACATATGCGTTTAAATGATAAGGGGTTTTCCTTCATTGAATTGATGGTCGTGGTGGTGATCCTGGGAATCCTGGCCGGCATGATTGTGCCCCGGTACATGGGCCGGACCGACGACGCCAAGGCGGTCAAGGCCAAGGTGGATATTGCCGCCATTGAAACCAGCCTGAAGATGTACCGGCTGGACAACGGCAGCTATCCTTCCACGGAGCAGGGGCTCATGGCGCTCATTGAAAAACCGTCCACAGATCCACCGGCGCCCAATTGGAATGCAGACGGGTATCTGGATAAAAAGAGTCTGCCCAAGGATCCCTGGGGACGGGAGTACCTATACCTCTCTCCGGGAGTCCATGAAGAGTTTGATATCATCTCCTACGGCGCGGATGGCGCCCCCGGGGGAGAAGGGAAGAATGCCGATATCAACAGCTGGGAAATAGACTAGAACATATCCGTATCTTTACATTTTTTTCTGGGTGATTATGGTATGAGATCCAAAGATAAAACCAAGAATTGCCCAGGAAAAATATGAAAAATAATTCCGGTACAGCCGCACATATACCCGAACCCGTTGACGCCGATACCACCCTGGTTCCGTTTTCTCCACTGCCCGGCCAGGGCGGAAACGCCACCAAGGAACTTGACAGGATAATCGTCCGGGGCGCCAAAGAGCATAACCTGAAAAATATTGATGTGGAGGTCCCCAAAAAGAAGCTTGTGGTGGTCACGGGGGTCTCGGGCTCGGGCAAATCCAGCCTGGCCTTTGACACCATTTTTGCAGAGGGCCAGCGGCGGTATGTGGAATCCCTCTCCTCCTACGCCCGTCAGTTCATCGGGCAGATGGAAAAGCCCAAGTACGATACCATCCGGGGACTTTCCCCCACCATTGCCATTGAACAGAAGGCCGCCTCAAAGAACCCCCGGTCCACGGTGGGCACCATTACGGAGATCTATGATTACCTGCGGGTGCTTTTTGCCCGGGTCGGCACCCAGTACTGCTGTAAATGCGGGCAAAAGGTGGGGCGGGGCCATGCCCAGTCCATGGTTTCCCAGATCCTGGACCTGCCCCAGGGATCCAAGATCCTTATCCTGGCCCCCATTGTGGAAAACCGCAAGGGGGAACACCGGGAGCGGCTGGATGAACTAAAAAAGGACGGCTATGCCCGGGTGCGGGTGGACGGGGTGGTCCAGGACCTTGAAAATGTCCAGACCCTGGCCCGGAACAAAAAGCACCATATCGAGGTGGTCATCGACCGGCTGGTGGTGAAATCCGGGGGCAAATTCGAGGAACGGCTCACCGATTCGGTAGAGGCGGCCCTGAAACTGGGGAACGGCCAGCTCATTGTTCACATGATGGGCCGGGAGGACCTGAAAATGAGCGAGGCCCGGTCCTGCTGCGGCATCGCCTATCCCGAACTCACCCCGCAGATTTTTTCATTCAATTCCCCCCTGGGCATGTGTCCGGACTGCAACGGCATCGGTACCCTGCTGGCCATGGATCCGGATAAGGTGGTGCCGGATCAAAACCTAAGCATCCGTGAAGGGGCGGTGATTCCCTGGAAAAATTATTTCATCAAAAATCCCCGGTTCAACAATGACAACTCCTGGGGCAAGGGCCAGTTGCTGGCCATGGAAGAGCAGTGGGGCATTGATTTTGACACCCCCTGGAAAAAGCTGCCCAAAAAGCAGCGGGACCTGCTCCTTTACGGGTCCGCCACCAAGCAGATGACCGTGAACTGGAATTCCGCCAAGATCCAGGGAAAGTTTTCCCGGACCCATGAAGGGCTGATCCACACCCTCATGCGCCGGTATCGGAATACCCAGTCCGAGCACCAGAAAAAGTATTATGCCAATTTCATGACCGCCTCCACCTGCCCGGCCTGCGGCGGGCGCCGGCTCAAGGAGGAAATCCTCCATGTCATGATCAACGGCAGGTCCATCATTGATGTCACCGAAATGACGGTGAAGGATGCCTACGCCTTTGCCTCTTCCCTGGACCTGGAGGGGAACCGGCGGCTCATTGCCCAGGAACTGCTCAAGGAGATCTCCGACCGCCTGGGGTTTCTGGTGAATGTCGGTCTGGATTACCTCTCCCTGGACCGGTCCGGCCCCACCCTCTCCGGCGGGGAATCCCAGCGCATCCGCCTGGCCTCCCAGGTGGGCTCCGAGCTCACAGGGGTGCTGTATATCCTGGACGAGCCCTCCATCGGCCTGCACCAGCGGGACAATATAAAACTGCTCTCCACCCTCAAGCATCTGAGGGATATCGGCAACACCCTGCTCATTGTGGAGCATGACCAGGAGACCATGGAGGAATCGGACTGGATCGTGGATATCGGCCCGGGTGCCGGCCACCTGGGCGGTCAGATCGTGGCCCAGGGAACCCCGGAACAGATCCGGAACAATCCGGCCTCCATCACCGGCAAATTCCTTACGGGGAGAGAGGCCATATCCCTTCCCAAAAAGCGGCGGACCCCCAAATCCATGGGCAATAAATGGATTACCATCTGCGGGGCCGCGGAAAATAATCTGAAGAATATCACGGCCAAGATTCCCGTGGGACTGCTGTCGGCGGTCACCGGGGTTTCCGGAGCGGGCAAATCCACCCTTATCAACCAGATCCTCTATCCGGCCCTGGCAGTGGCGCTTAATAAATCCCAGATGACCGTGGGCAGGCATGAGAAAATCACCGGCCTCTCGCACATCAACAAGGTGATCAACATCGACCAGAAGCCCATCGGAAGGACGCCCCGGAGTAATCCGGCCACCTACACCAAGGTCTTCGACCATATCCGGGACTTCTTTGCCATGCTGCCCGAATCCCAGGCCCGGGGGTATAAGAAGGGGCGGTATTCATTCAACGTCAAGGGCGGCCGGTGCGAGGCCTGCAAAGGGGACGGCTACATCAAGGTGGAAATGCATTTTCTGGCCGATGTCTTTGTGCCCTGCGAGGTCTGCCACGGCAAGCGCTTCAACAAGGCCACCCTGGAAATCCGTTACAAGGACCATTCCATTGCCGATGTCCTTGATCTCTCGGTGGTCCAGGCCCGGGAACTCTTTGAAAGCCACCCCAAGATCACCCATATTCTGGCCACCCTCATTGATGTGGGGCTTTCCTATATAAAACTGGGGCAGGCCGCCACCACACTCTCCGGGGGGGAAGCCCAGCGGATCAAACTGGCCCGGGAACTGGCCAAGCGGGATACGGGGGAGACCCTGTATATACTGGACGAACCCACCACCGGTCTCCATTTCCAGGATGTACGCATGCTCCTGGCTGTTCTCCAGCGGCTCACCGACGCCGGCAACACCGTGGTGATCATCGAGCACAATCTGGATGTGGTGAAAACCGCGGACTGGGTCATTGACATCGGACCCGAGGGCGGCAGCAGCGGCGGGGGCGTGGTGGCTGCCGGTTCGCCGGAAAAGGTGGCACAGCATCCGGAGAGCCATACCGGGCGCTACCTTAAGGAAATGCTGGCCTGATCACACCGTCTCCAACCGGGGCGTCAGGACTGCTGTTTGCGCTTTTTTTCCAGGTCCACAAGCATGATTATGGTTCTGTAATTGTTGACCAGGATTTCAAAAAACCGTTTTTCATAATCGGATATTTTTGATTTGTAATTGAAGGCAATGATGGAAAGATCGGCCTCATTATAGGTGATAAAATTGTGGATGGGGCCTCCAATGAAATCCAGTACCCTGGGATCCAGGGGGTTTTTTTCGAGAAACTCAGCCTCGGACCCGTAGCCCTCCATATCGTCGCTGATGATCTGTGCCTCTTTCCTTGAGATGTTTATGGGGGCAGGGGATTCATTGTGGATAAGGATAAGGCATGACCTTTCTATACGGGTTTCGGACTGCTTGAAAACATATCCGGAGAGGTTTTTCCCCTGGTCCGCCCGGGTGATGAATACCGCTTCATAATCCTTGAGCAGAAAAGAAGAAAGGTGTTCAAACTCCTCACCGGTGTCAACAATATCCGCAAGATCCTGCATCAGGGCCGATGAATAGCGAAGCAGGTCCTGGAGTCTAAAATCGTATGTTTTTCTCAGGGAAATATCCTGGAACCAGACCAGTATATGTTCCGCCCCTTTGTCCTGGCCCATGCGGGTGGCCTTTATTTTGTACCATTTCATTGTGAGGCCTGAAAAGGCCTCGGTGGAGTGGGCGTGGGATCCTGCCCCTGCGACGTTCAGAATTTCCTCCAGCGCTTCCAGGCTCAGAAAGTCCTTTATATTGGTGACGGCCCGCTGCTCAAACAGTTCAAATGTTTTTCCCACTGATAAAAGGATGCTGCCCCGGGTGTCCATGATGAAAACGGGATCTTCCGCCTGGGCCGGGAGTTCCACCAGGGCATTTAAATGGCGCTGCTGGTATTTTACCTTTGATTTGGAAAGGACCTGGACAAAGAGGGGCACGATAAATGGAACCAGGCTGTATTTGCCGGTGAAAAAGCAGATGATAAAGCCGATAATGGCCGCATTGATGTACAGCTGAAGTTCGGATATCTCTTTCAGGATAAAACTGAAATAGGTATCCCATTCAATCTTTTTTTTTTCCGGCGCCATATTCCGTTATACCTTATATTCGGGAATTTAAAGAATCCCTTCAGTCATACCATATCCTGGCGACGAAGCTCAAGGGGCGGTAAAAAGATCCAAAATTATGTAAAAAAAGTTATAATTATGTAATTCTAAAGAAGTATTTTACCCAAAATATGGAAAAATATTGACAAGTTGGTGTTTTTTTTATAGTTTTGCGCTTTTAATAGTTTCTTATAGCCATACGCGCATATGATATTTACAGGGAGATAACATGAAGTACCTTAATCGAATTCATCATTTCGTTTTGGGCGGTCTATTGGTCTTTTTGGCCTTTTCCCCCCAGAATGTAAGAGGGGAATCCCTTTCCAGGGTGATGATTCTCCACAGCTATCATGAATCGAGTCCATGGGATATTTCGGTGGAGAAAGGGGTGAGGGCCGCCCTTGCCGACGAAAATTATATTGCTGACGATACCTTGATGATATCGTCTTTTTACATGGACACCAAACGGCGCTCCTCAAAGGAATGGAAAATAGATGCCGGGAAAATGGCCCGGGACGCCATTGAAAAAATGAATCCCCATGTGGTGATCGCCTTGGACGATAACTGCCAGGAATATGTTGTCCGCCGCATGCTGGAGACGGATTATACCTTTGTCTTTGCCGGGGTTAACCGTGAGCCTGAAGAATACGGCATCATTGCCGACCGTGACCGGCCCGGCGGCCGGATCACCGGCGTACTGGACCGGGAGCGGTTTTCAGAGAGCCTGGCCCTGCTCCGCAGAATGGTCCCCGGCGTCAAACGGCTGGCAGTGATCTCTGACGGCTCAATAACCGGCCAGCCTGTCGTGGAACGAATCAAAGCCCAGGCGCCGGCCGAGGGGGCTGAAATCGTGGCCTCACTTCGGACGGACTCCTTTTCCGAGTGGAAAGAATTTGTCACCGCCGTGCAGGACAAGGCCGATGCCCTGATTGTGGTTGTCTACCATACCATAAAAGATAGGGACGGCGACCATGTGCCGGCGGAGAATGTCCTGGCCTGGACTTCCCGGAACAGTTCCCTGCCTGATATGGGGTTCTGGACAGATACCGTATCCGATGGCCTGCTCTGTTCTGACGCCATAGACGGGTATGAACAGGGGTATCAAGCCGGTACAATCGCTGCCTATGTTCTGGGCGGACAGTCTGCTGGCGATTTCCCTGTCGACGCTCCCCGTACCGGCCTGCCCTGTATTAATACAGCCCGTGCGGCCAGCCTGGGGATTGAGGTGCCGGCCCACCTGACCAAAACAGCCAAAGTTTTCAGGAAAATGACAGCTCAGCACTGATCAGAGCGCCTGATAGAAAAGTCAAATAAAAGCTAGGATAACAAGGACCTTCCCATGAAAGTGACATGTACCCATTGCGGTAAAAACTATAGTGTCGATACCCATAAACTGCCCCAAGGCAGTTCAAAGGCAAAATGTGCCGGCTGTGGAGAATGGATTTTCATTACCCACCCCGATGCGGCAGCGCCCGTTGAAGACCCCTTTGACGGCGGCCTGACCCTTCCCGATTCCCCCCAGGACTTTGGCGGGGACGGATTTGAAACAGATCCCTTTGAGGCGGATCCCTTTGAAGCGGATGATTTTGACAATACTGGCGCTTTTGCCGGCAGTCCAGGTGACTCCGACTTTGAGACAGGGATGGATTTTTCCGACATGCCTTCAGCAGAGGCATCTGAACCTGCAACTGAACCTGCAAAGGAATCTTCGGCGTCACCTGCCACACCCCGGTCCCGAAAAAAGGGTTCCGGTATTACCACGAAGTTTCTTCTTTTTTCCATCCTGCCCTTTATCATTATCTGCGGACTGAGCTTCAGCTATTTCCGTTATTTTGTCATGCCTAAAATGGATGACCAGGTTACCGGAACCGTTTCAGATGCCATCTGGAGTATCGAGCAAAAACACCTTCACCAGCAGGCCCTGACCACAGCCCGGCAGGTGAGGCAGTATCTTTTCAGCCATCCCGACCTCATGAGCCGCGATTTCAACCGCGACATTTATTTCAAAAAGACAGCGGTCAGAAAGATGGGGACGTCGGGCTATACCTTTTTATACGAACTGCCCGGACCGGACCAGGTATGGCGGTTCTGGGCCCATGCCAACCCCAGGCTGGCCGGAAAGGATATCACCACACTCAAGTCATCCCAGGCGGATTTTCAGGCATATTGGAAGATTCTGACCTCTGCCAAAAGCAAACGGCCGGCCCCAGGGTTTTATGACTGGAAAGACAAGGACGGTGTCAGCCAGTGGTACATGACCACCGCCAGGGTTCGGGGCACCCCCTATGTGGTGGGGGTTACCTCAAAGGCCTCTGAGATTGACGCAAAAGTCGCAGAGGTCAGAACCACCACCCAGGCCGTTATCACCGACGCCATGCAGTGGACGCTCACGGTCATGGGCCTCGGCGCCCTGCTGGCCGCCCTGATTTTTATCTTTTACGGGAGACGGATTGCCAGACGCATCGTTCACCTGGCCGATGTGGCCGACCGGATCAGCCTCGGGGAAGTGGATATCGAAGTTGACGGCGGTGCCAAGGATGAAATCGGAGAACTGGGAGAAGCCATCTCCCGGCTGCGGGACAGCATAAAGGTGGCCATGGCGCATTTAAAGCGCAGGTAATCCGGTTCGGCCAATCCCATATAACATCTAATGGCAGTCAGGCGGGCCGGCGAGGCCGCCCGGCTGTCCAAGGAATGATTAAATGAAAACCCATCGTTGTTATTTAACCCTGTGCATCTGCCTGGGCCTTTGCCTGCTGGCATCCCCGGCCTGGTGCGCAAGTGTAAAACGGATTCTCATTATCCACAGCTACCACGAGGATTTTATCTGGTCAGAGGTGGTCAACCAGGGCATTTTTGAGGCCCTGGAAGAAGAGCGGTTTATTGTCGGGGACAACCTCGAGGTGAAGGCCTTCTATATGGACACCAAAAACCATCCTGAAGTCTCATGGAAGCAGGAGAAGGCCAGGGAAGCCCTGGCCCTGGTCAAGAGCTACGGCCCTGATGTCATTATTGCCTGCGACGACAATGCCCAGGAGTATGTTACCCGTCAACTCAAAGATACCCCCTGGCCGGTGGTCTTCGCAGGGGTGAGTGCCGACCCCACCACCTACGGAGTTGTAGACAGCCTGGATGAGCCGGGACACAATGTCACCGGCAGCCTTGAACGGGAGCGGTTCATCGGGTCGCTCAGGCTATTGAAACGGATTGTGCCGGGGATCTCCAGCATTGCCGTTGTCAGTGATGACGGCCCCACGGCCCTGCCCATTCTCCAGCGTATACGCGCCCAGGTGCCTGAAACCGGCATGACCCTTAGCGGTATTAAAGCCGCCGCCAATTTTGACGAGTGGAAAGCCTTTGTCACCGACATGCAGGATAAGGCCGATTTATTGGTGGTGGCCTCCTACCATGTGGTTAAGAATATAAAGGGCGGTAAAATACCTGCCAATGAGGTTCTGAAATGGACCATTGAAAACAACCACCTTCCGGATGTGGGCTTTTTCCGCTTTGCCGTGGAGGGGGGGCTGTTGTTCTCCGAGGCCATTTCCGGTTTCCAGCAGGGATACCAGGCCGGCAGCCTTGCCGCTTTCATTGCCGATGGCCAGCCACCGGCAGACTTTCCCATCACATCCCCCCGCCGGGGCGAAATCTGCATCAACCTGGCCCGGGCCAAGCAGCTGGGCATCCGGGTGCCGTCGGATATCCTGGGCACGGCGACCCGGTTCGACACCATGGGCGCCCTGAAGTAGTCCAGAGCCCCGGTTCCACACCAAAGATAAAACAAAAAAGAGAAGGGCGGGATCTTGCTTCCGCCCTTCTCTTTTTTTATGCCTTCTGCCCTTTGGGCCTTGCAAAAAAAGGAGACGGCCCGTTCTCCCGGGGAAAGGAGATCGGGCCGTTCCTTTTAAACGAACAAGGAGGTAATATCAGCTACATTCTTTCGAATACAGCCGCAGCACCCATGCCGCCGCCGATACACATGGAAACCACTCCATATTTACCGTTCACCTCTTTGAGGTTGGCAAGACAGGTCGCTGTGAGTTTAGCACCGGTGCAGCCCAGGGGATGACCCAGTGCAATAGCTCCGCCGTGAATATTGATTTTATCCATGTATTTTTCCAGATCCAGTTCCTTAATGCAGTGAAGGGCCTGGGAGGCAAAGGCTTCATTGATTTCATAGATATCAATGTCGTCGATGGTCAGGCCGGCCTGCTTCAGGGCAACGGGGATGGCATATTTGGGGCCCACGCCCATTTCGTCTGACTTGCAGCCCACGGTGGCATAGGTCACCAGGCGCCCGATGGGGGTGAGGCCGAGTTCTTCGCATTTTTCCTTGGAGGCGATGATGGTGGCGGCCGCGCCGTCGGTGGTCTGGGAAGAGTTGCCTGCGGTTACGGATCCGGCTGCGGCAAATACGGTTCTCAGCTTGCCCAGTCCTTCCGGGGTGGAAAGCCGGATGCCGTCGTCATGCTCTACAATAAAGCTTTCTTTTTTGTAGGTGCCGTCTTCCTGCTTTACATATTTGTAGGCAGGGGTGGGGATGATTTCGGTGAATTTGCCGTTATCCCTGGCCGCAGCTGCCTTGGCCTGGGAGGCCGCAGCAAACTTGTCCTGCTCTTCCCGGGAGACGTTGTAGCGGTTGGCCACGTTTTCTGCAGTGATGCCCATGGAAATATACATTTCAGGGTTGGTTCTGGAGTATTCGGGATGGGGGCGGGGCACATTGCCGCCCATGGGCACGAAGGTCATGGATTCGCAGCCCGCACCCATGCAGACCTCGGACCAGCCTGCAGATACCCGCATGGAAGCAAGGGCGATGGCTTCAAGGCCTGAGGCACAGAAACGGTTTACGGTGGCGCCGGAAACCTTGTCGGGAAAGCCGGCCATCTTGGCAGCCACCCGGCCCAGGTTCAGGCCCTGCTCCGCTTCGGGGAAGGCGCAGCCCAGCATGACGTCGTCCAGATCCTCGGCGTTGAGGTTGGGGGTTCTATCCACGGCTTCCTTCATGATGAAGGATGCCAGTTCTTCGGGCCGGGTCTCTTTGAACTGACCTCTTTTCTGCTTGCAGCCCGGGGTCCTTACGGATTGTACAATATATGCGTCTCTCATTTGAATCTCCTCCTTAGTTTCTGGGCGGCCTAGTTTCTAAGCGGTTTGCCGGTTTTCAGCATGTGGTCGATTCTGGCAATGGTCTTTTCTTCCTTACAGAAATCGACAAAGGCTTCACGTTCCAGCTTCAGAATGGTGTCTTCATCCACTTCGGAACCGGTTCTTACATCACCGCCGCTCATGACAAATGCGATCCGTTTGGCCAGGAAGGCATCGTGCTCACTCATGAAGTTGCCGTTGAGCATGTTGAACAATTCTGCGTTAACCATGCCCTGGCCGGCGTTGCCGATGACACGAAGCGGCTTTTTCATGGGGGGAACATATCCGTCGTCCACCATTTTCAAAACTTCTTTCTTGGCTTCGCCGATGAGGTTGTCGCGGTTCATGACGATGCGGTCGGCAAGGCCGAGGTACCCATTGCCCTGGGCCTGGGCAGCAGACATGGAAACGGCGGCCATGCCTATTTTCATGAAGGCCGGGATGAAAATCTTGGCCAGATCGGTGTCTTTTGCCACCTTGCCGGGAAGGGCATCCACATGTTTTTTCCACAGGTTCATGGTGCCGCCGCCGGCGGGCAGGAGGCCGACGCCGATTTCAACCAGGCCCATGTAAAGCTCGGTGTGGGCCACGATGCGGTCCGCACCCAGACAGGTTTCACAGCCGCCGCCCAATACCATGCCGTAGGGGGCTGCAACAACGGGGAAGGCTGCATATTTGGTTGCCTGGATGCCGTCCTGGGCTTTTTTCAGAAAGGCGTCGATTTCAGCATACTTCTTATCGTGGCAGAGCTTGGAGACATAGCCCAGGTCGGCACCGGCAGAGAAGGCTCCGGGCATGCCGCCGGCTTCGTTGCCGATGACAAGGCCGCAGCCGTTTTTATCTACATACTCAAGGGCTTCGCCTATGGTATCAACGATCTCCGCGTTGATGGCGTTCATCTTGGTATGGAATTCAACACAGAAGACATCGTCTCCGATGTCCACAAGGGAAGCGGAGGCATTTTCAAGGACGGTCTTGTTGTTGCCCTTGGCAGCAGCAATGGAGACCATTGATTTGGAAACGGGAACCGCTTTGTAATCCCCTGCTGCAAAGTCAAAGTAGTAACGGATACCGTTTTCAAGTTTGTAGAAGGAGGTGGCGCCCTTTTCCAGCATGGCCATTACATTGGCGGGAACTTCCAGGCCTTCGACCTTCATTCTTTCAACGGCTTCCGCAACGCCGTAAGCGTCCCAGGCTTCAAAGGGACCCATTTCAAAGTTGTAGCCCCATTTCATGGAGTTGTCGATTTCAACGATGGTGTCTGCAATTTCAGGTACGCGGTTGGCGGCGTACTGGAAGGCGTTGGCCATGCATCTCCAGGCAAACTTGGCGCCTTTGTCGTCGCCCTTGAGGACGCAGGCCATTTTTTCAACCAGGGTCCCTTTTTTCTTGGCTTCATCCAGGCAGGGGAAGGTGGGTCTTTCCAGATCTTCGTATTCCAGGGTCTCTACGTTGAGGACCTTTCTGAGCTTTTTCCATTCCGGCGTCAGTTCTGTTTTGTAGAAACCGCCCTGGGTCTTGTTGCCCAGCATGTTCTTTTCAACCATTTTGCCGATGAATTCCGGCAGGTTCATGGTCTCTCTCTGCTCGTCGTCCTCGCAAAGATCATAGGAGTTTTTGGCCACATGGGCCATGGTGTCCAGCCCGACCAGGTCGGTGGTTTTGAAGATGGCTGTTTTGGGGCGGCCCAGGGCCGGTCCGAACAGGGCGTCCACTTCAGGAACGGTGAGTCCGTCTTCAACCATGAACTGGATGGCGGCGCCGATGCCCTGGATGCCGATTCTGTTGCCCACAAAGTTGGGGGTGTCCTTGGCCCAGACAATGCCCTTGCCCAGGTTTCTTTCACCGAAGGTGGCGATGAAGTCCAGGATTTCGGGTTTGGTTTCTGCGCCGGGGATCAGCTCCAGCAGGTGCATGTAGCGGACGGGGTTGAAGAAATGGGTGCCCATGAAGTGCTCTTTGAATTCCTGGGAAAAGCCTTCGCTGATGTCTTTAAGGGGAATACCCGAAGTGTTGGTGGTGACGATGGCACCTTCTTTTTTGATCTTGGCAACCTTTTCAAAAAGGTCTCTTTTGATCTTCAGGTTTTCGACGACTACTTCCACGATCCAGTCGCAGTCGGCCAGTTTTTCAATGTCGTCGTCCAGGTTGCCCAGAGAGATGCGGGCTGCATCCTTTTTGTTGAAGAATAAAGAGGGTTTTGATGCAAGGGCTGCATCCATACCGGCTTGAACAATGCGGTTCCTGGCAGCGGGATCATTTTTTTCTTCGTCTTTCAAGTCAAAAGGAACGATGTCCAGGAGCAGCACATCAACACCGGCGCCGGCGAGAAGGGCAGCAATTCCGCCTCCCATGATTCCGGACCCGATGACTGCAGCCTTTCTGATCTTTCTTACCATGATTTCCTCCTAAAGTTCGGGTATATATTCAACTTTTATGAATGACCATTCATTCCCATTTATCCGAATGGTTTTGGATTGTCAAGGAAAATAATTTTTATTTGCCCTTTGGGGTGTGCGTGAAAATATTAATCAATTTCAAACGCTTGTGATGAATTTTATCGCCGGACACCTGTTCGCTTTATTAATGGGGTCTGAAAAAAGACTTGGTGAATTACCATTCATGAATTAATCTGTATGCTGCTTGTAAAAATAAAACGGGTTTGATAGGTTGAACCTGCATTTTTAAAGGTCATTACAAATTTGAGAGATGGATATGCCCCGTATACATGCAAAGCTACATCCTGATTCACCTCTGAACATTGACTCAGTCGCACGGTCCATTGCAGGGCTTCAGCGGGATAACGGAGATATCCCCTGGCATGCCAACGGAAAAACCGACCCCTGGGATCTTGTGGAATCCGTCATGGGGCTGAATATCTCAGGGTACCATGAACAGGCCCTGGCCGCCCTGGACTGGATGGTGGAAAAACAAAACTCCGACGGCTCCTGGTTTTCCTCATATATGGACGGCGTTCCGGAAGACCGGACCACTGAAACCCACATGGCCTGCTATATGGCGGTGGGGATTTTTCATCAGTATCTCATCACCCGGGATAAGATTCTTCTTGAGCGGTACTGGCCGGCCATGGCGGCAGGGGTCGAATTCGCCCTAAGCCTCCAGGCCCGGTCCGGGGAAATATACTGGGCCAAAAGCCCGGAGGGGAAAACCGATCCCATGTCCCTGCTGGCAGGTTCCTCATCCATTTTCATGAGTCTGAAATGCGCCCTGGCCGTTGCCGGCCTTCTGGGAAAACAAAAAACATTGTGGTCCGATGGCCTGAACCGGCTGGAAGTGTCGCTGCAGGAAAATATCCACACCTATAATGTCTCCAAATCCAGGTTTTCCATGTACTGGTTTTACCCCATTCTTTCCGGGGCCCTGCGGGGTGAAAAAGCCGAGGCCCGCATCGATAAGTACTGGAACAAGTATATGATCGAGGACCAGGGATGCCGGTGCGTATCGGACCAGCCCTGGGTCACCATTGCCGAAACCTGCGAGCTGGTCCTGGCCCTCCACGGCATGGGGAGGAAACAGAAGGCCGGCATTGTCTTTTCCTGGATACAGAACCGGGTATTTGAGGACAATACATTCTGGTGCGGGTATACCTTTCCGGATATGGTCATCTGGCCCGAAGAAAAAATTTCATGGACCAATGCCGTCGTTCTCATGGCGGCGGATGCCCTGTACGGCCTGACCCCGGCGGGTCGGCTTTTTGACCACGATTCCTGGGACGGATACCGGTACAGGGGGCTGGACCGTGATTAAGGACCGCCGCCCCTATTATATCAAGCAGGCCTGGTATAAACTCCAGGCCTTTTACGTCCGCCGTTACCTGGAACCCCAGCTTTTATCCCTGGGGCCCCATCCTTATATTGTAAAACCCTGGCACATCGAACTTTTCGGCGGGCCCATCTCCATCGGCAGCCATGTCACCCTGCTGGGATGTTCCGACAAGAAAACCCGGCTCACGGTCTGGTCCGAAAAAAAGGATATTGAGGGAATCCGCATCGGGGACCATGTACTGATTTCCCCGGGGGTGAGGATTTCCGCGGCCAACAGCATTTCCATTGCCGATTCCTGCATGCTGGCCAGCCATGCCTATATCACGGATTCGGACTGGCACGGCATTTACGACCGGTCCCTGCCCCCGGATACGGTTTCCCGGGTGGTGCTGGAGGAAAATGTCTGGATCGGGGATTCCGCCATTGTCTGCAAGGGGGTGACCATCGGGAAAAACAGCATCATCGGCGCCGGCGCCGTTGTCACTTGCGATATCCCGGCCAATGTGATTGCCGCGGGAAATCCGGCCCGGGTGGTCAGGGAACTGGATGCCGACAGGGAAATGATCACCCGAAAGGACCGGTATTCGGATACGGAGAAAATGACCCGGGTGCTGGAAGCCTCGGAAAAAGCCTTTCTGGACGGCAATACATTTTGGGGATGGGTCCGCAGCTTTATCGCTCCGAAAAAGGAAATGCCCTAAAACGGGTTATAAAAATCCCGGGGATCAATCCGCCAGCATATCTGAAAATTGTTTCAGGCTGAGCCGGATATTTTCAATATCAAAGGTCTCTGCCTGGTGGAAGAGGTCTTCACCGAATGCGGCAAGTTCCCGGTGGGCGGTGTGGGCGGCCAGTTTGTTGATCTCCCTGGCGAAATTCCTGATATCGGATATTTTCATGGCATCCTGCAGGGCCGGCAGGTGGGGAAGAATCTCTGTTTTAAGCCGTTGGGTTAATTCCGGGGACAGCCGTTCATTGACCAGGCCGTGGGCGGGTTCCGGGCCGGGGGTGATCTCTGTTTTTTCAACGGGGCATGGGGAGAGGTGACGGGTCAGCACCTGCATGAGTTCCTCAATGACAATGGGTTTGGTCAGGCAGGAAGAAAAATCGCTCCGGCTGAAGTCCTCATTGAAGGAGGCGTGCATGGAGGCCGTCATGCAGCAGACAGGAATCTCGCCGGTGGCCGGGTCGGCCTTGAGCCTGGCGGCAGCATCAATGCCGTTGAGTACCGGCATTTTTGCGTCCATGAAAATTATTGCAGGCATGTGGGCCCGTGCTTTTTCCACTGCCTGCTGCCCGTTCTCCGCTTCGATGACCCCGAGATTCAGTTTGCCGAGCAGTTCCCGGAGCAGAAAACGGATATCATGCTGGTCGTCCACCACCAATACCGTTTCCCCGGAGAATTGGATTTTGTTCAAATTCACCCTGGGTTTGGCCGGTTCCGGCATCTTTCCCCGGCTGATTTCCACCCCGGGCAGGCGGATGGTAAAGATACTGCCGCCGCCTTTGGCCCCGTCCACTGAAATGCCGCCGCCCATGAGTTCCGTCAGCTGTCTGCAGATGGCGAGTCCCAGTCCTGTTCCCCCGAATTTACGGCTGGTGCCGGCGGATTCCTGCCGAAAGGATTCAAAGATGATTTCCCGTTTGTTTTCCGGTATGCCAATGCCGGTGTCCTCCACCGTGATATGGAGATCGATCCGTTTTTGGGTGCCATCGGATACCGGGTTGGCTTCTGCTTTCAGTGTGATGCTGCCCGCTTCGGTGAATTTTACGGCATTGTCAATCAGGTTGGTGATGACCTGGCGCAGTCTTATTTCGTCCAGGAATAGGGCGTCAGGGATATCCGGGGCCAGGTGAGCGGGAAATGCCAGATTCTTTTTTTCGACTTTTACCTTGAACAGGTGGAATATTTCGTTGAATAGCCGCTCCAGAGAGACCGGCACCCGGTTAATCTGCAGTTTCCCCGCCTCCATTCTGGACAGATCCAGGATATCGTTGATCAATGCCAGCAGGTTTTTGCCGGCGGTGGTGACGGCGGCAAGATAGCCGGCCTGCTGTTTTTCCGTGATCATAGTGGATAAAAGCTCGCTGAATCCGATGACAGAATTCAGGGGGGTCCGGATTTCATGACTGACATTGGCCAGGAAGTTGCTCTTGGTCTGGTTGGCCCTCTCCAGTTCTTTTTCCTTTTCCCTTCGGATGAGGATTTCATTGTTCAAGGCCTTGTTCAGTGCCCGAAGTTCCCGGGTCCGCTCCTCAACCCGGATTTCAAGTTCCTGGTGGGAGTTCTTCAGGGCTTCTTCGGCCTGCCGCCGCTTGGTGATGTTTCTGGAGTTAATGACCATGCCGGATATGGCCGGGTGGTCCAGCAGGTTTTTGGAGATGGATTCCAGGGTGCACCAATAGCCCTCTTTGTGCCTGAATCGGTGGACCATGGGCTGACTCTGAATCAGGGCCTGGGTCCTGAGTTTAAATCTTGGAATGATCTCTTCCAGGTCATGGGGGTGAACGTAGCCGGCTCCGTTTTTTCCCAGAAGGGTTTGGGGGGGATATCCCAGAATCCTTTCGGTGGAGGGGCTGACGTATAAAAAGTTCCCCTCTTTATCAAATATCCATATCAGGTCGCTGGCATTTTCAATGAGGGCCCTGAAATGCTCTTCGCTGTACCGCAGGGCGGTCAGGGTATCCTGGAGCCTGAAAGCCATTTGGTTGAATTCTTTTGCCAGGTGGCCGAATTCATCATCCGAGGTGATTTCAATCCGGGTCTCCAGATTTCCCTTTCCAATGTCTTCGGCCCCCCGTACCAGATTTTTCAACGGCCGGGTCAACTGCCGGGTCAGCAGCATCAGTGCCAGGGATGTGATGAGGGCGGCACAGATGATCAGGGCACAAAGGTAGGGCCTCATCCGGTTGGAGACCCCGTAGACCTCATCCATGGGGTCCACGGCAAGGACATACCAGTTCCAGGCCGGGAAAAATTCGAATCTTGCCAGGCTGTGCCTTCCTTCGAGGGTGATGAACAGGCGCCCCCCTTCACTGGTCATTTTGGCGAACCAGGGCTCCTGGCTCATATCTGTATCTGTCAGGTATTTGTTGGGATGAAAGACAATCGTGCCGGAGTGGTTGACAGCAAAAATATACCCCTGGCGCCCGACCCGGATGTCCCTGATCTGGGATATGGCATCCAGCTTGGCTTTGGCAATGCTGGCGGTAATGGTTTCAAGGCCGTATTCGTGAAGGATGGTTTCCTGGGTCTCCACCATGTCAAGGGCCATGGCCAGCCGGGTGTCCAGCCATGTTTCGCCGAGGTCCAGCAGGGCGGACCTTGAAAAATAATAGGTGGTGCCGGCGGTGGCGATTAAAAAGAAAAATACCAGGGGAAGGGTGGTAAAAAGTATTTTTGTGTAGGTATTCATCGTTTAGTTGTATTAGTATGCCGGATATGAAGAAATCAAGCAAAAACAGATTAATGCCCCTGCACAGGGATCGGTTTCCGGGCAATACCCTTTTCGACAAAATAGCCAGAACGGTGTGCATGGCCGGGGTACTGCCCCGAAAGGAATTGTACGAGGCCTGGGAAACGGCCAAGCGGATCCGCCGGAGATTCAGGGGGGGCAGGGTGGTGGACCTGGCCTGCGGCCACGGCCTGTTGGCACATATCATGATCCTTCTGGACAATACCTCCCCGGGAGCGCTGGCCGTGGACACCGGCATTCCCGACAGTGCACTCCGGCTCTCCCGGGTGCTGGCGGACCAGTGGCCCCGGCTGGCGGAGCGGGTGGAATACCGGTGTGCCGATTTGGCCGATGTGGCGCTGCTGCCGGATGATCTGGTGGTGTCGGCCCATGCCTGCGGCAGCCTGACCGATGCGGTCATTGAAAAAGCCGTGGCCGCCCGGGCCAGGGTGGCGGTGCTGCCCTGCTGTCATGATTTGACTACCTGCGACGACGGCGGACTCTCCCCTTGGATGGCAGGGGATCTGGCCGTGGATGCAGTGCGGGCGGTGAAGCTGGCCGCTGCCGGCTATGAGATCCGGACCGCAACCATCCCCTCCGAGGTCACCCCGAAAAACCGGTTGCTCATGGGCCGCCCTTGCTCTTAAAACGAAAAAATTATGCCCGTCCGGCCCTTGACTGTTGAAAGGACCTGGGCACTCTAGTTCTGGCACCGCCGGTCAGATTAACGCCCCGGTTTTAGGGTTTAATCATCTCCGCCGCCATCTCCGTCATCGTCGGAATCGCCGTCTGAGCTTCCCATGCTGAAAGAGAACAGGCCGCCAGAGCCCTCTTTTTCCTCATCCGCCCAGTATTCATCGTCCCTCAGCCTGCGTTCCGCATCTGTAATTTTCCCTTTTTTGCCCCCCTTCCATACGGCAAAGGCAATGAACAGGGCCATGAAAATGGCGCCGCCGATAATTTCTCCCATTGGACTTCCTTTCCTTTGGTTTTTTGTTCATTTTCCTGTGGTTTCTATATCCTGCTGGATCAAAGCCCATCAAAATTGATGTGGCCCCAGCCACCGCTGGACTGGTCCACAATTCTGACCTGGGCGGACCTTCCCTGGAAGGCGGATACATCCCATTTAACAGGGGATAGGGTTTCCCTGCATTTGCCCGTTGCCTTTTTAACTGCCTTGCCGTCAACCAGCAACTCAACCCGGACTTTGCCCATATCACACCCCCCGCCGATGAGGAATTCCAAACTCGTGTCGGAGATGACAAAGGGCTGGGAGACCAGGGTGCCCTGGGGGCCGTCCCCCTGGACGCTGCCGGCAGGTGAGGCGGGGGTGGGCCTATTTTCAAATCCTCCGATCCAGAAATTCCCCCTGTGCTTTGAGGGCTGGCCCCGGTGGCGGGCTGTGGGATTGTCCCCGAAGGTGGGCTGATGATCAAAGGCCGTACCGGTTTTGTTCCACCCTTCAAGGGTACCGGTTTCAAATCCAAAGTTCACGGGCCCGGCATCAGGCCTGGCATCAGGCCCGGCATCAGGCCCGGCATCAGGCCTGGCAAGAGAGGCCGGCTTAAGGGAACCTGATTTCAGGACTGAATCAGGCCTGCCCGAACCGGCCACGGTTACGCCCACAGCCCCGCCGGGAATATTTCCCCAGTCATTGCCCTTCCATTCATATATGCCAAAGCCCCCGTAGACATGGTTGATGCCAATTACCAGGGCACGGGAAATGCCCAGGCCAATGTCCCTTGCTTTGCCGGGCAATTCATCCCAGGCCCTGCCGTTCCATCTGTAGATGCTTCCGGCATTGTTCAGGACCCAGGGCATGCCCTGGTGATCCACATCAATTCGTATTGCCCCGCCTCCCGGGTTTTTGGCCCAAGCCCCGCCGTTCCATCTGTAAATACCAAATCCTCCGGGCATGGAATCCACCCCGATGACCCAGACCGAGCCATCCGGCCCGATTCCGATATCACTGGCTTTGCCGGGTAATTCATCCCAGGCCCTGCCGTTCCATCTGTAGATGCTTCCGGCATTGTTCACGACCCATGGCATACCCCTGTGATCCACATCAATGCGGGTTGCCCCGCCTTCTGGATTTTTGGTCCACGTTCTGCCGTCCCATTTGTAGATACCAAATCCTCCGGGCATGGGATCCACCCCGATGACCCAGACCGAGCCATCCGGGCCGGCTCCGATATCCTTTGCCAGGCCGGGCATCTGTTCCCAGTTGCTGTGGTTCCATTTATAGATGCCGTTCTGGGAATTAACCACCCAGGGGGTATCCATCCGCTTTGGCGGGGCTGGCGGCGCCGGATACGAAGTGCCCAGTGCCTGTTGCTTTTCTGGTACAGGTTTGGCGCTTGCCTCCCCCGGAGCAACTGCTGCGACAGGGGCTGGAGATGGCGTTGACGGTTTGGTCCCGGCCTTTGGGGAAGCCGGTTCTCCAGAATCCGGAACCGGCAGGGTTTTGTTGATTTTTTGGAGTTGCCGGATATCCACAACCGCCTTATTTTTCACTTCTTTGGCGGCTTCCTTGGCGGAAGAGGATTGGTGTTCCCTGATTTCAGATTCAGTGGGGATCCCCCAGGGAGACGTATCCGCCAGGGCCGCCTGGGCAAAGGAAACTGCCAGGATCAGGGTCAAGGTGAGTGTTCTCATGGTTATTTTCCCTCCCCGGGTGGTGTTGGCAGGGCGGTCCAGTGGAATGCCTTTGCCTTGCCGTTGTCAATATATCCGTTGATCTGGTTGTTTTCCATTTTTCCAAGGACCCGGGTCTTGGTGGACATGCCCTGGGGGGGACCGCCAGGATACCATTTGCCGTCCACTTTTTTAAAAAACCACATATTCCCGTTGGTCAGCTTGGTCTCAAGGGCGCCGGTTTCCGGATTAAAGGCCCCTTGAAATGTCCCTTCAAGAACAGCCTTGCGGGATTCGCTTCCACGGGTTTTAATCTGTGTGCATTTGAATTCTCCGTCCACAGATGTCTGGTCCTTGCCGATGCGAATCTTGATTTTACCTGTGAACCCCTCTTCTTCTCCCATGGGGCCTTCAAAATAGGACCCGCCTGAAGCCGCCTTTTTCCGGGCCTTCTGAGCCGCTTTTTTCTGGGCCCTGACCTCTTTTTCCCTGGCCCATTTTTGTTCTTGAATCTCCTGGCTCATCCTGAAGTGGATCCGGGGGGGAGGCATGTGGACCACCACCTTGGAATTGCTGGCCCTGGCATCCCCAAGTACCTGGGGGGTGCCATAGGTCCTATAGGTGCCTTTCTTACGATCGAATTCTGCCTTCTGGTAGGTTCCGTAGATGTCCTTGTTGTCATCGTCCATGACATAGTAGGCATGGGTGGGCTGGGTCAATGTTTCTTTATCCAGTGAATAGAGGACAAAATTTTTGAGTATCACAAGTTCCTTGAACTTGTTTCTGCTTTCCCAGTCGTAAAAGGTTTCGGCCACCACTTCTTCAATGCGTCTGCCATCGGCGCTCATTTTTATGGTGACATGTCCCCATTCCTTGTCCGTGGTGCCGGTGTTGGCTTCCCAGTCATAATCGATCACCCGGGCCGCCCCTTTGGTCCTGGTGATTTTCCCTGCCATGTCCGTGACTGTGGTTTTTCTCAGTTCCGGCCAGATGCCTTTGGTGTAATCTGCATCCCCGCCTGCCGCCACCACTTCCACATTCTCATATACCGGGCGGGTAAAGTCATGGGCCAGGGCCGCCAGGGGACTGTCAGGTCCCGGGCCCTTGATTTTGACATCCACCCTGGCCGGCACAGGATAGATACCGGCGGTTTTGGGGCTTTTGGTGTACCAGATATTGGGTGTTGCTCCGGGTTTGCCTGGAATGCCGAAATTATAGTCCACTATGACTTTGGCCGGAGTCCCCGTGATATTCTGGAACAGATTTTCCATGGAACCGGCCACCATCAGGAAATTGTCCTGGGGATTGTCCATGGAAAATTCAACCACCACAGATTCCCCTTCGCTGGGAATTTCAATGGGAGAGGGCTCCCGGTTCAGGATCAGGGGGGTTGATTTTAGAAATTCCAGGTAAACCCCGTACTGGTGCAGCCCTTTTTCAAGCCTTGCGGCCTGGTCCTGGATATAAGTTTCAGCCGCTTGGGCCTCTTTCCTGGCCGCCTCCTCTTCTGCCTTGATCCTTTCCCTGGTCTCTCTGAATAAGGCGCGCAAGGGGGCTAGGTCATTATTTTCATGGGCGTTTATGGCGGCCAGGGCTTTTTGGGAAGGGACCCCGGCACTGATCAGCTTCTGAAAAAGGGTGGACCGGCTCCCGGCATCCTGCTCCCGGGTATAGGCCGCCAGGTGTGCCTCTTTGAGTTCTCCTTCAGCCCAGGCATCTACCATGCGTCCCGGGGCGTTTATGGAATAGACCGCACCGTCATATATTCCCGTGGCCATTCCCTTTCCCGTGGCCTTTGTTCTTTCCCACAGGGTATCGTCTGCCTCAAAGGTTTCCGTCACCAGGACAGGGGCCTCAACCTGCCGGCCTTCAGCCCTCAGAAGGTTTGCCTTTCTGTCCAGAAGGGTGAGATCTCCTGACAGCATGGCATTGGAGACGTAGGCCCTGGCCTTATCTGCAGGCATGCCGGCCCGTCTGAACCCAAGCTCCCACCGGGTCAGATAGGCGGCCATATTGTTCCGGTTGGCCATGGCTATTTTGTCCCGGGCATCCATATAATCCTGTGAAGTCTGTGCAATGTGCTTTCCCGTGCCAATGGCCCCCTGGGTCACATACTGGTCCGCAATGGTCAGGGCGGCATCCGTGAGGGGGATTTTACCTGCCACATAATCTTCCACGGTCTGGCAGGTCTGGCCGATATCGGCGATCTGCATGATTGCCCCAAAGGCTTTGGCAGCCTTCTGCTTTACAGAAGCCGGCCGGGACAGTTCCATCTGCCGGATTTCAACATCTATGGCCTCGGGGGTGATCTTTTTTTGGGGCGGCGGGATCTCCTTGACCACTGCCTTGTTGTTCTGCATTTTTTTTGCGGATAAAAATTCTTCGTTGGCGGCCCGGGTCTGCTTCATCTTGGTCACCGTATCAACGATTTCCTCTTCGATCTTAAGGCGGACCGGGTCATCAGGGGACATGGATGCGGCTTTGGCCCTTAAATCCACAATATCTTTTTTGGCCTGGCGGAAGACTGTCTGCTCTGCTGCGGCAAATACATCTTCGCTCACCCGCCGCATGCGCTCGGCCTGTCCGGCATCGCCAATGGATATCTTTCCCTCCTTTACCGCCTGGAGCCTGCGCTTAAACTCTGCCGGGCTCTCTTTAATGCCGTTCTGCCTGAGGATTTTTTCCAGGGTATCCCCATCCACCCGACCCATGTCCAGGGTCTTTTTGGTGCCCTTGGCCATGCCCTGCATCTTTGAAGGCTCCCTGACCAGCCCCTCTCCATCTGCGGCAAGACCTTTTGAGGCTTTTTTTCTGTGGTCCTGAATCTCCACATATTCAGTACCCACCTGCTGTTTTACCAGTTTTCCGTCCTTCCGGATCTTCATGGATTCCGAGACATAGGTTTCCGGGTTACGGGCATCCACCTCAACCTGGATCTGGTGGTACTGGGTCCCGGCCCTGGGGGCCATTCCCTCTTTGTTGATGGTCAGGTCAAATTCTCCTTTGATTTCCAGGGTGCCGGCCTTGGATTCCACCGGTACAATGGATTTTTTACTGGGATCCGGGTTATACAGCCCCATTTCCCTGAGCACGTCTTTGACCTTTTCCGCGGTATTGGATCCGCCTCCCATATCCCGGTCACCGGCCATTCCCCGGTGGCCTTTTTCACCGAATTTGGTGCCGGCCGTATCCTTGAGCTGGCTTGAGGCCTTTCCCTGGCTGCCCTGCACCCGGGCATTGGCCTCTTTGATCAATACCTCCTGGATTTCGTTTCGCTGCCCGGCAAGGTCGTGATTCCGCTTCCCATGGCGGGCCATCTCCCGGTCATAGAGAAATTGTTTCTGGGCATCACTGGCCCTCATCGTCTTGATTTGGGTTAGGCGTTTATTGTGAAAATCAAGTTCGCTTTTCCACTGGGTGCTGACGCTCACGTACCTGATCCCTTGGGCCATGAGTTCTTTGGAAGAATAATGGATACCCGCATTCAGAGCGGGGGGTGAAAAAAAAGAAAAGAAGAAAAAAAGAAGCGGCAGAATATAAAGGGGAAAAACAGGTTTCTGCATACAGGTCTCCTTTGAGTTCAGGTGTCAGTTGCGGTCCGCATCAAGCCGCCAGCATCTGTTGGATTTAGGAACAATTGCGCTGAAACGTATTAAATGCTTATAGGGGACCTTCAAGGGCATTGTCAATGATTTTGAGGCCCTGGCAGGTTGGGGGAAGGTGTTTTCGTCCCGGTCTCAGAAGGCTTTGATATCCCCCAGGGCAGAAAAACCCACTATATAGTCCAGGCTGATATGGACCCGGTCACGGTTGGCCTTGATGCCACCGGTCCGGCTGTCGTAGATATACCGTTCCTTTGATACCTCGGTATCGGTGATGTCGTGGGCATCGGCATCGGTCAGTACCAGGGAACTTTCCGTGACCCGGTCCAGAATTCCCAGGTAGACCCAGTTGGAGCGGGTATCCACCACCACCTCTTTTCCCGTGAACCGTGATAAATCTTCTTTCATAATTCCTCCTGTTGAGCCATAGGCTATCACATGGAAATTTTCCCTGAAAGGGGGCGGGGAATAAATTTTGTTTGATGCAAGGACCGGGTTTCCGCTATATTCATCCGATGGCGACTTTGTCGAAATCATTGGGGAATACGGGGGCAGACAGGCCGGTTGCTGTGGCTGCCTGCCCGGACTGCGGGATGGCCCAGGCGATTCCTGACCTGCCCTTTGGGGCGGCTGCCCGCTGCTGCCGCTGTGATGCAAGGCTCGCCGGTCACCGCGGGGATACCGTCCAGAGGACCCTGGCCCTGGCCCTGGCCGGGCTGGTTCTCTTTTGCATTGCCAATGCCTTTCCCTTTCTTTCCCTTAGGCTTGAGGGCCAGATCCGGGAGACCTGCCTTTTGACCGGGATTGTCGAACTTTACCGCCAGGGATTTGCAGGGCTTGCCGTTCTGGTGCTGGCCACCTGTGTGGCGGTGCCCCTGGCGCAACTGGCAGGGTTGGCCTATCTGATGGTGCCCGCTGCAGCCGGCAGGGCGGCCCGTCATACCGCACCGGTCTTCAGGCTCCTGGTACGCTTGAAACCCTGGGGGATGATCGAGGTGTATATGCTGGCCATTCTCGTGGCCATGATTAAATTGGCCAAGATGGCCGATATTGTGGCCGGCCCCGGCTTATGGGCCTTTGTGGGGCTGATCGTGGTTGTGGCGGCGGCCTTTTCCGGATTAAATCCGGAGGATGTCTGGCAGCGGCTGCCCCGGCAAAAGGTTCCGGAGCCCTGGGGGGGGGCATTGACCGCCTGCCATTGCTGCGCATTGACGACGCCCCTGGCGCCGTCAGGGGAATCCGGCAGATGTCCCAGGTGCGGGGCCCGGCTCCGTGCGGTAAAACCCTTGAGTCTCCAGCGGACCTGGGCCCTGGTCCTGGCGGCCGTTGTCTTTTATGTGCCGGCAAATATCCTGCCCGTCACCATTACCCGGACGCTGGGGGCCGAGCAGGCGGATACCATCATGAGCGGCGTTATTTATTTCATGCTGTCCGGCTCATGGCATATTGCCCTGATTATTTTTACGGCCAGCATACTCATCCCCATGCTGAAGCTGTTGATCTTGATTTATCTTTTGTTGTCGGTGCAGTTCAGGTCCCGGTGGAAGCCCGGGGATCGGACCCGGCTCTACCGGTTCACCGAAGCGGTGGGGCGCTGGTCCATGGTGGATGTCTATGTGGTCACGGTATTGGCGGCCCTGGTCCGGCTCTCCCCCCTTGCCTCGGTGGCGGCCGGTCCGGGCGCTGTTTATTTTGCCGCAGTGGTGGTGATCACCATGGTTGCGGCTGAAAGTTTTGACTCCCGGCTGATCTGGCAATATGGGGATCCCGGGGAAAACCCAAGGATATGAGATGAAAGAGAGTTCCTCCCTTCCCAGGGCGGCCGTGAGCCGGAAAAAAGAGATTTCCCTGGTGTGGATTGTGCCCATTGTGGCCCTGGTGGTCGGTGCCGGCCTGGTGTACAAGGCCGTTAAGGAAAAAGGCCCGGTGGCTGTGATCAGTTTTGAGTCGGCAGAGGGGATTGAGGCCGGAAAGACCCGGGTGAAATACAAGGACGTGGATATGGGCAAGGTCAGGGCCGTCCGCCTTACCCCCGGGCTCAACGGTGTCCGGGTCACCGTGGACCTGGACCGGGAGGCCGAAGGCTACCTCACCGACCAGACCCGGTTCTGGGTGGTCCGGCCCCGGCTTTCGGGCACCACGGTGAGTGGGTTGAGCACCCTGCTCTCAGGGGCGTATATTGCCATTGAACCGGGCCGGGAAGGACGGCCCAAAAGCGAGTTTAAAGGGCTGGAAATCCCCCCCCTGGTCACCCGGGATTCCCGGGGATCTCTTTTTACCCTGAAGGCCGGGGAACTGGATTCCCTGGATTACGGATCACCGGTTTATTTCAGGGGGGTGAAGGTGGGGCAGGTGACGGGATACGGTCTTGAAACCGGCGGGAAAGGGGTTGATGTCCAGGTCTTTATCAACGCCCCCCACGATGGGATGGTCACCCGGGCATCCCGGTTCTGGTCTGCATCGGGGCTGGATATGGACCTGGGAGCCAACGGCCTGAAAATAAATACAGAATCCCTGGTCTCCATCCTGCTGGGCGGGATCGTGCTGGCCAACCCGGATGCAGAAACACCCGGTCCGCCTGTGCCTGCAGGCACAGTGTTCTCCCTGCATTCCTCCCGGGAGGCGGCCATGGCCAAACAATTTTCCCGGAAAATACCCTATCTGCTTAAATTTTCCCATTCCGTCCGAGGGCTGGACATCGGGGCGCCTGTGGAGTTCAGGGGCTTTGTGGTGGGGCGGGTGGCTGATATCAGTATTGAATTCGATTCGAAAAAGAACCAGGTGCTGGTGCCTGTGCGCATTGAAATAGAAGAGGAACGGCTGGCCCAGGTCTCCCCGGGCAAAGAAATGCCGGAGGCAGAGGATATCCTGGAGATACTTGTCCGCCACGGGATGCGGGGGCAGCTGAGAACGGGCAACCTGCTGACGGGTAAGCTTTACCTGGCCCTGGACTTCTTTGAAAACGCGGCGCCGGCCCAAATTCTTGACCACGGGGATATTCTGGAAATACCCACTGTGGCGGGATCCCTGGAGGCCCTGACCAGCCACCTTTCTGCAGTGCTGGTAAAGCTTGAGAAGCTTCCCGTGGCTGAAATAAGCCGTCAACTCATCGGGGCGGTCCAAAGTGTTAAAAAAGCCGGGGATACCGTCACCGCCCTGGCGGGGTCCGGGGATACCACCGGTGCGGTCAACTCCTTTAATCTGGCCCTTCAAAAGATCGGCATCCTGGCGGACAGCCTTTCCTCGGAACTGCCCCCGGCCCTGGTCCAGGCCCGGCAGACCCTGGACGGGGTGGGCGGGGTCCTGGCAAAGGATGCCGCCGTGGTGGCCGATCTTCAGCGGACCCTGGCGGAACTGGCTGAAGCGGCAAAGGCGGTGAGGGCCCTTGCCGAAGAATTGGAACAACATCCGGAATCCCTGCTCAGGGGAAAGGAAGGTCAATAATGAAATCGTTTTTGGCACGGGGGCTGGGGCCCATCTGCCTGGCCGTCTGTCTCATGGGGATGGCCGGTTGCGGCGGGGTCTCTCCCCGGTCCTCCTTTTACCGGCTGGAAGGGCCGGGGAGCTGGAATGAAACCCTGGAAGCTGGTGAGGACTTTTCCGTGGGCATCGGCTCCGTGGCGCTTCCGGGATACCTGGACCGCCCCGAAATTGTGACGGGGAGCGGTGAAAACGGGATCCGTATCAATGAATTCCACCGCTGGGCTTCCCCCCTAAGCCGGCAGGTCCGGGAGTCTTTGCTGGGGTATCTGTCCGCCCGGCTTCACACCCCAAGGGTGGTACTCTATCCCTGGGAAAGGTCCAGGCGGCCCCGGTTCCGGGTGGATGTGACCCTTCTCCGGTTTGAATACCGGGGAAACAACGCGATTTTTGAAGCCCTGTGGCATATTAAGGATGTGGAAAGGGATCGCTCCTGCCTTAACCGGAAGTTTGCCCATTCCCAGGCTGTGGCCGGGGATGGGGTGGGGGCCTATGTTGCCGCCCAGGGCCGGGCTGTGGAATTAATGGGAGACGATATTGCCCATGGCCTTATCCGGGCCGCATCAGGCGGCCAGTCCCCGGGCCAGTGAAAGGGCAATGGCCCACATGATGAATCCCACGCAGGAATCCAGAATCCGCCAGGACATTCTTTTTTGAAACAAGGGGGCCAGAAATCCGGCCCCGATACTCAGGGTAAAAAACCATAAAAAGGATGCGGTAACTGCCCCCGCCCCGAAGACAAGGTGCCCCGGGGCCTGGAACTGGCCGGCAATGCTTCCCAGCAGCAGCACCGTGTCGATGTAGACATGGGGGTTGAGCAGGGTGACGGCAAGGGTGGTCAGGACGACCGCCTTCAATGAGGTGGCCCCGGAACTGTTGGTGTCAAGGCTGCTCCCCCTGGCTGCCGAGGCAAAGGCCCTGGCCCCGTAGAGAAAGAGAAAGGCGGCTCCGCCGATCCCTGCGATTTTTGAAAACAGCGGACTGGACTCAAGCAGGCGTCCCATGCCCGTCACACCGGCGCCGATGAGCACCGCATCACAGAGGGCGCAGATCAAAGGGATCACCAGATAATGGTTCTTTCTGACCCCCTGGCTCAGGACAAAGGCGTTCTGCGCCCCGATGGCAATAATCAGTCCCGCCCCTGTTCCCATTCCCTGAATATAAACCGGCAGCATTGTTTTTCCTTATTGTTAGTGTTTATTAATTTCCCGGAAAGATAGATCAAACTGCCTGAGAAGTAAAATTAATGTTTTTTATACAATATTAGTTTTGGTAATTATTATGGCCAGGGGGGAGAGCATATCGGTACTGGCTGGTCCGGTCCCGTTCAAGGAGAGGCCCGGCGGTTCAGGCATCCAGTTGTTTAACAAAGGCCTTGAATTTCGTAAAGGTGGCATGGCTCATGGCATGTTCCATTCTGCATGCGGTTTCATCTGCGGCGGTTTCATCTAATTCCACATATTTAAATAGAAAATGCTTGAACACGTTATGGCGGGTTGTGATTTCTTTTGCGATTTTTTCCCCTTCAGGGGTGAGCGTAACGAATCCGTAGGGTTCATAATTAATTAAGTTCCGGGCCTCCAGTTTTTTGAGCATCCCGGTGACGGATCCCCTTTTTATATCCAGTTTTGCGGCAATGTCTTTTGACCGGGCAACGGTATTTGTAACCTGCAGTTCCAGTATGGTTTCAAGATAGTCTTCAAGGCTTTCGGAAAGTTCAAGTTCTTTTGTCACATTGAATCTCCATTTTTCTTATTCCGGTTTGTGCGGGTCTTCTGGAAGCTTATTCAGTCCATTTTAACCGCCCTACCGCCGGTTCCAGGGGGCTGGATATGGCATGGTTATACGCTTTTGATTAAACCATATTTCTTCTCCCGGGGCATGTCAAGAAAAATAATGATCATTTGACCAAAATTGATCCTGGTACCTTGGCATAGGGTTTCCCAGGAATTAAAAGGGATTGGGCGGGCGCAGCAGGATCGATTTAGGGGGTGGCGGGAGGTGTATTCTGAATGGGGCCGGTCACCAAAATCGGGGAGGCTTCGATCTCTTCGGCAGCCATCAGGCTCACAACACGTTCAAAGGCGCTCATGATCATCAATTGTTCCCAATTTTCGAGTTTTGAAAACCGGTCGGTGAATGTTTCCTGCAGCAGTGGCGGCAGGTTTTTTATAATTTCTTTTCCTTTGTCCGTGAGGAATAAGCTGACAGCCCTTTTGTCGTCCTCTCTCTTTTTCCGGGCGATATACCCCCTGGTTTCGAGCCGTTTTGTAATATCGGTAACCGTTGCCTGGCTTAAACTGGTTGCCCGGGACAATGGGGTGATAGAAATCTGGCCGTTTAAGGAAATCTCATGGAGAACAATGAGCTGCGGTCCTGTCATACCAAATTTTTTGTTAAGTTTTCTGGAGTGGATATCAACGGCCTGAATGATTTTTCTGATTGATATCAACAGGTTCTGACAACGTTCCTCATTCAATGTTTTTTGTGGCATGAACTCTTTCCATTCTTGTTGATGTTAAAGTTCATTTTATATCATTATTTACGAATTGGAAAAACTGTATTTTTATTGGGCGATTTTGTGCGGGCCGGCCGGGAAGGCACCCGTTGGCGTTTCCCTGGCCGGTTGCCAATATGGAAATCAGGCGTCAAACCACCATCTTTCAATGGCTCTGTGGGAATCGGTCTCCCAAAGGCCGGAAAGCGGCTCGTGCTTTACTTTTTTTGCGGCGGCTTCGACATAGTCTTTGAACAGCGGAACAATGGTACCCCCTTCGTCTCTGACGATCTGCTGGCATTCCCTGTACATGGCTTTGCGTTTTGCTTCATCCAGTTCAGATCTGGCCTCTGACAGAAGATGGTCGAACCGTTGGTTTTTCAAATGGGTGTCATTCCATTTTGCATCCCCGGAATAGGCCACGGAAAACACCATGTCCGCCGTGGGACGGGCCCCCCAGTAGCAGTTGCAGAAGGGCTTCTTAAGCCAGACATTGCTCCAATAGCCGTCTTCCGGCTCTTTTTTGATATGAATGGCGATGCCTGCCTTTTTGGCGCTTTCGCTGAACAGGGTTGCCTGATCCATGAATCCGCTGAGTTCGGAGGTATACAGATCAAATGCATTGGTTGAAAGCCCTGCTTTTTTCAGGTGAAATTTTGCCTTGTCAGGGTCATACTGCCGCTGGGGAATATCCGAGGCATGGTATTTATTAAGTTTTGATATGGGGTGGTCGTTGCCGACGGAACCGTAGCCCCTCAGCACATTTTTTACCATGGCCTCCCGGTCAATGGCATACTTGAGTGCCAGCCGGACGTCATTGTTATTGAAGGGCGCCACATCCGTGTGCATGGGAAGGGTGTAGTGAAATCCGCCGTCCACCCTGAGGACATTTACGCCGGGGGTCCGTTTGAACAGATGGGCGGTCTTGAGTTCAACCCGGTTCATATAATCAATCTGGCCGGTCCTCAGGGCGTTTGTCCGGGCATTGGCATCGGCAATGGTAATGATTTCAACGGAATCGAAATGGGCCCTGCCGGATTTAAAATAATTAGGGTTCCGCTTCAACAGGGTTTTAACCCCGGGCTCCCAGACCTCCAGAATATAGCCGCCCGTACCGATGCCCTTTTCCCATTCCTCTCCGGCGGTGCCTGCCGGTACAATGGTCAGGTGGTAGTCGTTTAATACATAGGGGAAATCGGCATTCCCGCTTTTAAGGGTAAAGACCACCGTATCCTTTCCATCTTTTTTGATATCCTGGATTTGTTCCAGAACGCCCTTGGCCCCTGACTTGGAATCCTTGCCCATGTGGTGGCGGATGGAAAAGATCACATCATCTGAATCCATGGTTTTCCCGTTGTGGAATTCAACATCTTTTCTCAGTTTAAAGGTCCAGTGGATCGCATCCGGGGTGACATCCCAGCTTTCGGCCAGTTCCGGAACGGCATGGCCATTCCGGTCGACTTCCACCAGGTTGTTCCGCAGGGCGTAATCCGTACTCATTTCAACCTGGTCGGCTAACAGGGCCGTGTTCAGGGTGTCTGTGGTGTGGCCGCCGCCCATGCCCATTTTAAAATGCCCCCCCTGTTTGGGGACTGCGGCCAAGGCCTTTCCGGATAAAAATGACGGTATCAGTGCCGCAGAAATGCCCAGGGCGGATAATTGGGTGACAAACTGGCGCCGGGTGATCTTTTTTTGTTCAAACATTTGGGTGAATTTGTTTAGGTCCTGCATATTTATTCTCCTTGGTCTATAGCGCTTAAATAAATGAGGCGGAACGTTCTTCCAGAAGATTATCCAGCCAGTCCGGATCCATTTTGGGCACCGAGGCCAGAAGTTTGTCCGTGTATTCGTGGTGGGGCGGTGCCAGCACCTTTTTCTTTTCCCCCTGTTCGATGATCCGGCCTTTAAGCATGATGACAATCTTGTCTGCAATGGCCTTAACCGTAGCCAGATCATGGGTGATGAACAAATAGGAAACATTTGTCTTATTCTGCAGATCCTGGAGAAGGTCCAGTATGCCTTCGGCAACCAGTTGGTCCAAAGCGGAGGTGACTTCATCGCAGATGATCAGGTCCGGCTCGGCGGCCAGGGCCCGGGCAATGCAGACTCTCTGCTTCTCTCCGCCGGACAGCTCGGTGGTCAGGCGGTCCATGTAAAGGTCGGGATCCAGTTCTATCTTTTCCAGAAGTTCGCGGATTCTTGCCTCAGCCGCCTTCCCTTTGAGGCCGAAATAGAATGCAAGGGGGCGTCCGATGACTTTTTTTACGGTGTGCCTCGGGTTCAATGCCGTATCCGGCATCTGATAAACCATCTGCATTTTCCGCAAATCCTCTTTTTTACGGCTGGCCAGTTCCCTGGGGAGGCGTTTCCCTAAAAATTCGATCTCGCCGGCGGTGGCGGGCAGAAGTCCGGTGATGACCCTTGCCAGGGTACTTTTACCGCTGCCGGATTCGCCCACCAGTGCAACGGTTTTTCCTTCCCGGACGGTAAGATCAATATTTTCGAGCACATTGGTCCGGCCCGTATATGTGGCGGTCACCCCTTTGACCCTGAGTAAGGCGTCGGTGCGTTCGCAGGCCTCTTTTTCCTCTCTCAGCTGCCTGACATTCAGCAATTGGCGGGTGTATTTTTCTTTAGGTGATTGGATCAAGGCGCGGGTTTCCCCCTCTTCAACCAGCCGGCCGTTCCGCAGGACCATGATCCTGTGAGCCACCTGGGCCACAACGGCGAGATCATGGGTGATGTAAAGGGCCGCCTTGTTCATTTTTTCCGTAATTTCTTTGACTGCCGCCAGCACTTCGATCTGGGTGGTGACATCCAGTGCGGTGGTGGGTTCGTCAAATACGATGATATCCGGTTTGCAGGACATGGACATGGCCACCATGGCCCGCTGAAGCTGGCCCCCGGACAGTTCGTGGGGATAGCGGAATCCTATTTTTTCAGGATTCGGCAGGAAGAGGCGGCGGTAAATTTCAACGGCTTCCTTCTGGGCTTCATTATATCCCATCAGCCCGTGGTGGACCGGGGCCTCGGCATATTGGCGGATGATCCTGTGGGAGGGGTTGAAGGAGGCGGCCGCACTCTGGGCCACATAGGCAATCTTGGATCCCCGGATGGTGCGCAGGCTC
The DNA here is from genome assembly GCA_028768525.1 of Desulfobacter sp. Taxonomy (NCBI): domain Bacteria; kingdom Pseudomonadati; phylum Thermodesulfobacteriota; class Desulfobacteria; order Desulfobacterales; family Desulfobacteraceae; genus Desulfobacter; species Desulfobacter sp. The sequence continues at coordinate 2,629,535 of CP054837.1, read as the reverse complement.
TCCTTGGAGGCGCCGAAAAGTTCTTCTCCTTCAAGATTAATGGCGCCTGAAGCCAGCCGGCACCCCTGCCGGGTGTACCCCATGGCGGCCAGGCCGATGGTGGACTTGCCCGCACCGGATTCTCCGATGAGGCCCAGCACCTCCCCCCGTTTCAGATTCAGGTTAATATTTCTGACAATGGGTTGCCATTGCCCTTCATAGAATCCTTCAATCCTAAGGTTTTTTATTTCAAGCAGCTTGTCCATGGATGATCCTCAATATTAAATGTGTACTCACATTGCCGGCCGTCTTAATCATTAAGCCCGCTGGAGAGATGGAGAAACCAGTCTACAATCAGATTGACCCCCACCGTTAAAAATGCAATGGCCGCTGCCGGGATCAGCGGGATAAAAATACCAAAGGTGATGGCCCCTGCATTTTCCCGGACCATGCCGCCCCAATCCGCATAGGGCGGTTGAATCCCCAGGCCCAGAAAACTTAATGAGGCGATGAATAAAAAAACAAAACAGAATCTGAGGCCGAATTCCGCCACCAGCGGCGGCAGGGCATTGGGCAGGATTTCCTGGGTCATGATCCACCAGGTCCCTTCCCCCCTCAGCCGGGCCGCTTCCACAAAGTCCATCACTTCTATATCCATGGCCACGGCCCGTGAAAGCCGGTACACCCGGGTGGCGTCCAGCAGGGCAATGGTGAAAATCAGCACCGGTATGGACGAGCCCAGTACAGATAAGATCATCAGGGCAAAAATTAATGTGGGAAACGCCATGATAATATCAATTGTCCGGCTTATCGCCTGGTCAATCCATCCGCCCTTTATGGCGGCGATGAAGCCCAGCAGCGAACCGAATACAAATGAAAGCATGGTTGTTGCAAATGCAAGGGCAATGGTATTCCGGGCTCCGTATAACATCCTTGTGAACAGGTCCCTTCCGATATGATCGGTTCCCAGGTAGAATTGGGTGGAAAAGGGTTCCCAGACTTCACCGACGATGTCGGTTTCACCAAAGGGTGCCGCAAAAGGGGCAAAAACAGCCACAATGATATTGAAGGCGACGATGCACATACCTATTCGGGCGGAAAGCGGGGCGCTTTTTAATAATTTTAACACAGGACGGACCTCACTGGATGGCGGATTGCCTTAATCTTGGGTTGGAAAGCATGGACAGGATATCTGCAAAAAGATTGAGAAATATATAAACCATTGAGAAAATAAGTCCCGATGCCTGAACCACCGGCAGATCCCTTTTAGCAACGGAATCGACTAAAAGCTGTCCCAGGCCCGGATAGACAAACACCACCTCCACGATGACCACCCCGACCACCAGATAGGCCATGTTCAGGGCAATGACATTGATTACAGGGGAAAGGGAGTTGGGAAAGGCGTGGTGGATGATAATCCTCAATCGGTTGATGCCTTTGAGTTCGGCCATTTCAATATAGGCACTGGCCAATACGTTGATGATGGCTGCCCGTGTCTGTCGCATCATGTGGGCCGTTACCACGCAGGTCAGTGTCAGGGCGGGCAAAAGGATGGTGTACAGCCGTGTGGCCAGCCCCATTTTAGGGTCAATGACGGCCAGGCTGGGAAATATATTGAGCTTTACCGACAAGAGGCTGATGAAAATATAGGCGATAAAAAATTCAGGGAAAGAGATAAATGACAGGGTGGTTACGGATATGATTTTATCAAAAAGAGAATTCCTGTAAAAGGCGGCGGTCATTCCCAAAAGTATGGCCAGGGGAATGGCAATGGCGGATGTGGCCAGGGCCAGAAAAAGCGTATTGCCCAACCGCCAGCCGATAAGGTCGGCAACCGGCCTGCCGTTTGAAAGAGATGTGCCGAAATCCCCGTGAATAAAATCATTCAGCCATGATCCGTATCGGACATGGGCGGGGAGGTCCAGTTTGAGTTCTTTTCTGAAGGCCTCTACTGTTTCAGAGGTGGCCGATTGCCCCAAAACGGTTTCCGCAACATCCCCCGGCAGTACCTCCACACCGATAAAAATGATGACAGAGATGATAAGGAGGGTAAACAGGCTTGCGGCACATCGTTTGACAATGAGTGATATTACATTTTTCATAGTGTCCAAACAAAAAACTAACGTATCAAAATTAAAACCAATCTTATTCCAAATCAAAATAGCATATCGAACACGATGCAATTTGTCAAATCTGCAAATTCGGCATATTGCTGTATGTCTTGATATATAAAGCTCTTTTGGTTTGTAGCTGGCTTTTCTCTATGCGAGAAAAAGTCTGTTCACTAAATAAGTAAGATCCATTGGGGAATAAATTTAGCCCCGGGTTCACCGGCGGTTCTGGTTTTCAGAGTAATTTGTGTTCGATGTATGCCCGGCCGGTGCAGGAAGCGGCATTGCCGGGCATGGGCACCGCCCTTGCCTCTCCGGTAAAGGTGGTTATATTCTCCTGAACCGAGAATGAACACAAGGAGCCCAAAATGGCTGATACCCATGTGCTGGAAATATTTTCAGATTATGTCTGACCCTGGTGCTATTTCATTACCGGGAGTATTGAGAAACTAAAGAAAGCGTATGATATCCAGGTGAAGTGGCGGGCCTTTCCCCTGAATCCCGGCCTGCCCCCGGAGGGCATCACCTTGGATGACCTGTTTAAAAAAAAGGGTTACCCTATCCGTGCGGACAAAGCCGTGGCGGAACTCCAGGCAACGGCGGCCCGGTTCGGCCTGCCCATGGGGAACCGGAAAATGGTTTATGACAGCCGGCCGGCCCAGGAACTGGGGCTCTGGGCTGAATCCAGGGGCCGCGGACATGCGTTCCACAATGAGGCCTTCAATGCCTATTTTGTCCGGGGGGAGAATATCGCCATGGCCCCGGTACTTCTGGATATGGCGACCGCCGTGGGCCTCGACCGTGACGAGGCCGGCAATGCCCTCGAAAAGAGGCCGTTCAGGGATGCCGTGGACAAAGACTGGGAATTGTCCCGGGCCAAAGGCGTGCAGGCCGCCCCCACCTTTTTCATGGGCCTGGACCGCCTGGTGGGGGCACAGTCCTATCAGATCCTGGAACGGATGGTTGCCAAATATGCGGCGCCGGCCGAACCGGAAAAAAGCGCCCGGGAACAGGCATAATTTACCCGATATGGGAGCGGCCCGGAATGGGACCGCCGATGGGATTTTTTTTGAATTCAGTGGGATAGGGGTGCGGGTACGGGAATTGCTTGAATCAGGATAGGCCCGGCGGAAAGGGATGCCGCCGGTGTGTTCTATTTCTCGGCCCGGATTCAGGATGATGATGCCGCCGTTGAGTTTAGGCTTTAGGAGGCGACATTGAAGATTGATACTTTTGATCTGGGCCTTTCTGCATTGAGGACCTATAAACAATCTCTTACCCGGGAGGTTTCCAGCCAGTTTTCATTTACCGAGATCATGGCCGGGATTCAGTTGCCCGACCTGGACACCATCGTAACAGAAAATGCGGACGGGGATTTGCTTGTGCCCGTATCTGTCAACGGCGGGGAGGCCCTGTCTGTTACGGACCGTTTCAGGACAGAACTGGAAAAGATGCGGCAGATCATGGAGGCCCTGATGGCGTATCTGGACAAAATGACGACGGGAAGCTGTTCATGCAATACCTTTCGGGCCTCGGATATTTACCTGATGCCCATACAGACCGTGACCGCCTGGGAGTACACCGAAACCAGCAGTTTCAGGTATGAAGAATCCGAGCAGACCCGGGTGTCGGCCGGCGGCACCGTAAAGACGGCGGACAACCGGGAAATTGATTTTACCTTTGACCTTTCCATGGACCGGTCGTATATCAGGGAGGAAACCATGACCCGGACCGCCACGGGGTATGCCTTCATGGATCCGCTGATCATCAATACGGGAATGGCTGCGCCCGAGCTGGCCGGCGCCGGATTTGAGTTTGACCTGGATATGGACGGGGAGGAGGAAGATCTGCCCCTGCCCGGGACGGGCGTGGGATTTCTTTCCCTGGACCTGAACGGGGACGGCATAATAAACGACGGCAGTGAATTGTTCGGGCCAACCACCGGGGACGGATTTGGAGAACTGGCCGCCTATGACCTTGACGGCAATGACTGGATCGACGAAAATGATCCGGTATTCGACCGCCTCACCCTTTGGGAGCGGGCCGAATCAGGGGAGGATCCCGAGGGGATGGTGCTGACCCGGATAAAGGATGCCGGCATCGGGGCCATCTACCTGGCCGGCGTAGCCTCCCCCTTTGATCTCACCGACGGGAACAATGAACTGCAGGGCCGGATTACCAAGACCTCCCTTGCACTGACGGAGGAGGGAGAGGTGCTGCCGGTGCAGGAAATGGAATACAAGGTATGATAAAAAGGAAATATGCTGGACTATAAACTGCTGGAATCCCTGGCCCGGGTGGCCGAAGAAGGGGGCTTTGACAAGGCTGCCCGGCGGCTGAACATCACTCAGTCGGCGGTGTCCCAGCGGATCCGGCTGCTGGAGGACCAGGCCGGGATGGTGCTGCTGACCCGGACCCTGCCCCCGGCGCCCACCAAAGAAGGCCGGGAGCTGATCAAGCATTATTTGAAGGTGCGGCAGCTGGAAGGCGATCTTTCCACCCGGCTCATGCTGGAGGGGGTGACCTCCTTTCGGACCCTGGCCCTGGGCATCAACGCCGACAGCCTGGCCACCTGGTTTTATCCGGCCGTGGAATCTTTGCTTGAGGACCGGAAGGTGCTGCTGGACCTGAGGGTGGATGACCAGGATGAGACCCACAAACTATTGAGAAAAGGGGAGGTGCTCGGATGCATCTCCTCTTTGGATACGCCGGTCCAGGGCTGCAGAATTTCTCCTTTGGGAACCATGAATTACCGGATGGTTGCCTCGCCGGCCTTCAGGGAGGCCTGGTTCCCCAAGGGGATCGTGCCGGGCTGCCTGGACCGGGTGCCGGCGGTGATTTTCAACCGGGTTGATGATCTTCATTATAAATTTCTTGAAAAAAAATTTAACCGGGACAGCGTTCCGGAACTGCCCATCCACTATATCCCTTCTCCGGAAGCCTTTGTTAAGATCATTGTATCGGGAAAAGGCTACGGCATGCTGCCGGATCTCCAGTCCATGGATTTGCTTGAAAAGGGCTGCCTGGTGGACCTGGCACCGGATACTCATATCCGCGTCCCCCTCTATTGGCACCGGTGGAATCTGGGGTCATTCCTTTTGGATGAATTCTCAAAGGCAATTGTGCAAAATGCCGTGATTTGTTAAAACCAGGCATGAATTTTTCATTGAAAGAAATTATTGATCTGGATTTTTTTCTGAGCCTGGATGAGGGGATGGAGGACCGGAAGGAAACCGCTGCCCGGGACAGGGAAATTTTCCGGGAAATTGAAGGTGCCGGGCCGGGCTCCGGCATCGATAATAAAATTGATATCAAAGACGACAGATCTTTGCTTCTGGCCTGGCTGAAACGTCGCCGGCAAATGGCTGACCGTGGCGATGGCCGGCTGCCCGGAAGCCTCTATCATTCCCTGTACCGGTGGACCCTCAGGATCATGGCGGTCCTGGGGCTTGCGGCGGGATTTATAACGGCCTATTCCTTTCTGGCCTACCACGGCAGCCGGCCTGTAAATGTCACCCTGTTCATTGCTTTTTTTATTCTGTTTCAGGCCCTGCTGGCCCTGGCCGCCGGTATCGTCATGGCCCGCCGGATCCGGCCCGGCGGCAGCAACGGCTCCCGTTATTCATTTTTCCACACCCTGATATTCGAAGCTTTTTTGGGCAGATTACGGAGCGTGATTGAAAAGGCGGGAGATCTGCCCGGGAGCGCTGTTTTTAAAGATGCGGGGGCTTCCGGCCTGGTGTCCCGGTTCCGGTCGGGAACCTATAAGGGGCTCCTGTTCTGGCCTGTATTTACGGCTTCTTCGCTGGCCGCCCTGGGGTTTTCCCTGGGATGCCTGGGAGGGACTCTGTTCCGGGTCATGGTTACGGACCTGGCCTTTGGGTGGCAGTCCACTTTGTTTACATCGGGGGAGCAGATCCATAAAATGGTTTCGGCCCTGGCCCTGCCCTGGTCCTGGATACTGCCCGACGGCGCGGCCCTGCCCACTCTGGCCCAGGTTCACGGCTCACGGATCATCCTCAAACAGGGGATGAGCGGTCTGGCCACAGAGCATCTGGCGGCATGGTGGCCATTTCTATGCATGGGCATCCTGGTTTACGGGGGCATTCCCCGGCTGGCATTGCTCGGCGGAGCCGTGGGGGCGGGCAAAAAAGCACTCAATGCATTTGATATGAACCGGCCCCGGTACCGGCGGCTGCTCATGCGCATGCGGTCTCCCCGAATGAATATGGAAATCAGAGAGACCGGCGGCACCCGGGCACACACCCGGCCGCCCCTGCCTGATCCGGCCCTGGCCCGGGGAGCGGCCATTGAAACTGCACCCGTTTTACCCCCCACGGACCCAGGGGGCGGCGGACCGCAGGAAGTTACTGAACCCCGGACAGCGGAACCGCAGGCGGCTGAACCTGAGATCCGGCAGAAGACACCGGCCCTTGTCCTTGCCTCGGCGAGGAGCTACCCGGACGGGGCCATGGATGATATTGCCGGCGCCCTGGACCGGCAGCTGGGCGTTGATATTGCCGGGATCGCCAGAATCGGGTTTGAGTTTGAAGGGGATGAGCCGGCCCTGAAGGCTGCGGCGCCGCCGGAAAACGGGGTGGTGATCCTTCTCCAGGAGGTCTGGCAGCCCCCCATCCGGGGCCTGCTTTATTATTTGACCCAGCTTCGGAAGGCGGTGTTTCCGGATCATGATATATGGATATTTCTCACCCGGACGCCGGGGGAGGGGGCAATGGCAGTGGCAGCCGGGGATATGGATTTCCAGGTCTGGCAGACCGCCGTGGCCCAGCTCAAGGATCCCGGCATCATTGTGGAAAGGTGGATGCCGTGACTGAGTTCTCCCTACCCGAATTTGCCGTGCTGGGCCATCCCAATGAGGGAAAGTCCTCGGTGGTCTCCACCCTCACCGAAGACGACCGCATCGGCATCAGCAGCGTGCCCGGAGAGACCACCGTCTCCCGGGCCTATACCGTAAAAATAGACGACCGGGAGATCATCCGGTTTGTGGATACCCCCGGCTTTCAGATGCCCCGGCAGACCCTGGCCTGGTTCAGGAAACACCCGGGGCCGGATCTCATCGACCGCTTCATTGCCGTCCATGCGTCGGATCCCTTTTTTGCCGATGAGTGCGAACTGCTGACCCCGGTGGCCGGGGGCGCGGGCATCATTTACGTGGTGGACGGCTCCCGGCCGGTGAGAGAAGACGATTTGGCGGAAATGGAAATCCTCAGGCTCACGGGCCGTCCCCGCATGGCCGTGATCAATTCCAAAACCGATGCCCGGGACTATACGGACCAGTGGAAAGAAGAGTTCCGCAGGCATTTTAACGTGATCCGGGTCTTCAATTCCAATCGGGCGGATTTTTATGAGCGGATCCGCATGCTGGAAAGCCTCAAGGCCATTGACCAGGAGTGGGAAAAGGGGTTGGAAAATGTGGTGGCTTCATTCAAGGCGGAGTGGGAGAAACGCCACCGCATGGCCTGCGCCCATATCACCCACGGCATTGAGCAGGCCCTGGCCTTTTCGGTATCCGGAAAAGTCAGCCGGAAGCTGGACCCGGTATCCCTGAAGGAGAAACTGGCCAAGGAGTACAGGGAAGAGATCCGGAAAATGGAAAAACAGATGTTTGAACGGATACGCACCCTTTACCGCCACCGCCATTTTGACTATAGCCTGCCTGACTATTCAGCCCTCCACCATGACCTTTTTTCCGAACGGACCTGGGAAATTCTGGGACTGACCCGGGGACAGCTGACCGCGGCCGGCGCCCTGGTTGGGGGCACTGTGGGGGCGGTATTGGATACGGCTGCCGCCGGCCTCACCTTCGGCGTGTTCACGGCCATCGGATCGGCCATCGGGGCGGGGTCCGCCCTGGCCGGTGCCCGGAAACTGGCCCAGAGGGGGCCCAAAGGGGTGGGCGGGGACCGCATCCGGGTGGGGCCCAATGAGAATATCCAGTTTTTATACATCCTCCTGGACAGAGCCGTACTCTATTACACCCAGATGGTCCGGCGTCCCCACGGTCGGCGGGACCTGCCCGATGCACCGCCGGAAAACGGACAGGCTGAAAAAGGGGGCAAGCAGGGAGTTTCCGCCACATTGAACCGGGATCAGCACAAGGTCTGTGCCCGTTTTTTTAAAGCCGCCCGGGGAAAAGCCATGATTCCGGACAAAAAAATCGGCCCGGAATTTGCCCTTCTGGTGGAGTCCCTGCTCAGGACAGAGGATTAATCCGCATCACCTTTCATGGTTACGCGCTTTCTGTGTTTGCCGAATAATTTGTAAATGATCACATAAAACAGCGGTGCAAAGAGGACTACCAGCAGGGTGGAGGTGACCACCCCCCCCAATACACCGATGCCGATGGCCCGCTGGGCCCCGGCCCCTGCGCCCGATGCCATGGCCAGGGGAAGCACCCCGAATCCAAAGGCCAGGGAGGTCATGATAATGGGCCGCAGCCGCAGCCGGGATCCTTCCAGGGTGGCCTCCACAAGCCCCATGCCCTCGTCCACCTTCGCCCGGGCGAACTGGACGATGAGGATGGCGTTTTTCGTGGTCAGCCCCAGGATGGTGAGCAGTCCGATCTGGAAATAAACATCATTGGGCATGCCCATCCAATAACAGGCCGCGACCCCGCCGATAACCCCCAGGGGCAGGGTGATGAGGATGGATACGGGGATGGGCCAGCTTTCGTACAGGGCCGCCAGGCAGAGGAAAATGACCAGAATGGAAAATGCGTAGAGCAGGGGCGCCTGGGAGCCGGACATCCGTTCCTGGAAGGAAAGCCCGCTCCAGTCAAAGCCCACCCCCCGGGGGAGTTTGCCCACGGCCTCTTCCATGGCGGCCATGGCTTCGCCCGAGCTTTTTTGCGGGGCGGCCTCTCCCCAGATGTTCATGGACGGGAAGCCGTTGAACCGTTCCAGCTTTGGAGAGCCCGAGGTCCAGTGGCCCGAGGCAAAAGAGGCAAAGGGCACCATTTTCCCGATATTGTTCCTTACATAAATTTTTTCAAGGTCCGAAGGCAGGCGCCTGAAACGGGCGTCGGACTGGACAAATACCCGTTTGACCCGCCCCGATTGGATGAAATCATTCACATAGGCCGAGCCAAAGGCCGCCGCCAGGGTGTTGTTGATGGAGGACACGGGTACACCGAGGGTGCCGGCCTTTTCCCAGTCCACGTCAATACGGTACTCGGGCACGTCCTCCAGGCCGTTGGGGCGCACCCGGGTGACCCTGGGGTCCTGGTGGGCCATGCCCAGCAGCTGGTTCCTGGCCTGCATGAGTTTTGTATGGCCCAGGCCGCCGCGGTCCAGGAGCTGGAAATCGAACCCGTTGGCCTGGCCCAGTTCCACCACCGCCGGCGGGGGAAAGGCAAAGACCATGGCATCCCTGAATGTGGAAAAGAAGCCCATGGCCCTGCCGGCCACCGGCTCCACCTTGAGGCCGGGATTCTGGCGCAGTTCCCAGTCCTTCAGTCTTACAAAGGCCAGGCCCACATTCTGGCCCCGGCCGGAAAATCCGAATCCGGAGATGGTGAGCACCGATTCCACGGCGTCTTTTTCATGGGTCAAAAAATGTTCTTTTACCCGGTCCAGCACGGTCCGGGTCTGTTCCAGGGTGGAGTTGGCCGGGAGCATGGCCTGGACATAGAGAATGCCCTGGTCTTCCGAGGGCAGATAGGCTGTGGGCAGCTGCTTGAACAGCCAGCCCATGGTGCCGGTAATGATGAGGAACAGGGCAATATACCGCAGCTTTTTGGACAGGACCCGTCCCACAAGCTTAATGTATATCCCCCTGATCCAGTTAAAGCTTTTGTTAAACCACCGGAAAAAGGGGCGCATGAAAAATATGGCATTGTCCTCGGGACGGTGGCCGGCCGGCATGGGCTTGAGCAGAGAGGCACAGAGCACGGGTGTCAGGATCAGGGCCACCAGGACCGAGAGTAGCATGGCCGCGATGATGGTCACGGAGAACTGCCGGTAGATGACACCGGTGGAGCCCGGGAAAAAGGCCATGGGGCCGAACACCGCCGACAGCACCAGGCCGATGCCGATGAGGGCGGAGGTGATCTCTTCCATGGATTTGGCTGTGGCGTCCCGGGGGGAGAGGCCCTCCTCCTCCATGATCCGTTCCACATTTTCCACCACGACAATGGCATCATCCACCAGCAGGCCGATGGCCAGCACCATGGCAAACATGGTGAGCATGTTGATGGAAAAGCCGAAGAGCCCCAGCACGGCAAAGGTGCCCAGGAGTACTACGGGCACGGCAATGGTGGGAATGAGGGTGGCCCGCAGGTTGCCCATGAACAGGTACATGACCAAAAAGACCAGGATCACCGCCTCAAGCAGGGTTTTAAATACCTCGGATATGGCCACCCGGACAAAGGGGGTGGTGTCGTAGGGATAGACCACCTTCACACCCTGGGGAAAAAAGTTGCTCATTTCTTCCAGTTTGGCCCGGACATTTTCGGCGGTTGCCAGGGCATTGGCCCCTGCGGCCTGGCGGATGGCCAGGGCGCCTGTGGGCATGCCGTTGTATTCGGCCTCCACATCGTACCGCTCCGTCCCCAGTTCCGTGCGTCCCACATCCCTGATGCGCACCCGGGAACCGTCGGGGTTGATGCGCAGGGGAATATCGGCAAATTCCTTCGGGGTTTTAAGCAGGTTCTGAACCACGATGGAGGCGTTGAGCCGCTGGCCTTCCACCGCAGGGGCCCCGCCGAACTGGCCGGCGGAGACTTCCACGTTATAGCTCTTCAGTGCGGCAATCACATCTGCAATGGTGAGGTTGTAATTGGTGAGCTTGTTGGGGTCCAGCCAGATGCGCATGGCATACTGGGTGCCGAAGGTGGTGACCTCTCCGACCCCGGGGACCCGGGCCAGCACCTTCTCCAGGGTGGACTGGGAATAATCCCTCAGATCGTTGCCGTCCATGGACCCGTCCTCGCAGATCAGGGAGACCACCATGAGATAGTTCCGGGTGGACTTGCTCACCTGGACCCCCTGGCGCTGAACCACCTCGGGCAGGCTGGACATGGCCAGCTGGAGCTTGTTCTGGACCTTTGCCCAGGCCAGGTCCGGGTCGGTGCCCGGGGCAAAGGTCAGTTCGATCCGGGCCGCTCCGGAGGAATCAGAGGTGGCCGAAAGGTAGAGCATGTCGTCAAAACCGGTCATCTTCTGTTCGATGATCTGGGTGACGCTGTTTTCCACTGTTTCAGCGGAAGCCCCCGGATAAAAGGCGTCAACGGCGATGGAGGGGGGCGCAATGGGGGGGTATTGGGAAATGGGGAGATTATAGATTCCCAATCCCCCGGCCACCATGAGGATAATGGCGATGACCCAGGCGAATACGGGCCGGTCCAGGAAAAATTTTGACAGCATTAGCGGTCTCCTTCCTTCTGGGAGGGCGGCGTCGTTTCAACGGCTTTAACCGTTGCCCCGGGCCGGACCTTCTGTATCCCCTCCACAATGAGCCGGTCCCCCTGCTTAAGGCCCGATGCCACCAGCCACTTGTCATGGATGGCCCGGTCCAGGGTGAGGCGCCTGGCGGTGACCTTGCTGTCCTTATCCACCAGGAAGGTCATGGGATCGCCCTTGGAATCCCGGGACACGGATTGCTGGGGAATGAGGATGGCCGCGGGGCTGGTCCCTTCCTTGATCACGGCCCGGACAAACATGCCCGGCAGAAGGATGTGGTCGGGGTTGGGGAACTCGGCCCTGAGGATGACGGAGCCGGTGGTGGGGTCCACGTTGATTTCCTGGAAAGCAAGGGTGCCCTCCATGGGGTATTGGGACCCGTCCTCGAGGATGAGCCGGACCCGGTTCTGGGTATGGCCGTTTCGGTTGAGCTGGCCCTTGTTCAGCCGTTGGCGGAGCCTGAGCAGTTCCGTGGTGGATTGGGGTACATCAACGAAGATGGGGTCCATCTGCTGGATGACGGCCAGGGCCATGGACTGGTAGGCTGTTACAATGGCCCCCTCGGTCACGGCGGACCGCCCGATGCGTCCGGAAATGGGGGCGGTGATGGTGGTATAGGAGAGGTTGATTTTGGCGGTTTCCACCATGGCGTGGGATTGCTCAATGGCGGCTTCCGCCGCTGCCACGGCATCCCGGCTGCTTTCCACCTGGGCCAGGGCGGCATTGAGGGCGGACTGGGCCGCCTTGGCTTCTGTCACGGCCTGGTCCCTCTGGATGGCGGAAATGAACTTCTTTTCAAACAGGGTTTCGTATCTTTCCCGGTTGGTTTGGGCCAGGTCCAGGTTGACCTGGAGCCGGTCTTTGTCGGCAATGCCGGCCTTGAGGGCCGCCCGGGCACGGTCCGCAGATCTTTTTGCGGCCTTGAGGTTGGCCCGGGCATTGTCCAGAGCCGCCTTAAATGATGAGGGGTCGATCTGGTAGAGGACATCCCCGGCCGTAACATTGGACCCTTCTTTGAAAAGCCGGCTCTGGACGAGGCCCGACACCTGGGGCCGGATTTGGGCCGTGCGGCAGGCCGATGTCCGGCCCGGCAGTTCCGTGGTCAGCATGAGCTCCCGGGGGTGCACCGTTTCAACGGAGACTTCGAGCGCCTTGGGCGGCGGCGGGGCTGCTTCAGGGTTTCCCCTGCACCCGGCCATGGAAAAAAGACCGGAAATAAGAATTAAACTGGATAAACTCCGAATAATGATGCTGTTTACATGGCCCATGATTGCGTCCTCTATTTAATTAAAACGCTTGTTTTAAACGAATGTTTAAGATACCATATTCCCTGAACTGAAAATTGTCAATCCAATAAAATGTTTGGTCGGATAAGAGGAGTTGCTGAGATGGCAAAACGGGAGGATGGAAAGGAGACCCGCCTGCGGGTGCTGAAATCGGCCTGCGATATGTTCTCCGCCAGGGGGTTCCGCAAGGCAACCGTGGCGGATATCTGCCTCAAGGCCGGGGCAAACCGGGCATCGATCAACTATTATTTCGGGGATAAAGCCGGCCTTTACATGGAATGCTGGAAGTATGCCGTGGACCTGTTCGGCGAGGATCTCTTCGACTCTGCGGCGGAGCGTTCGCCCGAAGAAGAGCTCCGCCACTATATCCATACCCTGATCAAGAACCTCATGGATCCCGGAGAAAAAGGCCATTTCAGCCGGCTTTACATGGCCGAACTGGTGAACCCCACCGGCCTGATCCAGGACGCCTGGTATGAGACCATCGAACCCCGGCGCCGGGCCCTCCACGAGATTATCACCCGGATCATGGGGGGACGGCCCGACGAGGAGACCCTTATTTTCTGCGAAATGGGGATTGCCAGCCAGTGCCGGATCCTGTTGAGCATCTCCCCCAACGATATGGAGTATTTCCTGGGCCAGACCCCGGACCCGGCCATGATCAAGCGTCTGGTTGACCATGTCACCAGGTTTTCACTGGCCGGCATCAGGGCGGTGGGACCTTAATCTTTTCTTATGCCCCGGCTGCTGTCATCATATTTGCAGACGTCCACCCATTCTTTGCAGTTTGAGTGTTTTTCAAGTTCTTCTATTGTCAACCGGATTGAAGAATAGGGGTCTCCGGCTGCCGGAATGACTTCCAAATGCTTTTTCAGTGATACATCCAGGTAAACATCCACGGGGGCCTTTAATCCGAAAGGGCAGACGCCCCCGATGGGATGTCCGGTATGCAACAGGGCTTCATCCCTAGTGAGCATTTTTGCCTTTTTGGAAAAAAATTTTTTATACTTTTTATTATCAATCTTCGCTTGGCCGGCGACCACAATTAGGATGGGAAGGTCATCAATCTTAAAGGACAGGGTTTTTCCGATTTGGTCAGGATCAACGCCGTGGGCCCGGGCCGCTTCTTCGACGGTTGCCGTGGATCGTTTTAAAACCATCACACGGTGGGCCATATCGTATTTTGAAAAGTAATCAAGAACGGTTTCTAAAGACATTTATACACCCTTTGTTTATTCATCCGATGCATGCCAAGGGGCGGCTCATCATCATGATGTCCATTTTCAGTCATTCTGCACCGGATCTCCTGGTTGTCGGGTCTGCCAAGGCCGGAATACCCAATTCGGGACGCTGATGGGATATGAATGGTTTTCCACCTTGACCATTGACTGCTCTCCCCACCCCATCAACAGGACTGGAGATTAGTCTGATTCCCACCGGGATTGCAAGCCCATTTTCAGGGGGCAGAGCCGTTCGGGAGATCCAGGTTAACAATAAGCAAGGGGGCCAAAAACCCAAAAAGGCTGCCAGGTCATCCCGGCAGCCGCTTTCGGAAAAGGAAAAAAAGATGAAAAAATTTATCTTGATAAGTAACATAGCAGTTTTTGTGCCATAAAAAATGAAAATTTGATAACTACTTGTTTTTATAGCAATGAGGGCTATATGTTGACTCTTTTGTCCCCATTTATCTTTTCCCTGAAGTTCATGATTTTGAACCCGTATACCCCCGAATTATCTAACTTGCTAATTTGAAACGGAATTTAAGGTTCATGTCCGTAAACCCCTTTTCGGCCATTTGAAAATCATCACCAGTGTTATTCGGTCAATATTATGGTTTCGTTTTTATTGATTTGTCCGCAGTTGCCTGATATAGCTTTTCAGGTCTTCTAACTGCTAAGGATGGTTGATGATATGACTCTGTTCCCCATTGCCGTGATCCTGATGTCTATTGCCGGCGGACTGGTCCTGGTTTCTTTTGTCCGTTATTTTTCCATCAAACAAAAATATATCCTTTCGCTTGGCGATTCCCGGGAGGAAATGGATCTGCCGGTGGCGGACTTTGCCGGATTCGTCCGGCGGCTCTCGGGGATGATCAGGATACCCACAATTTCCTGGACCGACAGAAGGCGTCGGGACCTCTCCCAATTCAAGCGGTTCCGGGAGGAATTGGAAACCATGTATCCCCTGGTCCATAAGCAGATGGACCGGGAGGTTATCGGGGATTTCGGCCTGGTTTTTCACTGGAAGGGAAAAAATTCTGGAAAAAAGCCGGTGCTGTTCCTGGCCCATTACGATGTGGTGCCGGCCCAGGAGGAGGGAAATGAAAAATGGACCCACCCACCCTTCAGCGGACTGGTGGAAGATGGGATACTCTGGGGACGGGGCGCCCTGGATATCAAGTGCCAGCTGGCATTCCAGATGGAGGCGGCCGAAACCCTTCTGGCAGAGGGCCGGGTGCCGGATCGGGATATCTGGTTCGCATTCGGCGGGGACGAGGAAATTTCAGGCATGGAGGGGGCCGGAAAGATTGCGGCCCTGTTCAGGGAGCGGAATCTGGCCTTTGATTTTGTTCTGGATGAGGGGGGGATTATTGCCAGGGACCAGCTGGCTTTTTTAAAGGGAACCCCCGCAGCCCTCATCGGCCAGGCGGAAAAGGGGTTTGTCACCTTTAAGGTTACCGCCCCCGGGGAGAGCGGTCATTCTTCCATGCCTCCCCTGGAAGGGACGGCAGTGGGGCGCCTTGCCCGGGGCATTGTACGGCTTGAAAAGCGGCCCTTCCCCAAACGCCTGGACCCGGTGCTGGCCAATATGCTGGAGCGCTTCGTTCCCCATGTTCCCATGGGCCTGGGCCTGGTCTTCGCCAATCTCTGGCTGACACGCCCCCTTATTCTCCATATTTTTTCTAAAAACCGAACCACGGACAGCCTGGTCTGCACCACCCGGGCCGCCACTGTCTGCCGGGCCGGGGAGCAGGAGAATGTCCTGCCCGGGGAAGCCGCCTGTCTGGTCAACCACAGGATTCTGCCCGGGGATTCCATTGCCCGGGTCCGGGAATACCACCGCCGGACCCTGAAAGATGATGGGCTTGAGGTTGCCCAGGCCGGGGACTGGATGGCCAATGAACCCCTGGCCGCCGCCCAGGCCGGGGGAAGGGCCTTTGAATTGATTGAAACTATCCTGGCCCACACCCATCCCGATGCCGTTGCCGTCCCCTTTCTTGTCAACGGCTCCACCGATTCAAAACATTACCGGGGCCTGACGGAGAATATCCTCAGGTTTACCCCTTTGGTGCTCACCCCGGAAGATGTGTCCACCATCCACGGCGTCAATGAGAGGGTCTCCCTTGAGAATCTGGAAAAGGGACTGGCCTTTTATATCCGTCTTTTCTGCCACCTTTAACCCAGAGGAGAAAATATGACAGAGATCACCGCAAGCCAGGAAATGGAAACTCCTGCCCCCCGTGAGGATTCGAATGACGATTCCATGCTCAAAATAGGGGTCAAACCCTTTCTAACGGCATTGGGGATCCTCCTGCTCCTCATTATATTTTCAGGGGGGCTGACCCAGTGGATTCCGGCCGGGGCCTATGAGCGGGTGGCGGCTTCGGGCCGCATGGCCGTGGTGCCCGGTTCATTCCACTATCTGGAAGATGTTTCCTTTCCCTTCTGGCGCTGGTTCACGGCCCCTGTGGAGGTGATCTGGGGGGACAATTGGCTGATGATCCTGGTCCTCTCCCTGTTTATGATTTTTCTGGGGGGCTCCTTCACCGTTCTGGAACAGGGCGGGGTGCTACGGGAACTGCTGGCCTGGACCGTGGCCCGGTTCCGGCACAACAAATACCGGCTCATGGGGGTGCTCATTTTCGTCATGATGTTCCTTGCCGCCTTTGTGGGGGTGTACGAGGCCCTGGTGCCCCTGATCGTGATCATTGTGCCCATGTCCCTGGCCCTGGGCTGGGACTCCCTCACGGGCCTCGGCATGAGTATGCTGGCCCTGACCTTCGGGTTTTCCGCAGCCGTGACCAATCCCTTTACCATTGCCGTTGCCCAGGAACTCTCCGACCTGCCCCTCTTTTCCGGGGCCTGGTTCCGGATCCTCTTTTTTATTGCCGCCTTTATTCTCTGCTACTTTTTTGTCAGCCGGTATGCCCGCAAAATAGAAAAAGAGCCGGCCCTTTCCCCGGTGTTTGAGGCAGATGCCAGGATACGGGGGCGGTTCAGCGTGGAAAAGGTGGTGGGAGACGGGACGGGGGATGACCCCAGAAAGGTCCGGGCGGCGCTCTGGTTCGGGGCCTGCATGGCCATTGCCATTGTCTTCATGGTCCTGGCCGGACTGGTCCCGGCCCTGCCGTCGGATGCGGCCTTTCCGGCGGTGGCCCTGCTTTTTCTCATCGGCGGCGCCGGTGCCGGCCGGATCATCGGTTATTCCTGGAGAGAGCTGCTCAAGGTGCTGGGCAAAGGCGCCATGAACATGCTGCCCGGTATCCTGCTGATCCTCATGGCCATGAGCGTCCCCCACATCATGACCCGGGGGCATGTCATGGATACCATCCTTTTTTACGCCTCCAATGCCATTGAAGGGACAAATCCTTACCAGGCCGGTTTTTATATTTACCTGCTCACCCTGGCCCTGAATTTTTTTATTTCCTCGGCCTCGGCCAAGGCCTTTCTGGTCATGCCCATTATTGCCCCCCTGGCCGATCTGGTGGGGCTGACCCGTCAGACGGCGGTATTTGCATTTGACATGGGGGACGGGTTTTCCAACATGGTCTTCCCCACCAATGCCCTGCTCCTCATCGGCCTGAGCTTCACCGTGGTCTCCTATCCCAAGTGGATCCGGTGGACCTGGAAGATGCAGGCCGGCATTGCCGCCCTGTCCATGGCCTTTCTCATGGCTGCCGTGGCCATCGGGTTCGGGCCTTTCTGATGAAATGGCATTCGGCGAATGCCGGATTCCCCGGCCGCATAGAACGAAGGGTTATCATCCAGGCTGCTGGTCAGGGCCTTTTTCCCATATGAAAGGCCCGGTCGCGGGCTGAAGTGGTGCATATCTTATTGAACACCAAAGTGGATGTTTCATCCACTTTATAGTTGAGGGGCTTTTGGCTCCGGGCCCATAGGGTGCCCAGCTTTACGCCGTTGATCCAGACCATACGGTACATGCTGTTCTTTTCCCGGTGATAACCGTCTTCTGTTTTAATGTCCAAATTTGAAACATGGTAAAACCGGGTTTCGATAGTGCTTTTCCCTTTTTTGGTTTTATGGAGGCGGACGGTGCCGGTCCGGTCATAATAAACGGCATCGGATAGAATGTGTCGTTTTTTAAAACCGGTTTTGGGGGGATCGGATGTACGGTTCCCGGTTGCGGATAGGCTGAAACTCTTTTTAATTGCATCCAACGGAGAGGTGAACCCCAGTCTGCTTTTATATTTAATGGACTTGATGGGGACACCCTGTTGATCGTAATGATCCTCAACCGTCTGGCCGTTTTCTTTTTTCCTGTTAATATGGTGGGTCTCCCTGTGGTGATGCCACGGTTCCCATACCTTCCACATTTTTGAAATATGCTGAGTCAACAGACCGTTTTTATCGTATCTTTTTTCGGATAAAAGGCTGCCGTTTTCATATTTGCGTTGGTTCTTGATCCGGCCGTTGTCATAGAAATATTGAACGGTTCCATTCTTCCGGTCGTCTGTGTCCCATTCAGAGCGCCGGATGACAATCCCATCCTTATACGCTTCTTTCACTATACTGTTGTCATGGTCTGACCGGCCTGAATCCAGAGGGGCGGCATTTAAATTCTGTAATGGCAGCAGGAGGAGGAAGGCCGATGCGGCAAGGTGTTTAATTCTTCGATAATGGTTGTGATCTGGCAATGTTTTGTTCATTTTTCCGGCTGGTATTTTTTAATTTGGCGGACAAAAATACCGGTTTCGGGATGGGATTGCAAATGATTTTAGCATTTGAACCTCATGGGTCAACGCCAGATGATTCTGGGCGGCCGGCGTAAAGGCAGACGGTGGTAATTGAATTTGGGGTAGCCCACCATAACGGCCCCGAAGCTTGTGTGTCCCTCAGGCAGCGCCAGGGCCTCCATCATGGGCGGAAAGGCGTTGGCCGCCCTGTTGAAGTAGCCTGCCCAGCAGGATCCGAGTCCCATGCCGGTGGCGGCCAGTTCAAGATAGGCCAGGGCAAGGTTGCAGGAAGTGGGGGCCCTGTGATTATCCTTTTCCGCGTGGGTGACGATGAGCGCCGGCGCATCCCGGAAAATGATATCGATCCCGTTTTCCCACCGCTGTATGGCTCTTCCCAGGTGCATGGACGATGCGAGGTCCGGCTGGTTGGCGATCACCCAGCGCATCCAGTCGACAGCAATCCCGGCCAGTTTGCGCAGCCCATCCCTGTTCTCCAGAACCAACCATTCCGCATCCTGGGAATTTCGACCGGAGGGCGCATACCGGGCCATCTCGATTAATCTCTGGAGGTCATTCCTGGGAACGGCCTTGTTTTTGTATACCCGTATGGAACGGCGGCTTCTTAAAAAATGCTCGCAATGGCCGGCCGACAGATGGAGGTCCTTTTGTACGGGCGGGCAGTGTTCCACCGGTATCTCCCGGTGGGTCAGGCTGGCAGTGGGGCAGACGGCCACGCAATGGCCGCATTTTATGCACGCCTTCTCTGCCCCGGCAATGGGGACGGGTAACCGGCCTTTCCGGAAATCTATGATTTTGGCAGGGCAGACAGCCGCGCATATGCCGTCTTTGTTGCAGGTCTGCTGGTCGATTTCAAATAAGTTCATTTTCAGCGTCTCGATTAAGTTCGTTGATGTATCGGCAAACATAACACAGGCCCTCCCAGGGCAACAGGTTTTTCCCAAGGAGGGCCCCTTTCGTCCCTGACTATTGCGGTGACTGCCGCTGAATATTTACTGCGCCTTGCATATCCAGTGGGCGTGCCGGCGGAGTTGGCCCCCCCTATGGCCCCTGGGTAACAATCTGTTGACGTAACCGGTGCGCTTGACGTATCATTCTCCGTAATGTCCCTGGGTGGTTGGTGCGCCATATAAATTCCACAACAGGCCGCTCCAATATCCCCCCCGACGATACCCCTTAGGGCAGAGTTTTTTTATAAGCCATTTTTGTAAAAACAGGATGTTGCAATGACGAAACAGGTCTCCACAACGGAGAATAATCCTTCGGATTTCGCACGGTATCTTTCCGCTGCCAGGGTGGTTATCGTTGCCATTGATGACAAGGGGCTTATTTCATATATCAATCCATACGGGTTGGATATCCTGGGATACAGTGAAGAAGAATTAATGGGCAAAAACTGGTTTGAGACCTGCCTGCCCAAGGCCGACATCGAGGATGGCCTTAAGGGGTATCACCAATTGATGGCAGGCACCATTGCCCCGGCGGAATATTATGAAAGCCGGGTGATCACCAAGTCGGGGGAGGAACGCGCCATTGAATGGCGGAATGCCATTTTGAGGGATTCCAATGGCCGAATTACAGGCTCATTGAGTTCAGGTAGCGATATCCCCCCGCTTAAGAAATCCCAGGCCCGGCTGGGACAGGTCCGGGATATCAGCAAGTATAAAAGATCCGAAAAAATTCTGGCCCAGAGTGAAAGCCGTTTTCGCGATATTTCCATGAGCATGGCCGACTGGATCTGGGAGATGGACCACCTGGGACGGTATACCTTTACGGCCGGGAATCTGAAACAGGTGCTTGGATACGATGATGAAGAGGTGCTGGGGAAAACCCCCTTTGATTTCATGCCCGCAGATAGGGTCCGGGACGTTCGAGATGCCTTTGCCCGGATCATGGACAAAAAAGCCCCCATCGTCGATTTGAAAAACTGGAACCTGAGAAAGGACGGCACCCGGGTCTGCCTGCTGACCAACGGGGTGCCGGTTCTTGATGCCTCGGGCAATCTGCTGGGCTACCGCGGCGTGGATAAGGACATTACCCGGACCCTTGAAATAGAAGATAAGCTTAAAAAGGCCCTTGAGACCACAGAAAAAATAATTGAAAACATCCCCATCGGTATGATGATCGTGGATGATAAAAAAGTCATCCGCCGGGTCAACAAGGCGGCCTTGGCCATGACCGGTTTTGGTGAAAAATCAGACCTGGTGGGCCATATCTGTCATGACAGCATCTGTCCGGCCCAGAGGGGGAAATGCCCCATCACCGATCTGCGGCAGAAGGTGGACCAGTCTGAAAAGGAGGTGATCCGCCGGGATGGAGAAAAAATCCCGGTATACAAAACCGCCCTATCCATTGAACTCGAGGATGAAAAGGTGATTATCGAGGCCTTCATGGATATCAGCCGGCTGAAAGCGGCCGAGGCAGCCCTGCACGAAAGTGAAGACAGCCGGCACACCGTCATGGAAACCATTGTGGATCCCCTGGTGGTTTACGATGTCAACGGGCGGGTAACCTACCTCAACCCCGGCTTCACAAGGGTTTTTGGCTGGACACTGGCGGAATTGAAAGGGCAGAAGATTGATTTTGTTCCTCCCGAGGACCGCCCCGACACCATAGAGGCAGTCAAACGGGTATTGAACGGAGAAAAGGTGTCCGGGTTTGAAACCCGGCGATATACCAAGGATCATACCATCATCGATGTGCGTATCGGTGCCGGCCTTCTTTTGAGTGCCAAGGGACGGCCCATGGGCATGGTGACCAACTTCCAGGATATCACAAGGGAAAAAAAGTCCCGGCATGAGTTGAACATGATCAACCGGGAACTTGAAAAAGCCATTGCCACGGCCAACCAGATGGCCCTGCAGGCAGAAATTGCCAATATGGCCAAAAGCGAATTCCTTGCCAATATGAGCCATGAGATCAGAACCCCGCTCAACGGTGTCATCGGGATGACAGGACTGCTGCTCGACACCGGACTGACCCGGGAACAGCGGCATTACGCCGGCAACATCCAAAGCTGCGGCGAATCCCTGCTGAGCATTATTAGCGATGTCCTTGATTTTTCGAAAATTGAGGCCGGCATGCTGGAAATCGAGACCATCGATTTTGATTTAAGGGTATTGCTGGACGATGTGGGGACCATGATGTCCCATCGCGTCCAGGAAAAAGATCTGGAATTTATCTGCGCGGCGGCCCCTGAAGTGCCGGCCCTATTACAGGGAGACCCGGCCCGTCTTCGCCAGATCCTGGTGAATCTGGTGGGCAATGCCGTAAAATTCACCCAGAAGGGGGAAATCAGTGTGTTGGCCCATCTGGAAAAAGAGACGGAAACCCAGGTGGAGTTATTGTTTTCTGTAAAAGATACCGGGATTGGCATTTCCCCGGAAAAACACCTGATGTTGTTCGACAGCTTTACCCAGGCAGACAGTTCCACTACGAGGGAATTCGGCGGGACAGGGCTTGGGTTGAGTATTTCAAAAAAGCTGTGCGAGATGATGGGGGGTAAAATCGGTGTAAAGAGCCAGGAAGGTGACGGGGCGGAATTCTGGTTCACCGTCTGTTTCAAAAAGCAGGATGAGGCCTTTTCCGGTTTAAAACGGCGGACCTTGGCCGACCTGAAGGGAACCCATATCCTGATCGTGGATGACAATAAAACCAACCGGGAAATTCTTCAGGGCCAGCTGGCTTCATGGGGGTGCCGGGTCTCGGAAGCGGCGGGCGGTCCCGAGGCACTGCACCTTCTCCATGGGGCGTTGGCGGATGGGGACCCCTTTAAAATAGCCATCCTGGATATGCAGATGCCGGTGATGGACGGCCTTTCTTTGGGTAAGATTATCAAGTCGGATGATAAAACGAAGTCTCTGCAGTTGATCATGATGACCTCCATGGGCCAGGCCGGCGATGCCAAACGGTTTGAAGCGGTCGGCTTCTCGGCCTATCTGATAAAACCTGTGGGCTTCTCGGAGCTGTATAGCTGCCTGTCTGCTATCTTGGCCGGCCCGTTTAATACCGGAAAAAAACAGTCCATCGTGACCCGCCATACTGTACCGTCGCTTTACCGCAAAAATACCCGGATATTGATCGCAGAGGATAATGAGGTGAATCGCCAGGTGGCCATCGGTATTCTTAAAAAGCTGGATCTTACCAATGTGGATACGGCGGTAAATGGGGTCAAAGCGGTGGAAGCCTTTAAGGCGGGCCGATATGACCTTGTCCTCATGGATGTGCAGATGCCCGAAATGGACGGGCTGTCCGCCACCCGTGCCATCCGGGAGTTCGAAGAAACGGATCAACGGCGCAGAACCCCGGTGATTGCCATGACCGCCCATGCCATGAAAAAGGATAAGGACAGATGCCTCTTGGCCGGTATGGATGATTACATCAGCAAACCGGTAACTGCGGATGTCATGGTAACCGCCTTTGAACGGTGGCTCCCTGAAACGGGTGACATCGTCTCCAAGGGCCAACCGGATGTGGAAGAAAAAAACGGTGAAAAACCGGAGCATTGCGATTTGCCCGTGTTTTGCATGGACGAATTGTCCGATCGCCTGATGGGGGATCCGGACCTGGTAAAAACAGTGATTGACAGTTTTTTGGCCGATATGCCCCGGCAGATAAGCCGGCTTGAAGAACTGATCCAACAGCAGGCGGTTGAGGAGGCCGGCAATCAGGGCCATCAGATCAAAGGCGCTGCCGGAAACCTCAGCGCCATGGCCCTCAGCGATATTGGCGCCCGCATCGAAGAAGCGGGGAAAAAGGGGGACCTGGACCGGATTCAATCTATCCTGCCCATGCTGGACCGGGCATTTTCCATATTAAAAAAAGAACTGGAGCATTTATTTATATGAAAATATTAATTGCCGAAGATGATATGACGACCCTCCTGATTCTTGAAGGCTGCTTTAAAAAATGGGGATTTGACACCCTGAGCGCAAGGGACGGCAACGCCGCGTTGAGTATTCTGGAAAAAGAGGATTCGCCTAAAATCGCACTTTTGGACTGGATGATGCCCGGAATGGACGGGATAGAGGTCTGCCGCAGGATTAAACAAAGAACGGTGCAGCATGTCCAGGCGTATATCATCATGGTGACCGCCCGCAACAGTAAGGACGATATTGTCAAAGGCTTTGACGCCGGTGCCGACGATTACATCACCAAGCCCTTTGATCAAAATGAACTCCAGGCCCGTATCTTTGTCGCCAAACGGCTGGTGAATACACAAATGCTGCTGGCACAGAAGGTGGCGGAACTCAAGGAGGCGCTTTTGCATGTGAAAACCCTCCAGGGCATTATCCCCATCTGCATGTACTGCCACAAGATTCGAAATGACGCCGATGCCTGGGATCGCCTGGAAACCTATATGACAAAATATTCCAATGCGGAATTCAGCCACGGCATATGCCCCGATTGTGCCCGGGAACGATTTCCGGAATTGGACATTGGCGATGTGGATTGAGCCCGGTTGCCTGTTGTAATAATGCCGGCCTCTGCCCTTGTCCCGGCGAAGATTCCCCTGCCAACGCCGGCCTGCCTGTATTGTTGAGGCCCTTCGCGGGTGCCGTCCTGAGAAAAAACTTGTAACTCCCTACCAAGTCTGGTTATAACTTTTGGGTCAGGTCAATTCAACCATTGCTGAAAAGGGGAGTCCGCTTATGCTGTCTGAGCTCTTCAGTCCCATCCGGGTCGGAAATATGGATGTCAAAAACCGTCTGCTCATGTCTGCCATGAGTATTAATTTTGGTGTGGATGACCAATGCCATGTCACGGATCAGCTCATTGAGTATTTTGTGGCAAGGGCCAGGGGGGGCATCGGCATGATGCTGGTGGGGGGCGGCTCGGTCCACCCCGGCGGCCAGGAGCTTCCCGATCTGCCCCAGATGTATGATGATTCCTGTATTCCCTCCCTCAGGGGAATGGTGGATCGGGTGAAAAAATACGATGTGAAATTCGGTGTCCAGCTCATGCACGGCGGCCGCCAGTCCTACCTGCCGGAAAAGGTGGCGCCCTCGGCCATCCCGGCCCCGGCCGTGGTCAAGGGGGAGGTGAGGGCCCTTGAAAAAGAGGAAATCAAGGAATTGGTGGACTGTTTTGCCCAGTCGGCCCGGCGGTGCCGGGAGGCAGGGTTCGACTTTATTGAAATCCACGGGGCCCACGGCTATCTCATCAACCAGTTTCTGGCCCCCAATTCCAATATCCGCACCGACGAATACGGGGGAAGCTTTGAAAACCGGACCCGGTTCCTGTTTGAGATTATGGCGGCCATTAGAAAAACGGCCGGGGAAGACTATCCCGTGGGCATCCGGATCAACGGCAACGATTATATCGAAAACGGCTGGGAGCTGAAGGACACCCTGCGCATCGCGCCGCTGCTCCAGGCGGCGGGCGCTGCATATCTGCATATTTCCGGCGGGGTCTACGGGTCCACCGAGCTGACCATTCCGTCCATGTATACCCCCCACGGCTGTTTCGTCCACCTGGCCGAGGCGGTGAAAAAGGTGGTGGATATCCCGGTGATTACCGTGGGAAGGATCAAGGATCCGGTCATGGCCGATGCCATTGTCAAGGAGGGCCGTGCCGATATGGTGGCACTGGGCCGGTCTGTTATTGCCGACCCCGAATATCCCAATAAGGCGGAATCCGGCCGGATTTCCAATATCCGGCCCTGTGTGGGCTGCTGCCTGGGTTGCATCCATGCGGTGCTGGCAAAGGAGCCCGGCTCCTGCGTGGTCAACCCCGATGTGGGGCGGGAGTACAAGTTGGCCGGGGAAGAGGCCCCTAAAGAAAAATTAAAAATCCTGGTAGCCGGGGCCGGCCCCTCGGGGCTGGCGGCCGCCCGGATGTTCGCCATGCGGGGCCATGAGGTCATGGTCTGTGAAAAGGGGGAAGGTCAGGGCGGGCTGCTGGCCCTGGCCGCCAACGCCCCGGGCCGGGGGGAACTGGGGGATATCTTAAGGTTTTTCCGGGAGGAACTGGTCCGTCTGAGTGTGGATATCCAGTATAACACCCCCCTGTCCAAATCGGTGCTGGACGAGTTCGGGCCGGACCATGTGATCCTGGCCACAGGGTCCATGCCGGATATGCCCGTGATCAAGGGCCTGTTCAAAAGCAGGATGGAACTGCTCACCAATGTGGATGTGTTCAGCGGGGAAGAAATAGACGGAAAAAGGGTCATTGTACTGGGCGGGGGCATGACCGGGCTCATCACCGCCGACACCCTGGCTGAACAGGGGCATGAGGTGGTGGTGCTCAACCGCAAAAAGAGTTTTGCCGAGGAAATGTCATCCAATGACCGGTACTATCTGCGGGAGCGCTTGAAAAAAGGAAAGGTTCTGCTTTATAAAAATGTGGCTGTACAGGCATTCACCGATGACGGGGCCGAATTCACGGCCAATGGGGAGGCCGTTCGCCTGACCGGATTTGACGCCGTTGTCATATCTGAAAAACACCAACCGGTGCGGGAGGCCAAAGCGCTTGAAAAACAGACCAAAGCCGCCTTCCACATCATCGGGGATGCCAAACTCCCCCGCCACCTCATGTTCTGCATAGCAGAGGCGGAAGAGGCCGGACGGGAGGCCTGAAACCAGTAAAATGAACAGGAGAGAATAAGGATGCAAGAGGTTTACGATAATGCAAAAAAACTGATGAAGGGCTATTGCCGGGTCTGCCCGGAGTGCGACGGAAAGGCCTGCCGGGGAGAGGTTCCGGGAATGGGCGGTCTTGGCACGGCCTCGGCGTTCAAGGACAATCTGAACGCACTCAAGGAGTACCGGTTCAATATGCGCCTGGTACACGATGTGGTTGAGCCGGATACTTCGGTGACCATCCTGGGCCAGGACCTGGACCTGCCGGTGCTGGCAGCACCCATCGGCGGGGTCTCCTTTAATATGGGCGGGAAGATCAGCGAAGACGCCTATGTCAATGCCATCATCCAGGGGTGCCTGGAAAAGGGGATACTGGGCTGCACAGGGGACGGGGTGCCCGATTTTATCCATGAAACCGCCCTGGCTGAAATCAAGTCTGCCGGGGGGCAGGGGATTCCCTTTATCAAGCCCTGGGAGGACAAGGAACTCTTTGAAAAATTCGACAAGGTCCGGGCCGCGGGTGCCGCCGTCATCGGCATGGACATCGATGCCGCAGGCCTTGTGACCCTGAGGCAGATGGGACGGCCGGTTTCCCCCAAGGGCGTGGACAAGCTGGGGGAGATTATTAAAAAGGCAGACATGCCATTTATCCTCAAAGGGGTGATGACCGTTGAGGATGCTGTGGCCGCCGCCGATGCCGGGGCCGATGCCATTGTGGTCTCCAACCACGGGGGGAGAGTCCTGGACTTCACGCCGGGTGCCGCCCGGGTACTGCCGGCGATCGCAGCGGCCGTGGGGGACCGCATCACCGTGCTGGCCGACGGCGGGGTGCGGACCGGCGGAGATGTGTTAAAACTCCTGGCGCTGGGGGCGGATGCCGTGATGATCGGCCGGCCCTTTTCCGTGGCGGCCGTGGGCGGCCTTAAAGAGGGGGTGGCAGCCTACATTGACAAGATAAAAATGGAGTTGATCCAGGCCATGGTGCTTACCGGCACTGAGCGGGCCGATGATGTGCCGGATGCCATCATATTCAAGCCCTAACCCGTCTTTTGTCTTTGTTCAACGGGTATCTGGATCTCCACCAAAAAATCCTTTTCGTGGAGGACGGCCAGTTTGGAGAGCAGTACCCGTTCCAGGGCCGGGCCGGTGGCCCGGTGCCCCGAGTCCCTTATAAAGTCCCTCAGCTCCGCCCGGGATGCTGCCAGGGCCTCATAGGGCCCTTTGTGGAAAAAATAGGCATAATGTCCCGGGGGCAACTCATCATTGGCCCTGTCCTTTGACGGCAGGGCCACTTTTTTAAAAATCTCCCGGCCGCCGGGCCCCTGTTCCACTTCGACCAGGAAATCATGGATATCGACATCAAAGGCCTCCCTGGCCGCTCTGAACATCTTTTTAAAACAGAGTTCCATGGCATATAGGTCTCCGGGCGGGGGCACTTCCATGCTGGACAGGGGCCGTTTTTCCATCCACTTGATTCCTTTCTCGTAGGGAGTGACGGCAAGACTGGCCTTGAGGGACTGGACCATGGTATCCAGCTGCCGCCTGGCCCTGAGGATCTGGTCCAGTTTTTTTTCTATGGTACGGCCCTGGGATTCCAGCAGCCTGATCCGGTCCCGGATGGAATCCTGGTTCCGGTAGGTTTTGATTTCCCGGAGTGTCATGCCCAGGCTTTTGAGAAATAAAATAATGTCCAGGTCCTCGCACTGGTCCGGATGGTAATACCGGTAACCGGTGGCAGAATCCACCTCCCTGGGCCTGAACAGGCCGATTTTATCGTAATAGATCAGGGTCTGCTTAGAGATTTGGTGCATCTGGGCCATTTCGCCGGCCTGAAACCTTATTTTCATCTTTTTTCCTCTTACCCGTATTGCGCAACGGTTTCATTTTGTAACAAAAATATACAACCCAGGGGTTGACTCTATAGTTACTATATACCTTATCTTCCCCTCTTTCGAAAGGATCTGAACACCGGAGCATTCATAAAGGGGGGATTTCACCCCAACTACTGGAAAATGATTCGGCCCTCAACCGGTGTTGAACTTTTATATTCAAGGAGTGAATTGATGAAAATGAAACAGATCGCGGCTATGATGCTGCTGTTATGCCTGACGGCAATGGGCTGCCTGGAACAGAAAGAACCGGCCGGGGCGGCCCAGGCCGCGGAATCCAAGGCGGCTCCCCCGCCGGCCGTGGATATCCTCACCGTGGAAACCCGGCCCTTTACGGAAACCGCGGACCTGCCCGGCCGCATCGCTGCGGTTCGGTCCGCCAAGGTCTGCGCCCGGGTGGCCGGCATTGTCCTGGCCCGGGAGTTTGAGGAAGGCAGCGATGTGGAAAAGGGGCAGATTCTTTTCCGCATTGATCCCGCCCCGTTTCAGGCCGCCCTGGCCGGTGCCGAGGCTCAACTTGCCCGGGCCCAGGCGGACCTTTTTGATGCCGCCGCCACATTTGACAGGTACAGGGCATTGATCAAAACCGGGGCCGTGTCAAAACAGGCCTTTGATTCCGCCCAGGCCAATATGAAAAAGGGGAAAGCCGCTGTACAGGCCGCCAAGGCAGAGATCAAAACCGCCCGCCTCAACCTGGGATATGCCACGGTGCGTGCCCCCATCTCCGGCCGCATCGGCCGGGCCATGGTCACCGAGGGGGCCCTGGTGGGCCAGGGCCAGGCAACCGTCATGGCCGAGATCCGGCAGCTGGATCCCATTTACGCCGATTTTAACCAGCCGGTGTCTGCCTATCTGCGGCTGAAAACCAGCCTGACTGAAAACGCCGCCATTACCAAAGAAGGGGGGCAGGTCACCCTGACCCTGGAAGAGGTGGGCAGCACCCGCAACGGCCGCCTGCTTTTTGCCGATGCCCGGGTCGACCAGCGGACCGGGCAGGTTTCATTAAGGGCGGAATTCCCCAACAAAGACGGCCTGCTGCTGCCGGGGATGTTTGTCCGGATCAGGACCCCCCAGGCAAAAATGCCTGAGGCTGTTTTTGTGCCCCAGCGGGCCATACTCCGGGGAACGGACGGAAAGGCCCGGGTCATGGTGATCAATGAAAAAGGGGAAGCCCAGCTAAGAGAGGTCGCCACCGGTGCCATGGTGGACGGAAACTGGCTGATCACCCGGGGGCTTGTCCCGGGAGAGAAAATTGTTACCACCGGAGCGGACAAGGTCCGTCCGGGCATGGCATTGGCCATGGCTGATGCCGAAGCCTCCGCCGCAAAAACAGCGGTGAATTAACAAGGAGTACCCATGTCGGAGTTTTTTATCAACCGCCCTAATTTTGCCTGGGTGGTGGCCATATTCATATGCCTGGCCGGGGCCCTGGCCATCCCCTCCCTGCCTGTGGAGAAATACCCCCAGGTGGCCCCGCCCCAGATCACGATCCAGGCCGTCTATCCCGGCGCCTCGGCCACGGTGCTCAACGATTCGGTGATCAGCCTCATTGAAGAGGAACTCAACGGTGCCAAAGGGCTGCTTTACTATGAGTCAACCTCCAGTTCCAACGGCCTGGGGGACATCACCGTGACCTTCCAGCCCGGTACGGACCCGGCCCTGGCCCAGGTGGACGTACAGAACCGGATCAAAAAAGCCGAATCCCGTCTGCCGGAGGCCGTAAAGCAGCAGGGCCTCCAGGTGGAACAGGCCAATGCCGGATTTCTTGTCATCTACTGCATATCCTACAAGGATAAAAATACAGATAAGGATCCCCAGGCCCTGGCCGATTTCATGGCCCGGAATATTAACAATGAGATCCGCCGGGTGCCCGGGGTGGGGAAGGTTCAGTTTTTTGCCTCGGAAAGCGCCATGCGGGTCTGGGTGAATCCAGAAAAGCTGTTGAAGTACGACCTTTCCCTGGCCGATGTAAATGCCGCCATTTCCACCCAGAATGTCCAGGTGCCGGCCGGCAGTTTCGGAGACCGCCCCGGTACGGGCACCCAGGAAATCATGGCCTCCTTTGCCCTCCAGGGCACCCTCACCACCCCTGAGGAATTCGGACGTATTGTTCTGCGGGCCGATGAAAACGGCGCCATCGTCAGGCTTTCCGATGTTTCCCGCATTGAAATCGGTTCCCAGTCCTATAATTTTGATTCCCGGATCAACGGGGTGCCGGGATCCTGTGCCGCAGTGCAGCTGGCCCCCGGGGCCAATGCCCTGGATACGGTGAAAGGGGTGAAACAGCGCCTTGAAGAACTCTCCGCCACCCTGCCGGCGGATATGGAAATCTCAGTGCCCTACGACACCTCCAAGTTTGTGGCCGTGGCCATTGAAAAAGTGCTTCATACCCTGGCCGAGGCCGTGGTGCTGGTCTTTATTGTGATCCTGCTCTTCCTCCAGAATTTCAGGTATACCCTCATTCCCACCATTGTGGTGCCGGTCTGCCTGCTGGGCACCTTTGCCATGATGTGGGCCCTGGGGTTTTCCGTGAACATGATGACCATGTTTGCCATGGTGCTTGCCATCGGCATTCTGGTGGACGACGCCATCGTTGTGGTGGAAAATGTGGAGCGGACCATGGCCGAAGAGGGGCTTTCCCCCAAAGCGGCCACCCGGAAAAGCATGAAGCAGATTTCCGGCGCCGTTGTGGGCATCACCCTGGTATTGTCCGCGGTGTTTTTCCCCCTGGCGTTCATGGACGGGTCCGTGGGCATCATTTACCGTCAGTTTTCCATGGTTATGGCCATTTCCATCATCATATCCGGCTTCCTGGCCCTGACCATGACCCCGGCTCTCTGTGCCACCATGCTCAAGCCTGTCTCCCGGGGACAAAGCCATACCAAAAGCGGTTTTTTCGGCGTTTTCAACCGGGTTTTCAACACACTTACCGGCCGATATGCCAAACTGGCCACAGGCCTTGTGGGCCGGAGCTGGCGGGTGATGTTCATTTATGCCGCCCTGGCCGGCTTCCTGGGATATACCTACCTTGGCCTTCCCCAGTCCTTTGTGCCGGCCGAGGACCAGGGCACCCTGCTGGTCAATGTGCAGCTGCCCCCCAATGCCGCCTACGGCCGGACCCTTGAGGTCACCCAAAAGATGGAAGACTATCTTATGTCCCGGCCGGCCATGGAATCGGTGATATCGGTGATCGGGTTCAGTTTTTCCGGCATGGGCCAGAACGCGGCCCTGGCGTTTCCCTCCCTTAAAGACTGGTCCCAGCGGGGCCAGGGGCAGTCCGCCGCGGATGAGGCCCTGGCCGCCAACATATTTCTTCACGGCAACAAGGACGGGGTGGCCTTTGCCGTGAATCCGCCCCCGGTGGACGGGCTGGGCAATGCCGGCGGTTTTTCCCTGCGGCTACAGGACAGGATCGGCCTGGGCCGGGAAAAATTGTCCCAGGCCCTGAACCAGGTCCTGGGACAGGCCAACCAGAACCCGGCCATTGCCTATGCCATGGTGGAGGGGCTGCCCGATGCGCCCCAGTTGAGGCTGGCGGTTGACCGCCAGAAAGCCGAGGCCCTGGGAGTCAGTTTCTCCGCCGTCAGCACCGTGGTGTCCACGGCCTTCGGCTCCGCCATGATCAATGATTATGTGAACCGCGGCCGGGTTCAGAAGGTGGTGGTCCAGGCCGATGCAGACAGCCGGCTGACACCGGAGAGTGTGGACCAGATCTATGTACCCAACACCAGGGGCGAGCAGGTTCCCCTGTCAGCCTTTACAAGGGTTTCCTGGGAACGCGGCCCGGTTCAGGTGGTCCGGTACAACGGATTTCCCTGTTTCAGGATTGCCGGCGACGCCGCCCCGGGCTATAGCACGGGCCAGGCCATGGCCGAGATGGAAAAGATCGTTTCAAATCTGCCCGCCGGCATCGGGTATGAGTGGACCGGGCTCTCCTTTCAGGAGAAATTTGCCGGTGCCCAGGCCCCCAAACTTTTCGGCCTGGCACTGCTGGTGGTATTTCTCCTGCTGGTGGCCCTGTACGAGTCCTGGTCCATTCCTTTTTCCGTCATGCTCATCGTGCCCATCGGGGCCCTGGGCGCGGTCCTGGCCACAAAGCACATGGGCATGGCCAATGATGTCTACTTCAAGGTGGGCCTGATCACCATCATCGGGCTTTCCGCCAAGAACGCCATCCTGATAGCAGAATTTGCAAAGGAATTGGTTGAACAGGGCCATAGCCTGGCCCAGGCTGCCGTTATGAGCGCAAAGACCCGGTTCCGCCCCATTATCATGACCTCCATGGCCTTTGTCCTGGGCGTGGTACCCCTGGCCACGGCCACAGGGGCCGGGGCTGCCAGCCAGCGGGCCATCGGCACCGGGGTCATCGGCGGCATGCTGGCGGCCACCCTGCTGGGTGTTCTTTTTGCACCGGTGTTTTTTGTCTGGGTGCTCTCCTTTTTCCGGCGCCGCAGTGAAAAGAAAATTTCCATAACCACCTAATATGTGCTATAAAAAGCGCGCTGCCGATGGGGTGAAAACCGTGTCGGCAGCCGTTTTTTTAATAACCTTCGAAAAGGCTGATACATATGCTGGACAAATTTTTTAAACTCAAAGAATACAACACCGATACCAGGACGGAGATCATTGCCGGCCTGACCACCTTTATGACCATGGCCTATATCCTGGCCGTGAATCCGGATATCATGAGCGCCACAGGCATGGACAAGGCAGCCCTGTTCACGGCAACGGCCCTTTCAGCCCTGGTGGCCACCCTGGTCATGGCCCTGGTGGCCCGGCTGCCCTTTGCCCTGGCCCCGGGCATGGGCCTCAACGCCTTTTTTGCCTTTACCGTGGTCCTGGGCATGGGATACCCCTGGGAAATGGCCCTGACCGCCGTTTTTCTGGAAGGCCTGATATTTATTGCCCTCACCTTTCTCAATGTTCGGGAGGCCATCATCAACGCCATTCCCCTGTCCATTAAAAATGCCGTTTCCGTAGGCATCGGCCTTTTTATCGCCTTCATCGGCCTCAAGGGGGCGGGGGTGATCGTTAAAAGCGAGGCCACCCTGGTCACCCTGGGGAACATGGGAAACCATTCGGTCTGGGTGGCCTTTATCGGCATCATTGTTTCCGCGGTGATGCTGGCACTGAACAAAAAAGGGGCCCTGCTGGCCGGCATTCTTGCCGCCACCCTGGCGGGCATTCCCCTGGGGGTCACCCATGTGGAGAACCTGAAGTTCTTTTCAGCACCGCCGTCGCTGTCCCCCATTCTTTTTCAGTTTGATTTTTCAAAAATTTTTACGGCGGACATGGCCGTGGTGCTGTTCACCTTTTTGTTCATCGATATGTTTGACACCGTGGGGACCCTTGTGGGGGTCGGTGCCAAGGCCGGCCTCCTGGATAACAAAGGCCGGCTGCCCCGGGCCAAGCAGGCCCTGCTGGCCGATGCCGTGGGCACCACCTTCGGGGCCATGATCGGTACCTCCACCGTGACCACCTTTGTGGAAAGCGCCGCCGGCGTGGCCGAAGGGGGCCGTACCGGTCTGACCTCCCTCACCGTTGCGGGATTGTTTTTTCTTTCCCTGTTTCTGTCACCCCTGTTTTTGATGATTCCTTCGGCGGCCACGGCCCCGGCCCTGGTCATGGTGGGCTTTTTCATGCTCTCCCCCATCCGGAATATCGACCTGGAAGACACCACCGAGGCCCTGCCGGCATTTGTCACTTTTCTGATGATGCCCCTGACTTACAGCATTTCCGAAGGCATCGTCTTCGGTATGCTTACCTATGTGGTGGTGAAGGTCCTTTCCGGGAAACCTAAGGATGTCTCCCCGGTCATGGCCGTCATCTCAATTATTTTTGTTTTGAAGTTTATCATCTAACCACGGGTTCCCTTCCTTCCCCCTCTGTTTAATGGGGAAAAGAAGGGAACCCTTTATCACTAAAATAAGAAATGAAAAGAAACGATTGATGAAAACCGGCCCGGGATACAGAGAATTTATCACCCTGATGGCGGTCATTATCTCCATCACCGCCCTGGCCATCGATGTGATGCTGCCGGCCCTGCCGGACATCGGCAGGGATCTCGGGGTGGGCCATGCCAACGATGTTCAGCTGGTGATTTCCGTGCTCATACTGGGCCTGGGAGTCGGGCAACTCTTCTGGGGGCCGCTGTCGGACCGGTTTGGACGGAAGCCCATTATTCTGATTGGATTTATTATTTTTGTAGCCGGCTGTCTTCTGTCTATATTTGCTTCCCGGTTTGACACCATGCTGGCCGGACGGTTCGTTCAGGGGGTGGGGGCTGCAGGCCCCCGTACGGCCATTGTCGCCCTGATCCGGGACCAGTATGACGGCCGGGCCATGGCCCGGATCATGTCGGCCATCATGGCGATTTTCATCTTTGTTCCCGCCATTGCCCCGGCACTGGGCCAGGTGGTGATGCTGACGGCGGGCTGGCGTACTATTTTCTTTGTATTGATGCTCCAGGGGATGGTTGCCGCCACATGGTTCTGCCTGCGCCAGCCCGAAACCCTGCCCGCCGGACACCGGGTGCTTTTTTCGGCCAGGCGTATTCTCAGGGGCCTTGTTGAGGTCTGTACCACCCGCATCTCCCTGGGCTACACCCTGGCCGCCGGATTTATGTCCGGAGCGCTGCTTTCGTATCTGAACTGCGCCCAGCCAATTTTCCAGGATATCTACAAGCTGGGGCGGCTATTCCCCCTTTACATGGCCTGTATCGCGCTGTCCCTGGGCGGCGCCTCTTTTTTGAATTCCCGCATCGTCATGCGGTTCGGCATGCGGGTCCTCTCCTACCGGGCGGTTTTCTTTTTTACCCTTTTGATGGCTGCTTACCTGGGCCTCAGCCTTTACATGGACGGCCAGCCCCCCCTGGGGGTAATGGTGGGTTTTTTCGCCCTGTCCTTTTTCTGTCTGGGGATTCTGTTCGGTAATCTCAATGCCGTCGCCATGGATCCCCTGGGGCATATTGCAGGGATAGGCGCCTCGGTCATCGGCTCCCTGACCAGCCTGATTTCATCTCCCTTATCCGCTTTTATCGGCGGTTATTACGATGGCACGACAATTCCCCTGGCGCTGGGATTTGTTACTCTCGGGGGGCTTACCTACCTGGCCATGCGATGGGGAGATGGGTTTGCCGACAAAAAGGAGCAATGACTATCCTTCGGCGCGGCACGCCATGGCTTTGGGGGGAAATACAATGTCAAACAGCCAGTTGAACCCCAGGGCGTAGAGGGGAACAAAGCAGGCCATGGAAACATCCAGGGCCAGGGCCCGGTAAAAGGAAAGGTCCAGCCACCACATGATCAGCGGCAGGCTGAAGAAGAGCAGGAAGACTTCGAAGAGTATCGAATGAAAGGATCTCAATGCCAGGGACCTGGGGTAGAGGGGGCGTTTCAGAAGCAGCAGCACCCGGTCAAAAACATAATTATACACCCCGTTGCAGACCATGGCGGTGAGGCTCAGTCCCAGGCTCATCATCCCGGCATGGGACATGCTTTTATTGAAAAGAATTGAAATCAGAGGCATGCAGATGCCCAGCAGTACCAGTTCAAACAGCAGCGTGTGCATCACTCTTTCCCTAAAATTCCTCATTTATTCTTCCTGGGCCGTGGCATTTTATCCATTGTTTACCGGCAATCTTGCCGGATTCAGGATGATATTTATACACCTGTATCGGATATAAGACAAATGGGAATCCGTCTGATGAATTGACTCTCCGCCTTATTCCGTTGCAGGCGGTCAGTTCCCCGGTTTCAGCAGGCGCAAGTCTCTTTTGGAAACCATGCCCTTGGCAAGCTTCCCAATCACTTTCACCTGGGCCAGGGGATGCTTTTTGTTTTCCAGCAGGAGCCGGTTCAGGGTATGCCGGTCCTCCGGGGGAGGGGCCTGCCCCGGCCGGGGTATAAGTGTGATGGCATTGGGCTTGCAAACAGCGGCGCAATGGCCGCAGCCAATGCACCGGCCGGGGTCGATGACCGGTAGCTTTTGTTTTTTGCCGCCGGCCGGGGCCATGGAAAGGGCATCTGTACAGCATGTATCGGCGCACTTGCCGCAACCGGCGCATTTTTCCTTATCCAACACTGCCGTAAACCCGCTTTCCCAGAAATCCAGGGGCCTGGGCAGTTCTTTATGCAGGCCCAGCATGGAACAGCAGCAGCCGCAGCAGGAACACAAAAAGTCGATTTTCCGGGTATTGGAGGGCTGGAGCACCAGGCCTTCCTCCTGGTTCTGCCGGATAATCTTAATGGCATCGGCCCTGGGGATTTCACGGCCCACCTCCATTTTGATCAGGGTGTGGGCCATGGGCCCCATGGCCATGCAGGTGTCAACCCGTTGGGTCTGCCGGCAGGGTTCCCCCTGGCTGTCTTTTTTTTTCCTGCAGATACAGGGCAGTACCACAAAGGGGGCTTCGGCGGTTTCCAGAAGACGAAGTATCTGGTCGTAGTCCGCGGCCGGAAGATCCGGAGTGATGCTTTTATGAATGGGCACGGTGCGCATCTGTGACCGTTTGGTGGAAAGAAAGGAGATGCCGTAGCGCTTCTCCGAGGTATAGGCCTTGAAATCCCGGATGAATCCGGGGGTGAGGCGGTTGACCTGGAGTTCGTATATGCCCACCACCAGGGGGGCATTGGCGTAAAGATCCCGCCCTCTTTCCCGGCGCAGTTCCAGCCCGCCTTTTTTTACCATGGCCGTGAGATGGTCCTCCAGTATCGATTCCGAGGCAACGAGGCCGTCGGCCCGGCTGAAAATTTCCTCCAAAGACCGGGGTTCATGGCTGAGACAGGTGGCGATTTTAGCCTCCAGGGGGGTGAAAATATGTTTGAGCAGCCGAATGTCAGCACCGCTGGCCGACGGCGGAAAGCCTACGGGTTGGCGGTTCAGGTGCTGCTGCAGCTTTCTGTAGGGGACATGGGTATGGGAGCTGCGGGCTGTATTTTTCATTCTTATGTGATAGGGTAATTCGGGTGTACCGTCAATTGCAAAGAGGAAAAACAGCGGAGGAAGAATGCGGACCATCGGACTATTGGGGGGGATGAGCTGGGAAAGCACCCTGGAATACTACAGGCTTATCAACCAGGGAATAAAGGAAAAGCTGGGCGGGCTCCACTCGGCCAAGATCGTCATGGTCAGCGTGGATTTCGATCCCATTGAAAAACTCCAGCATGCCGGGGACTGGGCGGGCACGGCTGACATCCTTTCCAGGGCGGCCCGGGACATTGAGTCGGCCGAGGCGGATTTTTTCCTGATCTGCACCAATACCATGCACAAGGTCGCCCCCCAGGTGCAGTCCCGGGTGAACATCCCCCTGGTCCACATTGCCGATGCCACGGCCGAGGCCGTCCGGAAAAGGGGAATGAAAACCGTTGGCCTGCTGGGCACGGCCTTTACCATGGAGCAGGACTTTTACAAGGGCCGGCTGGAGAGCAATTTCGGCCTAAAGGTATTAACCCCCGAAAAACCGGACAGAGACATTGTCCACAATGTGATTTATAGGGAACTTTGCTTGGGGAAGATCAATCCGGACTCAAAGGCCGAATATATCCGGATCATCGACGGCCTGGCGGCCCGGGGAGCAGAAGCCGTTATCCTGGGCTGCACCGAGATCGGCCTGCTGGTGGGGAAAAAAGATACCGCAGTGCCACTGCTGGACACCACGGCCATCCATGCAGCCAGGGCGGTTGCCCTGGCTGTTGAGTCGTGTATTGATTAAGTAAGAGATCTTTTTCTTCTAAGGCCCAATAGTCCGATCAGGCCGGTGCCCAGAAGGATAAACGCTGTGGGTACCGGCACGGGGGTGGCACCCTGAACACCGGCGAGCATTGCTTCTTTGAACAGCTTATAACCAGTTTCTGTGGGGCCTTCCAGATTATATTCATGATAAAAGGCTGTACTAATTCCTAAATTACCTCCGAAATAAAATCCCCATACAAGGCTGGACCCCAGGCCCAGATCCTTTGTTAGTGTATTTTCTCCCTCTTGATACGTGTAGGTTGCTGTCCAATTACCCGATACAAATGCAAACGTGAGTGTACCGGAATCAATGGAACCATTTAAGAGAGACATATAAGAATTCGGTTCATTACTCCCGTTCATATCCCCCAGTTTAAAAATCCCGAATTCTTCATTACCTGTGATTTCATCGTTGATAATTGCAGTGTTTAGCCCTTCATCCCAGATTCTTACTTCGCCCCCCTCTTCAATTAATGTCCAGGCCTGTTCATAAGGGGTTAGAACCAAGGCCGCTGAAACCTGGTAGACTCCTGTCAGAAGGCAGCAGAGGGTTAAGCCGATGGTGATGGCAAGTTTTTTCATTGTATATCTCCCCGATTAATTAAACGGTTATATTTCATTTCCGGTTGCATCAAATGTTTTAATCGTGCCGTCTCCAATGTCAACGCTCATGTTAACTGCAATCACGGTGGCATCTCCGGAGGTGAAAGTGTTTCCGGTCTGGTTCCATGCCCCACCTTCAAGTGTCACGGTGTCTCCATCACCGCCGCCTGAAATCATCAATGTGTCCGCGTCCGGTGTCATTCCTAAGACTTCGTTCACCGTTAATGAGATGGTCTGGCTTTCGCCATCAGAACTTAACTGAATGCTTTCCATGTTGTCAATGGACAGTCCTGTAAAATCCAGTGATGCATCATCCACAAGAAGGGTGTCGAACCCCTCGCCGCCGTCAATGGTATCGTTTCCGGTGCCGCCGTTAATTGTATCATCCCCAGCCCCGCCGTTAATTATATCATTCCCAGAGCCGCCGTTGATGGTATCATCTCCTGCCCCGCCGTCAATGATATCGATGCCTTCCTGGCCGTAGATGGTATCATTCCCGTCACCGCCGTCAATGATATCGTTGCCGCCTTCACGCCCCTCGCCCCCCCGGGTGGTTTCGGCAGCAAGTTCTTCATGGTTGTCACGGATATAGTTCAGTGTATCGTCCCTGTCCCAGTTGTCGCCGGCTTCCAGTCTTTCAAATACTTCCCAGCCGGATCCGTCGGGCAGATCTATCCCTTGGGCATCAGCCAGGGCATCTGTATTTAAAACATCTCCAAAGATGATATCGTCGCCGTCACCGCCATTGATCGCATCATTACCGGCGGGATATATCCTGGCCTGGGAGATGATATCGGGGACGGTGGCACTCAGATCCCCTGAATCACTGTTAACGGCATCTCCTGTTGAATCGATATAATTTAAGTAGGTCTGCCGGAAAGACGTGTCCCCTTCAGGTACGTCTACCCCTACCGCACGGAGGCTGCCGCCGTAGATGGCCAGGTTATATTGTATCTGGGGGACCATGCCAATAAAGCCCAGGTGGTTGAAGTCAAATTCTCCGTCAGAAATAAACAGAACCTGAGTCTCTCTGCCTTCCAGCACCCCATTGATTTCAGAGAAGGCTGCTGTATAATTTGTCATGGCGCTATCTGAAGCCGTTAGGTTTTCGATTTCCTGGATAATGGTTTGCCAGCTTTGTTCTGAACTTAATGTCCATGAGGCAGTGTCAGTGCCGTCTGCAAACGTTATCAGCGTGATATCCACAGCACTGCCGGGATTGGCAAGGACCTGCTCATAAAGATCATTAACGGCTGCCTTGGCAGCGTTTTGTAGATCGGTAAATTTTTGCTGTTCATCCATGGAGCCGGAGATATCCATCACCAGGACATAATGAACGTCCATACTGTTGCCGCCGACATCCCCCACAAGGATATCCGCACCTTCACCCCCGTTAATGGCCCCTTGGACCACTCCGGCGGGATTCTCAGTATGGGAAGGCTGCTGGTCAGCGGGGAGCGGCAGCGGGGTCATGTCATTATCATAGCTGTACAGACCGGTTTCACTTGGCGGTATGGGGCCGTCATATCCCTCCCTCTCGTATTCGTATTGGTATTCGTCATAGGGCTCTACTTGGAACGGGATCGGATCGGACCCGAGGATGAACACGGATTCCGGTTCCGAGGTTTCCGGGGTTTCGACGGGTTCGGTTTCCACGGTGCTGCTCCGGGCAAGGATGATGTCTTCGGATTCCGGGGGGGCATCAATGCCCAGTCCCCTGGGATCGACATCGCCGGCGCTCTGGTCGCCGCCGTAATAATCGGGGTTTTCTCCCTGGAAGGGGTCCAAGCCGGCTTCGGTGGGATCTTCGGGGAGTTCATCCCCTGTCGCCGTGGGGTCTTCGGGCACTGGTTCACCCTGTTCAAGGGCGGCCTGCATGGCGGCGGCTTCCCTCACCGTTGCATCTTCTGGATCGGTGATGCCGGCGACGGTTTCGTCCACAAGGAGGCTGGCATCCGGGCCAAGGGCGGCAAGTTCATGGCCCTGGGCATCAACAAGGGTGCAGCTGACATCGCCTTCGGTCAAAAGGGTTTCATTGACATATACTTCGTCCCCTTCCTTGAGCGTCCGCTGTCCGCCGGGGCCGATTGCAATGATGGTTCCGCTTCCTTTAACGGATTGGATGATTCCTGCTGTGGCCATGTTTTTCTCCTTTATCTCACACTGTCCGGTCTGTCGGTTTGGTTACCTTCTATTTATATGGTTATATGAATAGCCCTTATTTTTCAAAAAAACATCGTACCAAGGTACAATTTTTCATAATTTGAGTGTTTTTTGGAATGGCAATCCGACCCTTTGGCGGTTCCGGGCATAATTTATCGGGGGCGGACATCTTTGTCCCCCGGGCACCATCAGTGCCGCTGCGGCATTGCAATCTTATCCGTTTGGAGACAGCAGTTTTCTGCGCATATGGTACGCGGCCTGGACCGCTGCCCTGACCGGGGCGTCAAAGGCACCCGTTACGGGCAGGCGGGCAAACCGCTGGAAGGCTTCAATGGCTGACCGGGTGTCCGGGCCCATCTTGTTGTCGATAATACCCGGGGAGATGCCCAGATCGTCCAATGCCGTCTGCAGGTCCCCCACGGATGATATCCTGAATTCAGAGGGCGTTTCCGGGACCGGACTGCCGGGATCGGCCGGGGCCTGGCTGGCGTATTTTTCATATGCCTGGGCTATTTTGACATGATAGTTGTTTTTTCGGTAGGCGGGACCATTGTATCCCCTGGCGAATCTGGCCCAGTCCAGGGCACGCAGGTGCCGGTCCAGATGATTGGCTTCCACAAATCCCACAAATGCTTCAAGGTGGCTGTTTTCGGATTCGACCATGGCCGCGACAAAGGCCTCGATATCATTGAATCCGCAGACCTGGTGGTTGAATCCCATGATCTGGAATTTCC
The DNA here is from genome assembly GCA_028768525.1 of Desulfobacter sp. Taxonomy (NCBI): domain Bacteria; kingdom Pseudomonadati; phylum Thermodesulfobacteriota; class Desulfobacteria; order Desulfobacterales; family Desulfobacteraceae; genus Desulfobacter; species Desulfobacter sp. The sequence goes on along the minus strand of CP054837.1, from coordinate 2,588,107 downwards.
CCCAAGAAGCGGAGAGCAGGGCTGCTTCACGGTCAAGCGCCATGGCCTGCTCAAGCCGCTCGTACTCTTTTGCCCCCCCGCTGTAGTTGCCCGGAGGACCGCTGATTTCCGGGTGGCTGCCGTTGTACCTGCCCCGTGTGATGTTCCGGAATTTATGCCGTTCGAACAATATTTTGGGGCGGCCGTCATCCAGAAAACCGTCTCCCCTGGATTCCACTTCTGCTACAGCCTTGATGGCGGCAATGTCGCAGGCCAGGTCCTCTGCGGCATGGGCAAATGCATCTTCCGTGATGGGCTGATCCGCTTTTTTGCTTTTGAAATCCATGGATAATTCTCCTGTTCGAAAATTGGGGTGGCAACTCTATTTGACTGCCATGACGATGTATTCCAGGCCGGCATCAAAATCGATATCAAGCAGTCTTTTGTTGGACTCCAGCAGGTACTCCCGGGTATGAATTACCGAAATCCGGGAATAGCCCTGGGCGATTTTTTCTCCTGCGTATTCCCCGGCAGCGTCTAAATTGTCAAATAGCGCAATCCGTGTCTTTCGCGCCTGCACATGCTGAATATCAGACATGATAACCTCCCTATTATTCTTTGCTTAAGATGTCCAGATGGCCGGCCAGATCCTGGGCTGTAAATGATGAGCCAAGCAGGTAGCTGCGCAGGTTTGCGCTGCCGGCAAAAATTTTATCGTATAGATCCGTATTGGTTTCATCCGGATCGAGGATTTTTCTGTATTCCGTTTCTTTAGCCGTATCCTTTTCATTGCCAGGAAAGATGATGGCCATGATGCTATCTGCGAGTTCCCCTTTCCGGGGGGCATTTTTAATGCCCTGGTCCAGACTATGGTCGAATTCGGAGATGAGCCTGAACTCTTTGGGCGTGCCGCCGGTGATGCCTGCTCCCTGGGCGGCCCAGATCTGGGCGGCCACCCCTGTGGCAAAGGACTGCATCACCCCGCCTTTGAAAGAGGCCTTTGCATTGGGGCTGTCCTGGCCGGCGGCGGTTGCCGTGCCCGTATTGATGGTGGCGTCGGAACTGGCCCCTGTCTGGCCGCTGAATGTCCCGAATACGGAATATGCATCTGTTTTTTCAATGCCTTTTTCCCTGGCAACATACTTGGCATCCTTGGTGAACCGGGCAATTAACGCGGTCTTTTGGGACTCCACCCGGATGAAATCCTTTATCAATGCCCTTTTTTCCGCTTTTTTGCCCGGGTCACTCTCTTTAACCAGAAGGGCTAACTCCTTGTCCATGCTGAGGAGAACGGGAGAGGGCGCGTCCCCATCCCTGTAGAAATTGAGGGCGCTTTTAACCAGGCTTGCCGCATTTTTATCGCCGGCATCACTGGCCTGTCCGAGGCTTTTGTCTGCCCGCTCAAGAATGCCTGCAATAAAGGGATCCTTATTGCTGACATATTTTTCGGCATTGGCAATATACAGGGGGACCACGGCACCCTCCTGGCGGTTGTATCCCACTTCAACGGTCGGGCGCTGGTAGGCGTCCGCACCGATCTTCACCCCCACCTGGGTATTGGTCACAAAAAAGATGGCATCATGGTGCTTGGGGGCTGCGCAGCCCGTTGCCAGGCACAGGGCCGCCACCGCCGCCGAAAAAAACAGGGCCGGTTTCAGTCTGAAACGCTTTTGATCACCCATAGGTTTGCCTCCTTTTGTCTGGTGATGAATTCATATAATCGGTCAAATTGTTCCTGGGTTGCCACCTGGATATAAAATGCATTATCCGGCGGGAGTTTCACCTGCTTATGCGCTGAATAGCCGAGGGCCAGTCCGTTCGGACCTCCGGATATCCCCCAGTTTTCAATCTCTTTGACTTCAAAGGTCTGTCCGCCGGGGGCGATTGTTCTGGGCAGGCTTATCCGGGTATAGCCGATACAATGCCGGGTCTGGCTGCTGTCTCCATTTTCAGTGGTCCAGCTCAGGCAGCCGGCCAGCCACAGGCATGAAAAAAGTATCAGGCTAAGCGCCGGGGAGATTTTCCTGGTCACGGATAACATGGCATCACTCCCTTGGTCTGACTGGGGCGGATGAGGTTTTTAATGGGCCGGCGGCTAAGCTGGATTGGAATAGAAAGAATATGAAAATTCGCCGGGTCAAATACCTAGGTGAAAATAATTGTCCAGAGTGTCACATACTCCGGACAAGGGTGTCAATAATGAATCCGTTTTTGTCTGTACAATAATATCTTGACATTCCCTCCGGGTTTAATAAGCTGCGGATAAGCGTCCAGGTGCCGGAAGGCATAAAGGGAACCCTGTGCAATTCAGGGACGGGCCCGCCGCTGTAAGTGGGGACGAAGGCTTTAATCGGCCACTGCAGGGGGAAGACCCCTGTGGGAAGGCAAAGCCTTTTTGGAAGATCCACAAGTCAGAAGACCTGCCTGGAACGGACGGATTCCCCTGCGAGGCGCCTGGGGCTGCCGGGTAGTTCGGGATGAAGAAAAGGGATACCCCGGATCGATGAACGCATCGGTCCGGGGTTTTTGTTTATATGGAGCAGAGACGGGAAGAATGGAATGAAAAAAGGTCTATTGATGGTATATACGGGAAACGGCAAGGGAAAAACCACCTCCGCCCTGGGCATGGCCATGCGCAGTGCCGGCCACGGGCTGAAGGTTTGCATTGTCCAGTTCATAAAGGCAGAAGGGCGTTACGGGGAGCTTGAGGCCTGCAAACGCTTTGCAGATGAAATCGACCTGCACGTCATGGGGCGGGGCTTTACCTTTAAGTCCGATGACCTTGAGAAAGACAGGGCAAAGGCCAGGGAGGCCTGGGAATACGCCCAGGGGGCCATGGCCGGGGGGGACTACCATCTGGTTATACTGGATGAGTTTACCTATCTGCTCAACTACGGAATGATTGATATGGACAATGTATTGAGCGTGTTCTCCCATAAACCAGATGACCTCCACGTGGCCATCACCGGGCGGGACGCCCCTCGCCCCATCATCGACGCCGCAGATCTGGTCACGGAAATGCGGGAGGTCAAGCATCCCTATAAAGATGCAGGGGTCATGGGCCAGAAAGGAATTGAATTTTAGATGATGGGATCAGCGCGTCAGATTATCTGACCCTTGAACACGGAACCGATCTCCTGGTAGATCCGGCCGGGGGCGGATTCGTATCGTTTGGAAAAATGAAAGGGCAGGAGCCTGCCGACATTGGCTGCCCGGGCAATTTCTCCGCAGGCCGCTGCGGTGAGGTGGCCGGAACTGCCCGCCTTGTCCCGGTGTGATTGGGTAAATGAGGCTTCGCAGCACAGGGTGTGGGCCTTTCTGGCGAACCGGACCAGGCGGTTCCGGTTACCGGGGGTGTCGGCAAAATCCGTTGCATAGACCAGGGCCCGGGCCGGGCTGACCCGGATGAGGTCCCGGGCCAGGCTGCCGGCGGATACAGGACTGCCGAGGGGGAGATGAACCGGGGTCTGCGGCATCCCCTTGGCCACTGCCTGTTTGAGCTGCCCCAGCCAGGGACCAGGGGGGAGGCCTTTGCGGGTCAGGGCCTGTCTTTTTATATTCAGAACCGGCTGCAGTTCTATTTTGTAGGCCATGACCGGGGTGCCGTGATCCAGCTGGATCGCCCGGACATTGAATGCGGCGGACTGCAGGATGATCTGGTTTCTGAGCCTTTGCCCGCCGGCCGGGGTGGGGGTACTGCTGCCTGCATGGATATCTGAAGCGTGCATCTCATCCCCGTGAATTTCGTACACCCGGAACCGGGTATTGATCCGTTCGGCCCGGTCCCAGAGCACGCCGTTGACCATGCCCTGGATATGGGAGACCATGCCGGGCGGGCCGAAGATATTTAATTGGGGGAGATTGCCGATTCTTGCACGCAGCAGAGGGAAAAATCCGCTGATATGGTCCATGTGGGCATGGGTGATAAATACATCGGTCAATTGATGGGCCAGTTTTGCGGGCAGCCGTTCACCGCCGCCCAGGTCGAAGAGCATGCTCTGTTTCAGGTTCATGATGCGCAGGTGGATCAGGGGATCGCCGAAAACCCCGTTCATGAGGTGGGCGGAAAGGCCGCCCATCCGTATGGTGATTCCGGGTGATGGATCGTTTTCTGGGGCCTTGGCCTTGGCCCGGGAAGGGGAACCCTGGGGGCCGGCGGCTGCCTGGAGGGGAACGGCCGTTTCAAGTTCGCCGGATTTGCCGCGCAGGGCATCCCTGATTAACAGGCCGTCACAGGGGGGCAGGCCCGGCGGTGCCAGTAGCCGGAGCCATCCCTTATCCAGGCCCAGCACTTCCCCCATGGCCAGAAAGGTTTTCCCATTCATGAGGGCAACCTGCCGCCCTTTCCAGGCCCAGGGGGCGTCAACGGGCGGAGGCGTCCCGGTGAAAGACAGGGATTCGGTTTTCAGTTCCAAGGGGCGGGCCCCGTGCAGGCTGGTATCCCAGAGCCGGGTCCTAAGTTGCCGTCTCCGGCGGTTCCCCGGCCGCCGGGCCAGGGGCGAGGGGGCCACCCGAAAGATTCTGGCAGGTGTGGCAGCCAGTTCATGGGAATACGGGATTTTCCTTTTTTCGCCGCAGAGCAGGAGGATGGCCTCTATGGACAACTCCGTGACCAGGCCGGTGAGGAGTTCCGCCCCGGCCACCCCCCTGGTGATCCCCGGGGTGTCCACCAGAAGGGTGGCATTGTCCGCCAGGGCTGCAAGGCGCCTTGCCGCCGAGACCAGTGGGAGGCGGAATCGTCCCGCATTTAGGCTGCAAAGGGGAAACATGGATACGGGCTGCCAGCCGCAGCCCTGCCACCTGGCCAGGTTGACGGCCCCCGGCACCCCGAATGCGGGTGAGCCGGGGTCGGTTCCCAGGCAGAAGACCGGGGATCCGGATGTGTCAATTATCCGGCCCAGCGCTTCTGCCAGGGTGGATTTCCCTTTACCGGTTTCCCCGAACAGGAGAATGCGGCTGCTGCCCTTGACAGCCTCCTGTGCAACGGATGCGGGTGCTGCGGCACTGAGGACCGGATCGTCAAATATACCCACGCGTTCACCTTTCTTGGGTTGCAAAACTCACTTTGGTGTACTCTTTTTTCTCCGCGCCTGCAACCGTGACATCCGTCGGATGTCCTGACAAACCACTTTCAATTTTCCCAGCGGTTCTATATACTCTCCCCTTATTTTTATATTCAATGGCGGTGTTTGAGATGATAGATACTTCTGTTTTAACCCTGTTTATACCCACATTCTTCTTTGTATCCCTGACCCCCGGCCTGTGCATGACCCTTGCCATGACCATGGGCATGACCATCGGGGTGAGAAGAACCTTTTATATGATGTGGGGCGAATTGGCCGGCGTGGCCGTGGTCTCCGTGGCCTCGGTGACAGGGGTGGCCGCAGTGATGCTGAATCACCCGGCCATGTTTACCCTGCTCAAATATGCCGGGGGCAGTTATCTGGTCTATCTGGGCGTACAGATGATCCGGGCAAGGGGGAAAATGCCCTCACAGGCCGGCCGGGGCGGGCGTATCAATGCGGGCAGAAAAGCCCTGGCGGCCCAGGGATTTGTCACGGCCATCGCCAACCCCAAGGGCTGGGCCTTTATGATTTCCCTGCTGCCCCCATTCATCAACCCGGATAAGGCCATGGCCCCCCAGCTTTTTGTCCTGGTGGGGATTATCCTGTCCACGGAATTTATCTGCATGGTGCTCTATTCCAACGGCGGGCGGAGCCTGAGCCGTTTTCTCGACAAAAAGGGAAACCTGACCCTGCTCAATTGTATTTCAGGGTTGCTGATGGTTGGGGTGGGCTGCTGGCTGGCTTTGGGCTGAGGGCCGGGTAAGGGCCTCGGCCAGGTCTGCCGGACGGTCAAAGACCATGTCCGGATGTGCTGACTGGATTTCATCGGCACTGCCGTATCCGTAGGTCACTGCCGCCGTGGCCACCCCATTCTTTTTCCCGCCCAGGATATCATAGATCCGGTCCCCGACCATGAGGGTTTCCCCGGGATCCAGGGATTCCGATGCCAGAATATGGGCGATGAGCTCTCCTTTATCCACCAGGCTGCCGTCCAGGCCGGCCCCGTATATCCCGGTGAAAAAATGGGCCAGCCCGAAATGTTCCAGAATTTTTTCTGCAAAGACCCGGGGCTTTGAGGTGGCCAGCAATAGCTTCAAGCCCGCCGCCCTGATCTGTTCCAGGCATGGGGGGATCTGGGGATAGACATGGTTTTCGTACATGCCTTTTTCCGAGAACCGTTTTCGGTAAAGGGCCAAAGCCCGGTCAAGGGTGGGGCCGTCCTCCGTATCCAGCAGTTTTGCAAAGGAGTCCCTCAGGGGCGGGCCGATGCACCATGTCAGTTCATCGGCACCGGGGAGGGCGGCACCTGAGTGCTCAAGGGAAAAGCGGATGCACCGGGTGATGCCTGTTTTGGGGTCGGTGAGGGTGCCGTCCAGGTCAAATAGGATGTTTTTTATCATTTTTTCAATTCCGGTTTCAACGTTGGGGGCCGCGATCCGCCGGGGCCGCAGAACACGGGGGGAGACCACCTCTATCCCCTTGAGGCGCTGAGCATGACTTCGGTGACATATTTACCGCTGTCCCGGGTGGTCCAGTAATCTGTGACGTAGCGTTCGTAGGAGGCCTCGCCCAGCACATAGCTGTGGCCGTCTGCCCAGCGCCGGATTTTTTCATATGTCTCCGCCAGGTTTTCATGGGCGCCGATGTGGTAGCAGGAGGCCATCATTTCCCCGCCAAATACCATTTTTTCACGGGATTTACAGGGGATGATGGTTTTCTGCATGATTTTCATGGGCTGGGAGGTGTTTTTCATCCGGTCCCTGTATGAGGAGAATTTGATCATCACCGGGCCGGTTATTTCGTTGTTCACCGCTTCCACATAATTGGTGAATTCTATATTGATGATGGAGTCCCAGAGGTCGTTGTCAAACACCTGGTCGAGGAAAAGATAATCCGAGGCTTCAATATATTTGATGGAGACTTCGCAGCTATTGTTGTCGATGACGGTTTCCGCCTCATTTATCAGGTCCCGCCAGTCTTTTACGGATACGAATTTCCTGCGGGTGGCCTCCTGGGTTTCCTGAAGCTCGTCGATTTTTGATTCAAAGGACCGCTTGATGGCCCGGTAGGAATTGCCTTCGATGTGATCCCTCATTTCGTCCAGGGTGAATCCCATCTGTTTGTAGTACTTGATAACCGGCACCGCTAGAAGTGAATCCTTGGTGTAATACCTGTAATTATTGGTGTATGCCCGTTCAGAGTGGATCAGGCCGATTTTATCGTAATAGCGAAGGGCCTTGGTTGAAATGTTGCAGATTTTACTGACCTCGCCGATGGTATATCTTTCTTTATACTTCATAACCCTTTTCCCCGCAGTATCAATCCTTTTTTTCGTCGGGAATGGTACGATAAAAGGCGGTTTCAGTCAACTCCCGGCCATTTTAAACCAAATGAAAGGGGTTTGTATTTTTCGCGGGGATTGATATAAGGAAAACAGTCGGCATTTGTTCATGTGGATAACCATTACCGAGGCGGGTCGGAGACCAGATGGCGAATACACCCCTCATCCTCGATATCAAAGGCAATAGCCTGGATGACGGACCGGGCATCCGTTCCGTGGTCTTTTTCAAGGGCTGCCCCCTTTCCTGCGCCTGGTGCCATAACCCTGAGAGCAAAATTGCTGGGCCCCAGATTTCCTTTGATCCGGAGCGTTGCGTGGGGTGCGGCACCTGCATGAAGGTCTGCGGTGAAAATGCCCTGGCCAGTGACAATCCTTTTTTCGTGGACCGGGAAAAATGCACGCTCTGCTTTGATTGCGCCGGGGCCTGCCCCGCCAGGGCCCTGGAACGGGTGGGGCGGCCCATGACGGTGGACCAGGTTGTATCCCAGGCGGTACGTGACAAGGTTTTTTTCGAGGTCTCCGGGGGGGGAGTGACGTTTTCCGGGGGGGAACCGGCATTGTTTCCGGAGTTTTTAGGCAGGGCGGCAGAGGCGTTGAAAGAAAGAGGGATCCATGTGCTGGTGGAAACCTGCGGCCTGTTCGACATGGATCAGTTTGAGGCCAGGGTCTATCCCCATCTGGATCTTATCTATTTTGACATTAAGCTCATGGCCCCGGAGGCCCACAGGCAATACTGCGGGCGGTCCAACAGGCTTATCCTGGAAAATTTCCAAATCCTTTACCGCAGATATCTGAACGGCGGGGTGCCGGTGGTCCCCCGGACCCCTTTGATTCCGGGAATCACCGATACCCGGGAGAATCTGTCGGCCATCCTTGATTTTTACAGGTCCCAGAAGGTGAGAGCGGCCCGGCTGCTGCCCTACCATCCCCTGTGGCGGGAGAAACACACCAAGCTGGGCATTGAACCGGGGGAAGGGGAGACGCTGCCGGACCGGTGGATGGGCAGGGAAGAGATGGCGGAATGGGAGGCGGCCTTTGCCCGCCAGGGGATTTCAACCCGCCCCGGGGGAATAACACCGGAATAACGATATCAGGAGGCATTCATGGCCCTTTACAATCTGGCCACTGCCTTGGCGCTCAGGGGGATGGCGGTGGCATTCAACCGTCTGCCCGGGCTCCGGGGCCATTTGAAAAACAGCGAGGGGTGGATTAATTTTTCAGTGGGGATCTGCACCGGCGACGGCAAAGTCTCCCAGACCATCTCGTTCCGTGAGGGACGGGTAAGGGTCTGCAGGGGCATTCACCGGGATGCCTCGGTGGTGCTCCGGGCCCGGGACCACGCCGTTCTCAGGGAAATGGCATCGGCCCCGCCCAACGACATCCTGATCATGATGCTGCGCAACCGGATCACCCTTAAAGGGAACATGAGCTATCTCCAGCTCTTCAATTACTACCTGTCCCTGCTCATCGGGGGCCGGCAGCAGCGGATGCTGGACCGGCGCCACCGGAGTGACAGGGCGGCCAGACGGCGGGAATACGGCATCCATGACCCGGAATTGTCCGGGGCGCTCAAGGCCCGGCAACGGGAGGGACTGAACGCCGACAATCATTCGGATCCCTGTGTTGCCGTGCTGGCGGATCCCTATCTTTCGGAAATGGCACTGCAGGATTTTCCCCGGCTGGCCCGGTTGCTGGAACGCCATCGGGATACCCGGCCGGAGCTCTGCGCCGAACGGCCCGCCATATTAACGGCCTGGTTCCGGGAAAACGGATTTGAAAGGGATAACCGGGGCCGGCCCTGGCATCCGGTGCTGCGCCAGGGGCGGGCCCTGGCCCACCTCATGGCCAGCAAGGCCCCGGTAATTGCCGCCGACCAGCTTCTGGCCGGGACCACCACGGCCAGCGACATCTGCGGGGTGGTTGTCTATCCCGATGCCCAGGGCACCATGGCCTGGGGGGAGCTGGGATCCATAGACAAGCGCCATCTCAATCCTTACGACATCAGTGATGATACCCGGAAGGTGCTCAGCGATATCTTTCCCTTCTGGGCCCGGCGCAATTTCCGGGAGCTGGCCCGGGAAAAGTTCAATACCCCCCTGGGGCTGGAGATTGATGAACGCTTTGTGGCCTATTTCTGCTGGAAGTCCGTGGGGATCTCCCATACGGCCCCGGATTTTAAGGCGGTATTGGAGAAGGGGACCGAAGGCATCAGAGCGGAGATAGAAGTCCGGCTTAGGAAAGAGGACCTGGCGCCCGATGCCCGGGACTCCCTGAAGGGGATGGCCCATGGGCTGATGGGGCTTGAGGCTTACGCCGCCAATCTGGCCCGGCAGGCCCGGCAGATGGCCCATGGGAAAGCCGACGGCCGGCGACGCCGGGAACTGATGGATATGGCGGCGGCCTGCGACAGGGTCCCCCGCCGGCCGCCGGAGAGCCTGGCCCAGGCTTTCCAGAGCATCTGGATTACCTGGATCGGCCTGCATATGGAAAATACCAATACCGGTCTTTCCATCGGCCGCATGGACCAATGGCTCCAGCCCTATTTCCTGGCCGATGTGGAAAAATGCCTTACCCCGGAGGCGGTGGCAGCCTATGTCCGGGACGCCGTGGAGCTGACGGCCTGTTTTTTTCTCCGGCTCACCGACCACATGCCCCTTTCCCCGGATATCGGCAATTACCTGTTCGGAGGATCTCCGGCGGACCAGGCCATCACCCTGGGCGGGATGACCCCCGAGGGGAAAGACGGGGTGAACGACATGACCTATATCTGCCTCAAGGTCACCGAGATGCTCTGTCTCCATGATCCCAACGTCAATGCCCGGATCAGCCCCTCCCTCAATTCAGACACCTATGTCCGCAGGCTGTGCGAAGTGAACTATACCACATCGGCCACCCCCTCCATGCACAATGACGACGCCGTTTTCGCCTCCCTGTCCGGCCATGGCTACCCCGAGGAGGACCTCAGGGACTGGTGCGCCATCGGCTGTGTGGAGCAGACCATTGCCGGCCGGCACTGCGGCCATACGGGCAGCATCCTCATGAACATGGTGGCTGCCCTGGAAATGGCCCTGAACAACGGCCGCCATCCCCTGATGGAATGGGATCTGGGACCGGAGACCGGAACGGAGTTTCCCGATTTTGAAGCATTTTTTGAGGCCTATGCCGCCCAGCAGCGTTTCCTCATCGGCCAGGCCGTGGCCCTGAATAATATCTATGCCGAGATCCATGCCCAATACCGGCCCACCCCTCTGCTTTCCGCCCTGACCCGGGGATGTATTGAACAGGGGCGGGACCTGACCCGGGGCGGGGCCCTTTACAACACCTCGGGGGCTTCCAATATCGGGCTGGCAGATGTCACCGACAGCCTCATGGCCGTGAAAACCCTGGTGTTCGACCGCAGGGAAATTACCTTTGCCGAACTCAAGGCGGCCGTTGACAATAATTTCGAGGGGTTCGAAAAAATCCACGCCCTGGTCCGGAACCGGGTGCCCCTCTTCGGCTCGGGCAGCCCCGAGGCCCTGGCCATGGCCGACCGGGTCACCGGCCTCATCCACGGCATATATGCCGGCCACCGGAATTTCCGCGGGGGACCCTACACCTCCGGGTTCTGGTCCATGTCCCAGCATGTGGCCTACGGGAACCTGTCCGGTGCCCTGCCCTCGGGCCGCCGGGCCGGAAAGGCGTTCACCCCCGGCCTTACTCCCCAGCCCCATGCCTCCAGGAATTATCTGGATTTCATTTCCGATGTGGCCGGCCTGACCCCGGACCATATGGACAACAACATCGCCTTTAACGTAAAACTGGTGCCCGGGGACGGGGAGAGGGAAGGGATCATCGATGCCATGGCCGGTTATGTGAAGGCCTATTGCGCCAAGGGCGGTATGCAGATCCAGTTCAACATGGTGGATTCCAGGGTGCTCAAGGATGCCATGGCCAATCCCGAGAATTACCGGAATCTGCTGGTGCGCATTTCAGGGTACAATGCCTATTTTGTCAGCCTGAACCGGGAGCAGCAGATTGAACTTATCGAACGGGCCGAGTACGGGGTCTGATCCAGGGGGTTAATTCCCGCCGGTGTCCTGAAGGAAATCCGCCTTCACCTGTTTTTGAAAAGCTGTGTCGGTCATGAACCGGTATCCGATCTGGGCCAGGATTATGCTGGTTTTTTCCATCTGGGCGAGGCCGAACTTTGAACCGGCACATTGGGTGAACTCCTTGGAGTGGAGGACGATGCCATGCTCTCCCCGGGTGATGTTGAAATAGACGTGGAGTCCGGGCACCTCGTGGGTGACGTTGCCGAAATCCGATGAGCCCCGTCCCGGGCCAAGCCACTGGGGGGCCATGCCGGCGGCCCCGGCCAGGTCCATAAAGGTTTGGTTCAGGGTATGGAAGGGGCGGGCGGGCTTGTAGGTGTGGGGGATTTTCTTGATTTCCATCCGGGTGGCAGTCATGAGGGCCGCCCCTCTGGCCATATCTTTAAACCGCTCTTCCATGGATTCCAGGTAGTCCATGTCAAAACTTCTCAGATAAAAATCCACCGAGGCCTTTCCCGGAATGATGTTGGGCGCCGTGCCGCCCTGGGTGATGATGCCGTGGACCCGGCAGGTTTCGGGCAGCTGCTGGCGCCAGCAGTCCACCCCGCTGAAGAGAAGGCGGGCGGCATCCAGGGCATTTGCCCCCATTTCCGGGCAGTCGGCGGCGTGGGCCTCCCGGCCCTGAAAATGGACTTCAAACTGGATGATGCCCGAGGAGCCCCTGGACTGGGCCGTGGGGTGGTCCGAGGGGTGGGCCATGAGCACCAGATCCACATCGTCCAGGGCGCCGGCCTGGATCAGGTCCACCTTGCAGCCCCGTTTTTCCTCGGCCGGGGTGCCCATGACGGTGAGGCGGGCGGCCAGGTTTTCTTTTTCCAGGATCTCTTTGAGGAGAATCCCGGCACCCAGGGCCGTGCCGGCAATGAGGTTATGGCCGCAGCCGTGGCCGATGCCGGGCAGGGCGTCATATTCGGACATGAGGCAGACATGGGGGCCTTTATTGCCCCAGGTGGCGGCAAAGGCCGTGGGCAGCCCTTTGTATTGCTTCTGGAGGCTGAATCCCCATCTCTCAAGGAGCTTCTCCTGACTTTGGCAGGCCCGAAATTCTTCTTCTGAGAGTTCCGGATGGGCGTGAATATCCAGGCTGATCTCTTCAACGGCAGCGCGGTATCGGTCAAAAATATTTTGAAGGATTTCAGATTCCATGGGCGTATTCTCCTGGTTCGGCCGGTTTGTATAAAAAATTATGCATAACAGTAAAAGGTTGGGGTGTAAAGTGTTTGACAGGATGTTCGCCCCAATTACTTGCATTGGATTTGTTTGGGGGACCATCATGGCTTGACATCGTTTGGTCTCCTTAATATTCTCCCCTGATTCAAGTTGACTGCATAATGGAGATACTATGAAAAAATTGGTGGCTGAATGGAATTGCCTCTGTATCCTGTGTTCTGCCGGGGCAAGTTGGGCCGGGCGTGACGAATTTCCGGGAAAATGGCGGACCAATACCCTGTCTCCGTTTTTCAGAAGCCATGGAGCGCACAGGGTGATTCGCCGGTATACCAGATGAATATGCGCCATTTTCCCGTTCTTCTCTGCCTGTTGGCAGGGGTAATTATTGTTCTCCCCCGGCCAGCCTGGCCGGAAACCGATACAGAACAGGGGCTGATGGCGGTTGACTGCCCGGGCCGGTTGATTTTCAACAAGGAATCCTTGAGCCGTTCCGGGATCTGCATCCGGCTGGACCGCGCCGGGGAGCGCTGCCGGATAAAAGGGCGCGTGGGCGGGGAGCATATTTCCTATGTGGGTATCAAGGGGCGGCCGGGGGGACGGTACAAAATAAGGTTTACCCCGGTGATGGGCAAGCCGGATTACAGTGTCCGCTGGCCGGCCGGGGTGGGGATTGCGCCCGGATCCAGGCTGAATATTAAAATTCTGACACCGCCGGCTGAATCCGGGGTCATACTCTCCCTTTCTGCCCACCCCTTTGGCGAATATGAACTTTTGGTTGAACGTCTGACCATGACGGAGTCCAGCTCTCCATGAGTTTCTGGATATCCATAATCCACATCTGAAATTTACCTCTTTTTTTCAATGGGTCGATTTTGGGTGCAACCAACCGCGCACTGGGATTCCTGTACTATTGATCGCCATCATCCTGATGGGCAAATTGTCTGCGAAGCGCTCAATGGGCGGGTGAAAATATCTTACGTATTTTCAAAATGCATGCGCCCTGAAATCCGCTCAGGGTTAAGGCATTTAAAAATCGGAACAAAAGAAGGGATAGGAAGACCTAAGCGCCGGCCTTGAACGGGGAGGGGACGACGCTTTATCTGCGCGGCTTGTCGTGAGCCGCTCCGAAGCTTTCGGACCGGCCCTTTGCCGTCCAGTTTCTGCCCTTCAGGGGATGGCAGTCCGCTCCTCAAAAGCCGCTTGATTTTAGCCCCCCTGCTCAGAATAGGCCTGCATACCATATGTTGCGGTCGGGGATCAGAACCAAAAGCGACAGTTTATACCATTAGTCCACTCCTTGTTATTACTCATTTTGATCAACGATATTCATCCGAATATATGATGATTGGGCTCAGCAATTTTGATGCAATAATCCTTCACCCTGACTGATTTTGGAGGGTAAAGAGCTTAAATGTATAAACCTTCACCTAAAACTGAAGAAACGATCACTTGATTATAATCGCTGCGATTGAAAACCTGAACATAAATGACTATTTTTTCGTTTTTAGAATCAATCTTCAATATCATTAGTTACAGCCTCTGAAATTTATGCACTCATAGCTCTATAAATAAATTGAACATTTCGATGGTGTTTTGAGGTTAAATAACCAGGTCTATGCGAAACTGCTTAGCCTTTGGCTTTTATCCAGTGTAGAATAATTTTAGAATTCTGAAATATCATAACCAATGGACTTTGCCTTTTTAAGGGCATCTTTCATGGTTTTGAAATGCTCAACTTCAGTCCAAATAGCACTCTTAAAAACTTCCTTCAATACTCCGTCCTTCAATAAAGAATCACCTACAACATGCATTAAATGATTGGCCTTGGGTTCAGGCCCTTCCCCTCCCATAAATTTCATCATTTCTTCTATACCATCAGGTGTTGGTAATACATCGTTTACAAATTCGACAATCTGGCACCATTTATTATCTTTAAAGTACTTATCGGTAAGATATAGATAATCTTGGTATTGCCTCTTTACAACGTCAGCATCCCATGAAGCAGTTATCTGAATATACAGTATATTTTCATAAACGAACAATGAATAAAAGTTCGTTTCAATTTTCGTAATCATGACTCATTTCTCTTAAATCTATAAAACACAAGTTTTCTTGCAAGAATAATAAATATATCACAATCAAGAAAGGTTTTGTAGTGAATGAATAAAAACGGTAGACTTTTAAATCCATGAACTAACAGTCAAGATTGTTGGAAAATATCTTGACTGGCACCTTGAAGGCATGAAAGATTATCAGTTATAGAATTTAGATTTTTCGTGGCGTTACTTAGATCTGTTATTGCATTGGGCGTTTGATCTTCACATTCTCCAGTTAAATACCCTAAATACACGCTTTGGTATTACTCATTTCGTTCAATGAAATATGTCAACGCAAGTCCATTCTCGGGAAAATAATTTAATCCCTCTGTTTCAACCATCTTATGAAATGTTAAGACCAAAATTCTTAAACCATTGCAAAGCTTCTTTCTCACTATGAAAAACTTGAGCAGGAAAACGTTCCTTTCCTTTGTTTATTGCAACCATGGTTAATTCTTTTATGGAGGAATCCATAATCAGTGCACGGGCAATCTGCCCATTTTCTTTTGCCCAATCACCAACAACCTCAAAAAAGTCAATCGCCTCCGGGGTTCCTCCTTCAAATGGTCTGAGATCACTCAACACACCATAATTTTTAAAATTATGCTGTTTAACGCATTCTTTATACTTCGTAAAAAAAAATTTAGCGCCTTCTAAATTCCATTTATGGCAAAATTTTATAATGAAGACTTCTCCTTTGACAGTGATTTCAAAATCACCATGCGCTTCAAATTTCATATTGACTATCTCTTTTACAATCTTGATGCAATGGCATACATTTAGGCATGTTGTTAATCTTACAGGACATTATCCTATCTGCCTTCTGGATGGCAAGCAAGAATTTGAACTCCGGGATTTTAATTTTTATATGACGATACTTAGAACTATTATACGTAGGGCCTTTAATCCTCTAACAAGCCCCTTTAATACCATTATCATTTTGCTGTTATTTCCTTACTTGATACCGGAATTGATTTTTTAAGGTAGAATCCACCATAAAAATAAAGAACAGTGGATTCTGCCAAAGCCAAATAAATAACAAGAGATAGAAATCAGTTCAAAGCCGGATCAATGATGGTTATGCCTTGGTTTTCATAACGGTCCATAGTCATTAATGCTGGAATGGCTTCTTTCAAAGAAATGGTTTTTCCTAACAGCATTTCCGGCTTCACTTTCCGAGTCTTTATCATTTCCCAAATCGCATCATACCTATGGGCCTGTATCCCATGACTTCCATAAATTTCAAGCTCATTGGCAACGATCTGGCTCATGGGAACTTTGGGCGAGCTGCTGTCTCCTGCCATAAGTCCAATCTGGATATGTTTTCCCCTTTTTCTAAGATTGGCAACAGAATTGTAGCAGGTTTCAGGATGCCCCAGTGCATCTATGGAAACATGTACGCCTCTCAAGGATATATCTCGCACGGCTTCGACCGGATCTGACAACGTTTTACTGTTTATCGTATGGGTGGCCCCCATTTTTTTGGCCAGTCCAAGTTTGTCGTCGGCTATGTCTATGGCTATAACGTTTGCACCCAGCGCGGTTGCGATCATGATGGCTGACAGGCCAACACCACCACAGCCGTAGACGGCAACCCACTGGCCCGCAGAGACACGCCCCTGGTCTACGACCCCCCGAAAAGAGGTGACAAACCTACACCCGAGACTTGCTGTTACATCATAGCCAAGTTCCTCAGGCAGTTGAACAAGGTTGATATCTGCGTAATGAATCTCCACATATTCGGCAAAAGAGCCCCAATGAGTAAAGCCGGGCTGAAATTGATGATCGCAGACCTGATGATTCCCGGAATGACATTCAGGACATCCACCGCACCCGCCGACAAATGGAACTGTAACTCGGTCACCCACTTTCCATTGAGAAACATTCTTACCTACTGCTACAATATCACCTGCCAGTTCGTGGCCGGGTACATGGGGCAGTTGAATGTCAGGATCATGGCCTACCCAGCCATGCCAGTCGCTGAGGCACAAACCTGTGGCTTTCACCTTAACGACGACACTATCGATTCCCGGTTCCGGGTCGGGTAGAGTTACCAATTCTGGAGTTCCCCTAAACGCTTCATACATTATCGCCTTCATCATTCCTCCTTCTTTAATTTTACTAACCGACTGATAATAATATATAATATTCAAGTTGAAATGTGCTTGCTTTTTCAAATCTTTTTTGTGAATAAATAGAAAGAAAATTTCAATATAGAGACAAAATGATAGGAATTATTGCCCATGGATAACCTTGATGGATTTGATATCAAAATATTAAGTGCCTTACAGCAAGATGGTAGAATTTCAAATGTTAAATTAGCCAAACAGCTTTCAATAAGTGAAGCACCCTGCTGGAGACGACTAAAACGACTGAAAGAAAGTGGGATTATTGAAGGATACCAAGCCATATTAAACAGAAGAAAGCTTGGATTTGGGGTTATGTCTTTTATCCAGCTCAAATTTGTTCAGCATGATAAAGAGCTAACACAACTTTTTGAAGATACGATTAACGAATGCCCGGAAGTGATGGCCTGTCACAACACCTCAGGGGCAGCTGATTTTTTATTAATTGTTGTGGCAAGAGATTTAGATGCTTATGTTGAATTTATCGACCATAAATTACGAAAAATACCTGGAATAACAGACATCACATCAAACATTTCTTTGCGGGAATTAAAGTCTTCTTTTAAACTCCCATTATAAAATAAAATAATGAAAATAAATATTTCATTTGGATCTCAAGAATCAAAACAAAGTCGTATTCAATCGGTTTACTCTATAAAAAATTTAGATGTAAACAAGCGTTGATTTTGTCTATGATTGACCACTTTCTTTAAAATTTCCTCGACCACAAGATATAGGGGTGCCTATTGAAAAGGAAAGAATATACCGGATGAAGTTTATTCTGGGTAAATCAAGAATATTGGAGACTATCTCGATCTGCACCCGGAATAGGAAAGGTATTACCTTGGAAATCTGACAACTGGTTAAGGTTTGTCTGGGTGACTAGGCCGTGGTGCGGGGGAACGATGGAGTGGTGTATGGACTGCCGGCTGCCAGGACGGCGGAGGCGGCAGTTCATTCACTGCCTTCCCGGTCAGGACGACCGGGAAGGCTAAAACGGAAGCGTTCCCCCGTGCCGCGGCCGGGTTCTGCCCGTTTATCAAAAAAAAGCGGTTCAACCGGGCCTTAATTTTTCTCATCGTGTTTAAATGCGCAGGCCCTGAAACCCGCTGAATTTGGGCTTGCCGCCAAAACCGTTTTTGTATTATAGTAAATTCAGCCGGCCGGATTCTGATTTCCGGTGCCGTGGGAACACAGCCTCCATTCTTTTTGCAGCATATTGAAATTCTTCTGATTCTCATTTCTCCCAACGGCCGTGCCCCATCTGTTTGTCGAACCTTGATCTTGTTTAAGGAGACCCGCCATGATGCCCTTAACGGACAGAAACAGGACCCTGAGCCCAGTTCTTGTTTTTTTGCTGGTTATTATCCCCCTTTTTATCGGCCTTTATTATTGGACCGTTCCCTCCAAACCCGGGGTATTGATTCGGATGAACAATGGACAGGCCGTGGTTCATTTTGTCAGCACATCCAAAACCATCGACGATACGGTTTTCCTGGCAAGGGACCAGGCCCTGGTCATGAACGGGTGCAAACTGATCTTCAGGGGAATCCGGGACGGGGAAATACGCATTGACCTGATTCAGCTTGAGCTGGATCCGGAGTCTGTCTATCCACAGTATCTATCCATAAAAAAGGCCGAGTCCGGGTTCCGGCTGGCCGATAGCCGGTTTTCTCTTCTCTCCGGGAATAAGAGCCGGTTGAAATTGAAAATTCAACCCGACTAGACATTTTTTAAACAGGATTTATCTATTGCTCCAAGGAGGTTACGCATGAGCCATTCAAACAGCTCCGCAAAGGTGTCCTTTACGGACATTTCACTGGCGGAATATACCCTTGACACCCTGCCCCTTCTCAAACAGCTCAGGCTGGGGCTGCTCGCCGAGAAGCCGGAGGTCTGCATAGAAAGGGCCAGACATTATACCAAATCCCTTGAAAGCGCACCGGAGGACCAATCCAGTGAACTTCGGTACGCCAATGCCGCCAAATATTTTCTTTCCAGAAAAACCCCTCTTTTTTTCGATGATAACCGCCTGGCCGGGACCACCGGTTCCAAACCCTTTTGCGCCCCTGTTTATCCCGAATGGACCGGTTTGACCATATGGCCTGAACTGGATACCATCAGCAACCGGGAGAAAAACCCACTGAAACTGACCCGGGAGGCGGCCGATGAACTGAATTTTAAGATCTATCCCTATTGGATGGATAGAAATATTCTTGAATACACCAGAAAGAAGCACGGCAACCCGAAATCCATGAGGATATTCGAGCGCATTGTCTTTTTCCTGGCCACCAAGGCCGGGTGTATTTCCCACACCATTCCCTGCTACACCCTGGCCCTGGAAAAGGGGGTGGAATATATTATTGAAGACGCGGCGTCAAAGGAGGCGGCCCTCATAAATTCGGGGGACAGGGATGGGGAAACCCTGAAGAAAATCGATTTTTATAAAGCCGTGCAGATTGCCATGGAAGGCGTCATCGCCTATGCCCAGAACCTGAGCCGGGAGGCCTCCAGACTTGCCGACCGGGAGACGGACCCCGACCGGGCAGAAAACTACCGCCAGATGGCCGAGGTCTGCGGGCAGGTCCCGGCAAAACCGGCCAGGACATTCCGGGAGGCGGTCAATGCCCTCTGGCTGATCCAGGTGGCCATCCATGCTGAAAATATCAACATGGCCATGAGTCCGGGCCGGCTGGACCAGATCCTCTACCGGTACTACAGGGCGGATATGGACAGGGGTGACCTCACCGTGGAGGCGGCAATGGAACTGGTGGGCTGCCTCTGGCTCAAGCTCAACGACAACACCAACCTCGTGCCGGAGACGGCGGAGGAGCTGTTCGGGGGCGCGGGCACGGTTCCCGCGGTCACCGTGGGCGGCGTCGACGAAGAGGGGGAGGATGCGGTCAACGACCTGACCTATATCATGCTCAGGGTCACGGAACTGCTGAAAACCCGTGACCCCAGCCTCAACGCCCGTTTTCACTACGAAAAAAATTCAGTGGAATACCGGGACCGTATTGCCCAGGTCATTGTCAACACCAAGGCGGTGCCGGCCTATCTCAACGATGTAACCAATATCCAGGTCCTTAAAGAACAGGGGACAGAGGAGAAAGATGCCCGGGACTATGCCGTCATCGGATGCGTGGAACTGGGGGTGCCCGGGAGAAGTTACGATGCCTCCAGTTCCATCATGCTCAACCTGGTCTCTGTGCTGGAGTTGGCCCTGAACAACGGCAAACGGCCGGTGACCGGCGACGAGCAGATCGGCCCGGTGACCGGTGAACCGGTCAATTTTGAGACCTATGACCAGTTCTGGGGCGCCTTTAAAACCCAATTTACCTGGCTGGCGGGAAAGGCGGTTGAACTCAACGAACTTTTCGGGCGGGCCTACCAGGAAATCCTGCCGTCGCCCCTGCTGTCCTCCTTTTTTGAGGGGCCCATGGAAACGGGCAGGGATCTCATTTCAGGGGGTGCCCGCTACAATTCCTCCGGGGCCACCCATATCGGCTTTGCCGACACCGTGGACTCCCTGAATGCCATCCAGCAGGCGGTATTCGTTGACAAAAAATGCACCTTTGCCGAGCTCAAGGCCGCCCTTGAGGCTGATTTCAAGGGATATGAGGCCCTCCATGCCTATCTGGTAAAGCGGGCGCCCAAGTACGGGACGGATAATGACATCGCCAAAGAAAACTCCCAGAAGGTCATCCGGTTCCTCTATGATTTTTACCAGCGCCATGTGAACTATAGGGGCGGGAAATACAGGCCCGGATACTGGACCATGACCAACCATGCCGGCCAGGGAAAGCTGGCCGGGGCACTTCCCAACGGGAGAAAGGCCCATCAGGTATTTGCCAGCGGCATCACCCCCGTCTCCCAGGCCGCTGAAGCGCTGACCACCTCCCTGAGGATGATCGCCGAGCTTGAGAGTAAATGCATTGCCAGCGGAGAAGCGCTTAATTACAAATTCCCGTCGGTGCCCGATCGGGAGGAGGTGGCGGCCCTGGGCCAGGTCGTTGAAGCCTATTGCCGCCAGGGGGGCCTTCATATCCAGTTCAATATCATGTCCTACGAAGATCTCATCCGGGCAAAGGAGGCGCCGGACGATTACCCCGAACTCCTTGTCAGGGTGTCTGGATACTCCGCCTATTTCAAGGATCTGAACCCGGCCATGAAGGACGAGATCATTACCCGGACCGCCTACGATATAAAGACCGGCCGGGCGGTTCCCTTTCCCGAAGCATATAAAGAGATGATGTCAAACCAATAAGGAGGCAGTCATGCTGAAAGAGATATTTGAGTCCTTTGATTCTGAAATCACCGAGGAGTTCCTGGAACTGCTTCTCAATGCCATGGGGCTTTTCTTCGTATTCAGCCGAGAATTCCGGCGGCAGATTGAGGGCTTCGAGGGACGGTATCTGTTCCGGAGCCGGGACGGCGGGATCACCATTTCGACTGTTTTTAAAGACGGAAAAATGAAGGTAAAGGAAAAAGAAATCAGCAATACGGATATTATCATCAGTTTTAAAAACGCCAAGGCCCTCAGGGATTTCATTTTTTCGCCCAAGCCCGATATCCTCGGTTCCATCCTGCGGCAGGATGTGGTGGTGGACGGCAATCTGAACTACATGTACAAATTCGCTTACATGGCCAAACGCCTTCAGCTCATGGCCACGGGCCAGGTCTAATCACCTGAAAAGGAGTTAAAATGCAGATAGATTTCCACCATGCCGTCACTTACGTGGCGGCCCGGCTGGCCGGCTTCGGCCACAGAGAAGCCGAGACCGTTGCCTATTGCGCCCAATACGTGGACGACGCCACCAACAGCGGCACCATTAAGTTCAATAACAACGCCATGTATTCCCATATCAGTTCGGCCCACAAGGCCCTGGACTATAAGAACTTCGACGCCCTGGCCAACCATTTTGTCTGGATTCCCTTTCATTTTTTACCCGGAAACGGCGGGAAACGGGCAGGAGAGAACCCCGGCGGGACCTTTGTTGAAAAAATTATCTGCCGTCCGGACAGCCCTGTGGCAAAAGAGATGGTCCGGGCCTGCATCAGGGAGAAGGATGCCCTTTACGGGCTCCACCGCCTGGGCATCACCATGCATGTATATGCGGATACCTGGGCCCACCAGGGATTTGCCGGTATCACCCACGAGGTGAACAATATCTCGGCCCTGGATGACCAGGATACCCCGGACAGGGGCGTTCTGGGAAAGCTCAAAGATTTTTTCGGCGACGCGGTTGACGATGTGGCCGGCGGATTTGTTGGCGGGGTCCTGCCCCTGGGCCACGGTGCCGCCCTCAGTTATCCGGACCGGCCCTACCTGAAATGGAAATACCGGGACAGCAAGGGGAATACGGTGGAACGGGACAATTCAGAGATTTTTTCCCAGGCCGCAAACCAGCTCTGCCGGGCCATGCAGCGGTACCGGGCCGGAGACCCGGACGCCGAGGTTCCCGGGCTGCCCGAAGATGATCACGACAAGATTTCCGGCCTGTTCAGGTCCATTCAGGATGAAGACGGGGAGACCCGCCACGGCCAATGGCTGAAGAAGATCGGCCAGGGGTATTTCAGTTTCCCCCCGGCAAAGCTGGCATACAGGGCCAAGGGGCCGGATTCCTGGAAGCACCAGGCCCTGGGAACCCGGAAAATAAAAGACAAAAAAAGCGATGTCTTTCCCTATGATCCATCTTTTCTCGGCAGTGACTGGAAGCTTTTCCACGATGCCCTGCAGACCCACCGCCTGACCGTGATCCGGGATATACTGCCCCGGTACGGGATATGTGCGGCCTGAAAGAGTTTGATTCCGTTTTAAGATCCGGAAAATGTTCGGGATTGTATTTGGGATCGGTTAGGCAGATATCAGTGACTATCGGGTAATAAATTTCCGGTTTTCAGTCGGTTTATCTTCCATTAACCTCAATTCTGGGGAAAAAGTTCCTCAACGGCCGGTGAAATCCCGGGTTTTATGACGGCTGTGCCGCAGGCGCCGGGGCTGTCCTCTTGGGTTCCGGGCTGCTGGTCACTGTCCGTATACGGCGCAGCAGCCATGAACGATCAGCAAAATGAGCATCGCTCCCACCCGATAGCTCCGGCCGCTGCACTTTGAAATTCGCATGGGGCCGGATCAATGATCCGGCCCCGTCTGCTTCAGCGGTTATATTTTAAACGTATCCACGATCTCCTTGAGGCGGGCCGCCAGGGAGGCCATCTGGCCGGCATTTTCATGCACCTGGCTGGAGGATGAGGACATTTTATCGGCCGTCCGGTTGACCGCTGCGGTCTCTTGGGATATCCCGGCAGCGGATGTGGAGTTCTGGCTGATGTTTTCATTGACCTCCTGGATGCCCTGGGAAGCCTGGGCGATATTATTGGCGATCTCATTGGTGGCGGCGGACTGCTCCTCAACCGCTGTGGCAATGGTGGCCACAATGGTGTTCACCTCTTCTATGATCCCTGATATCTCACCGATGCCCTTTACGGCATTGCCGGCCCCCCCCTGGATGGCGGTAATCCTGTTTTTAATATCCTGGGTGGCCCGGGCGGTCTGGCTGGCCAGGTCCTTGATTTCCCCCGCCACCACGGCAAACCCTTTTCCGGCCTCACCGGCCCTGGCCGCTTCGATGGTGGCATTCAATGCCAGTAGATTGGTCTGTTCTGAAATATCGCTGATGGTTTCCGTAACATTGCCGATATCTGTGGCCGCGGTACTCAGCTCCGCCATCTGTCCGGCCGTGTCTCCGGCCTGCCCCACGGCATTTTCCGTTATGGATCTGGCTGTTTCGGAATTTTTGGCGATTTCCCGGATGGTGGAGGCCATCTCGTCGGCCGAGGCCGATACCATATTGATATTGGCTGCCGCCTGTTCCATGGTGGCGGCCGCTGAAAGTGAGGCCGCAGACATTTCCTCGACGGCTGCAGAAACGGTTGACGCTTTTCCCGTGGTATCCCGGGCATTGCCCGACAGCTCTTCGGCAATGGCCAGCAGCCCCGTTGAGGCGCTGTCCACGTCTGCGGATTTTCCGGCCAGTTCTCTGATGATGCGCTGAAGTTTTTCAAGGAAGGTATTGAACCAGCCGGAGAGTTCTCCGATTTCATCCTTTGAATTCACCGGAAGGCGCAGGGTCAGGTCCCCTTCCCCCTGGGCAATGTCCTTTAGCCCGTGGATCACCCGGTTCAGGGGGCGGGTCACCAGGGCATGGGAAATGTAAAAGACGACGGAAAACAGGATGATTACCGCGGCCAGGCCGATGATGATACTTGTGTTTCTCAGGGATTTGGCATTTTCCATGATGGTGTCCATGGGAATGCTCACCCCCATGCTCCATGGGGTGTCGGTATCTCCCACAAGGATGGGCACCATGAGCTGAAGGGAGGCATCTTTGCCGGCGATGGCGGTTCGGGTGCCGGAGTAGATTTTTCCGGATTTGATCGCCGTCATCATGGCTGAAGCCGTTTCCGGTTCAACGATGTCCTGTAATTTTTTCCCGGCCACCTCCTTTGCCGGATGGGCCACGATATACCCGTCATTGGCCACGATGAATCCGTACCCGGTACCGAAGGGCCTTACCTCTTCATTCATTTTGGCGAAAATTTCCAGGGAAAGGTCAATGGCGGTCATGCCCAGAAATTTCCCCTGGGGTTTGATGGGGGCGACGATGGTTGCCATGAGGACATCCTTGCCGCCGACGGGATAGAGATAGGGATCCGTCAACACCTCTTTTCCGGTATCCCGGGGGACGGTGTACCAGGGTTCGCTGTCGAAATTCAGCAGGGGCTCCACCTCAATGGGGCCGTTGCCCCGGTGCCAATAGGGGACGAAGCGGCCGGTCTTGTCATGCCCTGCGGCATTTTTAAATTCATCGTCCCTGCCGTCCAGGGCATTGGGTTCCCAGCAGGTGTCGATGGCGATAATGCCGGGATTCCGTTTCAGGGTCTGCTTGAGAATTTCATTCATATCGTCCCGGGACGGGGCGTTTGTGCTGTTTTTCATCCCTTCGAACACATGGGCGACGGTCCGGTTCACATCCATGACCCTGTTCAGCTCTGCCTGGATGTGGCCGCCGTATTTCAGGGCGGTTTCATGGGCCGCTTCTTCCGCATTCCGTTTGGCCATTTCAGATGCATTCATGGTGATGTATGTGATGGTAACAGCGTAGGATACCAGAACCACCAGACAGACGGATACGAGCATTTTGGTTCTGAGGCCTGCATTTTTAAACATTGGGTTCTCCTTGATGCAATTTTTTCTGTAAAGCTTAAAGATGTCCTAATATATTTCAGTCAGGCGTCGGGATGACAGCAAAGATCAATCTGCCAGAAGTGCCATGAGTTCCGGAATGCCGGTTTTGTCCGTGGCGCTGGTGGTGAGGACGGCCGTCGCACCGGCCCGTTTCAGGAACCGCTCGGAACGTTCGGCGTCTCCTTCTGAGAGATCCGCCTTGGAGATGATGCCGATGACTTTTTTCCTGAACATGGCAGCGAATTTCGGGGGAAAAATAGAAGTTTTCCGGGTGGCGTCCTGGACCAGGCCGATGATGTCGGCCTTGAGGGCGGAGGTCATCAGGGCCGAATAAAACCTGCGGTTTTCAACGAATTCACCCGGGGTGTCCACCACAATGCCGCAGTATTTCACGGCCTGGGTTTTGACATAGGAGATCTCCTGCCCCCGCAGGGCCTGGGTGAGGGTGGTTTTCCCGCACCCGGTCTGGCCGATGAACATGATTTTTTTCATCAGATGTATTCTTTTAAAAGTTCCGGAGAGGCGGCCGGGATTACGACCCGGTTGACCAGCATGCCGGATTCTTTGATGGTTTCCACGGCTGCATCCACGGCAGCCGTAACCGATGCAGTGTCGCCGTTGGCCAGGAAAAAACCCTTGCCGCCGATGGCCATGGAAACATGGACCCTGAGCAGCTGGACATCGGCCGCTTTGACCGCGGCGTCGGCGGCTTCGATAATGGGGGTGGCGGAAAAGGTCTCCACGATCCCCAAAGACCTATGGCCGGCATTGGTGAGATCCACGTTCCCGGAAATGGCGGCAAATACCTGGGGATCCACATTGGGAATGTTCAGGTGCTCGATGAGGAAGCCGGCTGCCTGGGTTTTGCCGGCATTCAGGGCGGCATCCACGGCGGAAACACTGCCGCCGATGACGATGAGGAACTTGCCCGAGCAGATGGTCCGGGCGATGAGGGGGGTTACTTCGGCAGCCTTTATCATGGCGTCCTGGGTGTCGTACCCGGCTGCGATGCTGGATAATTCGATGATGCCTATTGCATGGGGCATGGGTAAAATCCTTGTTTTTACGCTTTATATGCAATGGGACGGCGGCGGTCCGCCGTCCCTGTTTGTTTCTGTGATGCTGTTTTTAGGGGACGATCCGGATGCAGGTGTCGTCCACATGGCTGACCTGGCCGGCTGCCGGGGAGTGGATTTCACTGCCCAGGGCCTCGCCCATGGTGGCGATTTTCTCTCCCTTTTCCACGGCGTCCCCGGCGGTGACCACCGGAGCGGCAGGACCGCCGATGTGCTGGCGCAGAGGAATGGTCAGTTCGGCCGGTGTGAACACATGGTCGGCCAATTCCCCTGAATCGGGGAAGCGGTTCAGATCCAGCATGGTCTTCAGCCTGCGTGACGGGGTTTTCCTGTACTGGGCCAGGGGGTGTCCCTCATTGGAGAGGGGCCCGTCATAGCTCAGTTTCTGTTCAATGGCCGCCTGCCGGTTGTTGATACAGACCTGGGAAGGGTACAGGCCTTCGGGGCAGGAAACAAAGGAGCAGAGGTTGCACTGGCAGCAGTAGAGGGCGTGGGTCTGAACGGTCTTTTCACCGGCATCTTCATTGTGGAAGACCAGGGAACGCATGGCACGGTGGGGCTGGATGGGATGTCCCAGAAGGTACCTGGGGCAGAGTTCCGTACAGAAGGTGCACTGGTCGCAGCCGGCCTTGCCGATCTTGTTTACCGTTTTCTCCGAGGCCATGTCCCTGTATTTTCTGATGAGTACATGGTCGCTGGGAAATACCAGCAGGGCGGCCGTGGTTTTGGTCACGGGCCGGGTGAAATCCGTCACAATGCTGCCCATCATGGGGCCGCCTTCGATCACCGTGTAATCGGCGATGGTCGGGCATGCGTAGTCCAGGATTTCCTTAAAGGAGATCCCGATGGGCACCTCAAGGGTATGCCGGTTTTCCACCTCTCCGGCTATATTGATGAACTTGGTGGTCACAGGGCGGTCCATGCCGATATTGTACAGGGACTCCACGTTGTTGACCACAATGCCCCGGGAGATGGGAAGCTGCCCGGGTTCAACAATGATCCCGGTGGTTTCCCGGATCAGGGTCAGTTCATCACCGGCCGGGTAGAAGTCATCCACGGCGCAGATCTCCACCCGGCCGGGGAGCCGGGCGGACAGGGCGTCGATGATGGCCTTGTGTTTCCGCTTAATGCCGATGATTCCCCTTTGGGCGCCAACGGCGGCCATCACCGTTTCAAGGCCTTTGAAAAAGGCATCTGCACGGTGGATGAGAATCTGCTTGTCCTTGTGGAGCAGGGGCTCGCATTCTGCGGCGTTGACCAGAACCGTATCGGCGCTGGACTTCACCTTGACATGGGTGGGGAACCCGGCACCGCCGGCACCCACCACCCCCATTTCCTTGATCCGGTTAACAGCATCCATAAAGCAGTAATCCTTATTGATCTTCCCAGTTGGCCGGGTAGGTCACATAGACGAATTTGGCGTATTCGGGAACGGAGAACTGAATGGTGGTGTTCGCCGGGATAAATACCAGTTCGCCCTTGTTGGCGGTGACTTTTTTGCCGTTGACAATGATGGTCAGGCTGCCTTCGAGAACCACGTCAACCTCGTCGTAGTTCAGGGTCCAGTCAAAGGTGGTGGCTTCCATTTCCATGAGGCCGCAGCCCAGCCGGGGGCTTTCTTCCAGGGTGAGGACGTCCTTGAGCAATACCTTGTCCCCGGGTTTGCCGGTATCGAATTTTTCAGGTTTCACGGTGGCGATCTGAACGGATTTCACGCCGGAAACCGGGTCCCGGTCGGATTTGAATTCTTCGGCGGCCTGGCCGGCAGCCCCTTCCATATGCTTGGCAACAACTTCTCTTACAATGGATTCCAGAATGTTTTTATCGATGTCCATTTTCAACTATCTCCTTTGTGTCTCTTTGTATACTAACCTTGTGAATCAAGGATGGTTATCTAGTTTGCGTCTATCTTTGACATTACAGCCAGGGTAATTTCTTTTAATACTTCGGGATCTTGAATTCCGTATTCCCTGCCCAGCAGGTCCACAATGGTCATGGCCATGCAGGTCTGGCTGCGGACCTGGTCCGGTGAACCGATGGCCCTGAGCTGTGCGTCGGGCCCGCAGGCATCCGTGGCGGCCGGGGCAGGGCAGGTCTCTTTGGTATATTCGATTCTGACGCCCCGGTTCCTGAGGATATCCTTGGCACCCGGGGTCAGGATTTTGTCCGGTCCCATTCTGAAAACCGTCTCTTCCGGTCCTAGAAACTTATCCAGGTTGTTGGGGCCGATGAGTTCTTTTTTCATATTGTTCTCTCCAGTGTTGGATTTAGATCGTTCCGGCCAGGGCTTCAGCAGCCCGGCGGTCGGGGTTGGGAATTACGGTGCTGTCCAAAAGATCCTTATCCAGATGCAGGCAGGCCGCTTCAACGGCCTCCGCCACGGCGGCCAGGTTCCCGGCAACCAGGATAAAGGATTTTCCGTTGATGCCCCGGGCCACGGCCAGCCGGACCAGGGTCACATCGGCGCGTTTCACGGCTGCATCTGCAGCGGCGATGCCTGAAGCGGACCGCCGGCTTTCGACCAGGCCCAGGGCCTGCCCCGGTTCCGGCATGGTTCTGGTTTTCAGCGCCCGGATCACCCGGGCGCTGATCCGGGAAATGATAAAGGTGTCAACTGCGGCCGGATCTTCAACCACGGCAGTTACAGCAGCCTTGACCGCATCCCTGGCCCCGGTCACCCGGATGAGGAACCGCCCGGAACAGATGGCCCCGGCCTGGAGCAGGTCAACCTCGCCCCTCTTGAGCATGATATCAAGTAGGCGGGCGCCGCTTGCAATGGTACGGGTTTCAACCAACCCCAACGTATCCAGTATTTCAGTCATAATTTCCTTATCCCAGCCGGTTTGCGGCTGGTGCACCCGGTGTGTCCACCTGGTCGATGATCCCTACAATGGCGGCATCCACAGGGGTGCCGTCGGTCTGTGGGGCCTGGCGGGCGGAACTACCTGTGGCCACAAGCACCAGGTCGCCGATGCCGGCGCCCACCTGGTCCGCGGCAACCAGGCAGTCTTTTTTTTCACCGGTCACCGGGTCCACGGGCATGACCACCATGAGTTTTAGTCCGCTTAGGGTTTCCTCTTTCCGGGTCGCCCATACATTTCCCACCACGCTTCCCACGATCATAATTATTCTCCGTTTTAAAACCGTTGAATTTCGATTCCCAGTGCGTCGGCCAGATCTTTTGCCAGGCTCGTCACAATGGTTCGTTCCGCGATCCTGGCCCGTGACACGCCCTGTTGGTGGAGCCTTTGGATCTCCTGTTCGGTCACCAGTTTTTTTTGTACCGTCAGGGCCCCCTTGGCCGGCGGTGCCAGCTGGGTCAGGCCGAATCCCTCCAGGGTCTTCCGATAGGATTCATACAGCTGCCACAGGGCCGGGGGCGCCGCCTCCCTGAAGGCGGTGTACTCGAAGTCCATCACCTTTACCTGATACCCCGACATGAGCAGTTCCAGGACATTGTGTCCCGTTTTTTCCGTTGCCCGGCCCAGGGCCAGGTCAGCCATGGCCGTCATGGACAAGGAGGGAAGAATGATTCCCTCGTACTCACGGGACGGTTGGTGTACCGGGTCCATCACCTGCAGCCCGGGGCGGTCTTCGGTAAAGACCGTGGCGGCCCCGGTGGGCAGGTGGGCGGTGAGCTTTTCCATGTCCGTGTTTTCCCTTGTCCCCAGAATCAAAAAACAGGAGGAGAAAGATTCCAGAGACGCGGATTCACGGATGCCGGCCAGGACTTTCCTGACAATCTGTTCAATTAAGGCGGCCTCGGTCATTGCCGGCCTCCTTCACGGGATCTTTTACAATCCTGCACCGGGTGCCGGGGCCGCAGCCGCAGCCGTTGGCCTCGTCCGCATCAATGTGCATGGCCAGCCGAAAGTCCTTGTGGACCCGGACCAGCACATCCCGGAATACCGCCGGGCGTCTGCCTTCCATGAGCACGGCCGTCAGTTCCCGGTCCCTGACATCCAGCCGCCGGGCATCATCCGGCGACATGTGGATATGGCGTCCGGCAACGATCACTCCCTGGTCAAGGGGCACGATGCTGCTGCCCGAGGAGAGCAGTATGCCCGGCGTCCCCTGGACATCCCCGGACTGGCGGATGGGCACGTCAAGGCCCAGGGACCTGGCGTCGGTAAGGGATATCTCCACCTGGGAAAGATCCCTGGCCGGCCCCAGCACGGCCACATTGTCCATCACCCCCTTGGGGCCGATGAGGCGGACCCGCTCCTTGCACAGGTACTGGCCCGGCTGGGACAGCTCCCGTACCGGTGTCAGGGGGGTGCCGAAAAGTGCAAGGGCATCCTTTTCAGAGAGGTGGACATGGCGGGCCGACATTTCCACGGGGATGGTGTCGTCGGCTTCGGCAGGGGTCAGGTTCCCCTCCTGAAACCGGGTCAGTTCCACCAGTACATCCCTGACAATCTCTTCAATATTCATATTATCCATATTGCTTATCCGTCACCCCGGGCTGGCCGGGGGAATAAACCCCGGCCTGTTCCCGGACCATGAGTATATAAACGGCGGAACTCATCCGGTTCAGGGCCTGGAGCAGGTCCTGGCGGCGGGTTTTGAATTCGCACCTGAAGGCATTCACTGCACAGGTTTCAACTTCCCTGACCCGGCTTCTCAGATCGTTGAGGGCCAGCAGGGTGTATCCCATGTCAACGGCGGGCATGATGTGGCCGACGCCGTAGTGTTTTTTGGGATAATGGGAGTGCTGCCGTAACTCGTCGGTGCTCAGTCCCAGGGTGCATTCCATTTCAAGGTCCGTGTCCAGGACATCGGCCTTCATGATTTCCCTTGTCCAGTCCAGAATCTGGCCCAGGTCCGCTGACAATCCCGGCAGGCCCTTTTCAATGGCGTGGGCCTGGACCAGGAGGATGGCCGACTGGAGGCTGTCCAGCTTTCCCCGGAAAACGATCCGGGGATGGTCTTTGGGGATCAGCCGGTTTCCGGCCAGGTGGGTCATGTGCTCGGGCTTGGCCTCGTACCGGCTCCCGTCCAATGCGGAAACATAGGGATAGCGTTTCTCCGCCGGTTTGGCCTCTTCGGCAGGAGGGGCCTCGTTTCCGTCTGGTGTCTGGGGCTTGGAAGCCGGCGCCGGGTCGGCACCGGCTTCCAGGATCTGAATCTTGCGTTCAGCCAGGAAGCCGGCCGCCGACGGCGTCAGGATCTGCCCTTTTTCAACCTGGAAGGTGTCAAAGGGCGCCTTCCGGAACAGGGATCTGAGGGTGGCCTCGGTGATGACCTTCATCTATGCCTAGCCTTCAAGCTTGGGCAGAATCATTTCAACATCGCCGTGGGGGCGGGGAATGACATGGACGGAAACCAGTTCCCCAACCCGTTCTGCCGCAGCGGCGCCGGCGTCGGTGGCGGCCTTTACAGCGCCCACGTCGCCGCGTACGGATACGGTCACAAGGCCGGAGCCCACCTGGGTTTTACCGATGAGGGTGACGTTGGCGGCTTTAACCATGGCATCGGCTGCTTCAACAGCGCCCACAAATCCTTTGGTTTCGATCATTCCGAGTGCGTTCAGTGTAGTCATTTTATTATTCCTTTGTTTTGTTGGCGGCCCGGCATGGGCCGCGTGTTTAATTGGCGTTTATTCTTGTTGCTAAAATTCTTAGGTTACATCTTGCTCAGCTGGGCCAGGACAAGCTCGGTTATCTGCTTGACCTGGGTATCCATATCATTGCCGGCGGAGGCGGTGCAGGATACTGAGGCCGGTTTGTCCACCGGGCATTTGCCCGTGTCGTAGGCCAGGTATCTTACGTTGAACAGGTGCATGGGCCCCACGTTGTCCGAGGTGGAGCTGCCGCCCACGGTGCCGCATCCCAGGGTAAACGAGGGGGGCAGTGCCGTGGTAATGCCCACGGCCCCCTGGGTGGAGGGGGTGTTCACCAGGAGGCGGGAGACCGGTTTTTTCATGGCAAATTCCCGGACCACTTCATCGTTTTCCGAGTGGATGGCCAGGGAGTGGCCGATACCGCCGTTCTTCAGCAGTTTGTGGCAAAGGTCACAGGCGGCCTGCCAGTCCGCCACGGTGTAATATCCGATGAGGGCGGTGAGCTTTTCCTTGGAAAAGGGAAATTCAGGCCCCACACCTTTTTCCCGGTAGGCCAGCACACGGGTACCGGCCGGGATCTTGATGCCGGCCAGGTCGGCGATGTACTGGGCGTTTCTGCCGACAATGGCCGGGTTCATGCTGCCGCCTGCCCGCTCCATCACGGGTTTGACACGGGCCACTTCCTCCTCTGAAAGAAAGTAGCCGCCCTGGGCGGCAAACTCTTCGGCCACATCATCGTCGATGATGTTTTCGGTGACAATGGCCTGTTCAGAGGCGCAGACGGTTCCGTTGTCAAAGGTCTTGGAGGCCATGATCCGAGATACGGCTTTGGTGATGTCGGCGCTTCTTTCAATAAAGGCCGGGACATTGCCGGCGCCCACGCCCAGGGCCGGGGTGCCGGAGCTGTAGGCCGCCTTGACCATGCCGGGGCCGCCGGTGGCCAGGATGAGGTCGGCCTGCTTCATCAGCTCTGCGGTACCCTGGATGGTGGGGATGCTCATCATGGTCACCAGGTCCACCGGCGCCCCCTGGGAGGCAAGGGCCTCCTGGATGACCTCGACGGTTTTGCGGATGCATCCGGCCGCCGAGGGATGGGGGCTGAAGACCACCGCGTTTCCGGCCTTCAGGGAAATCATGGCCTTGTAAAAGGTGGTGGACGTGGGATTGGTTGAAGGGATCAGGGCCGCAATCACACCGGCCGGCGAGGCAATTTCAAGGATTTTCTTATCCCTGTCCTCGTTGATGATCCCCATGGTTTTCATGGGGGCGATGTGGGCGTAAAGATCCCGGGTGGCCAGGATGTTCTTGGCCTTTTTATCTTCCCATTTGCCGAACCCGGTCTCTTCCATGGCCATTTTTGCCAGTTCCTCGGCATTGGCCTGACCCTTCTCGGCAATGGCGTTTACCATGGCGTCCACCCGTTCCTGGGAGAGGCCGGCCAGGAATTCCTGGGCCTTTCTGGCCCCCCGGACAAGGGAGCGGGCTTCCTGAAGGGAGAGTAAGTCTTTATCTACTACCATATTTATCCTTATATATAGGTGCCTGGATTTTTACGGCGCCCTATTGTTTGCTTCTGTATTCGGTTATCTTTGCGATGAGTTCCTCTTTCCTGGCAAATTTTATCTTTTTCCGGGACAGGGGAAATCCTTTCAATGACCGGGCCAGCTGCCTGAGCTGGGTGACCTTCATGCCTGCCAGCTCCTCTTCAGCTGGTGGGGCTGGCGGCTGGGCCTCCTCAAGGGGCTCTGCGGCTTTTTTTTGCACTGCCGGCGCCGGCGCGGGTTTGTTCTGAACCGGTCTGGCCGCCGGTTCAGGTGCCGGCCCGTCCAGGATCTGGGACAGGCCTTCCCCCGTCCGGGCGATCACGGTGTGGAACCGGACCTCGCCCAGGCGGGCGGCGGCGGTCCGGGCGGATTCCATGGCCGCGTTCACAGCGGAGACATCCCCCCTGAATTTGACGGTGACAAGGCCGGCACCGATGCGCTCAAGGCCGGTGAGTTCCACCTCAGCGGTTTTTACGGCGGCGTCGGCCCCTTCAATGGCCGGTATCAGCCCAAAGGTTTCCAAAAGTCCCAATGCCCGGGAATCCATTAGTACCTCAACGGATTGTCGGCAATGGAGATCACCGCATCGGCAAAGGCGTCACAGGCCGCCTTGCAGGCGGACTGGCTGCCGGTGAGAAGGCCGCCGCCGAAGTTGGTTTCCGAGGGGGGCTCGAAAAAAGACGCCATGGTGACGTCGGCCGCTTTCATGGCCGCGTCCAGTGCAAAAATGGACTCAATGGGGGGCGCAATGAGGTAGGCCAGTGCCTCGCCTTCCCGGATCCCTGCGGTTTCGGAGAGATAGGAGCCGGTCCGGGAAATACAATGGGCAAAATAGGCAATGGAGTCGTCTTCATTGGCCGAGTAAAAACAGGCGTCGTTTTCAACATAATCGATGGCGGCCTCCACCCCGGCTTTGACCTCGGCCGGGTTGGGCCCGGAGAGGATGCCGATGAATTCACCGGCCAGCTTGGTGTTGGCGTTATCCGCACCGCCGTAGAATGATTTGGCATAGGCCACTGATACAACGGCCTTTTTGGTGGCCTCGTCCAGGGCGGCATATCCCACGTCGTCGCAGTCGGTGGTAATCATGCCCACGCTTCTGTGGCCGTCGGGCAGCTTCAGTTCCTTGATCAGGGCCGAATCCACATTGGGAATCATGCGGATGGCCAGCACCTCTGTGCGTAATGCATCACCTTTCATGGGAGTTCTCCTATAGTTTGAGATCCAGGCCCGAGGCCTTCTGATCCAGCATTTTTTTGATGACACCGGCAATGTGGGCCCCTGCCTCAACGGCCGGGGTCCCGCCTTTGTGGATGTTTGAAATCACTGTTCTGTTGGCTTCGGGCATGGTGGTGGATGCCTTGTAGGCCATATAGCAGGACATGCTCTCTCCGGTGGCCAGGCCCGGCCGTTCGCCGATGAGCAATACGGTCACCTCCGGGGTGATCAGCTCGGAGACCACATCCATGGAGGGGACCCGGCCGTATCTGAGGAAAAACAGGGGGTTGGCCTGGATGCCCATGCCGGTAAGACCCTGGACAATGGACTTGTAGGTATCTTCGGCATTGGTTTCCACTGCCGTGGAACTCAGACCGTCGGCAATATAGATCTGGACCCTGGCGTTGGCCGGGCAGATGGTTTTGAGCTTGGCGGCCTGGTCTTCAGGCAGTCTGCGCCCCAGGTCCGGGCGGGTGAGGAATTCATCCTTGTCCGTGCAGCAGCTCTGGAGGGTTTCAATACCCAGTTTTTGGGTAAATTCGTCGGACACATTATTGAATACGGCATCCTGGGCCACGGC
Source organism: Desulfobacter sp. (assembly GCA_028768525.1). Classification (NCBI taxonomy): domain Bacteria; kingdom Pseudomonadati; phylum Thermodesulfobacteriota; class Desulfobacteria; order Desulfobacterales; family Desulfobacteraceae; genus Desulfobacter; species Desulfobacter sp. The sequence continues at coordinate 2,553,006 of CP054837.1, read as the reverse complement.
ATGGTCGGCCCGGAACCGGAGAAGGGAACGGGTCAGGGGCCGGGGGCCGGAGCGCCAGATGCCGATTCGGGCAGGAGTGGTCTCCTTAAGTTTGAGGTACATCTCCCGGTTGTGGGGGTGGGGCACCAGCAGTTCTTTTTTCAGGTCAACGGCGGCCAGGTCCTCAAGGGCGTCGTCATTTACCTGGGCGGCTGAGGAGCCACCGGCTCCGGCAGCACCGGCTCCACCGGCAGTGTCAGCCGCGTTGGCAGCGCCAGCGGCGTTCAGGCTGCCCATTACATCTTCAATTATTGCTTTTAGCTTATCTTCTGAAATCACCGTAGTCTCCTCCTACTTGATAAAAACCGAGGCATCGCCGGCCCGTCTGCCCAGACGGCCGTTTTCACGGAAGCCCATTTTTTCCAGCCATTGGTCGAATTCGCTGACCGGGCGCAGTCCCAGGGTTTCCCTGAGGCTTGAGGCGTCGTGGTAGCCGGTGCACTGATAGTTGAGCATGATGTCGTCGCCCTGGGGAATACCCATGAAATAGGTACAGCCGGCGGCTGACAGGAGAACGGCCAGGTTTTCAATGTCGTTCTGGTCGGCCTTCATATGGTTGGTGTAACAGGCGTCCACCCCCATGGGGAGCCCGGTGAGCTTGCCCATGAAATGGTCCTCCAGTCCGGCCCGGATCACCTGCTTGTTGTCATAGAGGTATTCGGGGCCGATGAACCCGACCACGGTGTTCACCAAAAAGGGGGAAAAGTGTTTGGCAAACCCGTAGCACCGGGCTTCCATGGTCACCTGGTCCACTCCGTGGTGGGCGTCGGAGGAAAGCTCGGAGCCCTGGCCGGTTTCAAAGTAAAGGACATTGGGCCCGGTGGCGGTGCCCTCCTTGAGGGCCAGGTCCCGGGCCTCGGCCATGGTGGCCGCACTCAGGCCGAAGGCGGTGTTGCCCTTTTCACTCCCTGCAATACTCTGGAAGATCAAATCGGCGGGGGCCCCCTGCCGGATGGCCTCCATCTGGGTGTTGACGTGGGCCAGCACACAGGTCTGGGTGGGGATGTCGTGGGTTTCCTTGATCTCCTGGAAGAGTCTGAGAATGGCTGCCACGGAGTCGGCCGTGTCATTTACGGGGTTGAGGCCGATGACCGCATCCCCCACCCCGTAGCTCAGCCCCTCATAGGTGGAGATACGGATGCCGTCCAGGTCGTCGGTGGTGTGGTTGGGCTGGAGGCGGAAGGCCAGGGTCCCCTTTTTACCGATGGTGGTGTTGCAATGGGCGGTCACTTCAATTTTTGAGGCCGCATAGACCAGGTCCAGGTTGGACATGAGCTTGGCCACGGCCGCCACCATTTCCGAGGTGAGCCCCCTGGAAATGCGGCGGATGGCTGCGCTGTCGGTTTCATTGGAGAGGAGCCATTCCCTCAGTTCTGCAACGGTCCAGTTTTTGATACTGCCGTAGATCCGTTCGTTGACGTCATCCTGGATGAGCCGGGTGACTTCGTCCTGCTCATAGGGGACGGCCGGGTTGTTTCTCAGATCCGCCAGGGTCAGATTGCTCAAGACTTCCTTTGCCGCAACCATTTCGGTGACGGAGGCGGCGGCCACACCGGCCAGCTGGTCCCCGGATTTTTCCTCATTGGCCTTTGCCATGACGTCGTTGACGTCTTTAAAGGAATACAGGGTTCCAAATAGTTTTGTTTTTAATCTCATTTGCGTGTTCCTCAAGTGTATGGGATTTAGGGTCCTCAATAGCCAAAGACCAATGTCTTTACAATCACCGGCACCACATTGCCGTTGGCAAGGCCTTTGCCGATGTCGATGTAGTCGCCGTTTTCAACGGCAACCGAGTCAATGCAGATGACCTTCTTTTTGCCTGCCAGCTGCGCCCTTAAAGCCTGGCCCAGGGCTTTGGCCAGGTCGTTTTCAACCACCACCATCAGGGGGGCGGAAAGTGTCATGACGGCATCCATGCCGGCAATAATGCTCCGGGCCATTGTCTGTATCTCGTCAAAGCCGGGCGCAACAGGGCCTTTAAAGGCCAGAGCGGGCATCAGGTCCTCTCCCCTCAGGGCAAACCAGTTGACCTTTTGCGAGATGATATCCGCCCACTGCTCATAGGGAGCGGCCTCATCCTCTTTTGACAGCTTTAATACAGGGACATCCTGCACCGGCAGGGCCTCTTCGGCAAAGGTTACCGTAGACCCGCTGATGCTGGTGGTGTGGGAACCGGCCCCCACCACCGTGGCCCGTATGGTCTCTTTGGCCGCCAGTACGGTGAGTTTTTCCGGCAGGCTGGAGGCGGCCAGGGCCCGGCCCAGATAAATGCCCAGGTCCCCGAAGGCAAAGGGATCCATGTTCCGGTTATCCGGGTTGATTTTATCCTGGTTCATGCATTCGGCCACCCCTCCGGAAAAGGTGATATAATCAATGTCGTAATCCAGTTTCAGCAGCTTGTCCGTAGCCATCTCCGGCAGTACCCGGCTGCGCAGGGCCGTGCCGAGGGACTGTTCCAGAATGCCTGCCATGCCCTGGGCCAGGGTGTGGATGCCGGATTGGGTCAGGACCTGTCCGGGTTCCAGAGATATCCCCAGGCTTCGGGCCAGAAGCTGTGCCTTTTTTGAGGCGTAGGAGACTTTGCCGGTCCGGTCGGAGAATTTGACCAGGCGGCCGCCGATGTCCATGCAGGAGGTGTCGATGACCTCTCCGTTGCAGAATACGGCGATGTTGGTGGTGCCGCCGCCGATATCCAGGTTGGCGACCACTGCACCCCGTTCCTTGGAAACGGTGTGGGCGCCGGCGCCCTTTCCGGCAATGATGCCCTCAAGGGCCGGGCCGGCCGTGGCCACCACAAATTCTCCGGCCAGGCCGGAAAGGGTGTCCAGAACCTGGGCGGCATTGGATTTCCTGGCGGTCTCCCCGGTGATGATCACCGCCCCGGTGCCCACCTGGTCCGGGGTGATCCCGGCCCTGGTATACTCGGCTTCAACCATGGACCGTACTTTGGGGCCGTCGATTTCCTTTGCCGATACCAGAGGGGTTTCGTGGATGTCACTGGTGAATACCAGTTCCTTTTCCATGATGGTAATCCTGGGCACGGAAAAAACGTTGGCCATGTTCTGGAGTTTGATCTGGCTGAACACCAGCTGGGTGGTGGATGTGCCGATATCAATGCCCACGCTCAGGATATTATCTTCCAATGTGTTCCTTCCTTGTCTCTTTGCCGCGACCTGTGCGGCCTGCCGTAGTTTTTGCCAAAATAAAAAAGCCTTAATCCACGCGGGTATACCTGTCCGCTGAATCAAGGCTTCGTTGCCTGTTTCCGTCCCGCACCCCGTTGTGCAGGACTACAAGTTGTATATTGCCCGGTTATCCCGGGTCGCCGGCGTTACGGCCGGTTTGTTTCTTCTTCGCTGGGCGCATTGCCCGTAACAAAATCAAAAAGCACCTTGGTGCCGCCGGCACCGGACTCCACCTGAAGGGTGCCGCCCAGTTTGCCTTCCACCAGCTGCCGGACGATCGAGGTGCCCAGGGAGATGCTGGTGTCCACTTTATCCTCATCAAATCCGATGCCGTCATCGGTGATGCAGATATTGGAATAGGCGGTGCCTTTCCTGATTTCCACGGTAATCGTGCCGTGGTCTCTGCCCACAAAGGCGTATTTAATGCAGTTTTGGATCAGTTCGTTGACCACCAGGGCAATGGAGGTGGCCACATCGGAATCGGTGTGGATGGCGTCCCCGGTGATATCGATTTTAATTCCCCGGCTGGCGGAGAGGCTGTGTCCGGCCACACTGTTTAAAATCCGGTTGATCATGACCGTGAGGTCCACATCGTCAACCCCGTTCTGGGCCAGGATTTCATGGGTGGCGGCAATGCTCAGCACCCGGCTGATGCTTTTGGAAAACGCCCGTTTGGCGGATTCGTTGTCGACCCGCCGGGACTGCAGCCGCAACAGGCTGGCAATGGTCTGGAGGTTGTTTTTCACCCGGTGGTGAATCTCTTTGATGGCCACGGATTTGAGGATGAGTTCCTTTTCCTTGGCCATGACGGCGGTTTCATCGGAAATCAGCATGACCGCGCCGGTGGGACGGGCATTTTCTTTGCTCTGCATAATGGTGTATTTAATGTTCAGTACCAGGCCGCCCAGGTTGACGCCGGAGGAATTTACCTGTTTCTTTTCAAAAATTGTTTCCAGATCAATGTCTTCAAGGGCCAGGTTGGAAAATACAAGGCCCTCGGGTTCGTTCATGTACCCCAGTTTTTTATAGATGCCCCGGGCAACGGGATTGGTGTATACGCAGATCCCTTCCCGGTTGAAGATGGCAATTCCGTCGGTGACGTGGTAGGGGATCCCCTTCTCCTTGTTGAGCATGGAGATCAGGGCTTCGGTAAGCTGTTCCGTGGTCCTGGACAGCATGGAAAGGTGGCGCTTGGTTTTCAGGTCTGCGGTGATATCTGTTTCCGCGATGAGGCAGGCAATCACCCGGCCCCTTTTATTTTTAATGGGGGAAACATTCTGGCGGACATCCCTGTTTTCCTGGGTCTTGGCCATCATGTCCATGGTGGGCATGCCGATGTCCAGGGTCCGCAATGCCGCCGGCTCGTTGCTCCGGTATGCAAATTCTGCGACCACAGATCGTTTGTACAGGGTTTTGCCGTTGGAGGGGCGGGCCTGGGCCACCACCACTGCCACATCCTTATCCCGGGTGCGGCAGTCAATGAATACATCCGCGGTCATGAGGTCGGCCACGGCTTCCAGGGTCTCGGCCACTTCTTCAATATGCCGGATGTCGCTCTCGGCCAGATCCGTATGTTCCCTGCATATTTTTTCGATCATTTCCATGGCTGAACCTATTGGCTGAGCAGGATGATTTCGGCAATATCCCGCATGGGCCGGCGTTTGTCCATACCCAGTTTTCTGATCATCTGAAAGGCCTCGTCTTCGCCGATGTTTTTCTGCTGCATCAGAATTCCCTTGGCCTTTTCGATCACCGCCCGGTCTTCCAGCCGCTGCCGGGTTTTGGCGATTTCCCTGTCCTTTTCACAAAATTCTTTTCCCTTGGCAATGCCCACCTCTATCATGGGAAGCAGGGATTCCTCCCGGATGGGTTTGACCACATACCCCATGACCCCCGCCACCTTGGCCTGGTCCACAAATTCCTTTCCGCTGTAGGCCGTGATCAGTAGGATGGCCGAGGCCAGTCTTTCCTCGTGGATGATGCGGGCGGCCTTAAGGCCGTCCAGCAGGGGCATCTTAATATCCAGCAGCACCATGTCGGGCTTTTCTTTCCTGCACATCTCCACGGCGTCAAATCCGTCCGATGCCTCACCCACCACGTTGTAGCCGGAACTGGTCAATATCTCCCGGATATCCATTCGTGTAATAGGTTCGTCGTCTGCTATTACAATCCTGTATTCCATTATCTATTCATCCTCAAGGCGGTTCCGGCGGTCAGGACCGGGTGACGGGAACCACAGCAAATTTAAGGTTATCCTGGAAGTGGGAGACCACCTCATGGACAGCCGCATCCACGCTGGCCACATCCCCGGACATGACCAGGGAACCGCCGAAACGGTCCAGAAAACTCAAGGCCACATCCGCTGCCTTGGTGGCCACGTCCGCCGCAATGATAACGGCTTCCCCCGGGGTGATGGTCAAAATGCCGATGGCATCGTAATTCCCTTCTATGCCCACCTGTTCACAAACCGTTTTCAAGGGTTTTGCGATGATATGGGCCAGGGTCAGCTGTTTCCCCGGTACGTATTCCTGTATGACCCGTTGTTTTCCTTCGTCCATTTAACCCGCCTGTGAAAGGTAATATATATATAAGGTAGCCGTCAAGCCGGACCCGGTGTTCATTCCGGGCCCGGCCGTGGGTGTATTTACCTGACTAGTTCAGTCCTTCTTCGGCTGCAGCAATGGCTGCAAACTCTTCTTCCGGTGCTTTGGCGATCAGGTGATGACGGCTGTGAAGCTGGAAGTAAAGGATAAACGCGGCGTAAATGACCGCGGCGATGCAGGTCATCTTGGCATTGGCCAGGAAGCATGCCACAAAGGCAAAGCAGCCCAGGACAACGCTGATGCCTGAGGTCAGTTTCCCGCCGGGGGTTTTGTAGGGACGGGGCAAATTGGGTTCTTTCATTCTCAGGACGAAATGGGAAGCCGTCATGAGGATGTAGGAGATGGATGCGCCGAATACGGCGATGACCAGCAGGCTGTCACCGTCAATGATCAGGGACAGGAAAAAACCGATGCCGCCGATGGCCAGCAGGGATACCCATGGGGTCTTCCGTTTACCGGTGAGGGAGAGGAAGGTGGGCAGGTAGCCAGCGCGGGAAAGGGCGAAAAACTGCCGGGAGGCGCCGAAGATCAGGGAGAAAAAGGAGGCAACCAGGCCGGCCAGGCCGACAACGTTGATCAGACGGGAGACAAAGGTCGGTCCGCCGTAGGCGTTGGGGGACTGGATGGCGCCGATGAGGGGATCGGCTGCACTCTGGATCAGGGCGGATGAAGAACCGGCCGGACCGAATACCAGGATCAGGGCGGCAAAGATCAGCAGGGTAATCATGGCGGTGATGATGGCCTTGGGCATATCTTTTGTGGGATCCTGGCATTCTTCCGCTGCCAGGGGGATCCCTTCAACGCCCAGAAAGAACCACATGCCGAAGGGCAGGGCGGCCCAGACACCCATCCAGCCATGGGGCAGGAAGGTGGAGGCGCCGGCAACGTCCTTGGCCGGAGCGATGTCGAAGAGGTTTGCCGGGTTGAAATGGGGAACCATGGAAAAGATGAATGCAGCCAGGGCCAGTACGGCGATGACGGTGATGATCATGCACAGGGTCAGGGCTTCGCCCACGCCGTAAAGGTGGACACCCACAAATACCACGTAAAAGAGCAGCTTGGTCATCCAGGTGCCGCCCAGAAGAATGGTTGCCATACCCTGAAGTCCTTCGGGCACATAGGCGATGAGGGAACCGCCGGCCCCGAACAGGGATGAGCAGTAACCGGCGATGAAGCAGGCAATGGCCGCCGGTGCAATGCAGTATTCGAATAAGATGCCGATGCCGGTCATGTAGCCGCCCAGGGGGCCGAAGGCCCGGCGGGCAAATCCGTAGCCGCCGCCGGCGGAGGGGATGATGGTGGAAAGTTCCGCTTCAGAAAGTACCATGGAGGTGTACATCACCGCCATAAGGACGGTGGCGATAAGCAGTCCGCCCCATCCGGCTTTTTCAATACCAAAGTTCCAGCCCGCAAAATCGCCTGAAATAACGTAAGCGACACCCAGGAATGAAAGAAGCACCCAACCGGCCGCTCCTTTTTTCAGCTCCCGCTGTTCAAAATACTTGTCGTCTTGACCTGCCATAATTACTCCTTAAAAGAAATAAAACTCTTGTTTCCGCAGCCGGTGTCTCCCCTTTTCACTGTCCGTCCAGGCCGGAAAGCCTACCGTCCGCCACAAATAAAAAAAGCCTGCAGCAAGTGTTCCGTTTTCGGTCACTTGTCAGCAAGCTTCGTTGTTTGCCCTGTCGCCCCACGCCGTTGTACAGCGACATTCATTCCAAATTAGCGGGATAGGTACCACAAAAAAATCCGAATGACAACATCTTTTTTACAAAAATATTACGGCCGGTTTCCCGGCCGCAATATGTGTTGAACTTAATTGTTCTGCAATCTAAATGCCTGTTTACCAGGCCTGTTCAAATAGGTGGCGTATCTCTTCAAAGGAGGGTTTCCTGGGGTTATAGGCCGAGCAGGGGTCTTCCAGTGCCTTTACCGACAGGTCCCCCAGGGCGGATTTGAATTCGGCTTCTTCAATGTCCAGATCCCGGATCCGCAGGGGAATGTTCATATGTTCGTTAAGGCTCTGGACGGCCAGAACCAGACTCTTTGTGCCCGTGGCCACGGAGGATGCCGGCAGGTTGATCATTTCGGCAATGGTTTTGTACCGCTCGCCGGCTTCCAGGGTGTTGAATGTGATGGCGTGGGGCAGCATCACGGCGTTGGCCTTGCCGTGGGGGATGTGAAAGATCCCGCCCAGGGCGTGGGCCAGGCTGTGGCAGATACCCAGTCCGCAGTTGGAAAAGGCGGTGCCGGCCATGCAGGAGGCCACCATCATCCGTTCCCTGGCCCGCATGTCATCCCCGTTTTCATAGGCCCGGACCAGGTATTTGAATACATCCCGGATGGCGTGCTCCGAGTAGATGTCGGCAAAGATGTTGGCATCCACCGAGGTAAACGCCTCAATGGCATGGGTGAGCACATCCATGCCCGTGTCCGCGGTGATGGCCGGGGGCACGGTCCGGGTGAACCGGGCGTCCAGGATGGCCATGTCCGGGATGAGCAGCTCGTCGGACAGGGGGATTTTGGTCTGGTTGGCCGTGTCCGTGACCACGGAAAAAGAGGTGACCTCGGAGCCGGTGCCGGAGGTGGTGGGGATGACCACCAGCAGGGGCTTGTCTTTTTCGCCCATGGCCTTGTAGGCAAAGTACATCATGGCCTTGGCCGCATCGATGGCAGAGCCGCCCCCCAGGGCGATGATGCCGTCTGCCCCGGCCTGTACCAGTTCATGGGTGCCCAGGGTGACGGTCTCCAGGGAGGGGTCGGGTTCCACCCGGTCAAAGAGGCTGTGGGGAATCCTGGCCCGGTCCAGGGCGCTGATGATCCGGTCAGCAAATCCGATCTGGGTCATGAAGGGGTCGGTGACCACCAGGGCCCGTTTCAGAGGCAGGGTCTCAATAACGTTCATGGCGTCTTCGCCATAGCAGATTTTTGTTCTTCCGTTAAACTGGGTCATGGGCTGATTAACCTTTTATTTCGGTTGCAGATGAAAGCCGTAACAGCGGGGACGGACGTATGGTGCTTGGGGAACTGTGGCGGTCTGCTGTACGCGCTTAATGTATGTCAAAATAAAATCGGCGGTGTTGGAGAGCGGTAAAATATTCAAATCAGCGGGGTTTGTCAAGGGGGAGGGATCAGAAAAATGGAATGATGGGTGATGTTGAAAGGCCGGGCTGCCCTGTCCTCTGTGCCGATCCGGATTTTTTGTCAATACCGGTCAGCTTTTTTGCTATTTGATGGAGGGGGGCAGGATATTCCGGCCTTGCCTCCTCATTTTTTTTAAAAAACAGTTTTTTTAATTGCGGAATGTATCCTTTTTGATCAAGGCGGTCTGTTTAAAAAGCCGATTGGGGGGAAATTGCCGTGCTTTTCGCTGAAAACTTAATTTGATAGGCCAGTTTTGTAAACGGGCCTTGCGCCAAGGATATTGGGTATCATATCCCGGGGTTAGGCAAGAATGGAGGCCGGCAGCAGGCATGATATCGCCCTTTGCAATAATTTCTGGAAATTTTTTTGAAAAAAAATGTATTTTTACTAAAAAATTACATTGACTTTCCCCTTAGGGGTAAAGATATACTCGCCCCTCGAAAATGAAGATCCCTGAATTTTATGCATAAATTGGGTTTTGCATGGATGTGGGGTATAATATAAATCTTTAACGAGAAGGGAAGAGTTAATTATGAGTGGAGTATCCGGCTCACAGAATGCGGCAGCATTTGCCGCAAAGGCAAAACTCGCCGCAGACTTCAAAAGAAAGGGTATAATGATTGCCCTGGCATCCGGTCTGCTTTATGGGTTTTATACCGCTTTTATGACCCTGGGCATGTCCAAAGGCGCCTGGGTGGACTGGTACGGCGCCAACACCGCAGGGTTGTCCGCCTTTGCCATTACTTATCTGTTGGGTGCACTCGGTGCAGCCACCAACGACATCCTCAGTGCTGTCTGGGCCCTGGGCGCCGCCGGCGTCAGAGGCCTGATCGGCGACTTTTTCAGGTGCCTGAAGACCAAACCCGGCATGGTTATGGTTGGGGCCGCTCTCATCGGCGGGCCCTTTGCCAGTACCTGCTATGTTATCGGCCTGCAGAAAGCCGGTTCCATTGTTGTTCCCATCAGTGCCCTGTGCCCGGCTTTCGGTGCCATCCTGGGCCGCTTCATGTTTAAACAGGAACTGAGCGCCCGCATGCTGCTGGGTATTGCCATCTGCTTCGGCGCATCTCTGATGATCGGCGGCACCAGCATCTCCGGCGGTTCCGAAGGCATGGCCATCGGTATCTTCTTCGGTTTCCTGGCTGCCCTTGGTTGGGGTTTTGAAGGCTGCGTATGCGGTTATGGTACCTCCATGATCGATTCCGAGATCGGCATCACCATCCGCCAGGTCACCTCCGGCCTGTCCAACCTCATCATCCTGGTTCCCATTTTCGGCATGATGGACGGCAAAGCCGACACCTTCGCCCTTATCGGCCAGGCCTTCGGCGATACCTCCATTGTATGGTTTGCCGTTTCCGGTCTCTGTGCCTACCTTTCCTTCATGTTCTGGTACAAAGGCAACTCCATGTGCGGTGCTGCCCTGGGTATGTCCTGTAACGGTACCTTCTCCTTCTGGGGCCCCTTCTGCTGCTGGCTGGTACTCGGCGTGGCCTTCGGTCTTGACGGCTGGTCCATTCCGCCCATCGCCTGGGCTGGTGCTGTCGTAATGGTAGCCGGTATCTTTATCATCGCCCTGAACCCCCTTGACCTGTTCAAGAAAAAAGAGGAGGTAAACTATGAAGCCGCTTAATTACGCCATCCTGAAATACTTCACCAAGGTAGAAGAAGCTTGTGCCGATGATGTGATGAACGCCCTGAAGGGTGACTATGCCAGCTTTAAGGCTTTCAGGAAACCCTCCGTGATTTCCGCCATCATGACGGCTGAAGCCAACGGCCTGCTTGAAGAAACCCGGTTCGAAATGGGTTCCGACAACGAGCTGAAGGTTTACTACCGTGCCCATGAAGAAGGTGCTGACACCATTAATCATTACATTGCAGATTAATGTATGATTTGCTGATTCAGCATTGATTTCTATAAAATCCCTGTCCCGGTGCCTGCCCATGGCGGTACCGGGCAGGGATTTTTTTTAACCTTATCTCAGGGGAATCTTCTCTCTGATATACCCTGAACCCCCCTGTCCCTTTCCTTTCGGCTAATTCCTTTTAATCCGGCCAGTTAAGTCTTTTACATTTTTTAACAAAAAATTATTTTTTTTTGAAAAAAACCCTTGACCTTCCCCTAAGGGGAAAGCTGTATCCTGCTCACCGCAAAAAAGTGGATTCTAATAAAGGACCAATTTTTAAGGAGAAAAATTAATGCGGTACCAAGGAGAAGAAGCATTAGGACTTATCGAAACCCTGGGCATGGTGCCCGCGCTGCATGCTGCGGACCAGATGCTCAAGGCTGCTGACGTTGAACTGATTTCTTACGAGAACATCGGCTCCACCCTCGTGACCATCATGGTCAAGGGTGATGTGGCTGCTGTGAAGGCTTCCGTTGAAGCCGGCGCCAAGGCTGCTGAGTCCATCGGCAAACTGACGGCCCAGAACGTAATGCCCCGTCCCATCAGGGAAGTGGGTGACATTGTTTCTGTCCATGACGTTGATTTCGAGTAATTAAGATTTAGAAGGGAATTTTAAAATGGCCAAAGCAAGAGCATTGGGAATGGTTGAGACCTTCGGTCTTGTATTCGTGCTGGAGGCGGCAGACGCCATGGTAAAGGCTGCTGACGTTGAACTTGAAGGGTATGAGAATACTGCTTCCGGTTATATTTCCGTTCTGGTCCGGGGCGATGTGGCTGCCTGCCAGGCGGCTGTTGAAGCCGGTGTCCAGGCGGTAAAAGAGATGGAAGGCGAACTCTACTCTTCAGTGGTTATCCCCACGCCCCATCCGGACCTGGAGAAAATCACCAAACGCTACAAAATAGAAAACCTGCTGCCCCAGGAAGCCTAATCCGGCGACGGTGGATTAAAGACGGCAACGGTAACCCATATGCAGACGAGATAAGGAGAGAATTCCAGGATGAATATCATAGACAACGATCTGCTCTCCATCCAGGAAGCCCGGATTCTGGCAGAAAACGCCTTTGAAGCCCAGAAAATCCTTGCCGGTTTTTCCCAGGAAAAACTGGACAGGATCGTGGAATCCATGGCCGAGGCCGTGGAGGCCCGGGTCGAGGATCTGGCCCTCATGTCCCATGAGGAAACCGAGTACGGTATTCCCGGAGACAAGCTCAAGAAAAATCAATTCGTCTGCGGATATGCCCGCAGGCAGCTGCGGTCCATGCGCTGCGTGGGCATCATCAATGAAGACCGGCAGATGCAGATGATGGACGTGGGCGTGCCCATGGGCGTGGTCCTGGCGCTTTGCCCGGCCACAAGCCCGGTTTCCACCACCCTGTACAATGCCATGATCGCCGTTAAATCCGGTAATTCCATGGTTTTTTCCCCCCATCCCAGGGCCAGGAAAACCATGGGCGTGGTGCTGGACATCATCATTTCCGCGGCCCAGGCCGCTGGGATGCCCAAGGGCGCGGTGGCCTATCTGCACACCGTGGCCGCCGGCGGTACCCGGGAGCTGATGAACCACAGTCTGGTTTCCATGATCCTGAACACCGGCGTCCCCTCCATGCTGGCGGATGCCGAAAAAGCAGGAAAGCCCCTGATTTATGCCGGGACCGGAAACGGGCCGGCCTTTATCGAGCGCACCGCCGATGTTGACCAGGCCGTAAAGGACATCATTGCCAGCAAGACATTTGATAACGGTATTGTTGCGGCTGCCGAGCAGTCCATAGTGGTAGACGGGCCCATAGACGGGCAGGTGAGGGCGGCCCTTGAGGCCAACGGCGCCTATTTCATGACCAAAGAGGAGGCCGACCGGCTTGCGGGATTGTTTTACTGCCCCGTGGGCGGACTCAACCCCAAAATGGTGGGGATTTGTGCCAGGGACCTGGCCTTCAGGGCGGGGATTACCGTTCCGGGAAATGTCAGTGTTCTCATTGCAGAGCGCAAATATGTCTCCCCCAGCGATCCCTACCTCAAGGAGAAGCTTTGCCCCATTCTGACCTATTATGTGGAAGAAGATTGGCGTGAAGCCTGCGAAAAGTGCATTGAAATCCTGCTCACCGAGCGCGGCGGGCATACCCTGGTGATCCATTCCGGGGATGAAGATGTTATCCGCCAGTTTGCATTGAAAAAACCCGTTGCCAGGGTGCTGGTCAATACCCCGGCCACCCTGGGGGGCATGGGGGCCACCACCAATATGTTCCCCTCCATGACCCTGGGCAGCGGCTCCGCCGGCCACGGCATTACATCCGACAACGTGTCGCCACTTAACCTCATTTACGTCCGCAAGGTGGGCTACGGGGTAAGGAAGGCCGACGCCATAGATTTAAATAAAGAGACACCTTCTCTCTCAGCTCCCAAGACGATTGACGCTGATACGGATTCTGAAAAACTGCAGATCCTCTATCGCATTCTCAAAGGGGCGGTTGACGGGAAGGTAAACCCCTAAAGGGAGGTAATAATTTTGGATATTCGTGATTTTTCTGAAAAACTTGCGGAAGCCACCAAACATATGAGCCCCCAGGAACGCGAGTCCCTGAAAAAAATGTTTGAAAGCGTTTCCGCCGAGATCGCCAAAGAAGCGCCCGCCAACGGTGCTGCGGCAGCTGCCGCCCCGGCCTCTTTTGCTCCGGCCGGCACCGGGATCCCCGAGGGCCCCACCGAACGCCACGCGGCCCTGAAGGCCAATTTCCTGAAACAGGTGCCCTCCATCACCACCCACCGGGCCCGGGCCATCACCAAGATCGCCAAGGAAAACCCCGGCATGCCCAAGACCGTTCTCCGCGGCAAATGCTTCAAGTACTGCTGCGAGACCGCACCCCTGGTCATCCAGGAGAACGAGCTCATCGTCGGTGCCCCCAACGGCGCTCCCCGTGCAGGCTCCTGCTCTCCGGACATTGCATGGCGGTGGATGCTGGACGAGCTGGATACCATCGGCACCCGTGCCCAGGATCCCTTCTTTATTTCAGAAGAAGACAAAAAGATCATGCGGGAAGAGCTTTTCCCCTACTGGGAAGGCAAATCCGTTGATGAATACTGCGAAGACCAGTACCGGGAAGCCGGCCTCTGGGAAATGTCCGGTGAATCCTATGTCTCCGACTGCTCCTACCATGCCGTGAACGGCGGCGGCGACTCCAACCCCGGATACGACGTCATCCTCATGAAAAAGGGCATGCTGGACATCCAGGCCGAAGCCAGGGAGCACCTGGAAAAACTGGATTATGCAAATCCTGAAGATATTGACAAGATCTACTACTACAAGTCCCTCATTGACACTGCCGAGGGTGTAATGATCTACGCCCGGCGCCTCTCCGAGTACGCCTCCCAGCTGGCCGCCAAAGAGGCGGATCCCCGCCGGCGTGCCGAGCTGGAAAAGATCGCCGCCGTCAATGCCCGGGTGCCTGCCCACAAGCCCGAAACCTTCTGGGAAGCCATCCAGGCGGTATGGACCATCGAGTCCCTGCTGACCGTTGAGGAGAACCAGACCGGCATGTCCATCGGCCGTGTTGACCAGTACATGTACCCCTTATTCAAGGCCGACCTTGAAGCCGGCCGCATGACCGAATACGAAGCATTCGATCTGGCGGGCTGTATGCTCATCAAGATGTCCGAAATGATGTGGATCACCTCCGCAGACGGCTCCAAGTTCTTTGCCGGTTACCAGCCCTTCGTCAACATGTGCCTGGGCGGCGTGACCCGTGACGGACGGGATGCCACCAACGACCTGACCTACCTGCTCATGGATGCGGTCCGGCACGTGAAGATCTACCAGCCTTCCCTGGCCACCCGTGTGCACAATAAGTCCCCCCAGAAATACCTGAAAAAGATTGTGGACGTCATCCGGTCCGGCATGGGTTTCCCTGCCATCCATTTTGACGACACCCACATCAAAATGATGCTGGCCAAGGGCGTTTCCATTGAAGATGCCCGGGATTACTGCCTCATGGGCTGTGTAGAGCCCCAGAAATCCGGCCGCCTCTACCAGTGGACCTCCACCGGTTACACCCAGTGGCCCATCTGCATCGAGCTGGTGCTCAACAATGGGGTGCCCCTCTGGTACGGCAAACCGGTTACCCCGGATTACGGTGACGTCAATTCCTTTGACACCTGGGAAAAATTTGAAGGTGCCGTTAAGGACACCATTAAATGGGTCACCGAAAAGACCTCCATTGCAACGGTTATCTCCCAGCGGGTCCACAGGGAACTGGCTCCCAAACCCCTGATGTCCATGATGTACGAAGGCTGCATGGAATCCGGCAAGGATGTGTCCGCCGGCGGTGCCATGTACAACTTCGGCCCCGGGGTTATCTGGAGCGGCCTGGCCACCTACGCCGACTCCATGGCTGCCATCAAGAAGCTGGTATTTGAAGACAAGAAATACACCCTGGCCCAGATGAACGAAGCCCTGAAAGCCGACTTCGTCGGGTTTGAGCAGATCAAGGCCGACTGCCTGGCTGCCCCCAAATACGGTAACGATGACGATTACGCCGATATGATCGCCGCCGATCTCATCAACTTCACCGAAATGGAGCACAGAAAATTTAAAACCCTGTACTCCGTACTGAGCCACGGCACCCTGTCCATCTCCAACAACACCCCCTTCGGCCAGCTGCTGGGCGCCTCCGCCAACGGACGTAATGCCTGGCTGCCCCTGTCCGACGGCATCAGCCCCACCCAGGGCGCGGACTTTAAGGGCCCCACCGCCATTATCAAGTCCATCTCCAAGCTGTCCAACGACAATATGAACATCGGCATGGTGCACAACTTCAAGCTGATGTCCGGGCTGCTGTCCACCAAGGAAGGCGAAGACGGGCTGATCACCCTGATCCGTACCGCCTGCATGCTGGGCAACGGAGAGATGCAGTTCAACTACCTGGATAACGACGTGCTTCTGGATGCCCAGAAGCATCCTGAAAACTACCGCGACCTGGTGGTCCGGGTTGCCGGGTACAGCGCCTTCTTTGTGGAGCTGTGCAAGGATGTTCAGGATGAGATTATCTCCAGAACCATGCTGCATCAGGTAGTGTAACCTAATAAAGAACGGGAAACGAGCACCATGAGTACGACGACCACCATACCCACCGGCTCCAACTGCCGGGGCGCCAATGCCGACGGCGCTGTAATTGAGCGGAAGGCCAGGGTTTTCAACATACAGAAGTATAACATGTATGACGGCCCGGGCGTCAGGACCCTTGTATTTTTCAAAGGGTGCCCCCTGAGGTGCAAATGGTGCTCCAATCCCGAAAGCCAGAAACGGCATTACCAGGTTCTGTACAAACGCGAAGTCTGCGTGGACTGCGGGGCCTGCGTCGACGTCTGCCCTTCCGGGGTCCATAAAATGTCCCCGGAGGGCATTCACGAATTTGTGAAAAATTCCAAGTGCATCGGATGCCGGCTCTGCGAAGAGGCCTGTCCGGTTTCCGCCCTCTCCGTTGTCGGCGAGGAAAAGACCATCTCCGAGCTTCTGGAAATCGTTGAAGAGGACAAGCCCTTTTACGATGTTTCCGGCGGCGGGGTGACCCTGGGAGGCGGGGAAGCCCTGATGCAGCCCGGTGCGGCGGTGAGCCTGCTGGCGGCCTGCAAGCAGGCGGGCATCAACACGGCCATGGAAACCTGCGGCTATGCCAAGACCGATAATGTCCTGGCCGTGGCCGAATTCTGCGACCTCTTTCTCTTTGACCTCAAGCACATGGATTCCGACCGCCACTTTGAGCTGACCGGTGTGAGAAACGAACTGATTCTCACCAATCTGACCACCCTGCTCAACCGGCGGCACAACGTTAAGATCAGGATGCCCCTGCTCAAGGGAGTGAACAATACGGAAGCGGATATTGCACGGACCATCGAGTTCCTCATGCCCTTCCGGGACTATAAGAATTTCAAGGGCATCGACCTTCTGCCCTACCATAAAATGGGGGTCAGCAAATACAATCGGCTGGGCTGGGAATATCCCATTGAGGGGGACCCGAGCCTCAGCAACGAAGATCTGGACAGAATCGAAAAGGCCATCCAGGATTATGATTTTCCGGTGGCGGTGATCCGCCACTAGGCCGGGGAAGAGAAACATGGGAATATTTGACGGAAAAGAAAACGAACTGACCCGGGTGATCCAGGAAACAGTCCCCGGCAAACAGGTGACCATCGCCCATGTCATTGCCGCACCCACCCAGGACATTTACGACCGCTTAGGAATTGACGGCCGGGGCGCCATCGGCATCCTCACCCTCACCCCTTATGAGACCGCCATTATTGCGGCGGACATTGCCACAAAGGCGGCGGATGTCGAGATCGGGTTTCTGGACCGGTTCACCGGATCTCTGGTGGTTGGCGGGGACGTTCAGAGTGTTGAAACTGCCCTGGAACAGGTGACAGATGTGCTGAAAACCGTTCTGGGATTTACCGTGGTGCCGGTCACCCGGTTTTAAGGGAATCCTAATGGGAAAACGGCGGATCATGCTCATCGGGCCTTCGGAATGCGGAAAGACCACCCTGGCCAATGCCATCAACGGGGTGGAAGGGCCGGTGCGCAAAACCCAGGATTTGATCTTCGGAAAGCACACCATGGATGTGCCCGGGTCCTATATCGAGACCCCCTGGATGTACCGCCACCTGATCTCCGCGGCCCAGAACCACGCGGCCCACATTCTGATGCTGGTGGACCAGGGCCGCTGCCGGGAGATCGGGGCCCCGGGCTTTGCCAAGGTATTTAACTGCCCGGTGACCGGTGTGGTCACCAAAACCGACCTGAACCCGGAAAATGAAGGCCGCTGCCTGGCCCACCTCAAACGGCTGGGCGCCGCGCAGCCTTATTATAAAGTTTCCGGCCGTTCCGGAGATGGAATGGCTGAATTGACAACCTATTTAGAAGAACAAGGGCTGATGCAATGAAATTTATAACGGAATTCACGCTCAGGGACCTGTACAGAAAAGGGGCCTTTACCGAATACGAGCTCGGGGCCGATGCCCGGCTGACCCCCGGCGGACGGTCCTTCCTCTCGGATAAGCGGATCCGACTCATTGAGCCCGGCGCCCCTGTCAAGAAAAAGGCCTGGGAAAAAAAGGCCGACACCGTGACCCCGGATGGGGCTGAAGCAGCGGCCCAAGCCGCAGACAGGCCTAGCGCCGGGCCCAGCGCAGACAAGATGCTGGCAGCCCGGGCCAGGTCCCTGGAAAACCTCTTCCTTGAAACCGGGTATGATTTTCTGGAGACCGATGTCAATTTTGCCAAAACCATTATGGAGCTTTCACCGGCCGTTGGTGCCATCAGGAATATGATTCTGGGAGAAACACCGGAACAATCCCTTGACTGCACGGCCTGCACAAAAATCAACCAGGATAATTTTGACCAAGACCTGGGGGAGTGTTTTGAGATTACCCCCTTTCACATCCAGTCCAAGAACGGCAGACAGATCCTGAAGCTGGATAAGCTGCGCTGCGCCGTGTATGAACTTGCCGTCCTGGCCGAGGCCTCCAACCATCCTGCGGGAAAAGACGACGACCTCTACCGCAGGGTCAACCGGGTGGCCAATGTATTATCGCAGATGATCTGCACCGCTTTTGGAGGAAAAGAATGTCTGAGAGACGCGTAAATTTCGAATATTGCGACCAACTGGTCGAGGCCTTTGAAAAGGTCGTTGAAAAACCGGTGAAATCGAACTCACCTGTATACTATACCGGGGTGGACCTGGGAACGGCCTGCGTTGTGCTGGCCGTGCTGGACGAAAACCGGAAACCCGTTGCCGGTGCCTACCGCTGGGCCGATGTGGTCCGTGACGGCATGGTGGTGGATTATATCGGTGCGGTACAGCTGGTCCGGGAGATGAAAGAGGAAGTGGAAGAAAAACTGGGCACCGAGCTGATTTATGCAGCGGCTGCCATTCCTCCCGGTACCGACAGCCTTGACGGCGGGGCCATTAAAAATGTGGTCCAGGGGGCCGGCTTTGAACTCACCGGTCTCTTTGACGAGCCCACGGCAGCCAACGAGGTGCTGAAAATCAAGGACGGCGCCGTGGTGGATATCGGCGGCGGCACCACCGGCATTTCCATCCTCAAGGATGGGAAAGTGGTTTACGTGGATGACGAGCCCACCGGGGGCACCCATTTTTCCCTGGTGGTGGCAGGGGCTTATAAAATGGCCTTTGACGAAGCTGACAAGTACAAGCGGGAGTTTAAGAACCACGCCGAACTGCTGCCCGTGCTCAAGCCGGTGGTGGAAAAGGTGGGCTCCATTGTCAAGCGCCATATTGAAGGTCACAACGTCCAGGAAATTTCCCTGGTAGGCGGGACCTGCTGCCTCACCGGCATTGAGGAAATCATAGAGAAAACAACCGGGATTTACACCCATAAGCCCAAAAACCCCTTCTTTGTCACGCCCCTGGGTATCGCCATGAGCTGCGACAACCCCGAAGGCTGATTGGCATAAAGGAGAAAACATATGTTGACTGCAAAACTCATCGGCAATGTCTGGGCCACCCGTAAAGCGGACGGGCTCAACGGGTTCAAGCTTATGCAGGTGGAAGTCCTGGGCGGCACCATGGCGGGGCAGAAGATCGTGGCTGTGGATACCATTTCCGCCGGATTCGGCGACCGGGTACTGGTTTGCACCGGTTCCTCGGCACGGAAAATGTTCAACGACGACAGCCTCCCCATTGATGCCGCCATCGTCGGAATTATTGATGAAGACTGCAATTTTGAAGGAGACGAGTAAGGAATGGATCTTCTGGATTCAGTAAAACAGGCCGGTATTGTCGGCGCAGGCGGGGCGGGATTTCCCACCCATGTCAAGCTGGCGGCCCAGGCCGAATATATATTGCTCAACGGCGCGGAATGCGAGCCCCTGCTCAGGGTCGACCAGCAGATCATGGATGTCCATGCGGACGAAATCATCCAGGGTTTTGCCGCCGCCGGCAGGCAGGTGGGTGCCAAAAAGGCCCTGCTCTGCATCAAGTACAAACACAAAAAAGTCATCGCCAGACTCCAGGCGCGCATCGATGCGCTGAGTATGGGGGATTATGTGGAAATCCGGGAGCTTCCCGATGTCTACCCCGCAGGTGACGAGCAGATCATGGTCTATGAGGTGCTGGGCCGTACCGTGCCCGAGGGCGGCATTCCCCTGAACGTGGGGTGTGTGGTGACCAACTCAGAAACCGCCATGAACATCCACCGGGCAGCCAAGGGTGAAGCCGTTACTGAAACCTGGCTGACCCTGGCCGGGGATATCCCCAACCGCATGACCCTGAAAGTGCCCGTGGGCACCCCGGTCAGAGAGGTGCTGGCGCTCACCGGCGTGGACAACCTGGACGACTACCGGGTGATTGACGGCGGTCCCATGATGGGGCCTGTCATGGACAACATCGACGGTCATGTGACCAAGGTGTCCAAGGGATACATCCTTTTGAAAAAGGACCATTCCCTGATCCGCAAAAAGACCGTGACCCCTGAGCAGGCCAAACGGCTGAACAAGGCCACCTGCGAGCAGTGCCGCATGTGCACCGACCTCTGCCCCCGGTTCCTCATCGGCCACGGCATGGAGCCCCACAAGATGATGCGGGTGCTCAACTACGGCATGGACGTTGAAGAAGCCGGCATCACAGCCCAGCTCTGCTGTTCCTGCAACCTCTGCGAACTCTTTTCCTGCCCCGCCGGCCTCCATCCCCGTATGGCCAATGAATGGCTTAAGGGCAAACTGGCAGAGAAAAACATCCGCTACACTTCCACCAAGGAAAGCTACAGCGGCAGGGCCAACCGGGATTACCGCCAGGTTCCCAGCAAGCGCCTCATCGCCCGGCTGGGACTGACCCGCTTTGACCAGGATGCCCCCATTACGGATCAGACCCTGGAACCTGCGGAAGTGCGCATTGCCACCCGGCAGCATGTGGGTGCTCCCTGTGTACCGGCGGTCAGCGCCGGCGACCGGGTCGAAAAAGGACAGATCATAGGTAATATCCCCGAAGGCAGCCTGGGCGCGCCCATCCATGCCAGCATTTCAGGCAGGGTCACGGGAGTTGAAAACGATTATATCGCCATAAGGAAGGACTGATATGCAGAACGCTATCGGAATGGTTGAGTTTACAAGTATTGCTCGGGGGATTTACGCCGCCGACCAGATGGTTAAAACCGCTGAAGTGGAAATCGTGACCGCGGTTTCCGCCTGCCCGGGTAAATATATAGCAATTGTGACCGGGGATGTGGCCTCGGTTGAGAATTCCGTACAGGTGGGGGAAGAGCTGGCCGAGGAATACCTGGTGGACGCCATTGTGATCCCCAATGTGGCCAAGGGGATTTTCCCTGCCATTTCCGGGGCCACCATGCCCGAGGCCGTCAATGCCATCGGCATTGTGGAATGCTTTTCCATGGCCACCATGATCATTGCCGCTGACGCCATCCTCAAGGCTGCCGAACTGGAAGCCATTGAACTGAGAATGGGCAACGGCCTGGGCGGCAAAGCCTTTTTCACCTTTACCGGCGATGTGGCCGCGGTGAATGCGGGGGTTGATGCCGGCAAATCCATGATCAAGGGCAAAGGCCTGCTGGTGAACGCGGAAGTGATTCCCTCTCCCTCGGACCGGATTGTTCCCTCACTGCTATAGAAATTTGAAATTCGTGATAACGCTAAACTTATGAAAGGGAAGCAAGGCATGAAAAAAGTAATTTGTGCAAAAGATATCGACGAGCTGGTCAAAGAGGGGGGAAAAACCCTCTACGTCGATCCCAAGGCCATCTTGACCCCGTCCGCCAAGGACGCCATCAAAAAGGCCGAGATCGAAGTGGTTGAAGGACCCGCTCCCGCTGCCCCTGCCGCCTGTGAAGCCGCTGCACCGGCCGCTGCACCGGCAGCCGCCTGCGCCGAAGGCGACATCAGCAGCGATATGATTTACAAGGCCCTCAAGGCCATGCTGGAAAAGGGCATGCTGGAAGGGATGTTCAACGACAACCCTGCCGCCCAGCCGGCTGCCCCCTATGTCAGTGAAACCCACGGCAGCGGCCTGAAGCTGGTCCGGGGGAACAATGTCACCATGGAACCCCTGGATGTGGGCGTTCCCGGTGCCAAGGTCTCCTACCAGGAATTTGTGGGCAAGGGGGAAGCCACCACCTCCTCCGGGCTCCTTGAAATTGAGAACGCCCAGTTTGACTGGGAACTGGAATATGAAGAGACCGATTACGTCGTTGAAGGGACCATGACGGTCACCGTTGACGGGCAGACCTTCACCGCCAAGGCCGGGGACATGTTTTTCCTGCCCAAGGGTTCCAAGGTGGTCATGGGATCTCCTGATAAGTGTAAGGTGTTTTACACCACCTATCCCGCACTCTAAAAGAAGAGATACCTATATATAAGGATAGAAAATGAAGGCACTTGGATTAGTAGAAACAAAGGGGCTCGTGGCAGCCATCGAAGGGGCGGACGCCATGCTCAAGGCGGCTAATGTCGGCCTTGTGGACAAAACCAAGGTCGGGTCCGGGCTGGTTACCATCACCATCGACGGTGATGTGGGGGCCGTCAAGGCATCCGTGGATGCGGCCGTGGCCGCCATTGAGCGGGTTAATGCCGACGCCCTGGTTTCCACCCATGTGATCCCCCGCCCGGACATTTCCATTGAAGGGCTGATTTATCCGCCGAAAGATACAGATCCCGGCCCGGAGCCGGGACCCGATTCGGATCCTGAGCCGGCACCGGATAATACCCCCGATGCTGAACCTGAAGCTGATCTGGAACCTGAAGCCGAAGTTGAACCCGTTGCCGAAGTCGAAGCTGTTGTTGAGGCAGTTGCACCGGCTGTTGAACCTGAAGCTGACGCCCAGGCTGACGCGCCTGAGCCCGAAATTGAAGCAGCACCTGAATCTGAACCTGAGGTTCCGGCTGAGGATACCGAACCCGAACCGGCCCCTGAGCCTGTCCCCGAACCCGTCGAAACTCCGGCGGATCCCGAGTCCATGGACCGGGAGGATTTTGACAGGCTTGTCGCCGGAGGGGCGGCAGATGCCGCCCTTGAGGCCCTGAATAAACTCAAGCTGGTGAAAGTCAAAAAGCTGGCCCGGGAGTACAAGGATTTTCCCATGGAAGCGAAGAAGATTTCCAGGGCCAGTAAGAAAAAACTCCTTGAGGCCTTTGAGGCCCATTTTAAGAAATAATAGATACGACCTGAATAGGAGAATGAAATAGCGTGGAAAATATGGATTACGATTTGCGCTCCGTGCAGGAAGCAAGGGATCTGGCCCGCCTGGGCCAGGTAGCCACCGAGCAGATCAAAAACTATACAGAGGATCTCATTGACAAGATCCTGTGCAACATGGTTCGCGCCGCCCAGGCCCATGCCGTTGAACTGGCAAAAATGGCTGTGGAGGAAACCGGTTTCGGCAAGGTTGCCGATAAGACCTACAAGAACCACATGGCTTCCGTCACCCTTTACGATGCCATTAAAAATATGAAAACCATCGGTGTGATCCGGGAAGACGACCTGAACAAGGTCATTGAGATTGCCGAGCCCGTGGGCCTCTGCCTGGGGATTATCCCCTCCACCAACCCCACATCCACGGCCATCTTCAAGATGATGATCGCCCTGAAGTCCAGGAATGCCATCATCATGTCCCCCCACCCGGCAGCTAAAAAATGTACCATGAAGGCATGCCAGGTGATGTATGATGCCGCCGTAGAAGCCGGCGCACCCGCCAATATCTTCTCCTGCGTGTCCATGCCCTCAATGCCGGCCACCGACGCGCTGATGAAGAATGATCTGGTAAAAATGATCATTGCCACCGGCGGCCCCGGCATGGTGAAAGCCGCTTACAGCGCGGGCAAACCCGCCCTTGGCGTTGGCGCCGGTAACTCTCCCGCCTATATCGAGAGAACCGCCAATGTGGCCCAGGCTGTTAAAAACATCGTGGCTTCCAAGACCTTTGACAACGGTACCATCTGTGCTTCCGAACAGTCTGTCATCGCCGAGGAATGCAACCGTGATGAGGTCATTGCCGAGTTCAAGAAACAGGGCGGTTACTTCATGACCAAGGAAGAGACCGACAAGGTCTGCAACCTGCTCTTTAAAAACGGCCATGCCATGAACGCCGCCTTTGTGGGCCGGTCTCCCCAGGTTATCGCCGCTGCCGCCGGCATCAATATCCCCGCCGGCACCACGGTTCTCCTCGGCGAACAGCACGGGGTGGGCAAAGAATGGCCGCTCTCCTTTGAGAAATTGACCACGGTTCTGGCCTTCTACACCGTAAAAGACTGGCATGAGGCCTGCAAGCTCTCCATCGATCTGCTCCAGAACGGTATCGGCCACACCATGAGCCTGCACACCGAGGATGCCAACATGGTCAGGGAGTTCAGTGTCAAACCCTCATCACGGATCCTGGTCAACACCGGTTCCACCATGGGCGGTGTCGGCGCTTCCACCGGCCTGGTTCCCTCATTTACCCTGGGCTGCGGTTCCTGGGGCGGCTCTTCCGTCTCAGACAACGTGACGCCCATGCACCTGATCAACATCAAGCGTGTGGCCTACGGTATAAAGGACTGCACCACCCTGGCGGCTGAAGATCCCACATTCAACTATCCTGAACTGAACAGCCTCAGCGCCGCCTGCCCCGCAGGAAACCCTGTCTGCCAGGGCGCTGCCTGCCCCTCTCCCTGCAAGCCCGCAGAAACCGCCGCCCCGGCTGTCTCTCCGGCTGAGATGATGCGCACTGCCACATCTGGCTGCTGCGGTGCCACCATCGGTGCCAATGGCGAAGGCATCAACAAGGAGCAGCTGGCCGACATGATCGATTCCCTGGTAAAAGTGCTCAAGGGAGAAGGGTAATGAGTACCTACGACGCCCTGGTCAAGCTGCTGGTCGATGCCGTGGCCGAACACGGTGCGGACAAGGTGATTCCCGTGGCCCAGGCCACCGTATCCCAGCCAGCAATTGCACCCGCAGCTGCGGCGCCTGCCGCCCCGGCTGTGGATCCCGACCACATTCCCGTAGGGGTTTCCAACCGCCACATCCACCTTTCCCAGGAAGATGTTGAAGCCCTTTTCGGTAATGGCCACGAACTTCAGGAGCTCAAGCCCCTGTCCCAGCCCGGCCAGTACGGCTGCAAGGAAACCGTCACCATCTGCGGCCCCAAGGGGGCCATTGAAAAGGTGAGGGTGCTGGGTCCCACCCGGAGTAAAACCCAGGTGGAAGTGCTGGCCGGTGACGCCTATAAACTCGGCGTCATCGCCCCCACCCGCATGTCGGGAGACTTGGAAGGCTCCCCCGGCATCACCCTGATTGGCCCCAAAGGGTCGGTCCAGGCCAAGGAGGGGCTGGTCGTGGCCCAGCGCCACATCCACATGAACAATTCGGATGCTGCGCACTTCGGCGTCCGTGACGGGCAGATCGTCAGCATTCAGTTGGACGGCACCCGGGGGGGCATGTATAACAACGTGGTTGTCCGGGCCAATGATTCATCGGCCCTTGAATTCCACGTGGATATAGAAGAAGCAAATGCCATGAATATCAATGCGCATTCGCAGATTAAAATTGTGAAGTAGTGTTTAAACAAACACAGGAAATCAGTTGGTACTAATAATAAGGCCAACTCAATAATACAGATTTTTTTTAGCTAAAAAAAACAGGAGGAAGTAAAAATGACTAAATTTGATGCATTGGGAATGATTGAAACTAGAGGTCTGGTAGGTGCTGTAGAAGCTGCTGACGCAATGGTTAAAGCTGCAAACGTATACCTGGTAGGCAAAGAACAGATCGGTTCCGGTCTGGTAACCGTTATGGTAAGAGGCGACGTAGGCGCTGTTAAGGCTGCCACCGACGCCGGTGCCGCTGCTGCAGAACGGGTAGGTGAAGTGGTTTCCGTCCACGTCATCCCCCGTCCCCACACCGAAGTGGAAGACATTCTGCCCCAGAAAGCATAAGTAATCCATTGGCCGGGCCCCTGGACCCGGCCTCTCCGCCATAAGAATCCGGCAGGTGCCCGTCAGGGCGTCTGCCGGATTTTTTATTTGATGGGATGTTTCAGGCGGGGGCAGGGCGGCATATCCCCAGTTTTGATGCCAAGATACCGGCAGAGCCGCATGACCTGTTCAGGCCGGCAGAAATCCCCTTCTTTGAGGTCCTCATAGGCCTTTAAATCTATATCAAGGCAGGCCAATATCCGGGATTTGTTTCCGGCGGCCTCCACTTGTTCAATCACCTTGAGGGTGAGCGCACAGATATGGCATTCCCTTGCATAAAAGGCCCTGAATGCGGGGTCGGCCAGTTTTTGTGCCTTGACGGACTTAAAAAACTTCACGCCAGGCCTCTTCAAGCGTTTCAGGAGATGATTTTTCCAAAAACCGTTCACGGTATGCCATGACATCCCGGATCTGATTTTCCGGGACCCGCTCTGTATTTTTAAAGAAAGCGTTGTAAAGTACAATGAACTTTTGGTAGCAGAAAAAGTAGAGTACCCGCACATTTTCCCTTGAGAGGGTGAATCTCAACTCATGGATGCCGTCCCTAAGCAGGTCAGCGTATGGCCGGGGGAGGATAGGGCCCTTTTCCTCCAGCAGGGACAGCAGGCGCAGTACCTTGACCTGGTGTTTGGGCCGGCAGTGATTGATGAATTCGGTTACCGGGCATAGGCTCTCCATTTCATCACAAAAGAGAATGCGCCATTTTTGTTCCATCCTGGGATTCCTAGTCGTTTTCAGTTCTGCAGCGTGGCGGAATCCAAGACTGCCAGAGTTTTTTATTGGCGTCAAGCCATCTTGATGCGGTTTTTTCCACGGAGATGCCCTGGATGTCCACCTCATGAACCAGTCTTGAAATTTCAGCATTTCCAAAATCCATCCGCTTTAAGGTCTGGAAGGCACAGGGCCACTGCTCCGGCATGCCGGCCCAGGCCGCCTTTTTAAGCCAGCCCCGCCTGGGGTTGCCGCAGTCGAAAAGGAAATCCGGGTTGACGCCCCATTCCGGCCGGGTCTCGCAATCTTTTTCATATCCCGGAAATTCAACAAATTTTCCTGGAACTTCAGCTTCCACCCAATTGGGAGTCCAGTTGAAAAAGATAATGGGCTGATGTTTTTTCAGCACCTCGGACACGGTTTGATTCCAATCTGAGCCCCCTTGGACCTTTACCATCTTGAACTTTAATCCCAGGGCACTGATCCGTGCCCGGTCACGCTGGTCCCAGGGCCCCCCAATGTACTGCCCCAAAGGGCGGGTAAGGTCTGTGGCAAAGACCGGATAACAGGTCTCCAGGGCCCGCCAATCGGGAAGGCCCGGGCAGAGGCCTTCAACATAATCCGGATACCACCAGTCTTCCCGGGTAATGGCGGTATAGGTCCCTGCGTCAATCACGCCCCCCTGTTTCAGCATCCGTGCAAACAGCTTTGCATTGGTCCCTTCCCAGACTTCCACCTGAACATGGAGATGGCCTCTGAGCATGAGCCCCCACTGCCCCTCATCCGTATGCCGGAAATACGCTATGTTGTACCCCATGGATTGAAAGATCCGCCCGGCTATCCGGGACAGGATATTCTGGCTGGTCCAGTCGTTGGTGACAATGGCAATCGGTGCAGGGCTTTCAGGTGGTCCGGAGCCGGGTAGGGCGGAACTGGGTAATAGCGCGGATCCAACCATCAACATTATAATAAGGATGGTTCGCCCGGCAGATGAATGCCGTTTCCCTGGTTGATATATAAAATTTAAAATCCGCTTTCCCATGCATAATGAGTAGCAGGATCAGTGTATGCTGTAAATATGAATTATGAATATGGGAGAATGGTGGTCTTATCGAGGGGAGTGGGGGTGGTGGGCCGTGTTGGGCTCGAACCAACGACTCTCTGCTTAAAAGGCAGATACTCTACCAACTGAGTTAACGGCCCGGAATTGCTTCCAAAAAAATGGCGTCCCCAAGGGGATTCGAACCCCTGTCGCCGGCGTGAAAGGCCGGTGTCCTGGACCAGGCTAGACGATGGGGACGCGTGGTGGTGCCCAGGAACAGAATTGAACTGCTGACACGGGGATTTTCAGTCCCCTGCTCTACCGACTGAGCTACCTGGGCTCACAAGAATTGGGACTTTAAAGGAAAACGGCGGGGCTGTCAACGATTATTTTCCACCGGCCAAAAAAAAACGGATGGGCCGGGGAGGGCTTAAAAAAGGCAGTCGTTGTATAAGCGTCATCTTTTAATACAAACGAAGGTTCCCCGGCCCATCCGCGGATGGGCTATTATTCTATTTCAAAGGCCCGTTCCCCGTGCAGGGCATTGTCCAGCCCGGCCAGTTCGTCATCCGGATTTACCCTGAGTCCGCCGGTGAGGGCCGCCGTTACCTTGATCACAATAAAGGTGGCCAGGGCGGAGAAGGCTGCGGTGCCGATGATGGAGAGAATCTGCACCAGTACCTGTTTGGGGTTGCCGTAGAAAAGACCTGCAGCCCCTTCGGTTACCGAGGGGGAGGCAAAAATGCCGGTGGCCACGGCGCCCCAGATGCCACAGAGCCCGTGGATGCCAAAGGCGTCAAGGGAGTCATCATACCCCAGTTTCTGTTTCAGGACCGCCACCCCATAATACCCCAGGAGCCCTGAGATGATGCCGATGGCAAATCCGCCGGCCAGGGTGACGAACCCGGCGGCCGGGGTAATCCCCACCAGGCCGGCTATGGCACCTGATGCCAGGCCCAGGAGCGTGGGTTTACCGGCAATTTTCCATTCTGCAAAGAGCCAGGCCAGTCCCCCGATGGCGGCTGCGGTGTTGGTGACCATAAAGGCCGATGCGGCCACCCCGTCGGCAGCCAGCTCACTGCCCGCATTGAAGCCAAACCAGCCGAACCAGAGCAGCCCGGCGCCCAGGGCGGTGAATGTGACAGAAGAGGGAATCATGGCCTCTTTCCCATAGCCCCGGCGTTTTCCCAGGATCAGGGAGAGAACCAGTCCGGAAACCCCGGCATTAATGTGGACCACATTGCCCCCGGCAAAATCCAGTGCCCCGATTTTATGCATCCAGCCCCCGCCCCAGGCCCAATTGCACACCGGGGTATAGACAACGGTGACCCAGAGGACGGCAAATACGATCCAGGCGGAGAATTTCATCCGGTCCACGACGGAACCCAGGATAATGGCAACGGAGATGCAGGCAAAGGTCATCTGAAAGAGAACAAAGATCAGGGTGGGAATGGTGCCGGAAACAGAATTGATGCCAATGCCGGAGAGAAACAAATGGTCCAGACTGCCGATGAAAAGGCAGCCGCTTTCACCGAATGCCAGGGAATACCCCCAGGCCACCCACACCACCGAGGCCAGGCAGTATGCGGTCAGGGTCATGGCAATGGTGTTCAGCAGGTTTTTGTACCGGGACAGGCCGCCATAGAACAGGGCCAGGCCGGCCGGGGTCATCATCATGACCAGCGCCGTTGACATGGTCACCCAGGCGGTGTCGCCGGTGTCAATGGCGCCATCTCCTGCAAGGGCCGGCATGGTGTTTACTAGAAGCATTATGGTCAGGATTATCCATTTTTTCAGCATCATTTCCATCCTCGTTGGGTTATCAGTTGTGTTTCAACAAATTTGTCCAAAGATAAATAGCAAGGGGTATGCCAGTATTTCGAATGCTCCCGTGGCGCGGGGTGCAACCCGCTTAAAATATGGGCGATATCGGGTTTAGGTGTTGTGGGGGTGGATGGAGATTTAGATTTATAGATCGATTTTAATACAAAAATGTTATTTTTTACATGGTTGAGTATTTCAAAAATGTAATTTTTTCCATTCTTCTTATTTGGGGTGCCGTGACAAAGATTCCGGCAGGACCAGAGGGAACCTTTGCCGGGGTTTTTTTGTTGAAATTACATTATTGTCAATTTCCATGAATCTGTCGTGTGAAGCTGACGGTAAGGGTGACCGCTCCCCAGTCGGATTCAACCTTGCCTGTGAGCAGAAAAGGTTTGCCGTAATCCAGGATGTGACAGAACCGGGCATAGGGCTTGGGAAAAAAAACCGTTTCCACGATTCCGGTCTCATCCTCAAAGGTGAGGAATTTCATGGGATCCCCCTGTTTGGTCCGGACTACTTTGCCGGTGATGAGCCAGCCGGCAAAGGTGACGGTTCTTCCGGTGAAATTGTGGAGGTCCGCAGCCTTGACCGTGTTAAGTGTCCTGATTTGGCCGGCATAACCGGTTATGGGG
Organism: Desulfobacter sp.; assembly: GCA_028768525.1. Classification (NCBI taxonomy): domain Bacteria; kingdom Pseudomonadati; phylum Thermodesulfobacteriota; class Desulfobacteria; order Desulfobacterales; family Desulfobacteraceae; genus Desulfobacter; species Desulfobacter sp. Next base: position 2,522,956 of record CP054837.1, on the reverse strand, counting down.
TGGCTGCCGGCCAGAAGCCCGAGGGTGTCCAGTTCCCGGTGGATCAAATCCTTTGGGGCATCCGGGGGAAGGTCCGGGATCTCGGGCAGGGGGGCGTCAAAGAGGCCCGGCAAAGTGCGGTGGCATGCCCTGGCGGATTGGCGGCTTCTCAGCCACAGGGCGTGGGACCAGAGCAGGGCCGCCCTGCTGTTGCCTGGGTTGAGGCGGTCCAGACAGCCGCTGTGGACCAGGGCGCAGCATTCATCTTCCCGGAGGGAGACCCGGGAGAAGAAATCCCAGAGGTCGGAGAATTCTTTGGTTTTCCGTTCACGGATGATGGTTCCCATGGTGGCAGCGGTGAGCCCTTTAATGGCCATGAAACCGATTCTCAGGCGGTCTCCGGAACCGGTCCAGGAGATCTGGCTGGCGTGGATGTCCGGCCCCTGCACCTTGATCCCCAAGCGCCGGGCTTCGGATACATAGGCAAAGGTGGAGTAGAACCCGCCTCGGTTGGAGATCACAGCCGCCATGAATTCCGCCGGGTAATGGGTCTTAAGATAGGCGGCCTGGAAAGAGACCCGGGCATAGGAGGCTGAGTGGGGCTTGCAAAAAGAATATCCTGAAAATGAGATGATCATCTCCCAGATTTCCCGGGTTTCTTCCGGGCTGACGCCCTTTGCCCTTGCCCCGTTGATAAAGTCACGGTGATAGGCGGACAATTCCCGGTGCTTGTCCTTTTTGGACATGATTTTTCTGAGGCCGTCGGCCTGGGCATGGGTAAAGCCGGCCAGGCGTACCGCCACCCGGGAGACATCCTCCTGGTAGACCATGATGCCGAAGGTTTCGTCCAGAAGACCTCCCAGCAGGGGATGGATGGGATCCCATATCCCGGTGTGCAGCCGTTGGAGGTATTGCTGGATGAATTCGTTGGCCGCCGGCCGGATGATGGAGGAATGGATGACCAGGTGGGCGAAATCCCCCACCCGTGATTTTTTCTGGAGCAGGCGCATGGCCGGGCTTTCAATGTAAAAGCACCCCATGGTCTGCCCCTGGGCCACCAGGGCCTGGGTGGCCGGGTCGTCTTCGGGGTCAATCTCCTGGAAGTCGGTGAATGCGCCACGGGTGGTCCTGATGGCGGCGATACAGTCCCGGATGACCCCCAGGCTCCTGTTGCCCAGCAGGTCTATTTTAACCAGGCCGGCGGCTTCGGCGCTGTCTTTTTCCCATTGGATCAGCGGAATACCCTTGGGCGCTGTCTGGACCGGAACATAGGTGTCAATGGGGTCGGGGGTGATGACCACACCGCCGGGGTGGACCGAAAGATGTCTGGGGGTGCCGGTGAGGGCCTGGGCCTGGGCCATGATTTCAGGCCATGGCCTGGGAAAGTCCATATCCTTGAATTCCGGCCGGGTTTTGATCCGGTCCAGAAGGCTTTGGGCGGCCTCGTCCTCCCGCCAGAACCAGGGCAGGCGGGCCGTCACTTTTTTGATCTCGGCTTCCGGCAGGCCGTAGACCTTGGCCGTCTCCCGCACCGCCATCCTGGGCTGGAAGAGAATGTGGGAGGAGACCATGGCCGCATGCCCTTTAAACTGGCTTAGCACCCGGTTGAGGATGCCGTCCCGTTCATCCCAGGCAAAGTCGACATCAATGTCCGGGGGATCCTGCCGGCCCGGGTTCAGGAAGCGTTCAAAGTAGAGGTCGTGCTTGATGGGACAGACATTGGTTATCCCCAGGCAATAGGCCACAATGGAGGCCGCTCCGGACCCCCGGCCGCAGGTTTGGGAGGCGTGGCGGACAATGTCTTCCACCACCAGAAAATAGCCGGCGAAATTTTTTTGATTAATTACGGATAATTCCCGGTCGATGCGGTGGACCACCTTTATGGGCAGGGGGGCGCCGTAACGGTCCCGGGCACCGGCCAGGGTTTTTTCCCTGAGCAGGTCCGGGGCGCTTGTCCCCCGGGGCAGGGTGAATGGCGGCATGACAATGCCGAATTCCGGCCCCTGGAATTCCAGCCGTTCACCGATTTCATGGGTGGCGGCAATCGCCCCGGGCAGGGCCGCGAACCTGCTGGCGTAATCATCCGGGCGGCCCAGGAAGGCATTTGCCGGGGCCAGGTCCCGGGGGCCCAGCCTTGACAGGCAGGTGTTTTTGTCAATGGCCCTGAGCATGGCATGGGCGGGGTGGTCCCCGGGACGGAGGAAAAAACTGCCCGGGGTGGCAACCATGGGGATATTCATGTCCACGGCCATCCGGCACAGCCGATGGGTGCGGGAGAGGGGGCCCCTGGGCAGCGCGGCGGCCAGGTCCAGATTCATGCCCCGCCAGCGCGCCAATAGTTCCGGGGCCTGGGTCAGGATGACCAGGCCCCGGCCCAGTTCCGGAATGCGATCTTTCAAAGTGAACGCCTTATCCCTGTGGCGGCGGGTCAGCAGCCGGCAGAGATTCCGGTATCCCCTGGCATTCTTCACCAGGCAGACCGCCCGCCAATGGCCGGCCGGGTCCGAAATTTCCGCACCGATGATGGGGCGGAGGCCGTAATCCCTGCAGGCGTCCAGAAAGGGCCATAGCCCGTAAAGGTTGCCCGTGTCCGTCAGGGCCAGGGAATGGTAGCCCATGGCCCTGGCATGGGCGCAGAGCCTGCGGACGGGGGCGGTACCCCACATGAGTGAGTAATGGGAGCGGACGGTCAGGGGGATCATGGAATGGCCAGTGCAGCGGCGGGACGGACGGCGGCATTGCCGAACCGGGCCCGGATTTCAGCCATGGCACCGGAGAGCCTGTCGGTCCTGGGGGAATTATCAGGGCCAGGGGAGGCAAATAGGTCGGCTTGCACCGGCGCAACCGGGCCGGCAGTGCAGGTCAGGGCCATGTGCCGGATGCGGACCCGCCGCTTCCAGGCGGCCCGGAACAGGGACCGGGATTGCCGGAACAGGGCCGATTCAAGGCCGCCCTGGGCCTTGGCGGATTCTGTATGGCAGACCCCGTCGGAATAGGAGATGGTGAGGGTGAGGGAACGCAGGGTCTCATTCCGGGAACAGAGCCGGCCGGCCAGGGCCGCCGCCATTAAGGCCAGCCCGGCAGTCAGTTCATCCGCATCGTTGGTGTCGTCGGCAAATTCATGGTCCGCCCTGAGCCGGCCGGGCCGGGAGGGGGAGACCGGAGAGGGGTCAATGCCCTTGAGCAGCCGCCGGACAGCAGCGGCCCGCCCGGGAAAGGGGATGTCCATCTGTGCCGGGGTCAGGGTGCGGATCTGTGAAATACGGACCAGGTTGAACCGGGTGGCGGTGCGGATCTCTTCTTTGGACAGCCCGGGAAGGAGGCTGAGGGGCAGCGGGCCCAGGAAGGCCTCTTCCTCCCCCGGACCCACGATATATTCCCCCAGGGGTTTGACCATGCGGGTGGCCACCTTGGCCACCAGTTTGGAGGTGGCCAGGGACCAGATGGGCTCCAGGCCAAGGGACTTTTTCACGGATTTTTTCAGGCGGAAGGCCACGTCCGGAGGCGGGCCGTAAAGGCGGCTTGTGCCGGTAATGTCCAGAAACAAGTGGCCGTCCCGGCAACCGGACTCAACAGCCGGAGTGTAGGTCAGGCCCTGTTTGAACACATCTTTCATGGCCCGTTCGTAACGGTTGAACCGGGGGGGCAGGACCGGGACACCCCGGTGCTGCCGCTTGACCCGGGACAGGGGCATGCCCTTGCGGATGCCCTCCTTAAAGGCGGGCTCGTTCATATCGTAGACCACGGCCCGGGGGGCGCCTGTGGGGGCGATCACCAGGGGCTCGTTCCTGAGGGCGGGATCAATGCAGGCTTCGATGCCGGCAGCAAAGTCGGCGATATTCAGGTGGATGATGTCGCGGTGTGACATGGTGCCGTACTCTATGGGTTAATGGGCCTGTAAAATAGCGGCAAGGCGCAGGCAGTTTTTCGGGGCCTGGCCCCGGACGTGGTTGTTGAAGAACAGGGCACCCGCCCGGGCGCCGGGCATGAGACGCTGGGTCATGAGAGCGGCGGTTTCACGCAGTTCGGTTTCGCTGTAGTCATAATCGAATTGTTTCTGCATATTGCCCGAACGCCATCCGGCGCTGTTCCGGCCGTGGAGGCGCAGGTAAATCAGGTCCGGGTTGGTGACCAGGTCCAGCCGGGGAAACAGGTGGGGCAGGGGCGGCCCGTCAACGGTGACCAGGGTGATGTTTCGGCGCTCAAATTCATAGAATACCTTGTCGTTCACCCATGAGGGATGGCGGAATTCCACGGCCATGGGCAGCCCTGTGAATTCTTCCAGGAGCGCTGCCAGGTAGGCCCGCCGGTCCGGGGTGCGCCTGAAATAGGGGGGGAGCTGGACCAGGATGCTTAGCAGTTTTTGAGTGTCCACCAGGGGGGCAACGGCCCGGCGGAAGGCGGCGGCCTCATCCTTCCAGAGGGTTTTATCCACCTCATGGGTGAGGGTGCGGGTCAGTTTGAGGCTGAACATGAAATTTCCGGGTACCTGGGCGGCCATGCGTTCCAGGGAGGGCGCCTTGGGCATCTGGTACCAGGTGTAGTTGAGCTCCACGGCATTGAAGTGCCGGGTGTAGGCGGTGAGCATATTGGCGGCATGGGTGCCTTTGGGGTACACCCCGGCATCCACCCATTCGCCGTAGGAGTAACCGCTGGTGCCTGTGAAAAGAGCGGCCATAAGATCATTCCGCTTCCATGGCATCGGCCGGCCGGATCAGCCCCACTACCTTTCCCTGGATCAGAACCTCGTCAAAATCGTAGGTCTGGGGGGCAAATTCGGGGTTTTCCGGGCGGAGTTCAATGAATTCCGGATGAAGGAAGAAACGCTTTACCGTGGCCTCTTCTCCGCGAACCAGTGCCACGACGATTTCCCGGTTCCTGGCATACTGCCGGGGGCGGCAGATGACGATGTCACGATTTAAAATACCGGCGTTTTTCATGGACTGCCCTTGGATTTTCAGGGCAAATAGGTTGTCTCCGGGATACAGGCCGCTGTCCACCAGAAGGCTGCCCTCCCATTCCTGGGTGGCGTAGATGGGCAGGCCCGCGGTGATCCGGCCGACAATGGGGATGCGTTTGTGGCGAAATCCCGCGTCCCCTTCGCCGGCGCCGGGAAATCCCCCGTCGCCGCTGTTTCCGCCGTGATCCAGGATATGGATGGTCCTGCTGTATCGCCCCTGCCGCTGGATATAGCCTTTATCTTCCAGGGTTTTGATGGTTTGGCTGACGGCGGCGTGGCTGACCCCCAGATCGCCGGCAGCGGTGCGAAGGCTCGGCGCCGTACCGCTGCGATGCAGTTCCCGGTTTAAATAATCCAATAGTTTTTTCTGTTTTTTTGTCAACTGCGGTTTCATTTTTCCCCTCTTTTTGGTGTCCATCAGTGTGGCAAAAATAGTTTTAAATGTCAATATAAATGTAAAGGTAAAAGTAAAGAAAAAATCTATACATAACAGGGGGTGAAATTGTATGGTTAAACCATTTCTTAATATTGTCGGGCCCTTTGACTGGGGAGGGTTTCGGCTGTATCGCCATGTGAAACATCCTTTTTAGTTGTTGACAACCTAGAATTAATGGGCTACAGAAAGCTACAAATAGGCTATAGAGGCGCTTTTTGGCGTTTTCCGGATTTAATCTGCAACGGAACGAATCTTGTAATGGCTGAATTAGAACTAAAAAACATTAGTGTTCGGTTTGGGGGACTTCTCGCCCTCTCCAGTTTGAGTTTTACCATTGGGAATGGCCGCGTCGTGGGATTAATCGGCCCAAACGGCGCGGGAAAAACCACGGTGTTCAACGTGCTCACCGGTGTCTACCAGGCATCTGAGGGGGATGTTATCTTTGATGGCAAAAGCATTTTGGGCAAACGGCCCTATGTGATTTTTGAAAAGGGGATTGCCAGGACATTTCAGAATATCCGCCTCTTTTCGGCCATGACCGCCGTTGAAAATGCCATGGTGGCCCGGCACTGCCGGGCGGGAAAAGGAATCTTGGGCTCCATCCTGAGAACGCCGTCCCAGAAGCGGGAAGAGGCATGGATAAAGGACAAAGCCATGGAAGCCCTGAAGTTTATGGGGGTGGACGAATTTGCAGATACCGTGGCGGCCAACCTGCCCTACGGCCTCCAGCGCCGTCTTGAAATCGCCCGGGCCATCGCTTCCGAGCCGAAAGTCCTGCTTTTGGACGAGCCCGCCGCCGGTATGAATCCCTCTGAATCCTCAGAGTTGATGAACGATATTGCGCGCATAAAGGACCTCGGCATTGACGTGCTTTTAGTGGAGCACGATATGAAGGTGGTCATGGGTGTGTGTGATCATATTGTCTGTGTTGATCACGGTGTGAAAATCGCCGAGGGAGACCCTTCTGAAATCCAGAACAATCCCAAGGTGATAGAGGCATATCTGGGTCAGCCTGCCAACCAATAATTTTTAGGAGGAGAATGATGAGAAAAAGAGTTGTTTCAATCGTAACACTGTGCCTTATCCTGGTTCCCTTTCTGTGCGGCGGTGTCTATGCAAAGACGTTGAAGATCGGCTCCATGAGCCCCCTGACCGGGCCCTATGCCTCTGACGGCACAGATATCAAAAACGGCGTTCTTACTGCCATTGAAGTAATGGAAGAAATGGGGGGCATCCCCGGTTACGACAAAATCCAGCTGTTCCCCCAGGATACCGCATGCGACCCCAGACAGGCGGTTGCCGCAGCCAACAAGCTCATCAACCTTGAGGTGGCGGGCGTCGTCGGTGCCTATTGTTCCTCTTCCACCATCCCGGCCTCTGATGTTCTGGATGAAGAAGACATCATCATGATCACCCCGGCCTCCACCAACGAAAAGGTTACCGACCGCGGCCTTCCCTACATGTTCCGCATGTGCGGCCGTGACGACGACCAGGCACCGGCTGCCGCCAAGTTCATGAAAGAATCCCTGGGCGCCAAAACCATTTTCATCGTTGACGACAAGACCACCTATTCCCAGGGCCTGGCCGACGGCGTTGCCGATGCTGCCAAATCCATGGGCATGAACGTTGTGGCCCATGAGCATGTCAACCAGGGTGACAAAGACTTTTCCGCCATCCTGACCATGGCCAAAAAAGCCAATGCCGATATTTTCTACATGTCCCTTCAGGGTTTCTCTCCTGCGGCCATGATGACCCTGCAGGCCAAACGGCTGGGCATGGATTCCCAGATCGTTACCCAGGACGCAGTGTTCCAGCCCAGGTACATGGAAGTGGCCAAAGACGCTGCCAATGGCGTTTTCCTGACCTACGGATTTACCGATCCCACGACGCCTGAATACAAGGCCTTTGAAAAACGCTACGTGCCCAAGTACGGGAAGATCGCAGCCTATGCCACCTATGCCTACGACGCTGCCATGTCCCTGCTCAAAGCCATCAAGGCTGCTGGTTCCACCGATTCCGCCAAGGTAAAAGCCGAGCTGATGAAACTGGATTTCCAGGGCGTATCCAAGCACGTGAAGTTCAGAGCCAACGGTGATTCCGGCTCCTCCTACATTGCTTTCAAGGTTGAGGGCGACAAGTTTGTTCCCTATTGGGAACCTGTCAACGGCCTGATTAAGTAGTGTTTGGACGAAAACGCACCTCTATGGGCACGTTTTAATCCAAACAGTTAACTGCGATGCGGCCGGAATCAAGGGTCAATTGTTGCCCCGGCCGCATCATCCCTCCACAGCAACTTTGAGAAATGAAGTTATAGAATGGAATATTTTATTCAGCAGTTGATTAACGGTTTGACCCTGGGCGGCATGTATGCGCTCATCGCACTGGGATATACCATGGTTTACGGTGTGATACAGCTCATCAACTTTGCCCACGGCGAGTTTTTTGCCGCAGGCGGATATGCGGGGGCCATCGCCCTGTCCTATTTTGCGGGACTGGGGTATATGGATACCCATCCGATACTCTGTCTGACCGGGGCCTTTGCCCTGGCCATGGCATATTGCGCCTATCTGGCCGTCGGGGTTGAAAAAATCGCGTATAAACCTTTAAGAAAAGCCTCGCGGCTGGCGGCGCTGCTGTCGGCACTGGGCATGTCCATTTTCCTGTCCAACGGTATGATGCTCACCCGGGGCGTATATGATGCGGTTTACCCTTCCGAGCTCTTCCAGGGCGGGTTTGATTTCGGTATGGTGACCATTTCTTATCTTCAGATCACCATTGTCTCCCTGACAGCGGCCCTGCTCATCGGGCTGAATATCCTGGTTTTCAAGACCAAGATCGGCATGGCCATGCGGGCAACGGCCCAGGATAAGACCATGTCGGCCCTGGTTGCCATCGGCTCCAACAAGATCATCTCCCTGACCTTTGCCATCGGCGCCGGCCTTGCGGCTGCCGCCGGCATCATGTACGGGCTCTACTACGGATCGGTGAAATACGACATGGGATTTGTTCCGGGGATCAAGGCCTTTGCCGCTGCGGTTCTGGGCGGGATCGGCAATATCACCGGGGCCATGGTCGGCGGCCTTATCATCGGCATGGTGGAAATCTTCGGTGCCGGGTATATCTCCGGGGAGTACAAGGATGTGTTTGCCTTTATCATCCTGATCGGCGTGCTTTATTTTAAACCTACTGGAATTATGGGCGAGAATATCGATGATACAAGAGTTTAAAAAAGTCTGGAAACCGTTTGTCATCGGCATGCTCTGGCTGCTGGGCCTGCTGTGGCCCATGCTGGGCGTTCACCCCGACGGCACCCTGACTTTCCAGAAAACCTTTACGGTGTGGAGTTATATTGCGGCGGGCGCCCTTGTCTGCCTGATAATTTACGTGATGAAGGCCAGCGGCACCCTGACCGTTGTCACCGATCCCCTGACAAAGGCGGGGCAAGGTGTTAAACGATCGGCCACGGCCCTGCCCACCTGGGTGTGGATCGTCATCCTTCTGGTATTCTGCTGCATATATCCACAGTTTGCGGGGCGGTACGGGACGGATGTGGCCATCAACGTGCTGCTGTATATCTGCCTGGGCCTGGGCCTGAATGTGGTGGTCGGCCTGGCCGGCATGCTGGACCTGGGGTATATTGCCTTTTACGGTGTGGGGGCGTACACCTATGCCATTTTAAATACCGTGTACGGCCTGGCCTTCTGGGTCTGTCTGCCCTTTGCCGGTATTTTTGCCTGCATTGCCGGCTGCATTGTCGGGTATCCGACCCTGAGGATGCGCGGCGATTACCTGGCCATTGTCACCCTGGGGTTCGGGGAGATCATCCGGATCATTCTCAACAACTGGATGGAATTGACCAACGGCCCCAACGGCATCCTGGGAATAGACCGCATCGGCTGGTTCCGTTTTGTATTTGAAAACGGGGTCTCATTTGAAACCATATGGGTGAAAAAGCTTCAGCTCTTCTACTATTTTGCCTTGGGCCTGGCTATTTTTACGGCCATCGGGGTAAACCGGCTCAATTTCTCCCGCATCGGCCGGGCCTGGGAATCCATCCGGGAGGATGAGACGGCGGCTGAACTCATGGGGGTGAACACCTTTATCTACAAGCTGCTGGCCTATGCCACAGGTGCCTTTTTTGCAGGCCTTGCCGGCGCGTTCTTTGCGGCCCGGATGAAATTTGTCTCCCCTGAAAGTTTTACCTTCCTGGAGTCGGCCATGGTGCTCTGCATGGTGGTCCTGGGCGGTATGGGGTCCATACCGGGGATTATCCTGGGGGTTATCGCACTTATTGCCCTGCCTGAAGTGTTCCGTGAATTTGAATCCTACCGAATGCTGATATTCGGATCCACCATGATCATTATGATGCTGTTCAGGCCGGCCGGCCTGATTCCTGCCAAGCGCGTGGGCCAGCGATCCGAAGAAAAGGAGGGCTAAGGGATGAGTGACCAGCCGATTATAGAAATGAAAAACGTCCATTCCGGGTATGGGTCCATCAAAGCCCTCAAAGGGGTTTCCATGAAAGTCATGCCCGGGGAAATTGTTGCCATGATCGGGGCCAACGGGGCCGGGAAATCCACGACCCTGATGACCATCTGCGGTATTGTGGCAGCTGAAAAGGGCGAGGTCTGGTACGACGGAAAGGTGATCAATAAGGTTTCCCCTGAAAAACTGCCCACCATGGGACTCTGCCAGGTGCCGGAGGGACGGCGGATCTTTCCCCGGCTGTCCGTTGAAGAAAACCTGATTCTGGGCGCCTTTTACCGTAATGACAACGACGGCATCAACAAGGATATCCAGCATGCCTATGATCTTTTTCCCATCCTCGGTGAACGGCGCCGGCAGGAGGGGGGCACCCTCTCCGGGGGCGAGCAGCAGATGCTGGCCATTGCCCGGGCACTGATGGCCAAGCCCAAGGTGCTGCTGCTGGATGAACCCTCCCTGGGGCTTGCCCCCATTATCATTCAGCAGATTTTCGATATCATTGCCGATATCAACCGGGAGGACGGCACCACCATCCTTCTGGTGGAGCAGAATGCCAACCTGGCGCTGCAGGCCGCCACCCGGGGCTATGTCATGGAAACCGGGGAAATTACCCTGGAGGACAATGCCAAATCCCTGCTGGAAAATCCAAAGATCCGGGAGGCTTATCTGGGAGAATAAATGACCCCAATCAATTGCTGATAGAACGCCAAGGGGCCGGTGGTTTCACCGGCCCCTTAAATTTGTGGGGTGGTTTCACTGTGTTCTAATTCAAACCGGGCAATGATGGGGTTGTGGTCGGAGAGGTCTTTGCATTTCAGGGCCTGGACGCTTTGCGGGGCCAGGCCGCGGTAATAGATACGGTCCAGGTGGAACCCAAAGAATTTTTTAATGTGGCGCTGTTTTTCCGGGCGGGCCAGGACCAGGCCCAGCAGGTCGATGAAATGGTCGAGAATTTTTTCCCTGGATCTCCGCCAGCAGTTGAAGTCCCCGGCCACTATCATGGCGCCCCGGTAGGCCCTGAGCAGGTCGAACAGCCTGGCAAGCTCCCATTGGTACCATGCCAGGGAACGGAAGTTGATGGCGTGGATATTCACCACCATGAGGGTGGCCTTGTTTTTAAACCGGTAGATGGTGATCAGGGCGTTTTTGGGGGTGAAAATGATGGGCTCCTTGGCCAGTGTCATGTGGAACCGGGTGGACCTTGGATCTGCATTGGCGGCAGTGATCACTCCTGAATAGTGCCTGGGCAGCCGCATATTTGCGGCGGCGGCATAGGGGAAACCGCCCACCGAGGGGATGGCATCTGAAAACCGGGCCTCCTGGAGCAGGATCAGGTCCAGGCCGAAATCCGATTTCCATTTGAGAATCCGGTCCAGGAATCCGGTCCGCAGGTTTTCCTTATGAATATTCCAGCAGATGATCCCGAAGTTGTCCGGTATGACAGCATTCTCAAAGAATACAGGGGACTGGACCAGGGGGGCGGCCGGAATCAGCATGGCTATAACAGCGGCGCAAATATGCGCATAAGGTTTTCGCCCATCCGCCGCCACCGGCCGGCGGTTGCCATTTCCCCTTTACACCGGGCCATCAGTCCCCGCATCCAGGTTTCGCAGCCGGATACGGCTTCTTCTCCGTAGATGAAGCTGACGGCCTCGTAGTTGAGAAAGAGGCTGCGCTGGTCAAAATTGGCCGATCCCATCATCATGCCCTGGCTGTCGATGAGGATGGCCTTGGCATGGATCATCCCGTCCTGGTAAAGATGGACTTCAATGCCCTTGGCATCCACGTCCCGCATGAAGGAGGAGCGGCCAAGGTCGGCGATGAGGTGGTTGGAGCTGGCAGGGGTGATCAGCTTGACATCCACCCGCCGGTGCCTGGCAATGATCAGGGCCTGGAGCAGGCTTTTGTCCGGTACAAAATAGGGGGTGACGATCCATATTCGCTCTTTGGCCCCGAAAATGGCTGAAAGCAGGGCTTCGTACAGGGCGTCACTCGGGATATCCGGGCCCGAGGGCACCACCTGGATGCCGGTGTTGCCGGCGGGTTCCGGCAGGCGTTTGGGCAGCTCCAGCAGGGCTTTTGAGCTGTGGTTCCAGTCCTGGGTGAAGATTTCCCGGTAATGGAACACCGCCGGTCCCCGGATTTCAAAGAGAATATCGATCCATCTTTTTTTTTTATATATCGGCCCCAGGTATTCCTTGGACAGGTTCATCCCGCCTGCCATTACCGTGGTGTCGTCAAAGATGAAGATTTTTCTGTGGTTTCTCAGGTTGATATAATTCTGGAAGGGGCGGGTGAGCAGGGGCATGTAGAACGCCACTTTGCCGCCGGCTTTCCTGAACCGTTTTAAAGGGTATTGAAACAGATAAAGGGGCAGGGAACCGATGCTGTCGATGAGCAGTCGGACATCGACCCCCTGTGCCGCTTTCCGGGCCAGGGTGGAGATGATGGACCGGGCGACCACGTCGGAACCGAATACATAGGTTGAAATGAGGATCTGTTTTTCAGCGGCCCGGATATGGTCCATGAGGACATTGTGGGCCCTGATTCCGTCGGGATAAAAATTAAAGGAATTGCCGGTTGTGGCCCCGGCAATCCCGTTATTCCTTAGAACCAGATCCAGGCTGTCGGCCTTGGACTCCGGCACCTCGCCTTTGCAGGCCAGTATGAACTGGGATTTGACCTTTCGTTTCAGTTTGCGGCTTCTGAAGATGAAGTACAGGGGAACGGCAACATAGGGCAGGAGGATAATGGCCAGTAGCCAGGCGATCATGGAGGTGGGTTCCCGGCGCTGGTAAACCATATGTCCCAGGGCGCTGAGAACGAGAATCCCCACAACAATGGTGCCCAGGTGAAATAATAAAAAGGTTGCCAGGCTGTTGTCCATCCCTTCTTATCCTCCTAACGAGCGCCGGGAGCCGGTCCCTTTTCCCGGCGCTTGCGGGTTACAGGGGGGTGAATTCAAATTTCTGGCCGCCGATGGAGGCCTCAATCATGAGTCCGCCCTTGGCGTGGATAAATACGGCCATCCCTTTGTAATAGGGGATGTCAGCCTGGACCCCTGTGGCGGGTCCGGCACTGGCGCCGGCCGTTCCCCCTTCGGTGCCGGCTTTGGCCTGGGCGCCGGCGGTGACGGCCACGGCGGATGCGGACCCGTCGAATTCAAAACTGCCGCTGGTGAATTCCTTATAGGCCCGCTGGTCCTGGAAGAAGATGATCTGTGAAAAGGCCTGGCCCCCGAACTGGAATCCGATGCTCCCCTTGATCAGTTTGACCACGCCGGTGACGGTGCCGAGTTTGTATACCCGGCCCTCGCCATAGGAGCCGCCGATGATGAAACCGCCTTTGCCCACCGTGGGGAAAACGGCATATCCGTAACAATTCTTGAAAAAGGGCTGTACGGTTGGCGCTTTTTTAAAAACGGAAAGGGTTTTGCTGTAAGGCTCGGCAAAGGCAGGTGCAACCGTGAACACTGCGACCAAAAGAACGATAAGCGGCAAAATGAATTTTTTCATCCGGTTTCTCCTTTATTTTTCAACAAGTTGGCGGGCAAAAGCGGCAACCTTGCCTTTGATCTGGTCGTCCATATCCCCAGGTGTGGTGCATTTGTCCAGGAACAGGTCGCCGGGGTGGACAGACTTGTGGGGCTTTTGAATTCTTGAAAATGCGGTGAATGCCGCCTCTGCATTGTTGTCCCAGGGGCCGGCACCGGTCATGAGCAGGGCCTGGCGCTGTCCCTCCACCAGGGAGGCATGGCCGGGTTCATGGTAGCGGGTGTAGAGGCTGTAGGTTCGGTCGATGACGGCTTTCAGCTGGGCCGTCACCCCCCAGAAATAAAGGGGAGAGGCAAAGATCACAGCCTGGGCGTCAACCATTTTCTCAAGGATGCCGGGGATGTCGTCCTTTTGTACGCAGCCGACTTCTTCAGGTTTCTTTTTACATGCGGCGCAGCCAAGGCACCCTTTCAGTTCTTTGGCCGTCAGGTAGATGTTTTCAACCTCATGGCCCATGGCCGTGAGTTCTTCTTCCGCCCATTTTAATGCCTGTGCTGTGTTCCCTTTTTTTCTAGCGCTGCCCTGGAGGCATAGGATTTTCATTTTCAACTCCCAAGATCTGTGTTATTCGAATAGACTACAGGATGTATTCTAGAGGAAAATTAGGTTTTGTCAAATAAATACCGGTAGTAAATTGTACGATGTTGTACACGGGACAGGGAAATGGGAAGCGAAATTTTTAAAAATCGAAATCTGATCCTGGAACATTTGATGGACCAGGCCGATATCGGATATATTGAAATCAATATGGATTTTTCCATTACCCTGTGGAGCAGGGGGGCAGGGACCCTGCTGGGCCACACTGCCCAAGAGGCCTTGGGGAAGAGGCTTGATAAGATTATGGCGGTGGATAAGAAAGCCCTGACTGACAATGAGGGCACCGGCGATATCCGGATTTTTCATATGGATCGCCACAATACCCCGCTTCAATACCAGGTCCATTACAATTCCATTATCGGGACCAGGGGAGAAAAGGCCGGCACCGCACTGCTGGTCAAAGAGATCATTGATACCCGGGACGAATGCTACCAGTCCAGCCTCAGGGCCGGTACCAATTCAATGGAGGATATCCTCGGATTTGCGCCGGTGGGTATTTTCCATGCCGCACTGGACGGCAACCTGACCATGGCCAATTCCGAATATGCATGGATGCTGGGATATGAATCCACTGACTACCTGGTCCAGGCGGTGAATGATTTTGCCGGACAGGTCTTTTACGACGAAAAACATGCCGAGGATTTCATGTTCCTCCTCATGGAGGCGGAACGGGTTGCACGGTTCCGCTGCCGGCTGAAGCGCAAAAACGGTTCCTTTATCTGGGCGCTCTGCTTTGCCATGCTCACCTTTGATGCATCTGGCAGGGCCGACGGATTCAATGGATATGCCATTGATATCGGGGAAACAGTTAAGGCTGAAACCGCCCTCCAAAAAGCCAATGAAGAGCTGATGCGTCTTTCGGTGATAGACGGTCTGACCCAGATTGCCAACCGCAGGCAGTTTGACGCCCACCTCAATATGGAATGGAAGGGGCATATCAATACAAAGAAGCCCCTTTCGGTGATTCTCTGCGACATTGACTATTTTAAAATCTATAACGACACCTACGGCCACCAGGCCGGGGACGAATGCCTGAAGAAGGTGGCCGGCGCCATTGACGACTGTGCCAGACTGGCCGGGGGACTGGCCGCACGGTACGGCGGAGAAGAGTTCGGTATTATCCTGCCGGGAACCAGCAAAACTGCTGCCGCTGAAGTCGCGGAAAATATCAGAGCCGGGGTCCTGGCCCTGGGGATTGCCCATAATGGATCCCGGGCCAATGCCAATGTCACCCTGAGCCTGGGCATTGCCACGACAATTCCCAGGAAAGAGGCCTCGGACATGGGCCTGCTGGCCGATGCCGATGCGGCCCTCTATCTGGCCAAGGAGCAGGGGCGGAATCGGTGGGTCAGCGGATAAAAAACCACTCCTGCTCTGATGAATGGGTACGGGAATAGGTATAGCCTGCTATGGACGCCTGCTTCAGGGGCGCCGGGTCTGCCAGCGCCTTTTTGATAATGTGCCTGGCAACGCATCCCCTGGCCTGTTTGGCCCGCACCGTGACATTCTTCAGTTGTCCTTCATTCGCTTCCCTGAACTGAAGGGTGATCGTCCTTTGTTTTAACTTTTCTGAGTTCAGCACCGAGGCATATTCATCCGATGCCAGGTTAATCAGCCATTCACCGGGGGCCAGCAGGGATTCGAACCAGGGAATCAGCCGTTTTTTCCAGAAGGGTTTCATGCCGGTGCCGCCGGGTTTCAGCGGGGTATTGAAATCCAGACGGTAGGGTTTTATCAGGTCCAGGGGGCAGAGGGCACCGTAAAGGCCCGAGAGAATCCTCAGGTTTTCCTGGGCGTAGCGCATCTGCTCCCTGGTGAAGTCATCCGGGGCCAGGGTTTTGAAAGCCTCCCCCCGGAAGGCGAACAGGGCCGGGCTGGCCGGGGCGCGGTCAAACCCCTCTATCATCTCCTGGACCTTGAGGGTGAGGCTGTCGCTGGTTTTAAATACTTTTTTCAGGCCGGCCCGGTCCATGGTGGTGAGCATCCGGACCAGGCGCTCTGCATCCTTCGCGAATTCCGGGTGGCCGGGGGATAATCCCCCCAGGTCCGGTTCCCCCATATCCATTGTTTTGGTGGGAGAGAGGATCAGTTTCATTTCTTATGGCAGGCCTTGCAGCTTGTGGGCCCGTGCTTTTCACCGGCTTTTTTCTTTGCCTTGTGGCATTTGAGGCAGGTTTTGTTCATGACCTGTTTTTTCTTGAGTTCACCGGCGGCTTTAGCCGCATTTAGGGCGCCTTCTTTCTGGGGGAAGCTTTTATGGCAGACCATGCAGTCCCCGACGAGGGTCTGGTGAAGGTGGTGGTTAAAGGCCACGGTCCCTATTTTTCCGCCGTCCAGGTTTATTTTTTCCCGTCCCTGGCCGGAGAACCCTGAAACCGGGGCAAAGAGGAATAGGGCGGCAATGATAATCGCGGTGATGAATCGGGTACTCTTTTTCTCTTCCATTTTTCTCCCCATGGTTTGTCGGTAAATTGAAATACGATAAATTTCATTATCACAGGCCCGGGGAAATGGACAGGAAAAAAAGGCCGCTTGCAACAGCCGGATTTATTGAGTTTGCCCCTTTTAATGGAGGGTATTTTTTATTATAGATGCTTGTAACCCACAGCAACCCATACTAGTGAGGCAAAGTATGTTCAGAAAGATGAGAAGAAAAGATAAACGGCTGTCCAGGGAACAGGCCCTTGAGGTTCTGGAGGCAGGTGAGGAAGGGGTTCTGGCCACGGTTGGCGAAGACGGTTATCCCTATGCGGTTCCCCTCAATTATGTATTTCACAATGGGGCCGTCTATTTTCACTGCGCCCCGTTCGGCCATAAGATCGACAATATGGCCTTTAACCCCAAGGTCTCTTTCTGCGTCACCTCCGGCACCGGAATTATTGCCGAGGAATTCAGTACCCGGTATAAAAGCGCGGTGATTTTCGGCAGGGCCCAGGAGGTGCTGGGAGATGATAAAATCGACGGGCTCCGGGCTTTGGTCAAGCGGCTGGCGCCGGACCACCTGCCTGCAGGCGAGGACTATATTCAACGGGACCTGAGAAAAACCCGGGTGTTCAAGATTGTTGTCGAACAGATATCCGGGAAAACCGCCCATTGAGACCGGCTCCTGTTCCCCCGGGCTGACGGTCAGATAGAGGCGGGCTTCGGCGGGTTCCATAAAAAAATAATTGTCTCCACCGCAGATGGGCTTGGGGTCTCTTCCACGGTGGAAAACAATATAATGCATAGGGTCTGTGGACGGCAGGCGATTGGGCCTGGGCGTTGGGTCAACATTGTTTTCTGGTTTTTTTTATGAAATACTATTGATTCCGGGAGTAATCTATACTACTTCCGATTTTTATTTCATCAAAAACTGAAAGTATGACGCGTATGCCCACTCAAGTGAAAGGTGTCCTAGTGCACATTGAAAAAACTGGCATCGCCAAGGGTCAGAGCGGCTTGCCCGTTTCGGTAAGAACTTGGTTTTTACCTGTTCAGCATGCCCTGACGGCTTGCCTTACCCTTGTGGGAATGCTGCTGTTTACAGCGGCAGCGCTGGGCAGCCAGCCTTCCCGGGCGTCTCTTACACCCGAAGAAAATGAATGGCTTGCGAAACATATAGATCAGATTGAACTATGGTATAATGAGGCGCTACCGCCAATTGAATTTACCGATGAGAACAACGGGTTCAGCGGAATAACAGCGGATATCTTTTCCCTGGTGGAAGAGAGACTGGGGATACGTGTCCCGAAAAAAACGCCTAAAGACCGGACCGCATATCTGGCGGGATTGAAAAACGATGGATTTGCCATTGCGCCGGCCATTGTAAAGCTGCCCGAGCGCCAAGACTTTTTATTGTTCAGTTCTGTTTACATGAAAATTCCCATTGTCATCATTGCGCCACTCACCCTGGGGACAGGTGTGACCCTTGATGACCTGTCAGGGAAAAAGATTGCTGTTGTGGCAGGATCGGCCACTGAAGAGTTTGTCAGGCAGTATTCAGGGGCAAAACTGAATGTCCTGGCTGCGCAGAGTGTTGAAGAGGGATTACGAATGGCCGCATTCGGACAGGCTGATGCTTATGTGGGCAGCCTGGCCGTTGCATCCCACTATATCACCCGGCAGGGAATCACCAATCTCAAGCTGGCGGGTACCACCGATTTGAATTATGACCTTCGCATCGGGGTGAACAAGAAATATCCCCTGCTTTTTTCATCCATCCAAAAGGCCCTTTCAGCGATATCTCAAGAAGAATTTGCGGCGGTTAAAAACAGGTGGATAACATTTCAGATGCCCTCCGGGCTGTCTTCGAACACCTTCAGGTTGCTGGTGATCGGAGGGGGAGTCTTATGTGGTGCGATTCTAATCCTGGCTGCCATTTCGACAATTTTAAAGCGCCGGCTGGATGACAAAATCACCCGGCTGAATCAGGCCAGGGGAGATATTGCCCACAGTGAGGCAAGGTTCCGGTCGTTTTTTGAAAACGCACCGCTTCCCTTTGGTGAACTGGATATGGACACCGGTGCCATCCGATTTAACCGGTCCTTTACCGACGTCTTTGGATACACAAATGAGGAGGTCCCCGACCTTGATGCCTGGTGGCCCAGGGCATATCCGGAACCGGAATATCGAAACGAGGTCAAGGGGGAATGGGAGCGGGCCGTTCGTGAAAAAAGGCCCATCGGGGTGTCTCAGGAGCAGAAAGAATATACTATCTCTTGTAAAACCGGAGTAGTGAAGCAGGTTGACATCCGGGCCACCCTCATGAGAGACCGGGTGCTGATCACCTTTGTGGATGTCAGCCATATCCGGCATGATGAATCGGAAATCAAAAAAAGCCTGAATCTGTTTCAGACACTGTTCGACCTCCTGCCCTTTTCCTGTGTGATCAATGATATGGAGGGGCGGTATCTGCTGGCCAATCAGTATTTTTGCGAAACCGTGCAAAAGCCTTTGGAATCGATTGTGGGCCGCACAATGGAAGAACTCGGCAGAATAGTGGAAACGGCCGACAAAGAGCGAATTATATCGGAAATAGAAAAGAATGGCTTTGTAAGAGATGCGGAAGTGGCCGTCCGGCGCAACGGGGTAAAGAATCACATTCTGTTTTCGAGCTGTATCATTGATTGGAAGGATGGCAAGGCCATATTGTCGTCCACGGTGGACATCAGTGACCGTAAAACGGCTGAAACGGCATTGAAAGAAAGTGAGGAGAATCTTCGCGTTACCCTGGATTCAATCGGTGATGCCGTTATTGCGACTGATATCAGCGGCAAGGTGACCCGGATGAACACCGTTGCCGCCCACCTCACGGGTTGGAATGCCCAAAAGGCCGTTGGCGAGCCCCTTGAAAACGTGTTTCACATTGTAAATGCAGAGACAGAGGAACGGGTGGACAATCCGGTACAAAAGGTGCTTTCAACGGGGAAAACCGTTGATCTTGCCAATCACACCGTTCTCATCGCCCGGGATGGTACCCGTTACCAGATTTCAGACTCCGGTTCGCCCATCCGCAATGACAGCGGAGAAATCATCGGGGTCGTTTTGGTCTTCAGGGATGTCACAGGTGTCTATGAGATGCAGGAGCGGCTCCGCCAGTCCCAGAAAATGGAAGCCATCGGGGTGCTGGCCGGGGGCATCGCCCATGATTTCAACAATATCCTTTCCGCATTGCTGGGATTCGCGGACCTGGCCAAACTTGAAGCCGGGGATGAGGAACCCATGAAAAGATACCTGGATTCAGTCTCTTCAGCCGGGCTGAGGGCCAGGGATCTTGTCCGGCATATCCTTACATTCAGCAGAAAAGCGGAGGTCAAGAAACAGCCGATATCTATTGATCCCATTATAAAGGAAACCGTGAAATTCATCCGGGCTTCCCTGCCGGCCAATATTGAGATCCACCAGGAATTGAAGGTGCACCGGGCACGGGTTCTGGGGGATCCCATCCAGTTCCATCAGGTGTTGATGAATCTCTTTACCAATGCGGGCCATGCCATGAAAAACAAGGGCGGCCGGCTTGAGATCGTTCTGGACGCCATCCGCGTGAACAAGGCGGACTCCCGCCAGTTTAAAGATGTTGCACCGGGGCAATACTACCAATTGGTTGTTTCCGATACCGGCATTGGAATTCCAAAGGCCGTTATCCATCGTATTTTTGAACCGTTTTTCACCACAAAAAAAAGAGAAGAAGGCACAGGAATGGGCCTTTCAACCGTTTACGGCATTCTAAAAGAAATGGGCGGCGGCATCTCTGTCTACAGTGAACCGGGGAACGGCACCACATTCAAGGTGCTTATCCCGGATGAAGCGGCGGCCGAGGTATCGGAGAAATCTGAAGAACCGCCCCTGGTGCGCGGGGAGGGCCGGATTCTGGTGGTGGATGATGAGGCACCCATTGTGGAAGGCACCCGGGACCTTCTATCCAAAATGGGGTATTCCGTAACTGCGGCCACAAGCAGTGAGGAAGCCCTGGCGCACATTCGAAATGCGCCCCGGTATTTTGACCTGGTGCTAACGGATATGACCATGCCCGGAATGAACGGTTTGGATCTGTCAAGGTCCATAAAGGCCATCAATCCCGGCATTCCCATTGTCCTTTGCACGGGGTTCAGCCAGGGACTGACAAAGGAGATCTGCACCTCAGCCGGTATTTTTGACCTGGTCATGAAGCCCATGATTGCCTCAGAACTCTCCATGACGGTCCATCGGGCGTTGCATGCCATCGTTGACGGGGAAGAAAAATGATACATGTGCTGATTGTTGATGATGATCCGGAGATCTGCCTGTTTTTTGAAACGGTTTTAACAAAGATGGGATGTGCGTTCTATACCGCCAACACGGTCCGCGCGGCGGAGTCCCTGAATAAAAGATGTTCTTTCGACATTGTCCTGCTGGACCTGGAACTGCCCGACGGTAACGGGCTGGATATCATGCCGGCCTTGTCAGACGGCCCATCAAGCCCGGAAATTATTATCATCACCGGCACCGGTGACGCCAGGGGGGCTGAGACGGCATTCAAATACGGGGCCTGGGATTATGTCCAGAAACCCTTTCAGCTGGACGAGGTTTCCCTGCCCATAAAACGGGCGATCCAATACCGGAAGGAAAAACTGGCCGCCCCCCGGCTGGTTCCCCTGAAACGCGCCAAGATCATCGGGGAGTCCTCCGCCATCCGAAAATGCCTGGAAGATGTCGGCCGGGCGGCCGCCACAGATGCCGGTGTGATTGTTACCGGGGAAACGGGGACGGGAAAGGAATTGTTCTCAAGGGCAATCCATGAAAACAGCAAGCGGGCGTCAAAACCCTTTGTGGCAGTGGATTGCGGTGCGCTGACGGAAACCTTGATTGAGAGTACCCTGTTCGGCCATGAAAAAGGGGCATTCACCGGTGCCGCATCAAGACAGGACGGATTGATCGTACAGGCGGACGGCGGCACCTTGATGCTGGATGAAATCGGTGACATGCCCCTGTCCGTCCAGAAAACCTTTTTAAGGACGCTTCAGGAAAGAACCGTCCGTCCCCTTGGGGGCAAAAAGGAGATCCGTGTTGATATCCGCCTCATTTCCGCCACCAACCTTGACCTCTCCCGGATGGTAAAAGAGAACCGGTTTCGCCAGGATCTGTTTTACCGGATAAGGGCCATGGAAATTCATCTGCCGCCACTCAGGGAGAGAAACAAGGATATTGAAGAGATCGTGGTCAGAAAAATTCACGAATTATCAACCCATTATCATCTGGGTGCAAAAGCCGTTTCTCCTGAATTTATCGGCACCCTTGAGAAAAATCCATGGCCGGGCAATATCCGTGAACTCATTAATGTCCTTGAGCATGCCCTGGCTGCTGCCGGGCACGATCCCACCCTGGTCCCCAAACATCTTCCCCCGGGATACCGTCTGCCCGGTCTCGGATTTGATACGGCCCCGGCGAAATTTGCCAGAACCATTGTTGACATTGCCATTAATGGCAATGAAGGATTCCCTCCTTTAAACGACTGCAGGCAGCGGCTGGAAAAAAAATACCTGGAACGGTTGCTCAAAGAGGCCCGTGGCGACCGTAAGGCCGCATGCCTTATGTCCGGGCTCTCCCAGGCCCGGCTGTACGCCTTGTTGAGCAAGTATAATCTTCCCGGATTTGTCTCTAAACAGGGATAGCACATTCCTGTATCTGATACATCCTTGGGACAATTCTTGTAAAATGGAATTTCGCCATTCTTGGATACAAGAATATTGTCTATCTTTTTGGAATTTCAGAATTAGTTCGGTTCGCAATATCCGCTTATTATAGGGGGTGTTGAAAATCTGATGCCCTGGCGCGTTTTCTGCTTAAGACTCCTCCAGCAGTACATACTAAACCTGTAATTAAGCACGGAGACATCATGAAAAAACTCACCTTGAAATTTAAATTGATTGTAAGCGGTATCCTGATCGCCCTGATTCCCTTATCCGTTGTCGGGGTTTTCTCCATCGTAAAGTCCTCCCAGGCCATTCAGGAGCTTGCGGAAGACAAGAGCCTGACGGTTGCACTCAATTTCGCCGCCTTGATTGACGCGTTCCTGAAAGAGCAGATTAAACTGGCCCAAAGCATCGCGACAAGCCCTGTTGTCACAGAGGCGGGCATAAGGGCTGCCCAAGGTGAGCTGAGCCCGGGCAATGACGCCTTTAATGCATTGGATGATTATCTGGCCGCTGCATATCAAAAAATAGGAAAAGGATATGACATGTTTTTTGTCACCGACCGGAACGGCATGCTTATATCCGATACAAACCGCGGTAAGTCGAGGGAACAGAAGGTGTCAATAAAGGAGCGAGAATATTTCCACTCTGCCCGGTCCGGAAAGATTACCATCAGCAATCCCATAATCTCCAAGGTCAGCAGCCAACCGGTTGGCGTTGTTGCCGTTCCGCTGGAAAATTCTTCCAATGAATTTGTTGGGGTTTTTGCTTTGGTGGTCCAACTGGAGGACCTGTCCAATCAGATTACCCAAACCAGAATAGGTAAAACAGGGTATTCATTTGTTCTGGACAGCGCCGGTGATATTATTGCCCATCCAGACAAGAAGCTGATTTTGCAGTTGAATGTGCATGATATCAAAGGGTTCGAGTCCATCGGCGACAAAATGCTGGCCGGTCAATCCGGTGTTGAAAAGTACCGGTTCAAAGGAAATCGCAAAATTGGCGGGTTTGCCCCTGTTGATATTTCAGGCTGGTCTGTTGTTGTTACCCAGAATGAAGCTGAATTCATGGGGCCGGTGTACATGATACGCAATATGATCCTCATGGCCGCAGCGCTTTTCCTCGCCCTGACCATTGTCGGCGTCCTCTGGTTTGTCAGGGGAATCATGGCCCTGCTTGGCCATGATCCCGCAGAAATTGCCCGGATTGCCGACAGCATCGCCGGTGGAGATCTGACCATTGAGTTCAATAATAACGGCAAAGAGACCACCGGCGTATACAAAAATATGAAAACCATGACTGACAATCTGACCCTGATGTTCAAGGATATCACGGGGGGAACCTGTACATTGACCGCCGCTTCCACTGAGTTGTCCGCCATATCTGATCAGATGGCATCCGGGTCTGAGCAGACATCGGAGAAAGCCAACAGTGTCTCTTCCGCTGCCGAGGAGATGGCTACCAGTATGAACAGTGTTGCCGCAGCCACCGAACAGACATCGGCCAATCTGCAGATGATTGTGGCGGCGGCCGAGGAAATGACGGTGACAATTAATGAAATTGCCAAGAATACCTCAACCGGAAGCCAGACCACCTCTGAGGCTGTGAAAAAAGCCGAAGAAATCTCCTCAAAAGTTGCCGAGCTTGGCCAGGCCGCAGCGGAGATCAGCAAGGTGACAGAAACCATTGCCGATATCTCCGAACAGACAAATCTGTTGGCACTGAACGCCACCATCGAAGCGGCAAGGGCAGGAGAAGCCGGAAAGGGCTTTGCCGTGGTCGCCGGCGAGATCAAGGCCCTGGCACAGCAGACGGCGGAAGCAACCAATGAGATCAGTTCCCGGATCGGCAATGTCCAGACCTCGACCAGAGAGTCCGTTTCAGCCATTGAGACCATTGTGGGCATTATCAATGAAATCAACGGCATTGTTACATCGGTTGCCACTGCCATTGAAGAGCAGTCCGCCACCACCCAGGAAATATCCAGCAACGTCAGCCAGGCGGCAGAAGGGGTTCAGGAAGTCAATGAGAATGTCAACCAGGCCTCTGCCGTTGCCGGCGAGGTGACCCATGACATCCACGGGGTCAGCCAGTCGGCTGAGGAAATGAGAACCGGCAGCCTCCAGGTAAATACCAGTGCCTCTGAACTGTCAAAACTGGCTGAAAATCTCAATCAAATGGTCAGCCGGTTTAAATTGAAATAAATTATCGCCTATCGCCGTTCATAAAGCCATGCCGGTGTCCCCCAAGGGGCACCGGCTCTTTTTTTTAAAAGAGGGGCACACCGGACAGATGCCGGCGGATGAGATAGATATCGGATGAGATAAATATCTTGACTTAAAGCACTTATTCTCTAATACTGGTCAGTGAAATCCTTAAAAATCAGTGCAACGTTTTTCAGGGAGGAATGGTAATGAGGCATATCGTTCACATATTTATCCTCGTTCTATTATTATCCGTATCTGCTTTTGCCAAAGACAGTGATTATCCTACCCTGAAAATCACCACCTGCAACTGGCAGCCTTATGCCGGTGTCAATCTGACCAACTATGGGTTTGCATCTGACCTCATGACCATCATTCTAAACCGCATGGGCTATAAAACCCAGATTGACATCCTGCCCTGGAAACGCGCCATGGTCATGACCAAATCCGGGAAATATGCCCTTGCCTACAATGCCTATTATTCAAAGGACCGGGCCAGAGAATATGCCTTTACCGATCCTTATATCCACAGCGAGATTTACCTGTGTTCCAAAAAGGATGCCAAGATATCCTTTACCACCCTCAAAGAACTGAAACCCTATAGAATCGGCCTGGTAATGGGGTATGTAAATCCTACAGCAATTGAGAACGCCGACTACCTCACCAAGGATTACGTCGTAACCGATTTCCAGAATTTAAAAAAGCTGATCGGCAGACGGGTGGACCTGATCGTGATCGACAAATATGTGGCGACCCACTCCGTAAAGACCTCCCCCTTTCTTATTGCAAATATAACCGATCTTGTGTTTCATTCCCCGGCCCTGGCCAAGCTGCCGGTCCACGCCATGTTTTCCAGGGCGGTTCCCGGATACATGAAAAAGGTTGATGCATTTAACCGGGAACTGGCAAAGGTTATAAAAGACGGCACCTTTGATACCCTCATGGAAGTCCACAATTTCAAATAACCCGCAGCGTCATTCCAATCCCCGCAAAAATGGAAAGTCATTTTCCAGGTTGCTCACCCCCTGGTATCCTCCCGAGAGGTGGGGAATAACAATTGGGCGGTTAAGACCGTTGCAATTCTTTTTATTCCTGACCAAAAAACCGGGGCAGGGTTGACTAAGGCGGTCAGTTTGCATACATAGGGCTGAAACCAATACACAGGAGGAGATATGAGAAAAGTCGGTATGTTGATCCTGGCGGGGCTCATTGCCCTGGTTGCCGCGGGGGGTATCCACGCCAAGACCGCCACCATCAAGCTGGGGGTGGTGACCAAGCCCGGGGCGGCCCAGAATATCGTGGCGGAGAAGTTCAAAGAATTGGTGGAAGAACGGTCGGCCGGCGCCTACAAGGTGAAGATCTACCATTCCGCCTCCCTTGGCAATGAAACCGAAATCCTCCAGCAGATCCAGATGGGCACCGTCCACATGGGGGTGATCACCGGCGGCCCCTTTGATACCTTTGACCCCATTGTCCGGGTGATCAACTATCCTTTTCTCTTTAAAGACCATGCCCAGGCCGACGAAATCCTGGACGGCCCCCTGGGGGCTGAGATTCTTAAAAGCCTTGAGACTTCAGGATTCAAGGGACTCTGTTTTTCTGAAAACGGATTCAGGAACCTGACCAATAACACCCGGGCCGTCACCGGGCCCGGCCAGGTGGCCGGGTTGAAGATCCGGGTCATGGCTTCAGCCCTGCACAAGGCCATCTGGCAGAGCCTGGGCGCCAATCCCACGCCCATGCCCTGGCCCATTTATACGGAGCTGGAACAGGGGGTGATCGACGGCCAGGAAAATCCCCTCTGGGTGATGGAGGTCTATAAATTTTACGAAATCCAGAAATACATGACCCTGACCCGCCATGTCTATTCCCCCCATATTGATGTGGCCTCTCTGCGGTGGTTCAATAAGCTGCCGGAAGCGGACCGGGGGATGATTACCGCGGCCATCAAAGAAGCGGCGCAGTACCAGCGCAGGAGCAATCGGGAGAAGAATGCCGGCCGCCTGGCCCTGCTCAAGGAAAAGGGCATGGAAGTGGTTGAGAATCCGGATGTGGCTGCCTTCCGGGCAAAGGTGGCCGGGCTCAAGGAGATGGATCTCTATTCCGATCCCAGGGTGCAGTCCCTGCTGGTAAAAATCCTTGATGCCGTGAAATAACGCCTCTGCGGCATGTATTATCTGAATAAGATCAGCCGGGGGCTGAACCGGTGGATTCGGGGCCTGATCGCTTCCATGGGCATTGCCATGGCCGTGATTGTGACGGTCCAGGTATTTTCCCGGTATGTGCTCAACCATTCATTATTCTGGTCCGAGGAACTGGCCCGGCTGCTGCTGGTCTGGCTCACCTTTTTCGGGGCCACCGTGGCCTATTACCACGGGGCACACCCCGGGGTGGACGGCTTTTACCGGCGACTGGCGCCGGGGTGGCAAAAAGGGGCGGCCTGCCTGACCCATGGGGCCAGCCTGGCCCTGTTCGCCGTTATGATATATTCCGGAATTGAATTTTCCTGGTTTGTCCGGCTGCAGATCACCCCGGCCCTGAATCTGCCCAAATGGGTGATGATGGCCGTGGTGCCGGTGTCCGGCCTGATTTTTACCATTCACGGCCTGGCCTTTCTGGGCCGGTCCCTAAAAGGCCGGGCATGACCACCGAACTCCTTCTGACCACCCTTTTTTTCCTTTTTCTCATCAACACCCCCATTGCCATTGCCATTGGCGCGGCATCCATGACTGCCATACTGGTCCAGGGGGATTTCCCGCTGATGATGGTGATCCAGCGCATGGTGGCGGGAACGGATTCCTTCCACCTCATGGCCGTCCCATTGTTCATGTATGCCGGGGTGATCATGGAAAAGGGGGGGATTTCCCAGCGGCTCATTGATTTTGCCAATGCCCTGACCGGCTGGCTTCCCGGCGGGCTGGCGGCCGTCTCCATCGTTTCCGCCATGTTTTTTGCCGGTATTTCCGGCTCTGCCGCCGCCGATGCAGCGGCCGTGGGGGCGGTACTGATCCCGGCCATGAAACGGTCGGGATACCCTGGCGATTTCTCCGCGGCGGTCCAGGCCTCGGGGGGCTCCCTGGGGGTGGTGATCCCCCCTTCCATCCCCATGATTATTTTCGGATTCCTCACCGGGGCCAGCATCTCCCGGCTTTTTGCCGCAGGTATCCTGCCGGGGCTGCTCATCGGCATCTCCCTCATCACCACCGCCACCCTGATCGCCTGGAAAAAGGGGTATGCCCCGGATACCAGGTTTTCGGTAAAAGAGATATGGAAGACCTTCAGGCGGGCGGTCCTGGCACTGGGGGCGCCGGTGATTATCCTGGGCGGCATTCTTTTTGGGATTTTTACGGCCACGGAGTCGGCGGCCGTGGCCGTGGCTTACGCCCTCTTTGTTTCCATTTTCGTGTATAAGCGGATCGGGCTGAAAGATATTTTTCCCATATTCACCCAGGCGGGGATCACGGCATCGGTGGTGATGTTCATCATTGCCACGGCCTCGGTTTTTTCATGGATCGCGGCCATTGAGGATATCCCGGCGGCCCTGGCCGGCAGCCTCCTTGCCATGACGGACAATCCCGTGGCCCTTCTGCTGCTGATCAATGTGGTGCTGCTGGCCGCCGGCACCTTTGTTGAGACCACGGCCTCCCTTATTCTGCTGGTCCCCATGATTACGGCCATGCTCCCTTCCCTGGGCATCGATCTCATCCAGCTGGGAGTCATCGTGGTGGCCAACCTGGCCGTGGGCATGCTCACCCCGCCCATGGGCATCTGCCTCATTGTCTCCGCCTCCATTTCCGGGGACCGCATGGGCGCCGTCAGCCGGCGGGTATTGCCCTTTCTTCTGGTGCTTCTCCTGGATCTGGCCCTGATCACCTTTTATCCGCCCCTGACCATGTGGCTGGCCGGGCTGGTGGGCAAATAAGTCCAGGATTTTGTAATTGACAAGGCAGCGGTCTATCCGCTACATTCGATCCATATAAGATCCATACGATTCCGATTGACTGAGTTCGTTTCTTCCGGGCCGGTACATTCACTCTTCTGTCTGAAGATCACAATATATTAACCCGAATATCTAATGGGAGGATGCCTTCAATGGGTGACGAACCGAAAAAAGCCTCTGTCAAACAGTCGACACGGTCGGATATTGCCCGATGGGTTATCATGGGCTCAACGGCCATTATTGTTGTACTTGCCCTTGCTCTGATCTTGACGTCTGCGGATAAGGGGGGGGCCGCAGAAAAAATTTTCACCATGGTGATCCCCATGCTGGGGACCTGGGTGGGGACCGTGCTGGCATACTATTTTTCAGGTGAAAATTTTGACAAGGCAAGTGAAAGTATGAACCAGATGGTTGAGCACATGAAAGATGCGAGGCTGGGGCGGGTAAAGGCGGAGGATGTAATGATTCCCTGTGATGCCATGCAGGTGGTCATCCTCGGGCCGGAAGAGGACGGGGGGACGGTCAACCTTTCAAAAGATATGTTGAGCCTTCTGACGCCTAAAGTAACCAGAATACCGATTATCACAGGAGACGGCCGGATCCGCTACATCA
This sequence comes from Desulfobacter sp., assembly GCA_028768525.1. NCBI lineage: Bacteria > Pseudomonadati > Thermodesulfobacteriota > Desulfobacteria > Desulfobacterales > Desulfobacteraceae > Desulfobacter > Desulfobacter sp. The sequence continues at coordinate 2,494,039 of CP054837.1, read as the reverse complement.
TTCACCAGAGCATGCTGTACAAATTCATCACCGAAAAATCGATTGCCGCCTGCGGGGGGGATGAGACCTTTGACATTGAATCGCTGACCCTGAAAGATTTTCTGGAATTCAATACCATGGAATCAGAAGTCGGCAATTCATTCGATTGTATCCCCTCCGGCGCCACCCTGGCCGATGCCAAGGCAAAGATGGAGGCCCTGCCCGGATGCCAGGATGTATTTATCACGGAAGACGGCACCAAGGCCAAGCCGGTGCTGGGATGGTTGACCAATATCGATATCGCAAGGCATTCCAAATCCTAAGGTAAAGGAGAAAAACCATGCCGGCGAACCCTGTCATTATTTTCGGTGCAGGGGCGACAAAGGCCTGCAACGGCCCCCTGACATGGGAAATCCTTCCCCAGGCCTTTGAGCTTGAAAGCGAATTGAAACGGGAGGATTTTTTTGGCATTCTTGATGACTTCCTGATTGAAAATTTTCACCTGCCCGCAAATATAGAGGCGCGGCAGGCCTCTGATTATCCGGGGCTCCCCCTTTTGATCAGTCTGCTGGACACGGCCATCGACCACGGAGATAATTTCAGTGCGGACTGGCCCTTGGCGCGTCTCGTTGAGGTCCGCAACGCCCTGGAATATGTGATTTTTGCCCTGCTGGAGCACCAGCTCCGGCACATCGGACGGAATTATTATAAGCGGCTGCTGGTGGATCTCTATCATAAAAACAGGAGTATTCCTAGGATCATTTCTCTGAATTACGATATTATCGCGGATAATTCGTTGATATATCTGAGCCAGATGGCCTCCGACAGCCTGCGGTTTCCGGATTACGGGTGCGATGTGGCCACCGCCACCTACAAAAAGGTGGGGAAAATGGGCGCGCTGCTTAAACTCCACGGCTCATTGAATTGGCTGTATTGCCCGGCCTGCCACCGGCTGGATGTGGGGATTTCCAAATCCGGCAGAGGGATGGTTAAAATGCTTGAAGCCCTTTATATTGAAGAGGCGGATTCCGACTTCCACCTTGAAAAGCGGTATTCCTGCCACGGCAGCCCCTGCCGGGACTGCGGGGCCTTTGTCCGGCCCGTCATGATCACCCCCACCCATATGAAAGATTACCGAAACCCCCATATCTCCCAGGTCTGGTACAGGGCGGCCCGGGAACTTCGGCGGGCGGACCATGCCTATATTATCGGTTACAGCATGCCCGAGGATGATGTGGATGTGATCTACCTTTTGAAGCGGGGGCTCTCCCACCTGCCGGCCCAATGCATTACGGTGGTGGATTATGACGACCGGGAGAGGCCCGCCAGACAGCACCCGGCCGGGGGGCGGTATTGTACGCTATTCGGGGAAGATATTGACTGGCACCCTGAAGGGTTCAGCGCCTGGATCGATTCGGGGCCGTTTAATTGAAACCGTGTTTCATCTGGTCCCGGGAATCGCGGTCCCGGGAAAAGTGGGATTTCACATCTTGAGAATTTTATGCTAATAGAGAAAAACATGAGCAGCCATACCCCATTTACCATACGGTCCAAGATATGGATCGAAGATGATGCCGGCCAGGTGATTTTCGGGCTGGGCCGGTTCAGGATTCTGTCGGCCATTGACAGGTGCGGGTCCATCAATGCCGCGGCCAAGGAATTGAAGATGGGGTACCGGGCGGTATGGGGAAAGATCAAGGCCACTGAAGAGGGCCTGGGGCATCCCCTGCTCATCCGCAGCGCAGGCGGTGGCGGTGGCGGCGGATCCACACTGACCCCCCTGGCCAGAAAGCTGCTCAAGGAATTTGCCGATGTCCATACCCATGTACTCTCTGAATCGGATAATTTTTTCCAGGACGTGTTTGAAAAGAAAATAAAAGATGATTTATAGGGGTGCCGCCCTTGTATGCCCCTTTGATTTGCGGTATGCGTGAATGATGAGGATAATGATCGGCATCCTCTTCAATATCCGGGTATACCTGGCCCCCCGGGTCAACGCCTTTTGCCATGGCCGACGGCAGTGTACGGATATACAGCGGCCTTATGGATAAGATGGGGGATGGGGAACTGCTCTTTGTCATCGGCCATGAACTGGGCCATGTGGCTGAAAAGCATGTGAAAAAGAAAATGATGGTGGCCCTGGCGGCCTCTGCCCTGAGGAAGGGGATTGCCTCCCAGGAGAACATGGCCGGATATATTGCCTCCCCGGCCTGAAAAACGGGCGGCGCGGATCCGGGCCGGAGAAAAACAGGCGTCCCCCTCCCTGGCCCAAAGGATTCTGGGAAGGGGGGAGGCCTGGTTTGATATCTTAAAAAAAATGCTAACAGGTGCTTAGACCATGCCAATACATTATTGCAGCCAGTGCGGCGGCCCCATGACCCAGAGAATCCCCGAAGATGATGACCATATTCGGGATGTCTGCAGCCGGTGCGGCCATGTCCACTATGAAAATCCGAAACTCGTGGTGGGCACCATTCCTGTTTCCGGTGAGAAAATCCTCATGTGCCGGCGGAACATTGAGCCCAGAAAGGGGAAATGGACCCTGCCGGCAGGCTATCTGGAAAACGGGGAATCGGTCCAGGACGGAGCCGTCAGGGAAACACTGGAAGAAACCCGGGCCCGTGTGGCGCTCCTGGGGCCATACCGGATGTTCAACATTTTGTTTGTGGACCAGATATATATGATGTTCAGGGCTGAACTGCTTTCCAATGACTTCGGCCCCACGCCGGAAAGTACGGAGGTCCGTCTTTTCTCGGAAGATGAAATTCCCTGGGATGAGATTGCCTTTGAGGTGATCAACAGGACCCTGGTGGATTTTTTCAAAGACCGGGCTGCCGGCAGTGCGGCAAAACCCGAGGGGGCCGGATATCTCTTCCGGGTGAAAGATTTGGTATTTCAACGGGAAAAGGTGGCTTCATGAGCGTTTTACCTAACAAACTCCGTGTACTTGTTGTGGATGACAGCATCTCCATGCGCCGGATCATACGGGGTTTTCTGGAACGGAACGGGGTTACCAGGATTGCGGAGGCAGGAAACGGCCAGGCCGCATTGGAACTGATCCGTTTTCAGGCGCTGGACCTGATTATTTCGGATTTGAACATGCCGGTGATGAACGGCATGGAACTGCTGGAGACCCTGAACGGGGACCAGGAGTTCAGGGCGATCCCTTTTGTCATCCTCACGGTGGAGGCAAACCAGAAAACCATGAACCTGGCCCTGGAGACGGGGGCGGATTCCTATATTGTCAAACCTGTCTCCGAAGCCCCTTTTATCAAGGAAATCCAGAGGGTGCTTACCGGATCAGGCAGGATGTAAATGTCTTAAAAACGTCCAGGGAAAATTTTCCTTCCATCACCTCTTTTTTGATCAGTTTCAGGGTATCAAAGGGTTTTTTTGCCTTGCGGAAGGACTTGTTTCTGTAGGTCAGGGCTTCATAGCTGTCAATGAAGCCGATGATCTGACTTTCCCGGCAGATGAGATCCGTGCCGTTGGGGTATCCGGTTTTGTCCAGCCGTTCGTGGTGTTCCAGGGCTGTATTGGCAACGGCGATGTCAAAATCCGTATTCATGATGATCATATCATGGCCGGCTTCCGGGTGCAGTTTGTATCTTTTAAATTCCGTGGCGCTCAGGCGGTCCTCGCATTCGATGATTTCGGTCTCCAAAGTGGATACCCCCACATCGTGGAGCAGGGCACACAGGGCCAGGTTCCGTGCCTCGCCTTCCGACATTTTCAGGAAAAAACAATATTGGAGGGTCAGGGCCGTGACATTGACCGTATGTTCCACCATGAGTTCCGAAGAGCCCGCAACCTTGGCAAGATAGCTCATTGTGGTGTGGTCCCGGTCCATGTTTTTAAACAGGATATCAATGGTTTCGGGCAGGCGGGTCATCATTTCTCCCTGTCCCGGTGCCAGGGCCTCTTTGACAATATTTCCAAGCGCATTTTTGATGCCGACCAGCCCGCCGCTGGCAAGCTGCTTTTCAAATTCCATATTCAGGCCCTGGGTCAGTTCCTTTATGGCTTCGGATTTATGTTTTTTTTGGATATACAGCTGGGGATGGCGGCCCTGGTCGGCCCGATCCGGTGACAGGATTTCCCCGGCCTTTTTATACAGCACAAATTCTCCGTCTTTTGATTTATAGTAGAAGGGGAGGCTGTTGAAAAATTTAATCTGCGACTCCCTGACACTCAAAAAATCAGACACCGATTACACCTTTGAATACAGTTTAAAATTTAATTCTATATGGGATGGCTTTAAACTAAATTTAAAGGATTTGATTTAGAATGTCAAACCGGTCAAAGGGCGGCATGACGCAGGCTCCGGCGAAATGCCGGCGGGCCAGATCCAGCATCTGGCGGCTGTTCTGGATGCCCGTTTCCATGGGGGAATCCCCCTGGGTCATTTGTTGCCGCAGGGACGACGGAACGGCGATACCGTCCACTTTTTCGTGGAGGAAAACCGCATGTTTAATCGAAATCAGCGGCAGGATGCCCATGATGACGGGGACCCGGATATGGGCCAGCCCCTTTTTCAGTTCAAGGGCCGTATCCTCGTCGTATACCGGCTGGGTAACGATGAACCGGGCGCCGGCGGCCACTTTTTTTTCAATGCGGCGGCATTCGTGATCCATCCCGTTCACCTCCGGCCGCCAGTCCAGCACGGCACCGGTGCATACCCCGGAGGCCCGTCCCAGGGCAATCATTTCAAAAACGGAGAGATCGTTAACCCCCGCTGCCGGGTGGGCCCTTTTTTTCCCCGACGGGTCTCCGGTCACGGCGATGATGGTGTCGATCCCAAGGGCCCGGGCACCCCAGAGTTCCGCCTGGAGCCCCAGCCGGTTGTGGTCCCTGACCGTGAAATGGAGGATGGCCGGCTTTCCGGTTTCCTTCCGGAGGAGGTGTGAAAATGCCATTGCCGACATTCTGGGCCGGGCCACCGGGTTGGATGCCACGCTGAATCCATGGAAATTAAGGCGGGCCACCGGCTGTATTTTTTCCAAGAGAGGCTTTATGTCATGGCCGGCGGGGGGCACGACTTCGATGGTTATTTTAAATTCGCCGGGATCGGACAGGATAAAAGACATGGGATCCTCCCAAATTATTTAATTTTTATCCAGTATGACCGAAGACCGGGGCCGGGTCAAATTCAAATCGGCAATGGATTGAATTTTTTGGTTTTTGTTCTGTGCAGGGGCAAATCATTTGCTTTTTATGGGGATATTCTTTAAGTTTGTGATCAAAAGATCAGGGAAGGGGGGACATTGCCGGCATCCATGAAGGGAAAGAGGGTTTGTTTAATGGGATTGGCGTCACTGGCGATACTGATGGCCTCCCTTGTGCCTGTTTCCGCAGATTCCGGCAGAGGTCCAGGCCGCGGACCCCGGGGAAACATCCTTCGATATGCACTCCATTCTTCCAAACTCGGCAGTTTTGACCCGGATTTCGGCAAGGGATCCCAGAACCATACCTATGCGGATTTGGTTTTTAATGCCCTGTGGCGGTATCTGCCCGGAGATGCCAGAACCATGGAGCCTGACCTGGCTGCGGCCATGCCCCGGTTTAAAATCCTTCGGGGCCGGCAGATTTGGACCGTCCACCTCAGGCATAAAGTTTTTTTTCATCCCAGTCCCTATTGCCCTGCCCATGAATTGACCGCAGAGGATGTGGCCTTTTCTCTTAAAAAGGCGGCAAACCCGAAAACCAGTGTGTTTTCAGGGGAATTCAGGAATATGGATTTCCGGGTGGTCAATTCCCACACCCTGGAAATCTCCCTGGATAAATCCGTTTCCCCGCTGTTTTTTCTGTCCAGCCTGGCCAATTGGCGGGGCGGCTATATATTGAGCAAACAGGCCATTGAAAAAGGGGGGTACGAGAATTTCCTTAAACACCCCGTAGGCACAGGTCCCTTCCGCTTTTCTTCCCATGTTCCCGGAGAAAAGATTACCCTGCTGGCCAATGCGCAGTATTTCAGGGGGCGGCCCAAACTGGACGGGGTTGAAATCCATTTTATGCCGGACAACGAAAAGCGTGAGGCTGCATTCCGTTCCGGTGAGATGGACGTGATTTACGGCGTCGGCACCCCGGGGTGGCTGGAAAAGATGGAAAAAGAACCTGATACGCTGGTGGATGTGTTTGGCCCCGGATTCACCGGCATGTTCCATTTTAATACATCCATGACGCCGCTGGGTGATATCCGGGTGCGCAAGGCCCTGATTTCGGCCATGGACCGACGGGCTTTTCTGGCGGCCTCTTCCAAACGGCTGGTCTCCCCGGTTTATTCGCCCATGTCCCCCATGTTTTTGCCCGGCGGCATGACCAATGAGAGGGTGGAAGAACTGGGGCTGGCACCGGTCTGCGATATAGGGGCTGCCCGGAAAATGCTGGACAAGGCCGGGTATCCCAATGGATTTGATCTGGATACGGCGGTTTCCGAAAAGCGGCTCTACCGGGAGAGTTACAGGGTGTTAAAAGAACAGCTGGCCCGGATCAATGTAAACCTGAAGCTGGCTGTTGTGCCACATTCCCAATACCATAAGATGATTCGGGACAACCGGAATGCCATTGTCCTTTATTTTACATTTCGCCACAATGCCGATAATTATCTCCGAGGGTTCTTCCATTCCGAAGCCATCGTGAAAACAGGGAAGAGACCCCATACGAACTTTTCCCATTATACCGGGATTGACAGGCTGCTGGATGATGTTTTGGGCCTGACGGATCCCAGGCAGCAGATCGTGCTCTGGCAGCAGGCACAGATCAAGATTCTCAGCGATGCCGTGGTCTATCCCCTTTTTGATATCAATCGGTTGACGGTGCGGCGGAATTATGTGGACTACGGCCATCCCCTCCGTTCGTCGCTTTCGGATTACCCCCAGTTTACGGAAAATACACGGCTGCTCAGGCCGGTGCCGTAATCCCGTAAAAAATGCCATCAGGATCATGACCACGGCAATGTAAATCAGGATACCCGGGGCGGATATTCCCCCCTTGTTTGGTTTACGGGGCGGTAATCCTTTCCGGATGGGTAAATACGGCGCAATTTGACGGCCGGACAAACCCTACAATGGTCATGCCCATCTCGTCGGCCAGCAGTACGCTCTGGTGGGTGGGGGCCCCCCGGGATGCCAGCACCGGGATGGCCATCCGCCTGGCCTTGTGGAGGATCTCAGAGGATATTCTGCCGGTGCACAATAGGATGAGGTCCTCATTTCCCCGGTCCTCCATCAGCAGGGCGCCGATGACCTTGTCCACAGCATTGTGCCGTCCGATATCGTCGATGTGGAACTGGGGCATTTCGTTGTTGATACACACGGCGGCCGAATGGACCCCGCCGGTTCTTTTATGGAGGCCGGAGCATTTTGCCAGCCATCCCATGGCATTGGTAATGAGCTGGACACTGGCTTGGGCCTCTATTTCAATGGGCCTGCGTGATGCAAGTTCCGTCACCGAGGTGTACATCACCCCTTTCCCGCATCCCGATGTATACACGCGTTTTCCCAAAAGCTCGGGATCGGCAAAATTCTTCACCCGGACATCCACCCGCCATTTTTTTTCATCGCAGTCCCATTCCTCAACCTCGTCGGCCGACTGGATCATGCCGGAGGTAAATAGAAAGCCGTAGGTGAATTCCTTTAAATGGGACGGACTGCACATGAGGGTGGCGGCTTCAAATCCGTTGACCATAAAGGTCACCGGAACCTCCGTCGCTACAAAACCGTCTTCTTTACTGAATGCGCCCTCCCTGTATCGGGTGATGGGCCTGGGGATTTTTTCTCCAAAGGGGGTGTCGGTGTCCACTGTTTTTCCTTAATCTGGTGTCCTGCGCCAGCGCAGCTTAAGCATTCTCTCTAGGTCCTTGACAAAAGTCGTCTTTATGGTAGTGAATACTTTAACATTCTATAGGCTGATTTTCAATGAATCACAAACAGCGGTACACCGGTGTTGAGCAAAAGCGGGGCGCTGCAAAGCAATGTTCAGACGGATAAGCATGGCCCCCGACATTCCGTCAAAAAAAGATTCACAGGAATCTATAAGAGAAAAACTGATGCAATTATTTTATTCGGATACCATAAATCAATTCCACGTAGATTATAAAATTTACGCGTACAACGTTCCGGGGATAAATGAAAATCGCAGCATTACAATTTAGTATCTCGCCTAATCTTTTTGACAATTTTCAAAAAATCAAAAATGCCATAATCGAAGCAGCCGCCCGGGATTCCAGACTGCTGATCACCCAGGAAGCCGCTCTTTGCGGATATCCGCCAATTGAAATCCCGTCTGTGGACCGCATTGATTTTAAAGCACAACAAAAACTAATTGCTGAAATCATTGAACTTGCCGCCCGGCATAATATCTTCATTGCATTGGGATTGATCCGGAAGGACAATGGCGCCCTGTTCAATTCAATAATGCTGATCACACCGGATGGCTCGTATACCTATTATGACAAGCGGGCGTTGTGGGGGTGGGACCTTGAAAATTATATGCCCGGAGAAAATCAAAAGGGCATCATTGAAATCGACGGGATTCGAATCGGATTCCGCCTTTGCTTTGAGATTCGATTTCCGGAGTATTTCCGTGAATTGTATGCCCATAAGGTTGATATCGCGGCCATCAGCTTTTGCGAGGTGAGCAAAAAACAAAATACAAACCGATTGGCCGTTATGAAGTCCCACTTGATCACAAGGGCCATCGAAAACGCTGTGACTGTTATTTCAGTAAACGGCACGACATTTTATCAGACTGCACCAACCTGCGTGGTTAATCCGGATGGCGTTATTGAAACCCAAGCCCCCCTGGATGCGGAATCAATATTATATTACGATTTTGTAAAACCCGAACCGGGTTTCGGCAGGAAAGGAAGAATCTTCTATTCCAATAAATTGGTGGGGGGGTGACGCGTGGGGCAACCCGTCATATATGGGCTGCCGATTTCTTCCATGGCCTGCCGCTGTTGTTCCCGCAGTTATAGTACAGGCCGGATGGTGTGGCAATAAGGAAAATTCTTAAACTGCGATAGGAAAAGAAGTTGTTTAAAAAGAGGTAGGGTAAAACCTGCCGGGCTGTGGATGCCCGGCAGGCGTTATCTCAGTGATGGTGCTATTCGGCCCCGTAGGTTTCCCGGTAGGCTTCGATGGATGCCTTCATTTCGTCATTCAGGACGACCTTCCCGTTGATTTCACGGTTGTGCAGGTAGTCGATGATTTCCGTGATGGTGACAATGGCAAATATGGGGATGCCAAGGGTTTCGGCGACTTCCTTGAGGGCGTTTTTATCGGTCTTGCCCTTTTCCTGGCGGTTGACGGAGATGACAATGCCCGAAACCTGGGGGTTGTCGCAGTTTTTCAGAACTTCCAGGGATTCCCGGATGGCCTTGCCCGAAGTGATGACATCGTCAATGAGGATGAGGCGGGTATCGGCGGTGAGGCCCATGCCCACCACGGCGCTTTTGTCCCCGTAGGTTTTGACTTCTTTACGGTTGAAGACATAGCCCTTGTCCACGCCCAGGTCGGCCAGGGCGGTGGCGGCGGTGATGCACAGGGGGATGCCCTTGTAGGCCGGGCCGTAGATGCCGTCGAAATCCTCTCCGAAATGTTCCTGTACGGCCCGGGCGTAGAAGCCGCCCAGTTTTTTAATCTGGGTGCCGGTGTCGAACATGCCGGTGTTGATGAAATAGGGGGCGATACGGCCGCTTTTCAGTTTGAATTCCCCGAACCTCAGGGCGTCGCATTCCACTAGAAACTCAATAAATTCTTCTTTATAGCTCATTTTTATTTCCTGTCTGTATTTCTACTGGCATCTCCAGGATGCATATTCGTTTAAGGGGACGGGTTTACCGGATTTCAAAAGGGCGGTGGTGTTGAAGTCTTCCATTTCCCTTAAGGTTTGGGAACCGAACACCGGACCGTCCTTGCAGACCACCCGGTCGCTGCAGACGCAGGCCCCGCAGACCCCGAAGCCGCAGCGCATGTATCGTTCCAAAGAGACCTGGCAGGGGATGCTGTGGGCCTCGCAGATGGCAAACACCTTGGCCATCATGATCTCAGGGCCGCAGGTATAGACCATGTCCAGTGCCGGGGTGTCGTTGTCTTCTCCGGCCAGGATGTCCCGGGCGAGGATTTCCTGTTCCAGAAGCTCGGTTACAAATCCCCTGTGGCCTTGGGTGCCGTCGTCGGTGCAGATGCGGCGGTGGGTGGAGAACCGCTCGGGGTAAAGGAGGAATTCCTTTGACCGTGCCCCGTGGATGAGGATGATTTCCCTGTTTCGGGAGGCTTCCAGGGCGTCTACAAGGGGGGCCAGGGGGGCCATGCCGCAGCCGCCGGCCACCACGGCGATATTGGGTTTGTCACTGATGGTGAACCCGTTGCCGAAGGGACCCCGGATGCCGATTTTATCCCCCTTTTCCAGGGCGACGGCTTTTTTGGAGAACCGGCCCTTGGCCTCAACGGTGATGGCAAACCGCTGTGGGCTGTGATGGGAGATGGTATACGGCTTTTCATCCACCCCGGGGATCCAGGCCATGATGAACTGTCCGGGCTTGAAATCAATGGCGAAATCAAAGAACAGGGTGGCAAAGCTGTCGCTGTGGACCTCCTTGTCCGCCACGGTGACCATGACCGGCCTTAAATCTGTAATCATTTTCCCTCCCTGTGGGCCGCGCCCCGGATCTCGTCCATGGTGGTGTTGTGGGCGGCCAGCCAGTCGTCTATTTCTTTGTTGACCTTGTTGAATGCGGTGATGCCCCGATACCGGACCGCGGTTCCCATGCCCACAAGGGAAGCGCCTGCCATGATGATCTCTATGGCGTCCTTTCCCGTGGTGATGCCGCCCAGTCCGATGATGGGGATGGAGACCGCCTTGTAAATGTCATAGACGCAGCGTACGGCAATGGATTTGATCATGGGGCCGGAAAGCCCCCCTTTTTTAAAGTCCAGCACCGGCATTTGGGATTCAATGTCGATGATCATGCCCGGGCCGGCGGTGTTGATGGCGCAGATGGCGTCGGCGCCGGCTTCTTCGCAGGCTTTGGCAATGGCGGCAATGTCCGGGGCCGCCGGGGTGAGTTTGGCAATGACGGGGATATCCACGGCTTTTTTCACGGCCGAGACAACATCATAGGAGGCGTCGGCATTGACCCCGAAGAGCATGCCGTGCTTGTCCGAGTTGGGGCAGGAGATGTTCAGTTCTATGAATTCGGGACGCTTGGTGGCCACAAATTCCGCCACCATTACAAATTCCTCCACCGATCCCCCGTAAATGGAGGCATTGACGGGAAAGTCCCTGTTTTCAAGTTCCAGCCATTCGGTTTCCATGTTCAGGTAGCCCGGGGTGGGCAGGCCCACGGCATTGATCATGCCCTCTCCCAGGTCTATGACCGTGGGGTTGCTGTGGCCGTCCCTGGGGGCGGGGCCGATGGATTTCATGGTGGGCAGTCCGCAGCCGTTTGCCCATACCCGTTCCAGTATGGCCTTGTTGTTACCAAGAACCCCCGAGGCCAGGACCAGGGGGGTCTTAAGGGGTGTTCCCAAAAAATTTGTCTGCATTATTTTTATCCTCTTTTAAAATCGAGGGCTTAACTACCATGAACCGACGCTTTTATCAAGCCGGTCCGCTATTATAAACCACCAGGCGGAGTCTCTGTTTTTGGATGAAAACTAACTGAACTTGTCGTAAAAGATCATATCATCCTCCACCCCCATCTCGTATAGCCCGTTGATAATGGCGTCGATCATGGGCGGGGGGCCGCAGAGGTAGTATTCGATCTCACTGGGGTCCTCGTGGCTGCACAGGTAGCTGTTGCACAGATGGGTGTGGATGAACCCGGTCATGCCGGTCCAATTGTCCTCGGGCTCCGGAGAGGAGAGGGCCACATTGTATTTGAAATTGGGATAGCGCCGCTCCAGGTCTTTAAAATCATCGTCATAGAACATCTCTTTCAGTGACCGGGCCCCGTACCAGAAGGAGATTTTTCTTCCCGAATTAATGCCGTCCAGCTGGTGGAGAATGTGGGAGCGCAGAGGCGCCATGCCGGCACCGCCGCCGATGAAGCACATCTCCCGCCCCGTGTCCCGGGCCATGAAATCCCCGTAAGGGCCGGAAATGGTGACTTTATCACCGGGGTTCAGGCCAAAGACGTAGGATGAGCCGAATCCCGGTGGGATGCCGGCCGTGCCCGGCGGCGGCGTGGCGATCCTGACGTTGAGCATGAGGATGTGGTTGTCATGGGGGGGATTGGCCAGGGAATAGGCCCTGAATCCCGGTTTGATGCCCTTGGCGGTCAGTTCCATGAGGTTGTATTTTTTCCATTCGCTGACATACTGGCTCTGGATGTGGAAATCTTTGAAGTTGAGGTCGTATTCGGGCACGTCGATCTGGATATAGGCCCCGGCTTCGAAGTCGATTTTTTCCACGGGCCGGATCACCAGTTCCTTAATAAAGGTGGCCACGTTTTCGTTGGACACCACTTCGGCTTCCACTTTTTTGATGCCGAAAATGGATTCGGGCACCTCAATGGCCAGGTCTTCCTTGATTTTAAGCTGGCAGGAGAGGCGTTTCCCCTCAAGCTTTTCCCTCCGGCTCAAATGCCCCAGTTCAGTGGGCAGGATGCTGCCCCCGCCCTCGGTGACCCGGCATTTGCACATGCCGCAGGAGCCCGAGCCCCCGCAGGCCGAGGGCAGAAAGATATCCCGGGCCGACAGGGCGGACAGCAGGGTGGGGGTGCCGGAGACTTTCATGGGCGCGTCGGTGTTGCCGTTGATAGTGACGGAATGCTCCCCCTGGGTGGTGACCCTGGATTCCACAAAGAGGAGCACCGTGACCAGGATGCCGATGACCGCCGTAAAAACCAGTATGCTGATAAGGTAGATCATGGAACCTCCTAAAGGGTAATGCCTGAGAACATCATAAAGGTCATGGCCATGAGCCCGGCGATGATCATGGTAAAGCCGAAGCCCTGGAGGCCCAGGGGCACATCTGAATACCTTGCTTTTTTACGGATGGCGGCCATGGAGACAATGGCCAGCATCCAGCCGGTGCCGGACCCGGCGCCGAATACCACGGATTCAATAAAGGTGTAGTTCCGTTCCACCATGAACAGCGAGGTGCCCAGGATGGCGCAGTTGACGGCGATGAGCGGCAGGAAGACCCCCAGGGTGGCGTAAAGCAGCGGGGAGTAGCGGTCGATGACCATTTCCACGGCCTGGACCATGGCGGCGATAACCGCAATGAAGGTGATGTACTTTAGAAAGCTTAAGTCCATGTCCGGAAAGCCCAGCCAGGACAGGGCGCCGGGGGCCAGCAGTCCGTGGTAGATCAGCCAGTTGACCGGACTGGTTACCGTGAGGACAAAGATGACTGCAAAGCCCAGGCCCGCGGCGGTGTCGATGTTTTTGGATACGGCAATGAATGAGCACATCCCCAGAAAGTAGGCCAGGAGGATATTGCCGATGAATACGGAATTGATAAAGAGACTGAAGAGATCACCCATGGCTTAACTCCTTTTTTCGCTGGAAATACCGGGCAGGGAATTTTTCAGCCAGACCAGCAGGCCGATGATGAAAAAGGCGCCGGGCGCCAGGACCATCAGCCCCATGTTCTGGAAGCCCAGGTCGTATACAAATTGCGGTATTACGGGGAGTCCGAAGAACTTACCCGACCCCAGAAGCTCCCGCAAAAAGGCCACCAGCACCAGGATCATGCCGTATCCCAGGCCGTTGGCAATGCCGTCCACAAAGGAGTCGACAGGATCGTTGGCCAGGGCAAAGGCCTCGGCCCGGCCCAGAACGATACAATTGGTGATGATCAGTCCCACAAAGATGGAAAGCTGTTTTGATACATCGTAGAGAAAGGCCTTGAGGACCTCGTCGGTGACAATAACCAGGGAGGCGATGACGGCCAGTTCCACGATGATTCTTATGTTGGAGGGGATATGCCTGCGCATCAGTGAAATAAGAAAAGATGAGCAGGCCGTGACCACGGTCAGCGCGATGGCCATGACCAGGGCTGTGGACATCTTCACCGTGACGGCCAGGGCCGAGCAGATCCCCAGGACCTGGTAGGCCACGGGGTTTTCCTTCCAGATCCCCTTTACCAGGATTTCCGTATAATCTTCTTTTGATTTGAGTGCAAACATGGCTGTCCTTTATTCAGTTGTTTGGGCGCCGGTCTCAATGCCCTCTGGCGGTTTGGTTTTCAGGTCCTTCTGCCTGAAGGTGATGGAGACCCCTTCGTATTTTTCCAGGGTGGATTTAATGCCTTCGCTGAGGTATTTGCCGGTGAGGGTGGCTCCGGATATGCCGTCCACATAGTGCTCCTGAAGATTTTCGGGCAGGTTCTCGGCTTTTCCCTTGGCAATGCCCACGGATACGAATTTATCCTGGGCGTTGAGGATTTTTTTGCCCTTAAAGTTTTTCTGGAACCATGCGCTTTCGATTTCCCCGCCCAGGCCCGGGGTTTCCGAGTGGCTGAACACGGAAAATCCCGAGACGGTCTGCCCGTCGTTTTCAAAGGCCAGATACCCCTGGATTTTGCCCCAGAGGCCGCGGGTGTTGATGGGCAGGATATAACCGTCAATTTTCTGGGGATCGTCCTGTCCCCGGACAAAGTAAAGGTGCATGCTGTTGGGGGTGTCGGTTTGAATCACCTTTCCTCCCCGGTCCACAATCACCTCCCGGATCCGGCCGGTGTATAGGGCGTTTATTTCTTCTTTGGCCGGCTTTTCCCCCGGGGGTACAAGGCTTGCGGCCCGCAGCAGGTTGACCTTTTTATCCAGGGCAATATTCTCCTGCTGGTATTTTTTCAGCCCCGAGGCCGCCGCCGTGATGAGCAGGCTGCAGACCAGGGAAAGCCCTGCGGCAAACAGAATGACCTTTAACCTGCTTGGCTTATCGTTACTTGGGTCAGACATTTGGGATCCTCTTTGATGTTTTGTATTTGATTACCAGGTGGTCCAGGAGGGGGGCAAATACATTCATGAACAGGATGGCCAGCATGGCCCCTTCCATGAACGCCGGGTTGGCCACCCGGATGACCACGGTGAGAAAGCCGATGAGAAAGCCGAAAATCCACCGGCCCGGGTTGGTGCCGGGGGCGGATACGGGATCGGTGGCCATGAAAGAGATTCCGAAGAGGAATCCCCCTGCAAAGAGGTGGTAAAGGGGGCCGGCATTGGCCCAGGTTTCGGTGCCGCCGGGGATGAGCCAGATCAGGATGCTGGTGGCGATCACGCCGGTGATGCCGCCGATGATGATCCGGTAATTGGCAATGCGGGTGACCATGAGAATGGCCGCGCCAATGAGGCAGCACAGGGCCGAGGTCTCCCCCACACTCCCCGGTATAAGGCCGTAGAACAGGGATGATAGCGGGTATCCGGCCTCTGACAGGGCAGAACCGATGGCCTGGCCCTCAAAACCGGTGACGGAGAGGGCCGTGGCACCTGTGATCCCGTCCACCATGGTTTTGCCGGCGATCCAGATATCCCCGGACATGGAGACCGGGTAGGAGAAGAAAACAAAGGCCCGGGCCGTGAGCGCCGGGTTCAGGATATTCCGGCCGGTGCCCCCGAAAACCTCCTTGCCGATGACCACCCCGAAGGAAATGCCTAAGGCCACCTGCCACAGGGGGATGGTGGGGGGCAGGGTTAAGGGGAAAAGCAGGCCTGTGACCAGGAACCCTTCGGAAATTTTGTGCCGCCGGAATACGGCAAAAATAAATTCCCAGATAAACCCCACCCCGTAGGAGACGATGATCATGGGAAGCACATACCAGGCCCCCACCATGAAGCATTTCAAAATGGAGTAAGCCTCGCCTGCGGCCCTGCCGGACTGAAAGCCGGTATTGTAAATCCCGAACAGGGTCACCGGCAGCAGGGCCAGGATGACAAAGCTCATATACCGTTTCAGGTCCAGGCTGTCCCGGATAAAGGGCATGACCCCCGTTTTGGGGGAGGGCAGGAAGAAAAAGGTTTTGGTGGCATCCCATACGGGTTCGTATTTTTTGTACTTGCCGTCCCCGGTAAACAGATGCGCGCTGTCGTCAAATAGTTTTTTTATGGGGTTTTTCATTATCAATCCTTGTATTGGGAATCCTTGTAATGGGAGTCCATGCCATCGGCCAGGATCTTGGCCAGTTCAATCTTGGAGGGGCAGGTGTAGGCGCAGAGCCCGCACTGGCAGCAGTCAAGCAGTCCAAGCTCCAGGGCTTCTTCGATTTCATCGGCATGCAGGGCCTTCATGATGAAGCTGGGCAAAAGATCGTTGGGGCAGATCCTCTCGCAGTAGGAGCAGTTGATGCAGGCCCTTGGTTCCCCGTGGAGGGTGCAGTCCATCTGGGCCGGCTTTTTGAATAATGAAGATAAAAAGGTGGCGGAGACGGTGGGTTTGCCCAGGCCGGGCCGGACAAAGCCGAACATTTCGTCCTCCGGGGCCCCGTCAATGATATTGAGCGTGTTTTCAAAAAAGCCCAGGTGGGTGACGGGATCAAGGATCCGGCCGTTGAAACGGCCCGTGGTCACCATGCCCCCCGGTGCGGCCGGTGCGGTGAGGGTGTTGACGGGTGCGCCCTGGCGGATGAGAATGTGTGGCCTGTTGTATTCTCCCCGGGTGGCGGTGATTATTTTGTCCACTGGGTAGTGTCCGGTCATAAGGAATTGTCCCATCATGACCAGGTGGGCCAGGCTGATGCACCATGAACTGTTTTCTGCCTGGGTCTCTTTGAGCTGGTAAAGCACGGCGCCGGGGTTCCATGCCGGATAGGCGGTGTCGGTAACATGGGTGATGAGCCCGCCCATATCCGGCGACAGGTTCTGCAGGTCGTCCAGGCAGTCCTCACGGGCGGTGATCACCAGCCGGTGGGAAAACCGCCGCAGCAGTGCCAGCCCCGTGAGAAAGGCGTCCATATTTTCCTTGAGGACCACGGCGGGGTGGGGGGAAAAGATATCGTTGCCGTTCAGGGAGACGATGATCATTGCCGGGGTATGGTCCGGCTCTGCCGTATCCTTTGCCGGAAACTGCCGCAATCCCTGCCATAGGCCGCCTTGTTTCAGCCGGTCCACCAGATCGGCCTTTTCCATTTGGGCCAGGGTCGCTTCAGATATGGGATCGAACTGGATGAATTCATCCTGGGTATCCGGCTCGATAATCACTTCCAGAAGCCGCCGCCTTTCTCCGAAGAGGATTTTTTTTACTTTTCCTGTTGCCGGTGATACATATTGTATTGAGGTATCCCTTTTATCGGTGAACAAGGGGGTGCCGGTTTTAACGGATTGCCCTTCTTTAACCAGCAATTTGGGCCGGATAAAGGGGATATCCCCGGCAGAGCATCCGATGGTGGAAGGAAAGGGCAGCCGGATCAAACTCATATCCGGCTTGCCGGTCAGTTTAGGGGTGAACCCCCTGGAAATTTTCAATTTTTCCATCTGGTCGTTTCCATTTTGTCTGTCATGTGATGGGTAGGGGTGCTGCTGATACCCTTTTAGCATAAGAATCCCCATATTATCAGATATTGGGTTAATATCAAGTCCGGGGCCGGAACGGCCTATAGAAATATTCAATAGTCGGAGAGAAACGCATCACTATAAACAATTTGATGCGTTGCGATTTTTTTTCTAGAATGCCCGGCAATGATTTTGCGGGCAGTTTAACAGGAGTGGGTATGGCATTTTTATTTTCAAATTCAATAGGATACAGAATGGTGCGAATCGGATTGGGACTGGTGTTTCTTTACTCCGGTCTGTCCAAATCCTTTGATTTGAATTATTTTGCCGGGGTGGTCCATGCCTTCGGCATCCTGCCCACAGCTTTATGCTTCCCCGGGGCGGTGGCTATCGTAACCCTGGAACTGGCATTGGGCGCCGGCGTTATTCTGGACCGGCGGGGAAGCCTTTCAGGGATGCTGGTGATGCTGATGGGCTTTATGGCTGTGGCCGGGTATGCCATTTATATGGGGTATGACATCGACTGCGGCTGTTTCGGCCCCGGAGACCCGGGCGCAGAAGCCTTTTCCCATCTGTACGAGGTGCTCTACCGGGATGCCGCCATGGTGGCGGCCATCGCCTACCTGTATCTCTGGCGTCACCTCAACCGCTTCCAGCCAAAGCCGTTGATGTTAAAGTTTTATAAAAAATTAAATTAAGGAGTTAAAAATGAAGTGTCGTGTATCCAAACGGATTTCCCCTGTTATTTTTTTGATGGTCGTCGTACTGGCCATTCCCTCATTCGGTTTTCTGGGCAGCAAGTTCAAGGATGAGGTTGAAAAGGAAAAAGGTGCGGTAAAACTGGTCCGGGAAATTGCCCGGGGCGGATACGGCATTGTGACCACAGATGAGCTTAAGGCCTGGAAAGATGCCAAAAAGGATATGGTCATTGTGGACACCATGCCCTACGAAGCCAGCTATAAAAAAGCCCATGTGCCCGGGGCGGTGCAGTTCCTCTTCCCCATTCCCGATATGGATACCTGGGACGCCAAAGAGACCGGCGGTAAAAGCCAGGCCGACTACGAGGCGCTGCTCGGTGGCGACAAGGATAAGACCATTGTTGTATACTGCGGTTTTGTAAAATGCACCCGGAGCCACAACGGCGCTGCCTGGGCCAAAAAAATGGGGTATAAAAACGTATATCGCTATTCCGGCGGTATCTATGCCTGGAAAGGGATGGATTATCCCATCGAATCTGAAAAATAGCGGAAAAACCGATAGTAAAGATGTCCTGTTGATTTTTCTCCGGGCACCCGAAGCCGGGCAGGTCAAGACCCGCCTGGCCCGGGATGTCGGGGAAGACCGGGCACTGGCCCTGTACAAAGACTTTGTCAGGGCCGTACTTTTTGCGGCCAATGAATGGGCAAGAGAGGAAGGCAAAAGGGAAATATGGATTTGTTTCTGCCCTGCCGAAAAAAAGGCCCTGGTCCGGGACTGGCTGGGGGATGGATATACCTATCTGGCCCAGTTCGGCCGGGACCTGGGGGAACGCATGGCCGCTGCCCTGGACCGCGCCTTTGACTTTGGTGCCCAAAAGGCGGTGATCCTGGGCTCGGATGTACCCCAGGTGTGTGCCTCACACATTGAAGATGCCTTTGCCGCCCTTGACGAAAATGAGGTGGTCCTGGGGCCAAGTCTTGACGGCGGGTACTGGCTCATCGGCGCCCGGCCGGAGCGTTTCTCCCCTGAAATTTTTGCGGGGGTGGACTGGGGAACCCCTGCTGTTTTTTCCCGCACCCTTGAATTATGCCGTAAAAATAATCTTTCCCACGGGGAGGTCGCGTCCCTTCAGGATGTGGATACCCTGGCTGATTTTCAGTCCCTTCAACCCTACCTGTAATACATGCGGGCCAGTTTTTCCGGGGAGACACCCAGGCCGTACAGGGTGATGAACATCCAGTTGGACAGGGTGACCCAGGCAACGCCTTTGGTTTCCCACCGCCGGGCTGAGGTGAGCATTTTTCGGGGAATGAATACCGGTTTTATCCCTGCTTTTTTTACGGCAGACATCAGCCCCACATCTTCCATCAGGGGACGGTCTGGAAATCCCCCCACCCGCTCAAACAGAGCCCTGGACATGAAGATCCCCTGGTCCCCGTAGGGAATCCGGGTAAGCCGAGATCTGAGCGAAGCGGTCCTCTCAATCACCCTGAAGATCGGTTTCCCGGAATCGATAGCCAGGTCAAAGGCGCCGCAGAACATGTCGGAGGGTCGTGTATGCCATTGTTCAACCATTTTTTCAATCCCGCCTGCTTGGGGGTGGGAATCGGCATGGATAAAGAGAAAAAGATCTCCCTTTGCCGCCTTGGCACCGGCATTCATCTGGCGGCCCCGGCCCTGGCTGGCACTGAGCAGGCGGATGGTGTCCCCCGGCAGGTGGCGGGATTTTAGAAAGGACCGGGTGGATGCGCCGGGCTCTCCGTCCACCACGAGGATTTCATGGTCCATTGCCTTAAACTGGTTGGAAATGATGGCCAGGGTGTCCGTAATGTTGTCCTGCTCCCGGTATACCGGGATGATGATTGAAACCTGCATGGGTATCCCTACCATGGCCGCTGAAAAGCTTCAAGTGCCGGCGTTTTAAAGGGGTTTACAGTGCCGGCTGCCCTTGCGGCCCGCGGCGTGCTCTCTTTTTGATCTTGATTTTCAGGCAAAGAAAGCATAGAAGGGAATGCAATATTTAAATTTATCATGAGATAAAGGATAGATGACAAGGATGACGGATTTCAATACCATTATTACCCAGGAATTTTTAGACAGCCTTTTACCGCCGGAAAAAAGCGATCAGTTCTTTGACGCCCTTTACGGTGATGCCTCGGAAGGGGCCTATGACATCAGGCTGGAACCTGTTTCCTTTTCCGGTGATCGTATTGTCCTGGCCTTTAACCTGACCCAGCGTCCCGGCAAATGCCTGGTCTGCAGCCTGACCTACGGCCTGCCCAATGTATTTGCACGCCATCCCCTGATCAATATCAAGGGCATGGTGGAAAAGATGAACGCGGCTGGAGTGCCGGTGAAAAACTGGCAGCTGGGGGACACCGAAGAAGAGACCTCTTCCCAGCATACTATTCCGCTTTACCTGGATCTGGCCTGACCCCCAGAACAACAACCTGAAAAAATTAAAGGCCGGCTGCTGTGGCAGCCGGCCTTTGCTGTTTTTTCAACAGGGCGTTCTAAGCTTTGGGAAGCGAGGGGAAGGCTTTGTTGATTTTTTTGTTCCATTCGTCCAGTTTCGGTTTGACCTTTTTCACCAGGGCACCGACGTTGCCTTTGATGGTGACGCTTTCAATGGTATCTCCCTGGGCAATGCTGTCCACCACTTTCTGGTCTTCTTCGGATACCACCTGGCCGAATACGGTGTGCATTCCGTCCAGATGCGGGGTGGGCACATGGGTGATGAAAAACTGGCTGCCGTTGGTGCCGGGGCCTGCGTTGGCCATGGAGAGGATGCCGGGTTTGTCGTGCTTCAGGTCTTTTTTGAATTCATCTTCAAAATCATAGCCCGGGCCGCCCATGCCGTTGCCGTAAGGGCACCCGCCCTGGACCATGAAGTCGGCGATGACCCGGTGGAACTTCAGGCCGTTGTAGTATTCCCGTTTGGCCAGGTTGACGAAGTTGGCTACGGTGGTGGGGGTTTTGTCTGCAAAAAGCGTCAGGTTGATGGTTCCCTTGGAGGTTTCCATTACTGCGGTGAGGTCTGCCATATGTCTTCTCCTTATGGTTTAAAAAAATTTGTTTCAAGATAAGCCGGAAATTTAAATTGTCAAATGGGAACCTTCGGCGCATCCCGGGGATTGGAAATCATGTGCTCAGGTTATCTTTGTCCCGTTCGCTGAGGGTGAAATCTTCCAGGGTGATCTGAACGATTTCTCCGAATTTTTCCCGGATGGATAAGAAGTGGTCAAAGTGTTCCAGGAAGATATCCGTGATGGCCGGATCAAAGTGCTCCCCCCGTTCCCGCCGTATGATATCCAGTACCATTTCCGGGGGATAGGGTTCTTTGTAAGGCCGTTTGGAGGTCAAAGCGTCAAAGGTGTCGGCAATGGCTACAATCCGTCCGGATAGGGGGATATCGTCGCCTGAGAGCCCATTGGGGTAGCCCTTGCCGTTGAATTTTTCATGGTGGGTCAGGGCGATTTCTTCGGCCATCTGAAGAATCTTTGACCTGGATTTGGACAATAGTTTAGCGCCGATGGCCGGATGGCTTTTGATGACATCAAATTCTTCAGGGGTAAGCTTGCCCGGTTTGAGAAGGATTTTATCGGGAATGCCTATTTTCCCCACGTCGTGCATGGGGGCGGCATACCCGATAATTTCTATATATTGTTCATCCATTCCCAGTTTTTTCGCCATGAACGAGGCGTATTCGCCGATGCGGATGATATGGTCGCCGGTGTCCTCATCCTTGAATTCAGAGGCCATGACCAGGCGGTGGATGGAATCCAGGTAGGCCTGTTTGAGTTTGGCATGGGAGGCCTTTGCCGCTTCCTTGAGCTGCCGTTCCCTGAGCACCCTGCGGATGCGGAGAATGATCTCCTGGATGGAAAAGGGTTTTTCAACAAAATCGCTGGCACCGATATTGATGATTTCGTCGTACTGGTATCCCCTGACCTGGCCGGTCATGACAATCACATCTGCTGAAAACTGTTTAAAGACGGTGGATGCCAGTTCAATGCCGTCCATTTCCGGCATATTGATGTCCGTGATGACCACATCCACATCGGTCTGGCCGAGGATCTCCAGGGCGGCCTTGCCGCTGGACGTTACCGTGCATTCATGGCCCGCCACTTTCATGGCCCTCTGGAAAAGATCCAGAATGGACTGCTCATCATCCACGATCAGGATATGGGTGCTGGAAGGGGAATCCTTATTTTTTCCGGCGGGAAATACCGCCGGGCCTGCAGGATTATTTCCGGGTGGCTTTGACATATTCCTCATCCGATTTAAAAAAAGATGAAACGATGGACGCATCTATTCGTTTGGATATTATTGAAATGATACAAGCCGATTCTCATGGCTGTCAAGGAAAAACTAATTGCCGGCGATCGGTTCATTTTAGCCCGTTAACAATCCTAATTGTATCCTAGCCGTTTCCGTGCGGTCTTTCCTTGACAGAAGAGGCAAAGATATGGGTATTTAATGCCATTCATAATAATTTTTGCCGGCGGTATTCCAATGATTGAGTTCGCATTCCAGGATCTTATACCTGAAGAAGAGATTTTATTCCGAATTGATTCCCTGAAACAACGGATGGCCGGGGCCGGGCTGGATGCGGTATTCATTACCCACCGGCCGGATTACTATTATTTCACCGGAACCGGGCAGGAGGCCTGGCTTTATGTGCCCCTAGACCATGAGCCCAGGGTGTTTGTCAAACGCTACCTGCCCCGGGCGGTGAGGGAATGTCCCTTTGACAATATTATACCGGTCCGCTCCGTAACTGAAATTCCGGACATCATCAGGGACAGCCACGGCAGACTGCCCGGGAAAATGGGACTGGCTTACGATCTGGTGCCTGTGAAGGATTTCAAGTTTTACCAGTCCCTGTTTTACGGCACCGCTTTTATGGATGCCACCCCCCTTATTGAAGCCTGCCGGTCAATAAAAACAGAATATGAAATCCGGGTGATGGAAGGGGTGGCAGAGGTGTGCAGCCAGGTCTTTGCCTTTGCATCGGCCAACCTTGCCCCCGGGGAGAGGGAGACGGATTTTGCCGGCCGGATGGAAGCCTTTGCCCGGACGCTGGGCCATTCGGGACAGATTCAGATGCGGCACTACAGGGCTGAAGGATTTACCGGTCACATTACCTCCGGGGCCTCGGGAGGGCTTCCCGGTGCTCTGCCGTCTCCGGTATGCGGAACCGGGCCGTGCACGGCTTATCCCTTTGGGGCCGGGCCTAAACCCATTGAGGAGAATGAACCGGTGCTCATTGATTTTGTCACCATGGTCAACGGCTACCACATGGACGAGGCCCGGATGTTCGCCCTGGGAAAAATTGACAGCCGGGCCGAGGCCGCAGGCCTGGCTGCCATTGAGATCCTGGAGGGGCTCAGGGCCGCCATGAAGCCAGGGGTACCCATAAGGCAAATATTCCGGGAGGCCGTGGAACTGGCCGGACAGACAGGGTTTTCAGACCAGTTCCTGGGATTGCCGGGGGACAAATCCCGGTCCGTGGGCCACGGCATCGGAGTGGAACTGGTGGAAAACCCCATGCTGGCAAAGGGCCGGGCCGGAGAACTGGCCCCGGGGATGGTATTCGCCGTGGCGCCCAAGTTTATTTTCAAGGACCGGTTTGCCGCAGGGGTTGAAAGTGTCATCCGGGTAACGGAGAACGGAAGCCGGTTTCTAAGCCGGACCCCTAATCAGATTTTTCAGGTTTAAGGAGGGCGCCCATGGATGGACGAATGGAAATCAGGATTCTGGGTTCCGGGACATGTGTACCCGATTTAAACCGTTTCCCATGCTCCGTGCTGCTTGGGTTCCGGGGATTCAATATCCTTGCCGATGTGGGGCCCGGCATCATGGGGCAGGTACTCAGGGCGGGGCTGGACCCCGATGAAATCGATGCAATCTGTCTGAGCCATTTCCACCTGGATCACTGCGCCGACCTGGCCCCCCTGCTGTTTGCTACAAAATACCCTGAATTTACCCGGAAAAAGAAGCTGACCCTGATCGGGGGGCCGGGCCTTGGGGAATGGTTCGCCGGTGTGAACAATGCCTTCGGCCATACCCTGGACATGCCCGGGGATATTTTTGATATGATAGAGTTGTCCGGCAGCGGCGGTATTGACCTGCCCGGCATCCGGCTGAGGCATATGCCCATGGCCCATAAGCCGGAAAGCATGGGGTTCCGGTTCACCGATGCCACAGGATTCTCCATGGTTTATTCAGGGGATACCGATGAAACAAAGACCCTGCCGGTACTGGCTGAAAAGGCCGATATACTGATATGCGAGTCGGCCATGCCCGACCGGATGAAGGTGCCCGGCCACCTCACCCCGGGCCTGGCCGCCAGGGCCGCCCGGAAGGCCGGGGCTGCCGTCCTGGTGCTCACCCATCTTTATCCGGCCTGCGACAACGAGGACATTGCGGGGCAGGCAAGGATGAATTTCGCCGGAAAGGTAGTGGTTGCCCGGGATATGATGCGGTTATAAACCGGGGGGAGGAATAGAAACGGCAGCCGGTACACGGGGCACCGGCTGCCGCAGGGATTTCGTTAAAGACCGTTCAGGTTAAGCCTTGGCCAGCACTTCGGCTGTTTCAACGGCAATCTGACGCTCTTCATCCGTGGGCACCACCCAGACCGGAATCCGGCTCTTTTCGGTGGTGATGGTGTGGGGTTCGGAATCTCTGGTGTTGTTCTTTTCCATGTCAATTTCAATCCCCAGGAAGTCCAGGCCTTCCAGGGCCTTGGGACGGACGACGTCATCGTTTTCACCGACGCCGGCGGTGAAAACCAGGGCATCCACCCGGCCGAGCACCGCGCAGTACGCGCCGATGTATTTTTTGATCTGGTAGCAGAACATCTCAACGGCCAGGGCGGCATTTTTGTCGCCCTGGGCGGCCTTGGCATGGATGTCCCTGAAATCGTTATATCCGCAGATGCCCTTGAGGCCGGATTTTTTGTTCAGTACCTCGTCCATTTCCTTCTGGGTCAGGCCGGTATTGTCCATGAGGTAGCCGAAGATCGCGGGATCCAGGTCGCCGCAGCGGGTGCCCATCATGACGCCGGCCAGGGGGGTCATGCCCATGGAGGTATCCTTGCACTCCCCTTTTTCGACGGCGCAGATGGAGCAGCCGTTGCCCAGGTGCAGGGTGATGAGGTTCAGTTCTTCGGGTTTTTTGCCCATGAGGCGGGCGGTTTCTTTGGCCACATATTTGTGGGAGGTGCCGTGGAACCCGTATTTTCTGACCTTGTGGTCGGTGTAGTATTCATAGGGCAGGGCGTAGAGGAAGGCCTTCTGGGGAATGGTCTGGTGGAAGTTGGTGTCGAACACCGCCACCTGGGGTTTTCCCGGGAAGAGTTCCTCGGCCACGCGGATGCCGATGAGGTTGGGGGGATTGTGCAGGGGGGCCAGGGGGTTGTTGGCTTCAATGGCCTTTTTTACATCCTCTGTGATCAGGGTGGCTTCCTTGAAGGATTCGCCGCCCTGAACCACCCGGTGGCCCACGGCGTCGATTTCCTGGGTGATCAGCTCGGTGACCTGGTGCATGGCTGCCTGGTGGTCGGGGATGGGCCGGGTGAATTTTTCCTTGGTTTCCTCTTCGCCGCTGTAGGTTTTATGGGTGAGCACCCCTTCTTCTTCGCCGATGCGCTCAACAACGCCGCCCAACAGCACTGCGTCCTGGTCCATATCGAAAAGCTGGTACTTCAGGGATGAGGATCCCGTATTGATGATCAAAATATTCATGGTTTTTCCTAAATTGTGTTGAATTTGTTTAAAACGGTGGTCTGCCGGAACGGTTTAGGAACTGTTCTCCGACATGGCGTAAAATTGCTTGATAAAATCTTTCTGCACATCATATGACCAGTGGATATCCTTGAGCACCCGGGCCGCCTCCCCGGGGATGCCCTGTTTCAGGGCGTGAATATATTGGTCATGTTCGTCACAGTTCCTCAGTTCCCAGGCCGGGATATAGCTTTGTCCCTGGAAGTCGTAAAGCCGATGCTTGATGGGCGAGATGAATTTTTCCAGCAGGGGGTTGTCGGACAAGGTGTTGACAACGTCGTGGAAGGCCAGATTCGTTTTGAACAGGCTGGAAAAATCATCCATTTTAATGTCCTTGCGCATCTGCTCGTTCAGCCGCTCCAGCCGGGAAATATGGGAGGGGGTGATTCTGTCAAAGCAGTCCTGAACAATGGCAGCTTCGATGATGCCGATGCTGCCGTAGGCATGTTTTACATCTTCAAGGGAGAGGAGATTGACCATGACGCCACGCCGGGGCAGGATGGAGACAAATCCTTCCAGCTCCAGGTGGATCAGCGCGTCCCGAAGCGGGGTCTTGCTGATGCCCAGCTGTTCCGCAATGCGGTTCAGATTGATGGTTGAACCCGGAACCAGGCCGCCTGTGATCATCTCATTCCTGAGATATTCATAGACCTGCTCCCGCAGTGATAAAACATTCAACCGAGGTGTCATTTTCGTTTGCTGCCCTTGTTTTTTCATGCCAAAATGCTCTTTATATATGAATTCGGAAAATCCGTCAATGATTGTGGAAACTTACATAAACTGATATCTAATATATCAGATATCAGTTCCCGGTCAAGGAATTTATTCCGGGTATTGAATTTGCAATGCATTGAGGGGTATAGTCCATGGCTGAACCTTAAGGGAGGCCCCGGCCATGATCATACTAAATACCTTGTTTCCGCTGTTTGCCCTTTTGGCCCTGGGCAGAATACTCAAACTCAGGAATATTACCACGGATCTTTTCCTCAAGACCGCGGATAAACTGGTCTATTACATTTTCTTTCCGGCCATGCTTTTCTGGAAGGTGGGGGGCTCTGCCCCGGGGGGCGGGTCCAGTACCGGACTCTGCCTGGCGGCATTCCTGGCCGTGGTATCGGTATTTATCGCCAGCCTGGTGTATATCCGCAGAGGCGGGGTGGACAGTTTCGGTGCCGGCTCCTTTTCCCAGGCCTCCTACCGGTTCAATACCTATATCGGCATGGCCGTTGTGGTGGCGGTGCTGGGGGAGGAAGGGGTCCGGCATTTCGGTATTCTCATCGGATTTCTCATCCCCTCCATCAATGTCATGGCCGTATCCGTGCTGATCTGGTATTCCAACCGCAACCTGGCCCTGGGTGAGAAACTGCGGTTTTTCATCAAAGCCCTGGTGTCCAATCCCCTGATCCTGGGGTGTGCCGGGGGGATCCTGGTTTCCCGGTCTGGACTCTCCTTTCCCCCTTTTATTTACAATACCCTGGCCCTGGTCTCCTCGGTGACCCTGCCCCTGGCCCTGATTTCCATCGGCGGTGCATTAAGCTTTAAGGGGATGGCGCGGCACGGCGGCCGGGCCTTGGCCGCCGCCGGCTTTAAGCTGGTGCTGCTGCCCCTTGTGGGGTTCCTTCTGCTCAAGGCCCTGGGGGTGGCCGGCGTGCCCTTTAAGGTCGGAATGATTTTTTTCTGTCTGCCGGCCTCCACCTCCATTTATGTGCTGTCGGCCCAGCTCAATTCGGATCTTGAACTGGCCTCCACGGCCATCATGGTGTCCACGATGCTCTCTTTTTTCTCTCTGTCAGTTGCGCTGCTATTATAGGGGAGATAGGGGGGAGGACCGGTCCGGGGACGGGCCGGCCCAAAAGTTTATTCTACTGCGGATTTGCAGTTCAGGATTTTCAGGGTGGCGGTTTTCATGAAATCCGCGGCATCCTCAACGGCATCTTCATCGTCCACCGAGTTTTTCAAGATGCCGAATCCCTCGGAAAGCGCCAGGATTTTTACCAGCGCCTTTTTTTTGTCATCCACATTGGCCAGGCCGATTTCTTCCCAGCCGACGATTTCCTCAATACCGAATTCAATGAACCGGGTCATCATTGCTTTTATTTTTTCCCGGATTTTTTCATCCCTGAACCCCATGGCGTAGCAGGACCAGAAGACCGCGTCCCGCTGGGGGCGTTTGCCGCTGGTATCAAAGAGGATGTCCAGAAGGGTTGTCATCCTTTCTTTGGGGGTGGTCAGGTCTTTGAGTTCTTCTAAATACTGATTCATGGAGGACTCGTACAGGAAATCGACCATTTCCATTATCAGCCCTTCCTTGCTTTTGAAATAGTGAATCAGAAGGCCGGAGTTGACCCCCATGCGTTTCGCAATCTTTCCGATGGTCATTCCCTTGAAACCTTCTTCTTCGACAACCTTATATGTATGCCTTAAAATTTCCGGTTTTCTGATATGTGATATGCTTTTTCGGCCCATAACTCCATCTACTTTGGTTTATTGTATGCGTGCTAATTAATTGAGCCACTATATGGGGCCAAAAAAAATTTGTCAATTTTTTTATTGATCAGAAACGCCCCTTCTCATACAATGCGTTTCAATCAAAAAAAATACAAATAATCATGGCAAAAAAATCTAAAAATTTCATAGTCAAACTGGCCGGATTCTGCATTCTCATGGCAATCATCCTCATCGGTGCCGGAGAACTTGCCATTCGAAGCGATGCAGAACATGAGAAAGCCCTTGTCCAAGATACCCTGCAGAACAGCGGGGCACTCATTGCCCAGGATATCCAGAGGAATATTGCCTCGGGCATATTTGTCACCGATACCCTTGATACCCTTTTAAAAACCAGTGCCTATAAGGTGGATGATTTCAACACTTGGGGGCGGCAGATTACAGCAATCCATGCCGGGGCCAGCGTGGTCCAGCTGGCCCCGGACGGTGTTGTTACCCATATTTACCCACTTGAGGGGAATGAAGGCGCCCTGGGGCATGATTTGCTTACGGATTCCCGGCGGGATGCCGGGGCCCTCAAAACCATTGATAGCCGTGAATTAACCTTTGTGGGGCCCGTCAAGCTCATTCAGAACGGAAAATACGCCGTAATCGCCCGCAAGCCTGTGTTCAGAGGGATTGAGGGCGGTGAGTCGTTCTGGGGATTTACCATCGCCCTGATACTGGTTGAGGATATTCTGCCGGATCAGATAACGCTTCTGGAAGCCCAGGGAAACGGGATCCGCCTTGAAGGTGACGACCCGGATGCCCAGACAAATCTACCGTTTTATGAGTCCCAAGGATGGAAAGACACAGATTTTATTACCGTGCCCATTGAGGTGCCCAACGGGCGGTGGACGTTGAAGCTTCGGCATCCGCCAATTGTGAATGAGTACTATGCCGTTTTCCGGCTTATTATTATTCTGGGGGCCGTACTGGCCTCTCTTTCCGTCTTTGTTCAGCAGTCCCAGATGCGGTCCAGGCAGGTAGAGATCGAAACCTTAAACGGCAAGCTCACACAGATGACCTACGAGGATGAACTCACAGGGGCGGGCAACCGCAGAGCCGGCATGCGGGTTCTGGAAAACCAGCTCAACCAGGCCGACCGCTACGGCCGTTCCCTGTCCATTGCCATGGTTGACCTTGACCGGTTTAAGCAGGTCAACGACAGGTACGGCCACCCGGCCGGCGACCGGCTCCTCCGCCACCTGGCCGCCAGCCTGAAAAGCGCGGTCAGGGGCAGTGACATGGTCTTCCGTCTGGGCGGGGATGAATTCATGATGGTCTTTCCCCAGACCGATATGGACCAATGCCGCAAAGCCATTGACAATGTACTCCAGTATATGAAGATCCACTCCTGCCGGCTTAAGGCGGCGGTACTGCCTGTCAGCCTCTCCATCGGGCTGGCCGAAAGCCGGCCCGATGAATCCGTAGATGCCCTGCTCCACCGGGCGGATATCAAACTCTACGAAGCCAAAGAGGCCGGCCGCGGCTGTGTAAAATATTAATCAGGCAATATCCCTCCGGTCGGACATATCCACCAGCACCCGTTCCCTTGCCTTGTCAATACCCAGTTCTTTGCGTTTTTTATCAATATGGGCAATCATCATCCGGGCGATCTCAATGGGGTCTTTTCCCACGCCCCATTTCCCGTAGCCCTGGGCTTCAAGGCCGTTGAAAAGCAGATCGTGGAATTTTGTCTCCTTAATGGAGGGGAACCCCACGCCGAACACGGTGTACACCCCGGACGATACAAAATACTGGCCGATGGCCAGGGCCTTTTCGCTCATCCATTCCGGGGCACAGCCTGCCGCCGGCAGGTCGGCGATGGAATTGCCCAGCCCCCCGGCTTTGACCATGGCCGAAGCGGCAATGAGTATTCTGGTGTTGTCCACACAGGACCCCAGGCCCAGTACCGGAGGCATGCCCACGGTTTCGCAGACTTCTGAAAGCCCCGGGCCGGCCAGGGGCGCGGCTTCCGGCACCAGGAACCCTGCCTTGGCCAGGGCAATCTGGGAGCATCCGGTCTGGAGGACCAGGACATCGTTTTTAATCAGTTCCCGGACCAGGGGCACATGGATGGAATCCTGCTGGACCTTGGGGTTGGTGCAGCCCACAACGCCTGCCACCCCCCGGATCCGGCCGTTGATAATATTTTCGTTCAGGGGGGAGTAGGAGCCCCTGAAGGTGCCGCCCAGCATGTATTCGATGTACTCATGGGTGAAACCGTGGACGCCGGACTGGGTCAGCTTGGGGATTTCCACGGGCATGCTCCGGGTACTGAACCGGGCAATGGCCTTGGCCAGGATATGGTCGGTGCAGGTCCTGGGATCCAGTTCGTCGAATTCAATATGGACGGCCCCTTCGATGTGGGCCCTGGAATTGGTGGTGATCAGATGGGTGTCATAGCATCTGGCCACCTCGGCAAGGCCCTGCTTGATGCATTGGATATCCACCACCATGGCATCCACGGCCCCGGTGACAATGACCGCTTCGGTGGAACCGAAGTTGCCCGCATGGGGCACCCCGTGGCGGGACATCATTTCGGCGCCGGAGCAGCACATGCCCACCAGGTTGATGCCGGCTGCGCCTTTGGCCTTGGCCTCATCAATAAAGAAGGGATCGTTCACTGCGGCCAGCATGCCCTCGAACATGGCCGGTTCGTGGCCGTGGACGATGATGTTGACATGGTCTTCCTTGAGGACCCCCATGTTGACTTCCGCCAGGGTGGGGGAGGGGGTGCCGAACATGATGTCGGACAGTTCCGTGGCCACCATGGAGCCGCCCCATCCGTCGGCCAGGGCGGTGCGGGCAACCTGTTTCATGATATTGTTATATTCCTGGTCGCAGCCGATATGGGTCCGGCTCATCATTTCCATGATTTCCAGCATGGCGCCCCTGGGGACGATGTCGTCCTTTCTCCACTGTTCCAGGGTGGCCTCGGGCACCCGCCGGGTAAAAGGCATCTCCCCGTCCACATTGGAAAAGGTTTTTTCGAGTTCGTCGCAGAGCGCTTTGGCCACATCGTAGACTTCCCGGCCCTCTACTTCGATGCCGATGGATGTGGCCACCCGTTCCAGCTTCAGGGTGTCGTCGATGGTAAACTCTTTTGTTTTTCCCTCCACAATATGCCTGAATAATTCCAGGATGTGCCGGCCGTGGTCATTGTGGGACGAGGCGCCCGTGGCCACGTTCCGGCCGAAATTCCGGGCCATGATGGTGTCAATGGTGGCCCCGCACACCCCTACCTTTTTATAAGGGTCTCTGGGGTTCAGCCGGCAGGGGCCCATGTAGCAGTGCTTGCAGCAGGCCGATTCCGCCCCGATGGGGCAGGGCTTCATGTCGTATCCCCGGTCAAGGTCGATGATCACCCCGTCACGCCGGGCTTTCTCCAGCATCTGCCGGGTGGCTTCGCAGATGGTCCGTTCAGAAGCCGGGACCTGCTTTTTTTTGGATTTCTCGGCCATACTATTCTCCTTTGCGGTTTGGATATTCTGAATATAGTGCTTTGGTCTTCCGGATAAATTGGTGATATCCTCCCGGATCTTTTTATTCCTGAAATTAGGGATTGAGAGCATTGGCTATGTTGTCTGAGCGAAAATTCTTTAGGTATTGATTTTTGGACTTGAAGTTTTAATACAGACGTATTAATTAAATTGATTAATACGTTTGTATTAAACTCTTTTGAAAGGATCACCCATGCTGGAAATCGAATCAGAAAACACACAAAAGAAATTGTTCAATGCAGGTATCAGGGTCTTTGCGGCGAAGGGATATCGGGACGCCACGGTTAGGGAAATCTGCAAAAAAGCAGGGGCCGCGAACATTAATGCGGTTAATTATTATTTCGGCTCCAAAGAAAAGCTGTACCGGAAAATCCTGGAGGCTATTTTTTCAGCGTATGATCAATTCGACCAGGAGGGGTGGGACCAAAAAACACCCCAGGAACAGCTTAAGGCAATGATCTTTAACTTCTGTGCCATGCTTTACAAAAATAATGCGTTTGCTTCTGATATTACATCCATTTTTATCTCGGAGATGACCCGGCCATCCCCCTTCCTGGAAGAACTGGTGGATACCTATAACCGTCCCCGGATAAAGCGGCATTTAAAAATGTGCCGTGATTTACTAGGCGAAGGGGCCACCGAAGACATGGCCCGGGACTGCATGGTGTCCATCGCCGGACAATTGTTCTATTACAGCTTTGCATGGCCGGTATTTTCAAGGTTGTTCCCTGATTATTCCGCAGATGAGAGACATGAACAATGGGCCGCCCATGTGTATGAGTTTTCTTTGGGTGGTATTGGGAAAGTCCGAAACCAAATTCTAAAAAAGGAGTCCATCCATGGGAATTAAAATCCTATCACAGCCGCTCATGGAGCGAGCCATAAAGACAGCCGGACTGGAAGATTTTGGAGGGAATACTTTTGAACAGGGCCTTGAAGCGCTCATCGGCTCTTTGAACAGCGACCTGAACCTGAATGAAGGTACAGCCGGGTATTTTCAGCAGTTAATCACACAGATCCTTATCAACCGGCTGCAGGTTACCCAGTTGATAAAAGATCATCCTGAGATAGCGGACGAAGAAATCAAGGCCCCCATTTTTATAGTGGGACTGCCCAGAACCGGCACCACCATTACCCATACCCTTATGGCCCAGGATCCCCTGTCCCGGTTTCTGAGGAACTTTGAATCCGCAGGTGCTGTCTGCCCCCCGCCGCCCCTGATGCCCAATGTGCCGGATCCCAGGATTCAGGCAGGCCATGACGCCATGGAAGCATTATTCTCCATGGGACCTGATTTACGGGGTATCAACGGCATTAATTTTATGGCCCAGGGCACTGCGGAATGCCAGAACCTCATGGCCCACGAATTTGTCCATCTGGGTTGGTCCGCCGGATCCAGCCTGTTCGGTCATGGCAATTGGGTGGGAGATTGCGATATGTCCCAAGCCTATGCCTGGCACAAGCGTCTGCTCCAAATGTTCCAGTGGAAGCGGCCCAATGACCGCTGGGTGCTTAAGGCGCCCATTCATCTGTTCGGCCTTGAATCCCTTCTGGAGACCTATCCAGATGCCAGGATCGTATTTACCCACAGGGATCCAGTCGACGCCATGATGTCCGGTATCAGCATGGCTTCTCACTGGACCCGCCTTACTACCGGCAAGGCGGATATTCCTGCCATTGCGCACTGGTATCCGGCCCTTTGGGCCAAGGGGCTTGAACGGGCCTTAGGGGTTCGGGATAAATTGAAGGAGGCGCAGGTATTTGATTTGTTTCATACAGACCTGAGCCAAGATCCGGTAGGATCAATAATGGGAATATACAAACATTTTAATATTTCTTTCAGCCGAATCTTCCAACGGCGGATGCAGGTTTGGCTGCGGGATAATCCCCGTTCCAAATTCGGCAATCACGTCTACGATTCAACAAAACTTGGACTGGATCGGGAGCAGGAAAAAGCACGGTTTTGTTTTTATCTCGACCGGTTTAACCTGGCAGGAGGTGAATGATGATTGAACCTAAAGAATGAGCCAAAATTTTTATGTGCACATGTGGACCCTGAAGCGGTATTCGGATAAGGAATGGCGGGGGACGAAAAAAATGCCCGGGGCACTGTTCAAGAGATAACTTTGCTGATAAGGTGAGTGCCGTGGTAATGATGCAGACTTGAGGGAGAGTTGTGCGGCCATGGATTCAGTGTCACAGGCTGAAAAAATTTTGGATCAAACCTATGTCCGGTATAAGACCATCTTTGA
Organism: Desulfobacter sp.; assembly: GCA_028768525.1. Lineage (NCBI taxonomy): Bacteria > Pseudomonadati > Thermodesulfobacteriota > Desulfobacteria > Desulfobacterales > Desulfobacteraceae > Desulfobacter > Desulfobacter sp. The sequence goes on along the minus strand of CP054837.1, from coordinate 2,459,892 downwards.
AAATACCGGCACCGCCACTATTCTTATCGAAAACGATATGACCATTTCCATGGTCAACTCCGAACTGGAGCGGATTTCCGGAATTGAAAAATCCAGCATCGAAGGAAAGATGAAGTTTCCTGAACTCCTGGCCGAAGAAGACCGGGAGAAGGTGATTGCCAACCACAGGCTGCGGCGCAGGGACCCGGAAAAGGCCCCGAGGAACTACCCCTGCCGGGTGATGGTGGAAAAAGGGGAGATCAAGGAATGCATCCTCACCGTTGCCCTGATCAAGGGGACCAAACAGAGTGTGGCATCCATCACCGATATTTCCAAGCAGAAGCAACTTGAAAGGGAAATTGCCCGGATCAGCGAGGAGGAACGGCGGCAGATGGGCCAGGTGCTCCATGACGATCTGGGCTCCCATCTGGCCGGGGTGGAGGCCATGTCCTCGCTTCTGGCCGGCCGCCTGGAAAAACAGGGCCACCCCGAGGCTGAACTGGCCGGTGAAATCCGGGAACTGGTGAACCAGGCCATCCAGAAGACCCGGGCCATGATCCGGGGACTGGTGCCGGTGAACCTGGCCGACACCGGATTCATGAACGCCTTCCAGCGCTATGCCAAGGAAGTGGAAAAGGCATTCGGCATGGAATGCCGGGTGGATATCCGCATTCCAAGGGTGCAGTTTTCCAATGCCACGGCCCTGACCCATGTCTATTACATTATCCGTGAAGCCGTGAATAATGCCGCCAAACACGGGGAAGCCCGGGTCATTGATATCCGGCTGGAAGAAAGGGGTGCAGACTTTCTCGTGGACATCAGGGACGACGGCAGGGGCATGGCCGGGGCCGACGGGCCCGGCAAGGGCATCGGCCTGGTCATCATGCAGCACAGGGCGGACCTTATCGGGGCCCGGCTGGAAATTATCGACAATCCGTCAGGGGGGACCATCGTCCGGTGCAGAATCGCAAAAAAATATTTATTGTAGACGACCACCCCGTATTCCGTAAGGGGCTGGCCCAGCTCATCAACGAAGAGGACGACCTGGCAGTGGTGGGGGAGGCCGAAAGCGTGAACGGCGCCATTGACCTTCTGGAAAAGGTGAAGCCGGATCTGGCCATCGTGGACATCACCCTCAAGGACCGGTCCGGCATGGATCTCATCGAGTACCTCAGGGAACATTATCCCCATCTGCCCATTCTGGTCATCTCCATGCATGATGAATCCCTCTATGCCGAACGGGTACTCCGGGCCGGGGCCCTGGGCTATATCACCAAGCAGGAGATGACCGCCGACGTGGTTTCTGCGGTCCGCCAGGTCCTCTGGGGCAAGCGGTATCTTTCCGCCCGGATGGTGGATGCCCTGCTGGGCAAAATGGTCACCGGCCAGGGAGGGGACGGGGAACAACCGGTGGATATTCTTTCCAACCGGGAACTGGAGGTCTTCCAGCTCATCGGCCAGGGCTTCAAGCGGAGCGAAATCGCCAATATGCTCAGCCTTTCCGTAAAAACCATCGGCACCTACCACGAAAGCATCAAAAAAAAGATGAACCTGAAATCAGCCACCGAGCTGATGAAGCATGCCGTCACCTGGGTGCAGAGCCACCAATAAAGAACCTAGGTCTTTTACCTAGGCTGTAAACGGTGTTCCGCCCTGTTTAAAACCGGTCCTTTATCGATTGTATATATTTGCCACCTCCTTTAGAACATGGCCGTATGTGTTAGCAGATGATTAAAATGATTAAGCATCGGGTCATGACAGCCTGGAAAAGGGGGATGGAATGATGGAAACAACACAAGCTCAGTTCTTAGATAATGTGGAAATCTGTGTTGATCGTATAATTGAAACCGTGGGGCGAAAAATCGTATTCGGCATCCCGCTGGCCCTGGGAAAGCCCAACCACCTGGCCAATGCCCTCTATCTGAGGGCCAAGAAAGATCCCTCCATCGACCTGACCATTATCACCGCCCTCTCCCTTGAAAAACCCTCTGCCTCCTCCACCCTTGAAGCCCGGCTGCTGGACCCCATTGTTAAGCGGATATGGAATGGATTTGTCGAATTTGAGTACATGAAGGATTTGAGGAAGAACCAGCTGCCGTCCAACGTCCGGATCTCCGAGTTTTTCACCAAGGCCGGCGGCTACCTGAATTCCCCCTATGCCCAGCAAAATTACATCTCCTCCAATTATACCCATGCGGTGAGGGACCTCATTGACAACGGCCTCAATGTCATCGGCAACATGATCGCCCCCCATCCCGAAGGGGACAGAAACTGGGTCTCCATGAGCTGCAACCCCGACCTCACCGTTGAAGGCTTTGCCAAGATGATGGAGGTGAGGAAACAGGGGAAAAAGGTCATGATTGTCGGGCAGCTGAACTCCCACCTTCCCTATATGTACGGGGATGCGGTGATGGAATCCTCCATTTACGATATTATCCTGGACGCCCCCGAATATAATTTCCCCCTCTTTTCCGTGCCCAAGGCCGCTGTGGCCCCGGCAGACCATATGATCGGCCTCAACGTATCCACCCTGATCAAAGACGAGGGCACCCTCCAGATCGGCATCGGCTCCCTGGGGGATGCCATTGCCTCGGGCCTGATCATGCGCCACAGGAAAAACGACGCCTATCAAAAGGCCCTGGACGCCTTTAATATCAAGGACCGGTACGGCGCCCTGATTGAACGGATCGGCGGCACCGATACCTTTGAAAAAGGCCTTTACGGAGCCACGGAAATGCTGGTGGATGTGTTTATCCAGCTTTACAACAACGGGGTTCTCAAGCGCAAAGTATACGACAACGCCGGCATCCAGGCGCTGATCAACAGCGGCGAGATCACCGAAAAGATTCCCGCCAATATCCTGGATATCCTGATGAAGCAGGAGGTCATCCGGGAACGGCTGAATAAGGCCGATTTCAGGCTTTTGATGAAGTACGGCATCATCAACGGCCCCTTTGAGTTCATGGACGGCTCCATCATCCACAAGGACAGGGCATATCCGGCAGATCTCGGCGACAAAGAGACCCGGGCGCTGCTGGAGGCGAATCTGGGTGACCGCCTCCGGGAAGGGGTGGTCTGCCACGGCGCTTTCTTCATCGGGCCCAAGGATTTTTACAAGGCCCTCAACGATATGTCCGAAGAGGAAAGAAAACTCTTTTCCATGACCGGTGTGGATGTGGTGAACCAGCTTTACGGGGGGGAAAAACTCAGAACCCTCCAGCGGAAAAACGGCCGGTTCGTCAATGCCGGCATGATGGTCACCCTCCTTGGGGCGGTGGTTTCCGACGGCCTTGAAAGCGGCAATATCGTATCCGGGGTCGGCGGCCAGTACAATTTCGTTTCCATGGCCCATGCCCTGGAAGACGGCCGGCTGATCATGATGAGCCGCAGCACCAAGAAATCCAAGGGCAAACTCTCCTCCAATATCGTTTTCAACTACGGTCACACCACCATCCCCAGGCATCTGCGGGATATCGTGGTCACGGAGTACGGGATTGCCGATCTCAGGGGCAAGTGCGACCAGGAAGTGATCGCCGCCATGCTGAATATTGCCGATTCCAGGTTCCAGGATGAGCTCATGGCCCAGGCCAAGAAATCCGGCAAGCTTGCCGCGGACTATGAAATCCCCGGGGAATTCCGGAACAACTACCCGGACCAGATCGCCAAGCGCCTGGCCCCCCTCAAGGCCCAGGGCTATTTCAAGGACTTTCCCTTCGGCACCGACTATACAAACGAGGAAATTACCCTGGCCCGGGCGCTCAGGGGCCTCAAGGACAGCGTGGCCACCCGGAAGTACCGAACCGTGGCCGGCATCGTCCGCCACTTCTTTTCCAAACCGCCGGCAGCCATTGTGCCCATGCTGCGCCGCATGAAACTGGAAGTCCCCGGCTGCATCCGGGAACGGGCGCTCCGGGCCGCCGTGGTTTACGCCCTGCGCCAGAGCGCATGATTTTTATCCCCACCCTCGTTTAGGGCTCAGCGGCTTGTGGGGCAATGACGCCATCATCCAAGGGGCAGTCCGGACCGGGCTGCCTTGATTCTTTCCGCAAATTCAGAATATGACCGCATACCAGATGTTGTGGTTGGGAATCAGGAGAAAAAACGACAGCTAATACTGGTGCCCCACTTGAAACTCCTCATTTTATGAATTGGGTTTCAAGTAAATTCTAACAGATAAATTAGTAGAGATATAGTTACTGCGCATCTCCAACAAAGGGGTACTAACTCCTGGTTATCCTTGTTTGTTTCATACTCAATCGATTCTTTATTAGATGGGCTGACGTTCAAAATCAACTCTTTGCAAAATTCAATGTATTCATTGACTCGCAACTCTGGATTTATTAAATTAAGGTCAACTTAGATGCCATGAAGGTAGTCTTTTCCAAGTTGGTTAGCATAAATAAAAAACGGCCATGAAGGTTGAATTAATTATAATCTTTATGGTTTTTTTTACGGGAAAGGTTTTATGCCGATGGTATCTATTTGTGTCATCGATGGTCAGGGCGGCGGAATTGGTGCAGCGCTTATCAAATATTTAAAGACTGAGTTTGTTGAATCAGTGGAGGTGATTGCCCTAGGCACCAATGCCATTGCAACGGCCCAGATGCTCAAAGCCGGTGCAAATAAGGGTGCTAGTGGAGAAAGCGCTATCTGTCACACTGTCCCCAGGGTTGACTATATTCTTGGGCCCATCGCCGTGACCTGGGCTAATGCCATGCTTGGCGAGGTGACTCCTGGGATTGCCGAAGCTGTAATCTCCAGTTCAGCTGTGAAAATTCTTCTCCCCTTTTCAAAAGAACAAATCAAAATAATCGGTATTGTTAAAGAACCTTTGCCCCATTTAGGGCAAGAAGCATTGGAACAATTAAAGGAGATGATGTCCTATGTGTGAAGCAAATGCATATCTGGTTCAGGATAATGAGGAAGAACTGTTGCTGGAGTCTGTTGACATTGTGGAGCCTGATGGCCCGAATGCCTGGCGTATCGTGGATATTTTTGGTGAGCAGAAAATCATCAAAGCCCGTATTAAAGGGATGAATTTGGTCGACCATAAGATCCTGTTTGAAAGGGAATGATTAAAACGAATCCTTTGAAAGGACTATAACTTTTGATCTGAGGTTTGGTTTGCTTTGAATTTCCTTTATGACCATGTTGAAGGGTTTTCTCTCAGGTATTCTTTCATTTCAAATGACACCCGACAACTGCAAGGGGCTTTGATCGTGTAGTTTGGTTAATCAACGGCATCCTCCATAGGGATACTTTGTAAACTTTTCGACAGAGGAGGTAACAGATCCCTGGATCAGTAATTCTATTCACTGCCTAAAGTACATCCTTTAAGTAGACATCTGTGGCAAGGACTTTGTCAGTTGTCGGTGATGGGCAGCAACCTTTTCTAAAAAATATTTTAAACTTATTAAGAGGCGACTTAATCAGCCCAGAAGAATCAGTATATAGTGGCTGGCATACTGGTTTATAAAAAATGAACTCATAGAGTTTATATAATTACGAAGTCTACAATTCCAGGCAGATGATTAGGTTGGTTTGTTTTTTATATTTTCAGGATACGAACAAAGGAAAAGCATAAAAAATCTAAAAATGGAAGGGGATAAATGAGCACCGTTTTTCATGAAGACCACTATAAAGACTATTGTCATCAAATTTCAAAACTTGATATTTTATCAATTAAAGACACCCTGGGCGTAGAGGTGAGGGACGAGAGCATTGTTGTCCCCTTGTTAGGTGAGGAGTATTTGGTTTCTGGGAAAGGAATAGCGGATAAATCGGGCAACCGGCCTGGATACATGGTGTGTGTGGTACTTGCAAAATATTTATTGTTATGTCCTAAGGCCCCTTCTGTAAATGAGGAGTGGACAACGCTCACTGATTTGAACTCGCAGTTCACAAATATAAATGTTTTTAAAAGTGATGCGGAGCGCCCTATCCTTCAAAATTTTACCGGCAAGATTAATGCTCTGACTGGGGCGGCCAAAAAAATAGGCTGTAAACCATTTAAAATGGATGCCACATATGATGTTTCGGTGGAAGTCCAAGCTCTACCGAAAATCAAAATTCTTTTGCTATTTAATGATGGTGATGAAGAATTTCCAGCATCCACTTCAATTCTATATCAACGCCACGCCGGTGAATATCTCGACCCAGAATCCCTTATTATGGTTGGAGTAACGTTTACAAAACGATTAAAAACTCTTGCTGGGATAAACTAACTGTCGGCCCCATTTTTTTAAGAATTTTTTCGACCACAAATATATCGGGACGCCCCCAATATGCTGAAAAGGGAAGAAAATACCGGATAAAACTGATTCTCTGAGAATCTCCTCCATCTTTCGAAAAAAAACAGGGCATAATCTTTCTTTTTCCCGCAAGTTCAGATTAAGACCGGATACCAGATGTAGTGGTTTGGGGATCACGAGAAAAAACGACAGCTAATACCATGATCGATGACCTTGGTATTTCTCAAATGGGAATCGCATTGGTTGACTCAGGAGATGTAAAAAGGTGCTGTTTTCAGAAAGCCAGCCCTTCCTAACAGATTTTTTTGAAAAGATGCCATTTGAATTTCATAGGCCGGATATTTTTTCTTGTAAATTATATGGTTGCAATATATCCATTAAAATAACAACAAATTGTGGCTTGGTCGACAAGGCCAAGATAAATGCAAAATCAGTCAGGTAAAGCGTTTCACTGATAAATTCGATTTTTTGACCCATCGGTATAAAAAGCGGAGTTTGAACCCAAAACGTCTAAAAACGTGCAGCAACATAATTAATGTTAAAAGGCTATGGAAAAAGAACAATTCGAAGAGTTATTTAAAGATATCATAATTAAGCCTTTGCAGAGTATAGGCTTTAAAACTGCCGGGAAGAGCATTTTTTATGATGACGGAAACGTAAACGTCAGCCTAATACGCCTTGGAGGCAGGATGTCCACCCTTGGTTCAATCTCTCATATGTTATGCTTTAGACATAGCTATTTGCCGAATTTGAATGAGAAAATACCAACTAAATTTGAGCCTGAAGTCTTTTCTTATCCTTTTAAGTTCAAGCCAAGTTTTATTACCACTGCAAAACCCAAAAAGTGGATATATAAATGTCAAAATCTGAACTATGATTATGAGCGTTACGATTTTTCAAATGTTTCTGATAATAAAGCAAACACATATCTGACTGAAATCTGCGATGCGATTGTAAATTTCCTTAAATGGGCAAAAAAGATCGAGCCCAAAGCAATTGTCAGTCAGATTAAGCAAAATGGAGAAATGGCGTGGATCGAACGAGCATGGATGGATGCATACTTTGAACGACGCGCCTTTTAACCAATCACTGGACGGGACCGCGAGCAGCTCAGCCGCCTTTTTCGAGCGCTGTGGCGCGGCCCGTCAGTTCAACCGTTATATTTCGAGCAAACTATGGGAATTGAAATTTTCTATTACAGCAAGCAAACAAATCCAACTGAAGAAGACTACATTTGGTCAATCAATGATCTTTCTTTAGTTCATTTAGCAGAATGCAATGATCTTTATAAACAACGCACTGGGAAATTTATTGATGAGTATGGTGATTTGAAATTACCCAAAGGAACTATTTCTCCATTATACGAGTGCGTCTTAGAAATTCTCGAAAAGGAAAAGGATCTGAATAAGCTTAGAACCCTGATAGAATTCCGGGATATTCTTACAGGGGCAATCACCAATGACAAAGGGCTTGTTTTCTATGGAGATTAACGGGTAAAAATATAACCAATCGCTGGAGTGGGACCGGGCGTACTGCGAACTTTTTCGGAAGTATGCGGTTCAAGAAACTGAAAACTATTATCTGAGGTTTCGGGTTAAACGCCCGGCCCCTCAGCTCAAGCGTTAGTTTTCATAAAAAATTACTTTTGTAATAGGTTTAGAATGTTAGGTTCCGTAATAGAAAGTTTATTCGTTGGTTTAGGAAAGATCTTATTTGGAATTTTCGTTGAGTTTATTTTTGAAATTGGATTTTATTTCATCGGCTATCCAATAGTAAAAATCCTGACATTCGGAAAATATCCAAAAAAGAAAAATTCTTTCTTAAATGATGAATCAAATCAAAATTTTTATATTAGCGCTGTTGGTGTTTTGGCAACAGCAATCGTTGTGATTGGATATTTTGTAATTAAAAACAGGTAATTAAAAACTAACAGAGGCCTTGTACACCGAGTGGGCTTACGGCGCAGTTTTTTTGAACAGTAATTTTTAATCGGCCTTCCTCGCCTTTCGGCGGTCTTCGTTGTGAGCCGCCCGCCGGCTGAAGGGCAGCGTTGGGCTCAGAAACTCACAGATTTAGCAATGGAAAAAAGATGAAATGAAGAAAAGGATATTGGGTCTAATAGCAGGGATTGTTTTCATTACGGTCTTATTCTACGTCGCAGGGACTTGGGCATGGTGGAATGCTTGGGTATTCATCGTATTAATGGCAATTATTGGAGGGTTCACTTCCAAGCTTTTCAAAAAATTACCCGGCCTTGCCGAAGAACGACAAACAGCAAACACAAAATCTAAACCATGGGATGTTAAATTTGTTCGGCTCATTAATCTCGCGCTACCTTCCATGGTTATAATTGCGGCTTTCGATAAGCGCTTTCAATTTTTTCCTGCAGTACCGCTCGCTGTGTCAGGCGCTGCTCTAGTTCTGATGATTATGGCAGCTATTCTCACATATCTTTCAATTGCTGCGAATCCGTTTTTCTCAAGTCATGTACGCATCCAGGAAGACCGAGGTCATAAAGTTATGACAACGGGACCATATCGCATAATACGCCATCCAGGGTATGCCGGATCGTTAATTTTTAATTTATCTGTACCAATGGTCTTGGGATCGTGGGCAGTCCTACCACTGGGATTGGCAACAGTCTTACTGCTTATTTTTCGAACGGCTAAAGAAGATCAGGTGCTTACGGCAGAACTCAGCGGATATTCCACATACACTCAACAAGTGCGCTATCGCCTCTTACCGGGTGTATGGTGATTGAACTTATTGATGGAACAAGTGAATATTTTTGCCCAACCAGTCGTTCCACCAAACTCGCTGAAGTTTAGCGGCGTTCCGTTGCCCTGTCGCTGCCGGGTTAGGCCCGAATTCCAAATGCCGTGGCCCGGAGCCTCAAAGTTAATCGCCTTTACAGACAATCCGATTATTGTTATTTTGAAATCGGTAGTCGGAAAAATCAATCTCCCCTGACGGCTTGTATCCCTGTCTATCTGGTTTGAGTGGAAACGCATCTGCCGACTCTCAATATACCTGCCTTTTTTATCAACAGCAGAAAGGTCAAGGAGAGGTGATCATGTCGGATATCATGAATGTGAGAAGATTCGTTTCGCCTGAATTGATTTTCGGTGCCCGGGCCCGGACCCTCGCCGGAAGGTATGCCCAGCAGTTCATGGCGTCAAAGGTGCTGATTGTTACGGATAAAGGCATCATCGACGCCGGATGGCTGGCGGATGTGACACTGAGCCTGGATCAGGCCGGTATTCCTTATCACGTATTTTCCGATGTCTCCCCCAATCCCCGGGCTGACGAAGTGATGGCGGGGGCTGAGATCTACACCCGGGAGGCCTGCGACGTGATTATTTCCATTGGCGGCGGCAGCCCCATGGACTGTGCAAAGGGCATCGGCATGGTATGCTCGAACCATATGCATATTCTTGAATTCGAAGGCGTGGATAAAATCATCGTCCCCGTACCGCCCATGATATTCATCCCCACAACCGCCGGGACTTCCGCGGACCTTTCCCAATTCTGTATTATTACCAATAGGGATGAACGGGTTAAAATCGCCATCGTCAGCAAGGCCATTGTTCCTGATATCGCCCTGATTGACCCTGAAACCACCACGACCATGGATGCCTACCTTACGGCATGCACCGGCATGGACGCCCTTGTCCATGCCGTTGAGGCCTTCGTATCCACGGGCAGCGGCCCGTTGACGGACAGCCATGCCCTGGAAGCCATAAAAATAGTATCCCGTGATCTGCCCGCCCTGCTAAAGGAACAGGGGAACCCGGCCCTCAGGGAGAACATCATGCTGGCCAGTATGAAGGCGGGCCTTGCATTTTCAAATGCAAGCCTCGGCGCGGTCCATGCCATGGCCCACAGCCTTGGCGGATTTCTTGACCTGCCCCACGGCGAATGCAATGCCATGCTTCTGGACCATGTCATTAATTTGAATTATGATTCGGCACAGGAAAAATTCAAGGCCGTTGCCCAGGCCATGGGTATTGATACCCGGGGCACAACCGGCAGAATGGTCAAGGAGAGGCTGGTCAGCCGTATTCAAAGGCTTAAAAATGAGGTCGGTATTACGAACCAGCTTGCCAAAAGGGGAGTTAAAAGCGCCGATACCGGCGAGCTTGCCCGGAAAGCCCTCAAGGACGCCTGTATGCTGACCAACCCGTACAAAGCCGGCAGGCGTGATATTGAGGTTGTCTATGAAGATGCCATGTAAAGGGGTGAACGGTCATGAAATCTAAAAGACCCCATCCCAATGGGATATTGAACGAAAAGGCCGGAAAATCCCCGGACGAACAGGAGCAACTCCATAGTATCATCGGCCTGGGCAAGTTTTCGGCCCGGAAAAGCTATTACCCCGAGCTTCAGAAAAAAATCAGAGAACTTCAAAAGGCCCAGAGTTATATCATCAATATCATTGATTCCATGCCCTCTGTCCTGGTCGGGGTGGATGTGGACCTCAAGGTCACCCATTGGAACAAAACCGCGGAAAGGGCCACAGGTATCACCTCGGATGCCGCCTGCACCCAGAATCTTTCCGATGTAATGCCCAGCCTGGAACCACTTATGGGAGAGATTACGGAAAGCATACACAGCGGGGAAATAAAAACGGAACACCAATGCCGGCGGTCATCGACCCATGATGACCTCTATGAAGATATCGCCATCTATCCTCTTCTCCGCGGTGAGGTTGAGGGGGCCGTGATCCGTATTGATGACGTGACCGAGAAAATACAAATGCAGGAGATGATGCTCCAAAGTGAGAAAATGCTTTCCGTGGGCGGCCTTGCCGCCGGCATGGCCCATGAGATCAACAATCCCCTGGCCGGAATGCTTCAGACCGCAGATGTATTGGCCGGACGGTTGGGGGGACGGGACCTCGCCGCAAATCAGAAGGCGGCCGAAGAGGCAGGAACAACAATGGCTGCAATTACCCGTTTTATGGCGGCCCGAAGGGTGCCGCAGATGTTTGAGGCCATCACCGCCTCGGGTAAGCGGGTGGCCCAGATCGTCAGCAATATGCTCAGTTTTGCCCGGAAAAGCGATGCCATTGTATCCTCCCATGATCTGCCGGAATTGCTGGACAGGACCATTGAACTGGCATCCACGGATTACGATTTGAAAAAACGCTATGATTTTAAAACCATTGAGATTGTTAAAGAGTATGAGGATAACCTGCCGCTGCTCCCCTGTGAAGCCGGCAAGATCCAGCAGGTCATTTTAAACATCCTCCGCAACGGTGCCCATGCCATGCAGGAAAGCCCGGACCAGAAGGCCCCACAGTTTATCCTGCGCCTCGCATCTGAAAAAAATCGCCGTATGCTGAGAATGGAGATAGAAGATAACGGCCCGGGCATGGCGGCCTCGGTCCGGAAACGGGTTTTTGAACCTTTTTTTACCACAAAATCAACCGGTGTCGGAACCGGGCTGGGGCTGTCGGTTTCCTATTTTATCATCAAAGAAAATCACGGCGGAGATATGCGGGTGGAGTCGACCCCCGGCGTGGGCACCAAATTCATCATCCATCTGCCCCTTCCAGAATAATTCAGGCTCATCCTTTCTTTAAAATTTAAGCATTTCACATTTTTTTCACCTTTTATCGACACCTTTTCCACATGGTGGGCGGTAGAATCCGGAACAATATTATCAATGAACCGGTGAACAGTTTTTAAATCAGGAGGATGTGATGTTTTTGAAAAAATTGAAATGGGGCCGTTATCTGCTGACCGCAGGGCTCTGTATACTGGTGGCGGGCGCCGGCATGCTGGGGGCGGCAAAGCTGGCCGCTTCCCGGCAGGCACCGCCCCACACCCCCCAAGTGCCCAAACAGCTGTCTGTGTCGGCGGTTCCCGTTGAAACCGTATCGGTCCGGCTCAGGGCCTCGGGCTACGGCCAGGCCGCCGTGGTCAATGTCCTGGAAATCTCTCCCCGGGTTTCCGGCAACATCATAGAAAAAAATCCGGCCCTGGAAGAGGGGGGAATGGTGGAAAAGGGCGCCCTTCTTTTCAGGATCGACGAGACCGATTATGCCATTTCCCTGGAAAAGGCCAGGGCGGAGGTGAAACTGGATCGGGCCGCAATCGGTCAATACCGGATTTCCCTTGAACGGGACCGGGACCGGCTGGCCGCTGTCCAAAAAAACACCCTCCTGGCCAAGGCAGAATATGAACGGCTGAAAACACTTTTGGAACAGGACCGGGTGGGCACCCGTTCCAATGTGGAAGCCGCCGAACAGAGTTATAATTCCCTGCTGGATACGGAAAAGAGCCTGAAGAAAACCATTGCCCTTTATCCCCTCCAGATCACAGAGGCGGAAAACAATCTGGCAAAGAGCCGGGCGGATTTGAAAACCGCCGAGCTGAACCTGGCCCGGTGCACGGTACGGGCCCCTTTTTCAGGCCGTATCCAGGTCGAAGCCGTTGAGGCCGGGGCCTATATGGCGGCGGGCGCCGCCGCCCTGACCCTTGCCGATGACAGGGTCCTTGAAATCCAGGTGCCCCTGGGCGACAGGGACGCCTTTGACATCCTCGGCCTGGGCAATGGGGGCAGCCTGTCTGCCGGGGCAAAAGAGGTGGGCTGCCGGGTGGAAAGCGTGACTGGCACGGTCACGGCCTCTGCCGCCGCAGAAATCCACCGGGTGGTCCGGTACGATGCTTCTTCCAGAACCGTCTACCTGGCTGTCCGGGTGACGGCGGGTGCCGGCGGCGGGGATATCCCCCTGACCGAGGGGATGTTCTGCAAGGTGATGTTTAAGGGCCGCCGGGTGGATCATACCGTGAAAATTCCCATCACCGCCCTGAACGGGGACAATACCGTATATATTGCCCGGGCGATGAAACTGAAAACCCTTAAGGTCAGCCGGGTCACGGCTGATGATACCCACGCCTGGGTGACCGGGGCCTTTGACCCCGGGGATTATCTGATTACCTCGGCCCTGGCCAACCCCATTGAAAATACATTGCTCTCCATTGCCGTCTCCGGGGCCGGCGACAAAATGGCAATGGTATCCGGAGGAAAGAACTGATGGGACTGCTCACTGCCTTTGCCCGGAACCGGGTGTTTGCCAATCTTGCCATGTGCGCCATCATGGTCGCGGGACTGCTGGCCGGAACGGTCATGGTCCGGGAGGACATGCCCGAGATGGATCTGGATACCATTGTCATCAGCGTGGCCTATGACGGGGCCGACCCCGAAGAGGTGGAAGAGGGCATCTCCCGGAAGGTCGAGGATGCCATAGACGGCCTGGAAGGCGTTGATGAATACACGTCCACCTCGGCTGAAGGGGCGTCTACCACGACGGTGACCGTTACCGACGGATACGATGCCGACCGGCTCCTGGACCGGGTCCGCAATGAGGTGGAAAGCATCAATTCTTTTCCCGAGGACGCGGAACGCCCGTCGGTTTACCGGCCTTCCATCCAGCATGCCGTGATCAGCCTGGGGCTGGTCAGCGATATGGACGAAGCCCGGCTCAAGGAATGGGCAGATACCGTTAAAAAGGAACTCCAGCGCCTGCCCGGGGTCAGCCAGGTCAACCTTTCCGGCACCCGTGCCTATGAAATTTCCGTTGAAATTTCCCAGGATGTCCTTCGCAAGTATAACCTCACCCTGGACGAGGTGGCGGATGTCATCGCCGGGGACAGCCTGAACCGGTTCGGCGGCACCCTGAAGACCACGGCGGAGGATATCCGGCTGCGGACCATGGGCCGGAAATATACGGGCCAGGAACTGGGCAGCATCAAAGTCGTGTCCGGCACCAACGGCCAGACCCTGCTGCTCAGGGACCTGGCCAATATCAAGGACGGGTTTACCCAGAATGAACTGTCCATCCGGGCCAACGGCAAACCCGCGGTGATGCTCAATATCCTTGCCGGCGAGGAAGACGCCATTGATATTGCCGATAGGGTCATTCAATACCGGGAGGAGAAAAATGCACAGCTTCCGGACGGATCCGAGATTATCATCCTGTCGGACAACACCGAAAGCATCCGTGCCAACCTGGATACCCTCTATTCCAATGCGGCCATGGGCCTTGTATTTGTCTTTATTCTGCTCTGGCTGTTCATGGATACCCGGATTTCTTTCTGGGCCGGTATGGGGATTCCCGTATCCCTGCTCGGGGGGCTGGCCCTTGTCCATTTTCTGGGGATTTCCCTGAACAAGGTCACCCTGTTCGGGCTGATCATGGTCCTGGGTATTGTGGCCGATGACGCCATCGTGGTGGGGGAGGCCATATTTTTTCACCGTAAAAACGGGGCCTCCCCCATGGGCGCCATATCAAAGGGCGTGGCCGAGGTGGGACTCCCCGTACTGGCGGCCGTGGCCACCACAATGGTTGCCTTTCTGCCCCTTTACCATATTGAGGGGGTGATGGGAAAGTTCATCGTGGCATTGCCCACGGCAGTGATCTGCTGCCTGCTGGTCTCCCTGGTGGAATGCCTGACCATCCTGCCGGCCCACCTTTCGGACCTGCCGGAAACCGGCCGCCGGAAATCCGGCCAAAACCGCCTGCGGGCAATGGTGTCGGGATTCCACAAAAAGAGTATCGCTTCCATGGATATGGCTGCCGAGAGAATTTATCTGCCCCTGCTGCGCATGGGCGTCAGGCACCGGTACCTTTTTGTCAGCCTCTGCCTTTCATTTGTCATGGCCTGTCTGGGCCTTGTGGCCGGCGGGCATATCAAGTTCAATGTCTTTCCCGACAAGGCGGCCTCCATTGTGACGGCAACGGTGGAATTCCCGGAAGGCACTCCCTTTGAGACCACCCGTGCGGCTGTGGCGCGGATTGAAGCGGCCGCCCTGACGGCGGCTCAAACCTTTGACACACTGTCTGGCGGCGCCCTGGTGCAGCACCGCCTGGCCACGGTGGGCCAGGAAGCCGGTGAAAAAATGGGGCATTCGGACACGGCCTCCCCCCATGTGGGCGGGGTCCGGATCAGCCTGGCCGACCCCGGCAAAAGCGGGGTCCATTCCGATGAATTTATCACGGCCTGGGAAAAGGCCTGCGGCACCATCCCCGGTGCCAGGGTGTTGGAAATCGGGGCATCGGAAGCCGGCCCCCCGGGTGCGCCTGTGGAGATCTGCCTCCAGGGAAACAACCTGGATCAGATGGGGGCGGCCGCCGAACGAATTAAGGCTGAACTTCGCACCATTGAGGGGGTGTCTCAGGTCTTTGACGACAATGCCCCGGGCAAGAATGAATTGAAGCTGCGCCTCAAACCCGAGGCCCGGTACCTGGGTGTCACCACCGAGGACCTGGCCAGGGAAATCCAGCAGGCCTGTTACGGGGCCCTTGCCCTGAAAATCCAGCGGGACAATGACGAGGTGGATGTCTATGTCCGCCTCACCGATGCCGAGCGCCGGAGCCGTAACACCCTGGAAGAGTTGAAGATCAAGGCCGGCGGGAATACCTGGGTCCCCCTGTCGGCGGTGGCGGATATGGCGTACGGGCCCGGCCCGGCCGCCATTGTCCGTAAAGACGGATATCGGCAGATCAAGGTGTCGGCCAATGTGGACACCGCCAAAATCGTGGCCGGTGAAGTGATTTCAACCCTTGAGAAGGGGGTGTTCAAAGAGATCCGGGCCGCCTATCCGGACACGGCCATTGTCCTGGACGGGGATGCCAAGCGGTCGGCGGAATCCTTTGGCAGCCTCTACCTGTGGGTGCCGGTCTCCATCATGGCCATGTTTGTGATTATTGCCGCCATTTTCCGGTCCTATATCCAGCCCTTCCTCATCATGCTCACCATTCCCTTCGGCCTGGTCGGGGCGGTGGTGGGGCACCTGGTCATGGGCCATATGCTTTCCATGCTTTCAGTATTCGGCATGGTGGCCCTGGCCGGGGTGGTGGTCAACGACGCCATCGTCCTCATCGAACGGGTGAACATGAACCTGGCCCGGGGGATGGAATTCTTCGAGTCCGTCTACCAGGGCGGGGTGCGCAGGTTCCGTGCGGTGATGCTCACCTCCATTTCCACGGTGGGGGGGCTGCTGCCCCTGATACTGGAGACCAGCCAGCATGCCCAGCAGCTGATTCCCATGGGCATTTCCCTGGCATTCGGCGTGGCCTTTGCCACGGTGCTGACCCTGGTGCTGCTGCCCTGCCTTATGGTGATCATCAACGATATCCGCTATTTGTTTTCGGGCGGTTTTTTTAACAGGAATATCCGCCGCAATACCCTTGAGCCGGCTTTCCGGCGCAATGCCGATGACGGGGACCTCTCCCTGCCGGCAGGAGAGATCTCATGAAACGATTCAAATTATATGCTGTAATTTTTCTTTTTTCCTTCTGTTTGTGTGGCCCGGCCCAGGCCAGTCCCGCCCAGGCCGGAACCAATGCTGCTGTCATTGGATCCTCCGGCCCAAACCCAGCCCTTGGCGTCCCGCCGTCCGACCCGGCTTGCCCATTACGCCTGACCCTGGAACGGGCCAAACAAACAGCCCTTGAGAACAGTCCCAGCCTTGCCGCTGCAAAGGAACGGGTGGCCCAGGCCATCGCCGCCATCGAACAGGCCCGGGCCGACTACCTGCCCACGGTGTCCCTCAAGGCGTCCCGGGATTACACCGAGGAAACCGCCCTGGTCCAGGCCGCCGACGAGACCCAGTACACAGCTGCGGTATCCGCTTCCCTGGTCCTGTTCCAGGGTTTTTACCGGAAATACAATACCCTGTCGGCGGTATACAATGAAGCCATGGACCGGACGGCCCTGGCCGAAGCCCGGAGGGGCCTGGCCTGGAGTGTGGCCCAGGCCTTTTTCAATGCCCAGCTGGCCATGGAAAATATCAGGATCGCCCGGTCGGACATGGCTTACAACACGGCTCTTGAAAAGGAGGCCGCCGCCAAGGAGCGCCTGGGCACCGGCTCCTACAGCGATGTGCTGAACTATAAGACCCGGGTCAATACCGCCAAGGCCTCCCTGATCGCGGCGGAACAATTGTATAAGGAGTATCTCTTCGGCCTGGCCGCCCTCATGGGATATGAAGAGGCCCGCCTGCCCGCGGGCATGGAAATCGCGCCGCTGGCCGTGGACTGCAGGGCCGCGGCCGCTAATGACGCCACCCTGCCCGATTCGGATATCTCGAATATCCTGGATAACCGGCCGGACCTCCATGGGGACCGTTTGGCCGTCCAGGAAGCCGATGCCAGGGTAAGCCGTGCCAAATCGGCATTCTTTCCCACGGTATCCCTCTCAGGCACATATGGCGCCGGCAGTGCCGGCGATTTGGGGGATTTCGACGATTCGGACAATCTGGGCGCCTCACTGGGGCTGGAGGTCAGTTTTGACCTTTTTTCCGGAGGGGCGGACAAGGCCGCGGTGCGGAATGCCGCGGCGGAAAAGCGTGCCCTGGAAAATGAGTTGAAAGCGGCCCAAATAACCGCGGAAAAAGAGATCCGTACGGCCGTCTCCAGGGTGGAGGCGGCAATGCTCAGTTTAGATCTCCAGCAGGAGAACGCCCGGCTCATGGAAACCACCCGGGACTTGGTGCACAAGGAGTATACGGCCGGCCAGGCCTCCCTGGTCCGGATGAACGAGGCCCAGAACAATCTTGTGGCTTCCCAGGGCGACCTGGCCGATGCCGGAATTTCCCTGGGTCTTGCCCTGGAAGAGCTGGACTATTATACTGGCCGCATCGTTGGGGATTAAAGGGAGGTGACATGGAAAACAAGATCAGGGTCCTGATTATCGAAGATAACCCGGCCATCGTGGAAAATATGTCTGAGTTTCTGGAGGCCAAGGGCTTTATCCTGGATTTTGCCATGGACGGGATCGGCGGGCTGCACCTGGCATTGACCCATGAGTATGAGGTGATCGTCCTGGACCTGATGCTTCCCGGTATGGACGGGCTGACCCTGTGCAGAAAATTGCGGCAGGAGGGCGGCAGCCGGGTGCCGGTGATCATGCTCACTGCCAGGGACACCCTGGATGACAAATTGCTGGGCTTTGATTCGGGAGCCGACGATTACCTGGTCAAGCCCTTTGCCCTCAAGGAGCTTGAAGCCCGGGTCCGGGCCCTGGCCAAACGGCGGGCCCCGGATGCCAGGGCGCTCACCGTGGCCGATCTGTCCATGGACCTGGGGACCTTTGAGGTGACACGCCGGGGCCAGGAGATCAAATTGAACAATGCCTGCATCACCCTGCTAAAGCTGCTCATGGAGAAAAGCCCCAACCTGGTGACCCGCAGGGAAATGGAACATGCCCTTTGGGGGGACATGCCCCCGGGCAGCGATGTGCTCCGCAGCCATCTTTACAATTTGAGAAAAAGTATCGACAAGCCCTTTGACAGCCCGCTGATTCACACGGTGCACGGCATGGGGTTTCAGCTCAAACCGGTTCGGGAGTAGATGATGAAATTTTACCACAGCATCCGGTTCAGGGTCGTGGCGGGCACACTATTGTTCTGCACCCTCCTGATCATTATTAACGGGGTCATCACCTTCTTCATGGCCGGCCAGGCCATCGGCCGGCTCATGGATAACCTGCTGGAAACGGAACTCAATTATTTTCTTTACCAGTACGAACAGGATAAAAGTTCCCCCCTGCCCCATTCAAAGTATATCACTGCGTTTAAGGGCATTGACCAGGTCCCGGAACGGATCCGGCCGAAGATCGAAAACCTGCCTCCGGGGGTGCATACGGTGGAGGTCCGGAACAACAGGCCCCCTGCCCATGTGGGGGTGATTGAACTCCCCGATACCAAGGAGCGGTATTACCTGAGGTTCCATGCCAGGGATTTTTTCAGGGAAAATGAATTTATGAAACCCGGGGAGGTCCTGATGATTTCACTGGGGCTGCTGCTGGTCCCGGGGCTGATCATCGGGGTCATCGGATCCCGGGTCCTCTTCCGGCCGGTGAGCGAGCTCATGGAAAAAATCCGGTGCCTGAACCCGGAGAATATCCCGGGCCAATGGGAAGGGAGTCACAAGGCAGGGGAGGTGGGCATGCTCACCCGGACCATTGAATCGGCCATGAGCCGTATCCGGGAATTTATCCGCAGGGAAAAACAATTTACCCGGGATGCCAGCCATGAACTGAGAACCCCCCTGACCATTGCCAAGGGGGCGGTGGAGATCATGGAGGGCCAGCCGGAGGTGGCCACCAATCCCAAGCTGGAAAAACCCCTTAACAGAATCCGGGGGGCGATCCGGGATATGGAGACGACCATAGAAACTTTTCTCTGGCTGGCCCGGGAGGAACACCAGTCCGGAGAGTCGGCCCGGGTGGCCGATGCCGTTCACAAGGCCGTGGAGAACAGCCAATACCTGATTGAATCCAAGCCGGTTTCGGTGGCGGTGGATATCCGGCATAATACCCGCCTGCCGGTCAAGGAGGAGATCCTCTATATCACCGTGGTCAACCTGGTGCGCAATGCCTTTCAGTTTACCCCGGAGGGGGCGGTCACCATCCGGGCGGAGAAAAATTCTCTGGCCGTCACCGATACGGGTACGGGTATTGCCCCGGAACAGATGGACACCGTGACCCGGTCCCACATCAAGGGAGAGGAGAGCCGGGGATTCGGGCTGGGGCTCAGCATTGTCTCCAGGCTGTGCAGCCGGTTCGGCTGGGAACTCGATATCCGGTCCCGGCCCGGGGAGGGCACCCGGGTGACCATCAATTGGGGAGATGAATCTCAGGCCTGATCGGCCTGGCGCCCAGGCCGGTCCAGCTTGAGGTGGGTGGCAAAAAAATTTCTGTATTCGTCTTCCCGGTGGCTGACGTAGAGAATGGTGCTCAGGCGCTCCCCGGCCACCGCTTCCAGAAAATCCAGAAGGGCCTCCCTGTTGGCCTGGTCCAGACCCTGGGTGGGCTCGTCAAGGATGAGCAGGGGGGGGAGCTTGATCAATGCCCTGGCAATGAGCACCAGCCGCTGGTCCGCATAGGAGAGGGTGCGCAGGGGGGTGCCGGCCTTGTGGGAGAGGCTGATCCGGTCCAGCCAGGCCAGCGCCTTTTTCCGGTCTTCTTCGGTGGGGGCGGTGTAGAGGCCGATGGAATCGTACAGCCCCGAGAGAACGCAGTCCAGCACGGAACCCGGTACGATATAATTCCGGTGAAGGTCGGCGCTGACAATGCCCATCTTCTTTTTAAGATCCCAGATGGATTCCCCGGTGCCCCGCCGGGTGCCGAATATCCACAGTCGGTTCCGGTAGCAGGCCGGGTGGTCCCCGGTAATGACCTGGAGCAGGGTGGATTTCCCGCAGCCGTTGGGGCCGGATATGAGGGTGTGGTCTCCGGTGCGGATATCGAGGTTGACACCCGTGAAGACAATTCGGCCCTGGTATCCGGCCGTCCCGTTTTCCAGGCGAACCAATTCGGCTTTTTCTTCTTTTGACTTTTTTCCCTCCAAGTCCCGGATACCGGCTTTGAAATCCGCCGTTCCCTCAATGGCGGCTATTTTATCCATTACCCTGTTTCTGGCCCCGGCCAGAGCCAGGCGTCCCTTGTCCACCACGGCGATGTGGGTGGCCCATAACGGGATATCCCCGGGGTTGTGCACGGTGATTATAATACGGATGCCCCTGTCCCGGCACAGACCCAGGGCCAGGTCCAGTTCCCGGCACCCGGCCCTGTCCAGTCCTTCGTAGGGGGCCTGGATGACCAAACAGTCCGCCCCCCGGGTGATCCTGGCCAGGAGCATGAGTTTTCTGGACTGGCCCGTGGACAGCTGGCGGAACCCATGGTCCATCACATGGTCCATGGCAAAGGCCCGGATGAGGTCCTGGTGGGTTTCGGGGCGGTTCAGGAATTTTCGGGCCGGGGTGCCCGGATCCAGCCGGTCCATGAAATCCGTATCGTCTTTTTTCAGTTCCGTTTCAAACAGGGCCTGCTGGCCAGCAAAGGAAAATACCCCGCAGTTGGCCGGCCGTACAATATCCGTGTCCGGGCCAAGATCATCGGCGGCCGCTTCACCTGCCAGAATCCTGAAAAAGGCGTCTATGCCCGACCGGTTGGCGCCGAAGATGCACCAGGCCTGGCCCGGCCCGGCCTCAAAGCGTGGGATGGAAATGCCCTCCGTTTTGCAGTTTTTAATTTTCATGGACGGTATTCAACCAGTTTCCCGCCCGGGGGGCAAGGATAAATATGTCCCGGGCCGCGTATTTGAGGCCTCATCAATGGCTGGCCTTCGTTTTTTTTATTGTATATACTGAATTGCCCGGCCGCTGGTAGGGCGATGTTTTATTATAGGGCTGAAGAAAAGGGACCGAGGATAAAACAAGGAAGGAAACGCGATGAAATTTATTGAACATGTTGCAGAAAAAGCAAGGGAGACCGGCGGTGATGAGAGGGTGAAGGCGGTTTATATCGGACTCTCCTATTGCTATGCTGAACTTGAAAACGGAAGCTCCGGCCTGGCTTTTGTTTTCAGGGAGGGGCAGAAGGGCGGGTGCACAGTCAATCTTCCCAAGCGCCCGCTGGCTGGATCTGAGGCAGGTGAACTGCTTGATTTCGCAGGAAAGGGAAATCTTGCCAATTCCGTCTGCCTGGCCGTTGCCAATGCCGTTATGGCGCCCCTGGCAAAACCGGATACCACAGGGGATATCCTGGATCATATTGAATTGACGCCCGGCACCCGTGTGGGCATGGTCGGCCATTTCGGCCCCCTGGCACCGGTCATCCGGAAAAAGGGGGCGGAACTGACCGTATTTGACATGCATCCCGAGCCTTTGTCCGGCATCCTGCCGCCGGATAAAATTCCTGATCTGATGCCGGACTGCGATGCGGCGCTGATTACCGCCACTTCCATTATCAATGAAACCATTGATGATATCCTGCCCCATGCGGCCGGCTGCCGCCATATTGCTGTTTTGGGCCCCTCCACCCCTTTGGCTGCGGTCTGCTACGAGGGGACGCCGGTTTCCTGCGCCGCCGGTGTCATTGTCCGGGACAGGGAGGGAATGATCCGCGCCATTGCAGAGGCCGGCGGAACGAAGGTCTTCATTTCCTATACCGATAAGGTGAATGTGAATTTTCAGGCAGCATAATCGTCGGCCCGGGCCGGCAATTATTTGACCTGGGCGGGTGAACATGAGATGATGCCCTGGTTTGTCATTGTATACCGCCTGGAGAACACCCGAAAATGAATAGAAGCCGAGTTAAGAAAATCTATGTGGATGTGGACGATGTGGTGTCCAGAACCACGGAGACCTATCCAAGGATTGTGGCATCGGAGTTCGGGAAGACCGTATCCTTTGACGATTTGACCACCTTTGACCTGAGGGCCTCTTTTCAGCTCACGGATAATGAGTTCCATTATTTTTTCGACCGGGTCCACCAGGAAGAGCTGCTCATCAGCTTCGATCCTGTGGCAGGGGCGGTTGAGGGCTTGAGGGCCTGGGCAGAGCAGGGCCATGCCATTGATATTGTCACGGGCCGCCCCACCTCGGCCCGGGAGGTGACCCTGGCCTGGCTGGACCGCCACAGGGTGCCCTATGAGAATTTCATCATGGTGGACAAGTACAGCCGGCCGGGAAACGATCCCGCCGTGGCCGTATCCAAGGCGGAACTGGCTGGCAGGCATTATGACCTGGCCGTGGAGGATTCCGCGGATATGGCCTTGTTTCTGGCGCAGAATATGGGGGTGGCCACGGCTCTGATTGACAAGCCCTGGAACAGGACCTGCCCGGACCATGTAAAGATCATCCGGTGCCGTACCTGGGAGGAGATTATATCCAGATGGGCCTGAAGTTTGACAAGCTGATGGACGATATCGGAGAGAAGATCCTTGGGGCCCTTGAGGCCGATGCCAGGATTTCTTACAGCCGACTGGGCAAGATTGCAGGACTGTCCACCCCGGCCGTGACCGAACGGGTGCGAAAAATGGAAGAGGCGGGCATCATCACCGGATACCATGCCAGGGTCTGCCGTGAAGAAGAGCCCCCCGGTGTCACGGCATTCATTGAACTGGATGTCCCGGCTGCGGTTTACGACCGGGTGAAACATACGGCAGAAGGCCTTTCCCAGGTGCTTGAATGCCATCATATCAGCGGTAAGGCCGCCTTTATCCTCAAGGTCCGGGTCAAGGCTGTGCCCGACCTGGAAGATCTGGTCTCCAGGTTCAGCCCCTTTGGCAGGACCCGTACCAGTATCGTGCTGTCCTCCTCAAAGGAATTGTAGCGGAAATCAATTATAGGCGTTTGAGTTTGTCCAGCGCCTTGTCCGGGCCTAAAAGAATCAGGTAATGATTGGGCCCCACCTTAAATCCCCCGGTGGGAATCATGGCCGGCGCCTTGTCCTCTCCTTCGGCCACGGCAATCACCTGCACCCCGAATTTATTAATGAGATCCAGTTTGCTTAGGGCCTGGCCGTGGAATTTTTTCGGTGCCGGGAGTTTGATAATGGCATAGCCTTTCATAAAGGGCAGGTAATCCAGCAGATCCGGGGCGTGGAGGCGTTCGGCCATGGATTCGGCCATGTCCTTTTCCGGAAAAAAGATATGGGGCACCCCGATTTTTTTCAGGATTTTGCCGTGGGCCCGGCTCAGGGCCTTGGCATAGACATTGTCCAGGTTCAGCTCCATAAGATTCAGGGCCGAGAGAATGGAGTTGCTCAGCACTGAACCGGTGCTGAGGATGACGGTGTCAAATTCCTCCAGGCCCAGTTCTTTTAACGCTTCCGGGTCGGTTGCGTCGGCCACCACAGCCTGGTTGACATGGTCCTTGACGGCCTGGATCTGTTTGGGATCAATGTCCACGGCCATGACCTCGTTGCCCCGTTCATAGAGACGCTTTGCCAGGTAATAGCCGAAATTGCCGATGCCGATGACTGCAAATTGTTTCATGGTAAATTTATCCTGTCATTATATTTTCCCGGGCATACCGGATCCGGGAAGGGGAATGGCGGACCAGGGCGGCGCCCATGAACAGGGGGCCCAGCCGGCCTATAAACATGATGGCGCAGAGGACAAGCTTTCCGGAAATGGAAAAGTCCGCGGTGATTCCCATGGAGAGTCCGGCAGTGCCGAAGGCCGACACGGTTTCAAATACGATTTCCGCAAACCCCGCGTGGCCGTCTATTTTTGAAATCCCCTGGGCCTCGGTCATGAACAGCACCATGGCGCCGATGATGACGGCTCCCATGCCCAGCATGAGGATATTGGCGGCCCGGTTGATGTCCTCGGCCGGGATGGTTCTGCCGAAGACTTCGGGCTCTTCCTTGCCCTTTATCCGGGAGATGCCCAGCAACAGCAGGGCCCCTGCCGTTGTGGCCTTGATGCCCCCGGCACAGGAGCCTGGGCAGGCCCCGATGAACATGAAAAGCATGAACAAAGAGAGGCTTTCATTGGTAAGTGCTCCTGTATCCACGGTATTGAACCCGGCGGTGCGGGTGGTTACGGATTGGAAGAGGGACGCCAGGCATTTTTCTCCCAGGGGCAGGCCTGCCAGGGTGTTGCCCCGTTCCATGACCAGAAAGATGAAGGTGCCGGTGAGGAGGAGCACCAGCGTCGCCGAGAGGGCCAGTTTGGTGTGCAGGCTCAGCCTGGAAAATTTTAACTTCCCCGATTTCAGTGTCTCCCATACTTCGGTGATCACCAAAAACCCCATGCCGCCCCCGATGATTAGGAAGATGACGGTGACATTGACCACAGGTTCCCCGATATAGGCGCTCAGGCTGTCGGGAAACAGGGCGAATCCGGCGTTGCAGAAAGCCGACACAGAATGGAAAAGGGCGTACCAGGCTGCTTTTGCAGGTTCCAGTGTCTCAAGGAACTTAGGAAACATGACTGCTGCCCCGGCCAGTTCAATTCCCATGGTGATCAATACCACCTGGCGGAGAATCCTGCGCGAAGACCATTTCCCGCTGCCGGTGTAGGTGTCCTGGAGAATATTTCGGCTCCCCAGGCCGGCACGTTTCCCGGCGAGGAGAATCACCAGGGTGGACAGGGTCATGATGCCCAGCCCCCCGGCCTGGATAAGGAAAAGGAGGACCGCCTGTCCGAACAGGGTGAGCCCCGTGCCGGCATCAATCACCGACAGGCCTGTGACACACACCGCCGAGGTGGCCGTGAAAAAGGCTTCAATCAATTTAAGCCCGGGGGCCGGGGCGGCACAGGGCAGCATGAGCATGAAAGTGCCTGCGGCGATGAGACCCAGAAAGCCTGCAATGGTCATGGCCGCCGGTGAGAGCCTGGATGTCTGTTGTATTTTTCTGCGTTTTTTTAACATGGCGGGTCTTATCTTAACCTTCCGGAAAACAGCACGCAAGTATAGTGAAAAAAATGGGTGAATTCAATTGAATATTTTCCGGGCCAAGCTTGATTTTTAAAGCGGCAGGGTTATATTTCGATTTGAAATGGATGCGCCCCGGAAAGCGGGCGGCAGGAATAGGGAGAAAAATGATGGGAAACCAGATTAAATCGGCATTGTTGCTAATGGCCATGACCGGCCTTTTCCTTGCGTTGGGATATCTTCTGGGCGGGCAGTCGGGCATGTTCATTGCCTTGGTTTTTGCCGGGGTGATGAATGTGGGCTCTTACTGGTATTCGGATAAGATTGTATTGAAAATGTACCGGGCCCAGCCCCTGGAGCGGAATCAGGCACCGCAGCTCTATGATACCGTGGACCGGCTGGCCGGCCGGGCAGGCCTGCCCATGCCCAAGGTCTATGTGATCCCGGAATCCGCCCCCAATGCTTTTGCCACGGGACGGAACCCCGATCATGCCGTTGTGGCCGTGACCCAGGGGCTGATGAATATGATGGGGCAGGACGAGCTGGAAGGGGTGCTGGCCCATGAACTGGGCCATATCAAAAACCGGGATATCCTTATTTCCACCATCGCCGCCACCCTGGCCGGCGCCATTATGTGGATCGCCTCAATTGCACGGTTTTCTGCCTTTTTCGGTGGCGGCGACGATGATGAAGGGGGACTGGGATTCGTGGGGGTGCTGGTGGTTTCCATGGTGGCGCCACTGGCTGCCATGATCGTTCAGATGGCCGTGTCCCGGTCCAGGGAATACCTGGCCGATGCCACGGCGGCCCAGATCACCGGTAACCCCCGGGGGCTGGCCTCGGCCCTGTCAAAACTCGGCGGATACAGCCGGGGCGGACAGGTGGATGCCAATCCTTCCACCGCCCATATGTTCATTGTAAATCCGCTGACGGGAAAACAGATGATGAATCTTTTTTCCACCCATCCGCCCATTGAGGACCGGGTGGCCCGGCTCACGGGCCGGGGAAGCGCTTCCCCCTTTTCAGGCGGTCCTTCCGTCAGGGACGGCCGTGGGGGCGGAAACCGCCAAGGCCGCGGACAGACAATGGAAGAGCAGGGTAAATCATTCTGGGATAATCTTTCCTAACCCGTGGAGAAAGGAGTAGTCGTATGGCAGTCGGATGGGCAAAGGACGGAGCGGTCCAGGAGCAGATTGACGCCGATATCGGCGATGCGGTGAAACTGGCCAGAAGCCGCATGCCGCAGGGTGAGAGCCTCACCCATTGCCAGGTTTGCGAAGAAGAGATCCCCGAAGCGCGGCGCAACGCCTTGCCCGGGGTCCGGCTCTGCGTGGCCTGCCAGCGGGAGCTTGAAGCCGACCAGCAGTTTTCATCGGCCATCAACCGCCGGGGCAGCAAAGACAGTCAGCTAAAATAATTCATCACTGTCTGGACACCGCTGGCTGAAGCCTAAAAATTAAAGTCGTCTCCTGTTGTTTCGGGCAGGGGCTGTTGTACGGGGCGTGGGGCCGCCGGTTCGGCCTTTTGGTGAACCCTGTGGGGCCGGACGTAGATGGCCTTATTGGGTTTGGCCGGGCAGACATGCTCGCAGGCGCCGCATCCCAGGCAAATTTTTTCGTTGATCCGGGGTTCCCGAATCCTGCCTTGGGCGACCATGGCCACGGCCTTGGTGGGGCAGTGTTCGGCGCAGGCCCCGCAGTCGGTTTTCTGGAGCACCACGATACAGTTTTCCCGGATGAATGTGACCACCCCGACCTGGATCGTTTTTTTCTCTTCCAGGGAAAATGGGGTGATGGCCGTGGTGGGGCAGATTGATCCGCAGGCCCTGCAGTTGAGGTTGCAGAAACCGCTGGCCGGGTCAAGGAAGGGCATGAACAGCCCTGCCAGGCCGTATTGGGTGATGGCGGGCTGGAGCACATGGGCGGGGCAGTGGGCCACACAGGCATGGCAACCGGTGCATGTGGACGTGAACCGGTCCAGGCTGATGCTCCCCGGGGGGAGAATGGGGTGGGCCGGCTTGGGCACCGGGATTTTATTGGGCACGGTCACTGTAATGGATGATTTGCCCCGGCTGGTGCCGGGCACCCATGCCAGGGCCGTTGCCAGGGCGACCAGAAAACCGCGCCGGGTGTGGGTGGGATGGCGTTGCCTCCCCTTTGATGAGCTGCCAAGGCCCGGGCCGGACCGGCAGATCCCGTATCTGGCCGCCCCTGTGGGGCAGGCATCCAAACAATTGAAACAGACCACGCACCGGCTGTGGTCGATGGTGCCGGATTGACTGTCAATGCAGCCGGCTTTGCAGCGCCTTTCGCATTTGCCGCAGCTGTTGCAGGTGTCTGAGAGGATACGGATCTTTAAGGGCGCGGCTTTGCCCATCAGGCCCAAAAGGGTCCCCACGGGGCAGATCATGTTGCAGTATAGCCGGCCCCGGGTCAGGGCCAGCCAGGACACCAGAAGGGCAACCCCCAGGGCAGAACCGGCCATGCCCAGATGAATGCCGGGTAAAGAAAGAGGGGGGATATCGTAGTTCCCCGCCAGTTCCATCAGCCGGGCCAGGCCGTTGTTTACCAGGATAACGGCGGGCCGGGCCAGGGTATTGGTCATCCGCCCGAAATTACTGAAGGGATCCAGGAGAGTGATCATGGCCATGGAGCCGCCTGCGAAACAAATCAGGGTTGCGGCCAGGAGACCGTAACGCACGGCCCTGTGGGGCGGGGCATATCCATTGCCGGGCCGCCGGCCGGTTTTGGGCTTTAAAAATAGAATGATGTCCATGAGGATGCCCAGGGGACAGATGGCGGCGCAGTAAACCCGGCCCAATGCCAGGGTGATCACCGTGACAATGATAAACCCGCCGGCGGCCGCGCCCAAAGCCTGCATGCCGTGTACCAGGGAGGGCAGAAACTGGAAGTAGAGACCGGACTCCCCGGCCCATGGGGGAAGGACGGCGTGGATGTCCAGAAACAGGAGGCTGAGGCTGGTGAAGAACAGGGCGGCCACGATAAGCCGCACAGCCCTGAGGCGGCTGCGGCTTGGTTTCCCGGTACGGGGCGCTCTCATATCCTGATTTTCCGGATGTCAAGGGCGCTGAGGTCCATGGTGCCCACACCCAGGTCATTTGCATGCATCATGTAATTGATATCAAGGGGATCCAGGCCGAACATTCGGGCCGCTGCCGTGTCTGCCGCCAAAGGATCCGCAGATATAATCAATGCCTTCATGAATACACTGTCTTTGTGGGACACCCCCCTGGGGCCGTTGACTTTCAGTACCCGGTAGGCATCTATCACCGTGAGGTCCGGCACCCGGTATGTGGCAAAGTCGGCAATGCATTGGTGCAGGTTGTTGCGGTGCCACCACCCCCGGTTCCAGACCACGCCCATGAGGTTTTTCATTCCGATGGTGAGGGTGGTGCCGCCGTGGCTTTTAAGTACCGGCACATTGATGAATACATCGGCTTCCAGAAAAAGCTCGTGGGCCATGGCCTGGTTAAGGACCTTCCCCTTTGGGATTTGGATATTATGATAATGCCGGTGGCTGTTGCCCGGCACCATGATGCCGCCGGCCGCCTTCACAGACGCTTTGATGCCGGATCGTTCATAACAGGATTGCCAGGCATCGCAGGTGTGGTCGAAAACATAGACTTTTTTGGCCCCGGCATCCAGGCTGTGCCTCACCACCTGGCTGACCAGCCTGGGATTGGTGGTGGCACCCCGTTCCGGGACGGTGTCCCAACCGATATTGGGCTTTATGACCACGGTCTGGTTGGGCTGCACAAACCGCCCCATCCCCCCCATGGCCAGGATCCCTTTATCAAACATGGGTTCAGGCTCTCCCCCCATCAGGGCCGTAAGGTCCGGATATGCCGGAGCACTTAAAAGGGCGCCGGGATACCCTGCCGCGGCGGCTGCGGCACCCACACCAATTGCAGCGGCCTGTTTTAAAAATGACCGTCTGTCCATACCCCCTCCTTTATCATTTGGTCTGACCTTATTATGGTTTTCAGCGGATATCATAACCGTGGTAAAAGAGAATCGGGTTCCATATGCTGACCGGCCGGATTGCGCGAATGCGTTTATATATCCGTAGAGAGTGTAACATGGGAGGTCATGAATTGACAGGCGGGGCTGCCTGCTATAATAAAGATATGGGATTAATATTCAAAAAGGGGAATACCATGTCGTCGGA
Organism: Desulfobacter sp.; assembly: GCA_028768525.1. Taxonomy (NCBI): domain Bacteria; kingdom Pseudomonadati; phylum Thermodesulfobacteriota; class Desulfobacteria; order Desulfobacterales; family Desulfobacteraceae; genus Desulfobacter; species Desulfobacter sp. The sequence continues at coordinate 2,430,294 of CP054837.1, read as the reverse complement.
AGATAAAAGGGAGCATCCGCGGTTTAATCTTGAACTTCCAGTTAACCTGAAAATAGGGGACAATGAATCCGGGTCTTCGGACACCCGGAATATTTCCGCCTCCGGCGCCCTGATTTCCTCTGCCCTTCCCCTGTCTGTGGGCAGCACCCTTGAGATTGATATTAATATCCCTCTGGATGCCCTGAAATCATTGAGCGGTGAAAATGCCCGGGTGTCGGTAAAGGGAAGGGTGGTCCGGGTGGAAGGGATGGACAAGGCGGTGGCCTTTGACGGGGATTGCGAGTTTATGCCTCCGGAAGAGGCCCATGAGGGTGACGATGCCGGCCTGACCCGGCGGCAGAAGGAGATCCTTGGACTTATCGCCAAAGGGTGTTCCAATAAGGAAATTGCCGATACACTGTTCATCAGCCCCCTGACCGTCAAGACCCATCTCCAGAATATATTCGCCAAAATCAATGTGAAACAGCGCCTTCAAGCGGCCCTGTGGGCAGCCAAGCATCTTTCAATCGATGAAAAGTAAAGAAAAGACTTGCACGACTAACTTCATCTTCCTTTACAAATAAAATACTGCGCTTACCTTATTTTCTGAATGCCAGAAAAAAATCCGGCTGATGCATTTAAGACGAGAGGTGAGCGATGCCTTTGGATATCATTGAAACGTTCAGGATCAATCGCCTGAGCATCCTTGACGAAAACGGAAATGTGGACAATGACCTGGATCCCGGACTCCCCGGCGACACCCTGGTTTCTCTTTACGAATCCATGGTTCTTTCCAGGATGATGGACCAACGGCTTTTAAATCTCCAGCGCCAGGGGCGCCTGGGGACCCTGCCTGTGTGCACGGGGCAGGAGGCCTCATTCTGCCCGCCCATGCTGGCCCTGAAGGATACGGACTGGTTTGTGGGGTCTTACAGGGAACTGGGCGCCCGGCTTATGCGGGGAGAGCCATTGGTCAATGCCCTCATGTTTTACAACGGGTATGAAGAGGGCAATGTGAATCCTTCCAATGACCGGACCCTGCCCGTCTCCATCATACTGGGCTCCCAGCTTCCCCATGCCGTGGGGCTGGCTTACGGATCGAGGCTGATGGGGGAAAAAGATACCGTGGCCCTCGCCGTCTTCGGGGATGGCGCCACTTCGGAGGGGGATTTCCACGAAGCGATGAATTTTGCCGGGGTCCTTAACGCGCCGGTGGTCTTTCTCTGCCAGAACAACCAGTTTGCCATTTCCACCCCCAGAACCTTACAGACCCGGTCGGAAACCATTGCCCAGAAGGCGGTGGCATACGGCATTTATGGTATCCAGGTGGACGGAAACGATGCCTTGGCTGTCTACCGGGCCGCCAAAGAAGCCCTAGATCGGGCCAGGGCCGGGGAGGGGCCCACCCTTATCGAGGCCGTGACCTTCCGTATGGGCATGCATACCACAGCCGATGATCCCACCCGATACCGCAGCGATGAGGAAGTTGGTGCCTGGGAATCAAAGGACCCCCTGATCCGGTTCCGAAAATATCTGACGGCCAAAGGAATTTGGGATGAGGACCGCCAGGCGGCACTTGAGGCACGGATTAAGGAAGATATCGACACCGCAGTCAGGGAAATGGAAAAGGGGATCGATGCCCGGCCCGATGCCCCCTTTGCCCATCTTTTTGACCGGCCTCCGAATATTCTGGAGGACCAGCGCCGGCAGTTCCTGGCCGAATTGGGGAAGGAGGAAACCCATGACTAAATCAGGAGCTAAAATAACCATGGTGCAGGCATTGAACGCGGCCCTTCACCAGGCAATGGATGCAGATGACCGGGTGCTGGTCATGGGTGAGGACGTGGGGATAAACGGCGGGGTTTTCAGGGTCACGGACGGACTCTACGAGAAATTCGGGCGGGACCGGGTGATCGATTCCCCCATTGCCGAAGCCGGGATTCTGGGTACGGCAATGGGCATGGCCATGGCCGGCCTCCGCCCGGTCATCGAAATGCAGTTTTCCGGGTTCTCCTATGAAATGATGCATCAGCTGGAGGGCAATGCCGCCAGGATGCGGAACCGGTCCCGGGGGCAGTTTACAGTCCCGCTGGTGGTGCGCATGCCCTACGGGGGCGGGGTAAGGGCCCTGGAGCACCATTCGGAAAGCAAGGAAGCCTATTATGCCCATACCGCCGGGGTCAAGGTGGTCATCCCCTCAACCCCTTCCAATGCCGGCCCCCTGCTCCAGGCGGCCATTGCAGATCCGGACCCGGTGATTTTCATGGAGCCCAAGCGGTCCTACCGCTCGTTCAAAGAAACGGTACTGCCGGGAGCGTATGCCATCAGCCGGGCCGATATCCTGGAGCCGGGGGCGGATGTCACTGTCATCTCCTGGGGGGCCATGATGCGGGATACCCTCAAAGCGGTGGCAATGTTGAAAGATAAACGCAATGTCCGGCCAGAGCTCATTGATCTTCTGACCATCTCTCCCATGGATGCGGACACCATCGTCGAATCCGTGAAAAAGACCGGACGGTGTGTGGTGGTCCAGGAGGCTCAGCAGTCATTCGGGCCGGCCAGCGAAATCATCGCCACCATCAACGACCGCGCCCTGATGTACCTGGAGGCCCCGGTAAAACGGGTGGCCATGTACGATGTGATCGTGCCGCTCTTTGCCCGGGAAAATCTTTACCTTCCCTCGAAGGAAAAGATTCTTAAGGGGATTGAAGCGACCCTGGATTTTTAAAAAGGAGGCTGCCATGTTTGAATTCAGACTGCCGGATCTGGGCGAAGGGATACACGAAGGGGAACTCTTAAAATGGCATGTGGCCGAAGGGGACAGGATCAATGAGGACGATCCCCTCTGCGATATGGAAACCGACAAGGCCGCTGTGACCATCCCCTCTCCCCGGACCGGGATCGTTGCCGCCCTCCGTGCGGCCCCCGGGGACACAGTCAATGTGGGCGAGGTATTTGCCGTCATAGACGACGGCAGTGTTGAGGAGGCGGTGGGGTCGCCGCCACAGGATGCGACCCCGTCGGCCCCTCTGGCTCCTGAAGAAGAGACCGTTGATACGGGGGCGTTAAAGCGGGTGATTGCCGCACCGGCCACCCGGCGCCTGGCCCGGGAAATGGGAATCGACATCCGGAGGGTGACGGGAACCGGTCCGGGGGGGCGTATAACCCCGGAGGACCTGGCCCGCCATGATGGTCAGCCGGCAGCTGCAGATGCGGCAGCAGCCAAGACTCCTCCCGCCGGGAAATCTGTGGATGACTTCCTGGGTGACCGCGCCATCCCGTTTTTTGAAATGCCTGCCACTGTGGATGCCGATGGGCCGGTGAAGCGGATTCCCATCCGTTCCCTGAGGAAAAAAACGGCGGTGAAGATGACCACCGCCAGTATCTTGGTGCCCCATGTGGCCCACATGGACGAAATTGACGTCACCCCGATCGAAGAACTGCGAAAAGAATACAACGCAAGGAATGGGGAGAGCGGAAAACTGACTCTCATGGCCTTTGTGGCAAAAGCGGTTGCTGCCGGACTCAAACAATTCCCCATGTTCAATGCCAGTGTGGATACGGAGGCAGGAGAAATCGTCCATAAGCTGTTTTACAACATCGGTTTTGCCGCCGATACCCCCAGGGGATTGATGGTGCCGGTCATCCATGATACCCACCGGCGCAGCCTGGCCGAAACCGGGATGCGCATCCGGTATCTTACCGAAAAGGCCCGGGCCGGTGAAATTGAAATCCAGGAACTGACCGGAGGTACCTTTACCATTACCAATGTGGGGGCCGTGGGCGGCACCCATGTGTTTCCCATTATCAATATCCCGGAGACGGCTATCCTCGGCCTGGGCCGGGTGGAGGAAAAGCCGGTGGTGAGAGCGGGGGAAATTGTGATCCGGAAAATGCTTCCCGTGACCCTGTGTTTTGACCACCGGGCAGCGGACGGGGCCCAGGCGGCAACCTTTGTACGGGAGATAAAAACCATGCTGGAGGACCGCCTGGAATTCATGGTGCGGATTTGATCCCATGGCATATTCCGCCGGTTGAGAATTTTGGGAATCACCTGTGAAGGGAGGATGAGATGGTAGTCGGTGAAATGATTCTTGAAACGGATGTGCTGGTCATCGGCGGTGGCCCCGGCGGCTATACCGCGGCCATCCATGCTGCAGACCTGGGGAAGGATGTGGTGCTGGTGGAATCCCGGGAGGCCCTGGGCGGGGTCTGCCTTACCGAGGGCTGTATTCCGTCCAAGACCCTTATTCATGCCGTGGACCTGGTTCGGAATGTGAACCAGGCGGCTGCCATGGGGCTGGTCCATGACGGGATTTCATTTGATACGGAAACATTGCGCCGCCACATCCAAAAGACCGTTAAGGTGCTGTCGACAGGGGTGGATGCCCTGGTGGCCAACCGGGATATTGAGCGGATCCGGGGCCATGCCCGGTTCCAGGATCCCAACACGGCCTATGTGGACGGTGCCAATACCATTGTGCATTTTAATCATGCTGTCATCGCAACGGGGTCCGCCATCAATGAGCTGCCGCCGGGTTTGGTGAAGGCCGCGGCACCGGGCCGTGACGGGCCCGGCAATCCTGGGAAAAGCAAGGATAAGCACGGCAGTGATACGCCTGGTATCTGGACCTCTGCCCATGCCCTGGCCCTGCCTGAGGTGCCCGACAGCCTGCTGGTGATCGGCGGCGGGTACATCGGCCTGGAAATCGGCCAGGCCTATGCCGGGCTGGGCAGCCGGGTGACCCTGGTGGAATTTGCACCGGAACTGCTCACCGGCGCGGATGGGGACCTGGTGCAGGTGGTGGTCAACCAGTGTAAAAAGGATTTTGACGCCCTGCATACCGGTTCAAGGGTGGTCTCCATCGAACCGGCGGGGGCACACGGATTCAGGGTGGCCGTGGAATTCAGCAGCGGCGAAACCGTTTCCCGGAATTTTTCAAGGGTTCTGGCGGCCACGGGCAGACATCCCAACACCGATGACCTGGGCCTTGAAACCATTGGGATTTCAGTGGATGATGGGGGCCTGATTCCCACGGATGACGCCTGCCGGACGGCCCTGCCCCATATATTTGCCGTGGGGGATGCAACCACCGGTCCCGCCCTGGCGCACAAGGCCGCCCGTGAGGGAAAAGTGGCGGCCGAAGTGATCTGCGGGCAGCGTTCCGCCTTTGACAATGTCACGGTGCCTGCGGTGCTCTTTACCCTTCCGGAAATCGCCTGGGCAGGGATGACTGAAGCGGCGGCCGAAAAGGCGGGGGTACAGGTTGATGTGGGTAAATTCCCCCTTACCGCCCTGGGCCGGGCCAGAAGCATGGGGAAGACCCAAGGGTTTGTCAAAGTGCTGGCGGAGAAAGGCTCCGGGAGCCTGCTGGGGGTTGGCATTGTGGGCGAAAATGCTTCGGAGCTCATTGCCGAGGCGGTACTGGCCATTGAAATGGGCGCCACCTTGGAAGACCTCATAGTGACCATCCATCCCCATCCCACTTTTTCCGAAGCCATCATGGAAGCCGCTGAAGCCGCGGCCGGAGGCTCGGTACATCTGATGAAAAAGGGGTAGATATGCCAAAGAAGATACTTCCCTATGATTTTGATGATGACCTGATGGAGTTTGTCCAGGTGGGAAAGGGGCCGGATGTCCGCATCCGGCCTTTTGACCACACGGCGGTGGTGGCCGGGCGGGGCAGTGACCTGAATCTTGAGATTCATATGGAAGATGTGAGGGCGGCGGGGATACCCGTGTACCGCAGGAAAGGCGGGGGCTGTTCCGTGGTTCTGGATCCGGGCAACCTCATGGTTACCCTGGCCCTTCCTGCACCCGGCATCGGCGGTATCCGTGAACTGTTCGATTCTTGTACCCGGTGGCTGATCCGCGGATTCCGGGATCTGGGCATTGAGGGGATTTACCAGGACGGGGTATCCGACCTGGCATTGGACGGCCGGAAAGTCGCAGGTTCATGCTTCTACCGGACCAAGGGGGCTGCCCTGTATTCCGCCGCCGTTTTGGTGAATGCGGACCTGGATCTCATCGACCGCTGCCTGTCCCACCCCCCCAGGGAACCGGGCTATCGAAGGGGGCGGTCCCATAAGGATTTTCTCACCCGGCTGGACAGATTTATCCCTGGCCTAACGGCGGAAGGTCTGGCCAGAAAGTTTTGTGCCGGTCCGGCCGGTATATTAACGGGTATGGCTGCCTGACAGCCCGGGGCCTTCAGTCCTGGCCCGCGTCCCATTGTCCCTGTTCCCGAAGTTCTTTGACAACCGCTTCGGCGGTTTCCATGAGGGCGATTTTATCCACCTTGGTGGACCGGGTCAGGGGGAATTCTTTTTCATGGGGCCAGATTTCCACATGGGCCGGCCGCTTGTAGGCGGCAATGGATTTGCAGTGGGCCATGACATCTCCGGGTGTCAGTTCAATGCCCGGCTCGGTCCGGACAAAGGCGAAGATGCCTTCGTCAAAGAGTGTGTGTTTCATGCCCACCACCTCGGCCATATCCACCCCGGGCATGGCCGCGATGTGCTCTTCCACCTCACCGGGGAATACATTGTAGCCCTTTTGCTTGATGACGAATTTCTGGCGGCCGGAGAGGTAGAGGGCCCGGTATCCGTCCATGGGTTTGAAGTAGCCCATGTCTCCGGTGTAGAGGATGCCTTCCCTGGATATGGTGCCGGCCGTGGCTTCGGGCTGGTTGTAGTATTCCAGGAAGACGATGGGGGGATGGTAGCAGATTTCTCCGATTTCATTCTCAGGGATTTCTTCCCCGGCGGTGCCGTCGCTGTTCATGGGCCGCCGGATGGTGACCCGGGCCAGGTCGTCAAAGGCCCGTCCCACCTGGCCGGCCATCTCTTCGATGGGAATGCCCGGGGGGGTGAAGGTGCCGAAGCCGGCGTTTTCCGTCATGCCCAGGCCGGTGCCGAATTTGGGGGCCATGGCGGCCATGCGTCGCAGGAAACCCGTGTCCACGGAGGAACCGCCGTAGGCCACGAATTCCAGGCTGGACAGGTCGTAATTGTCGTAGTCGGGCAGGTTCTAGAGCATGCGGAACATGGTGGGAATCTGGCCCAGGGCCGTCACCCGGTGTTTCTGGATGGCGTCCAGGGTGGCCCTGGGATCGAATATCCTCAGCAGCACCGTGGTGCCGCCCAGGAAGAGGGTGGTCATGAAGGTTTCGGTCACACATCCCACATGGGAGGGGGGCAGGTTGACCAGGCAGATGAATTTTTTCCCTTCTACCTCTTCCCCGAATCCCCGGGAGAGGATCTGGTTCTGGACGATGATGTTTTCGTGGCAGAGGACGGCAGGTTTGGGCTCCCCGGTGGTGCCGGTGGTATAGATGATCAGGGCCGGGGTGCGTTTGAGGATGCCGGCATAGGCCTTTTGCAGTTTCCCTGAAATTATGTCCTTTAGCTTCAGCCAGATTAGCCGTTTCTTGTCCATCATATCGGTGATGGCCATGGCCCCTGCCAGCAGTTCCCCGGGCTTGGGGTCCGGGGTGAACTGGACCAGGTGGGTGACAGAGGGGCAGCCTTCCATGACAGCCTGGCCGGCTTTTCTGAAATCCCGCACCGGGGTCTCACCCAGAAAGAAAAAAGCCTTGGGCTTGATCTTGTTCACATCCCTGACCACTTCATTTTCAGTGAGCCGGACATCCAGGGGGGCGAAAATGGCCCCGATTTTAAAGCAGGCATACATGAGGATCATGTGTTCGGGCACCAGGACCAGCTGGGTGGCTACCCGGTCCCCCTTTTCGATGCCCATGTCCAGGAGCCGCAGGGCGAAAAAATCAATGAGCCGGGCGAATTGTTTATAGGTGACCCGTTTATCGTCCTCATGCTGGACCATGGCTGTGTGGTCCGGCCGCTGGGCTGCCCACAAATCAATATAGTCGTTGAGCCGCTCAAGCCGTTCCGGTGTATTTATGCTGCCTGCCGTCATCCTATTTCCTCTCCAGTTTCATATATCCGTTTCTTATGGCCTTCTGGTTGTCCCCGTTGAGGACTTCAAAGAAAATATGGGTATACCCGTTTTCGCTGCCGGCGGCAAGACAGCAGATTTCGATATCCGTCCCCGGCCTTACCATGCCGGTGAAGGTGCAGGCGATTTCTCTTACCGGTGAGGGGTCGCCGCCGGCCTCGTTGTTCACCAGCTCCCTGACGGCCCGGGCCAGGGTGGCCGTGCCTTGGTAGATGATGCCGGGCAGTCCCACCTCCCTGGCAAAGGCCGGTGAGGTGTGGATGGGAAATTCAATGTCCGTGCATCCGTCGTAAATATAGGGGGCCAGGGGTTCCACGGTCTGAAGCGAGGTCCAGGCCGGGGGCTGGTTGGGATCAAAGTCCGGCACCCTGGGAAGGGGGGGCGGGGCGTCGTCCCCTTCACATTCCACCCCCCTGAGCATGGCGCCCAGGTATTCGGTGAACACCGGCGCCCCGGATGAATCCGCGGCATCCATGCGGATTATGGCATGGGTCCCGGCCCGGTGGGGCATGAGGGCTGCGATTTCACCGGCCAGGGTCAGCCGGTCCCCGGGCCGGACCAGGCGGTGGAGCACCAGGTGTTCGGTATAATGGACCTGGGTGATGAGCACCTCCCTGGGAAAGTCCCGGGCCTGGATATAATCCCCCAGCCGGCTGATCACCGGCCAGGTCACGGCCACGGGAAAGGTGGGCGGCGCCGCCACCCCTCCCTCCCGGGTATCCTCAAAGTAGAGGGGATTGGCATCGGGGATCCCTGCGGCAAAATTACTGGTCTGGCGCAGGGACACCCTTGTGGTGTATGGCTTGAGCCGGGTGCCGGCCAATCGGGTGCTCAGTTTCATGGCTGTCTAATCCAGCAGGCTGCGCAGCTTGTCGATGATGGTTTCGGCCGGGGCACAGTAGATATAGTCCCCGTCCACGGTATGCCAGTCATCCCCTTTGATCTTGCCCGCCTTTCTGGTGTGGAAGATCAGCCGGTATTCCAGGCGGTCGCTGTCCGTATCCTGGTAGATCACCTTGGAAACCACCGGTTCCCCCACTCCCGGGGAGAGGGCAAAGCCTTTTTTATCGGTGTACTGACTGCCGAAGCGTTTGTAGCGCAGTTCAACGCTGACCCGGGCCACGCCCATCTCCTCCAGTTCGTCCAGGTCGGCTTCCGCCTCAATGGTGACGGGACGGATGGGGGCGGTGAGGTCCACATTCATGCTTTCCCCTTTTTTCCACACTGGCTTGGGGGGATAGAGGTGGCCGCCCCTCAGGCTCCACTGGACGGCGTAATCGTAGGTCAGTTCGTCGTCTCCCATGCGGGCGTAGGAGAGCATGGCGGTCTGGCCGTTTTCCTCCAGGTATTTTTTGTCGATGCTAAGCTCGTCGATGAAGGGGCGTTGTCCCTTGCGGGGCACCCGCACCTGCACCGTGGCATAATTGACCATCTGGCTGAAAATATCATAGGCGGTCAGCCCGATGACAAACCGCAGTTCCCGGCGCTGGAAAAAGGGATCGTCCAGGTTGACTTCGGTGACCAGTTTGGGGTTGTCCTTGTATTTGCCGTACCAGGTGCCCACGTTCCCGGTCATGGTATGGCTTTCATACCGGGCAATGACCTTTTTCAGGTTCAGCACCTGGGTGGAGGTCCGCTTGATCTCTTTTCTCTGGAAGACGGTATACTGATAATTCCTGGCTTTGGCGGCGTTCTTCCGCCGCTGCTCCGCAGCGGATTTATCGTCCTCGCTGCCATCGTCGCTGAGTTCTTCTTCCGTGGGTTCCCCCAGCCGTTTCTGCATATCAAAAAAGGATTCCAGGACGATTTTGTGCAGCCCGCTTTCCACGATCTCCTTGTCGGCATCGGGCACATGCTGGACATAATCGAAAGTGACCACCCCGGTTTCCTGGAGGTAGTCCAGGGCCCGGGTCTGTTCCTCTTCGGTGAGGGTGGTGGTTTTTTTGGTGCTGATGTTCAGGGGATTATACCATTTGGGATTCCAATACCGTTTGGTTTTGGTCTTTTTGGCCCGGGTTTCGGTGTATTCATTTTCCAGAAGGTGGTACTTGTCGTAATTGATCTTCACCTGGACGTCGTAGGCCGGCAGCTTGACCACATATTTGAGGTCAAAGACCACGGAGATGTCGGTGGTGGGCTGCTCAAGGCTTTTGGCCAGCAGGGTGGCCCCGTAGGCATCCAGCCGGGCGGCCACGGCCACCTTCTGCCCTTCCATTACAGGGGCCTTGCCGCTGGTCACCAGGGTGGAGGTGAATCCCTTGTCCGTGAGGGTGGCCGAGACCACGTTGAAGGAATTGCCCTCGGCCCCGGTCTCCAGGGGAACCGCCCCCTTGAGTTTGGCCCCTTTGACCTGCTTCTTCAACAGTTTGGCCACTTCCTTCTGCTGCTTTTTGTCCAGCCCGTACTCCACCAGAAAGTGGATGATGGCCCCTTCGGTGCCCCCGTCGGCCTTGGTCTTATCCGTGACAAACCGGACCATGGAGAATTTGGGGGTGCCGTCCTTGTCCCGGGATATTTTGGGGTCGGCGGGCAGGTAGTAATAATTCTTGGACTGTTTATTGGGATCTTTGGTGGCCGCGGGGAAGCAGCGCACCGTGGTGCCGTCGGAAAGTTTGACATCCACATGGCGGCCGTAGCGGATGCCCCCGATTTCCTTGACAACCTCCCGGGAGGGGATATTCACGGACGGGGTGATCTGCATCGGTTTAAACTGTTTCATATAGGTCATCTGGGGGGTGGCCGCCCCGGCCCCCGGCACCATCGCAAATATACCCATGAGCAGGATGGCGGTTTTCAAGAGATTCAGCTTCATTTTTTCCTCCTTAAATTATAGGCCCGGTGGTGTGAGTACTAAATATGTATCGTCAAGGTCTGTCCATTCCCCCTTGGCCGGCTTGCCCTTTGCCGGGTACCAGTTGACCCGGTACTGGATATCGGACTTGGGATCATGGAAGAGGACCTGGGCGGAAACCGATTCCGCATCCGTGGCCCGCATCACGGCGAACCGCTCCTTTTTTTTCGCCCCGAAAATGGTATACCTCACCTCCAGGGTGGCGCTTCTCATGGCGGCATCCTCAAAGAGGAAACGGTCGGCGTCTATTTCAAGGTCCAGCCGTTCCAGGGGCGGTGCCAGGGTGATGATGGGATCGGCGCTTTGGAGCCATGCATCGGGTTCTTGGGGGGTGGCTATTTTATGCTGCCCCTGGATGGACCAGATGGTCCTGAATCCGTAGTTGAGCCAGTCGGATCCGCTCTGGCCCAGGCGGGCGTATTTCCAGGACTTGCCCAGCCGGCCGTCCCGGATGTCCTCCCGGGTGAATACCAGTTCGCCGGTGGCGTCGGCCTGACCCTTGTAGGTCTTTTTGACGGAAACCCCGGCGTAGTTCATGATTTTTTCAAAGGCTGTGGCATAATCCCCGTCTATCCTGAAAAATATTTCCCGTTTCTGGAAGGCCGGGTCGGCCAGGTTCACCACCCGGAACATCTCAGGATCGTCGCCAAATGCCTTGTACAGCCCGGAAATATTGCCCGCCGTATCCACGGGAACCTTTATCACGGCCCGCCGGTTCAGGTTGATGGAGAATACCGCCCGGTTGATGTCTTCCCGTTTTTTGAGCACGTACTGGTTGTCCGTATAATATTTCTGGTTGCCCGTGGAGGTGAAAAGCTTGGCCAGCCACCCCTTTTTCTGGCGCCCCTTGACCTGGCCGGCTTCCACGGCCTTTTCCTTTTCAGGGATGGCCGTGAATCCGGTTTTCTGGTCAAAGATGATTTCCGTCAGCTTGCCCGTGACCATGTCCACCAGGGACTGCATGGCCTTGTTGGCGCGGTCTTCGGGCATCCGGTCCATGACCTCCACTTTAATGTCCCCGGTGCGGACCAGTTCGTCCACAATGTCCCGGACCTGTTTTCTGTTGTAGCGGTGCTGCTTGTTGTCCAGCTTGGAAAAATGGGTGTACACCGTGGAGACCTCGGCGTTGATTTTGGCGGTGAAGGAGGGCAGGGCCGCCTCGTAATAGGTGCGCAGGGCCACGGATACATCGGAAGTGGGTTTCTGGAGGGATTCCCAGAGCAGGGTGGCCCCGTGGGGGGAGAGGGTGGCGGCCACGGCGGCCTTGGAGCCGGGGGTGACCGGGGCCCGTCCGCTGGCAATGAGGCTGGTGGTGAATTGCTTATTGCTCAGGGTGCCGGAAATAATTGAAAAGGTGTTCTGGGCCTCCTGCTTCAGGGGAACGGGGCCGGCAAGCCGGGCCTTGGAATTTATCTTTTTCAGTCCCTTTTCCAGGGCGGCCAGCTCATCGGCCGGCAGGCTCAGGGACACCAACATGTGGAAAAGCCCGCCGCTGGTCTCCCCTGCCGGGTCCACGAATTTGATCATGGAAAATTCCAGGCCCCCGTCCTTGCGCTGGGAGACCCGGGGGGCCGGTGGCAGGTAGTAATAAGTGTTCGGGTCGGCCGTATCCTGGAGCAGGAGAATCCCGTTGACCTGCAGCCGGCCGGCTTCGTAGTTGACCAGGGCCCGGGCCGCCGGGGGCAGGAGGCCCAGTGCCGCAATCAGGGCCAGGACCAGCCAGGTCTTTTTAAATTCAAATATCTTCATTGGCGTTTTTTCCTCCTTATGGCAGTTCATCCCAGTAGAATATATCCCCTTCCAGGGGCTGGAGCGATGATTCAAGAATTTTTCCCCCCCGCAGAAACCATTTGATACCCACCTCCACCGGGTGCTCATCCCTGCCCCGGGGGAAATCCAGGTGAAGGGCCGGGGCCGGTCCCTGGTTTTTGATGGTGGCCTGGGTTTTCACCGGCCTGCCGTTGATGAAGGAATTCACCGTGACCAGGGCGTGGCGGACACCGGCCCGGTCCAGGGTATCCCCTTCCCCTTCAATGGTCAGCCCTTTGTACTGGTAGGGCGGGGCCAGGGCCAGCATGGGCTTGGTATCGGTCTGCCAGGGCGACCGGATTTCAAGCCCGCCGTGGAAGGACCAGGTGACCTGGTACTGGTAGGCCAGCCATTGGTTCCGGTTGCTGTCCCCCTTGTACCCGTAGTTGAGGCTGAAGGCATTGGCCTTGAGGTTGAAGGCTTCCGGGGTGATGACCACTTCGTCGGTGGAGATATCGCCGTTCTGGTGGATTTTTTTCATCTTCACCGTGACGAAATTCATATACCGGGTGAAGGTGGCGGTATCCTGTCCGTCCAGGGTGACCAGGATTTCCCGCTGTTTGAAAACGGGATCGTCAATGGCAACCGCCCGGAATATCCTCGAATCCCTGCCATACCGGGAATAGAGGTTTCCGATGTTTTCGGCCATGGTAAAGCTCTGCATCTCCGATCTGAAATGGTTCATCTTGTAAACCATTCTTCCGGACCGCTTGATTTTCTTGAGCTTGAAAGAGGCCACCAGGGAGAAGCCGGGGGCTTTTTCCGCGGCCTTTTTGACGGCGCTTGATTTGGCTGCTTTTTTCTTGGCAGCGGTATCGGATGCCTTTGTCCCCGCGGCTTGGGGGGCCGCGGCTGGGGGCGCTGTCTCTTTTGCGTTTGACGCCGGTGGTGTGGTTGCTGTCACATCGGTGCCCGGGAGCGGTGCCAGCGGGGTTTCATTGCTGATCTGGTTTTCAATCCCATTGCCGGGGGCCTGGTTTTTATCCGGCGTATCGGGGTCAGGCACCAGCCGGCGCTGAAGGGATCTGATCCGTCCTTCCACCTCTTTTTTCCTCGACCCTGTCGGGGAGTATATCCCGAGGTAGTATTCGTAGGCATCCAGGGCCGCCATGGTTTTATCCGGGTCATAGCCGGACTTCACGGCGTCGTTGTCCAGTCGCCTGGCCCGGTTGTAGGCCTCTGCCGCCGTATCTTCCCCGGAGGGCGAATCGGGGGCCTTTGGGGTATTCCGGATGTCGTTTTTATTCTGGGTGTCGGCAGGGGCCTGGTTCTCCCCGGGCAGGGGCGGCAGGGTGGGGGCGGTATCTGTATCGGCGGTTTGACGTTGGGTGCTGTTACTTTTTGTTTTTTTCTGCCGGGTTTTTTGTGCGGTCTTGCCGGCGGGGGCCTGGGTATTGCTTGTTCCGTTCCCGGACATTTCTTTTTCTATGGTGTGCTGGAATTGAATGCAGTCTCTTGTATGGCAGCAGCATTGAAACCAGTCCAGGGCTTCCTGGCTCTGGCCGATGGAGTAGTGGATGCGGCCTATTTTGTAGCGGAGGTCCGGGGCCGGAAGGTTGATTCCGGTCATGGCCTTATACTGGTCCAGGTAGAGCTTGTACAGGGGAAGGGCGGCTTCCAGGGCGTTCATATCCTGATCGATTCCCATGGCCGGGCGAATCAGCATTTTGAGCTGCATCAACTGGTCCTGGGTCAGTTTTTCGGCGTAAGTTTTGGTCATCCCGGGCATATCCTCATAATTGACTGCCGCATGGGCCTCGGGAATGACGGCGTCAATGACGGCGGCGATCATCTGCCTGAATCCCGGGGAATTCAGGTTCAAAGAGGTTTTGGCGGCTGTCTGGTTGGCCTTGAGCAGCTTCATGGCCTGGTTGAGATTGGAGTAGGAATCCTTTTCCGCGGCCGCCCTGGAGAGGTCGTCCACCGGGGCCGGGTCAAACATCACCTGGAGAAGTTTGGCATTGGCGCTGTCCAGGATTTTGTCCATGGCCGCGTTTTCGCCCTTGGTGGTGATCTTGATGGCGCCGGTCTGGCGAAGCTCCTGGAAGAGCATGTCCACGTCCGCCCCGAACCAGGAGTATTTAAACCCGGCCTTGAGCTGCTTGTGGCTGGCAATCCTGGACCAGTCCGCCTCCAGGGTGGCTTCGTAGGGTTCCCGTATGCCGGCGAATTCCATGTCAAAGACCAGGGAGATGTCCGGGGTATCGCCTTTAAAGGATTCCCAGAGCAGTTCGGCACCCTCCCGGGAGAGGGCCATGGAGACGGCGGCCTTCTGTCCTTCCATCAGCGGAGCCTTGCCCACGGCAACGGTTTTGACCAGGGTTTCCTGTTCCGTGGTGAACGAGGTGACCAGGGCGAAACTGCCCTTGCGGTATACGATGGGCCCCTCCAGCCGGGCCTCGGGAAATTCTTCCTGGAGGCGGCGTTCCGCATTCCTGACCCGGCTCTTATCCGCCCCGTAGGTGACCAGAAAGTGGAGAATGCCCCCGCCCTGGGCGGCATGGGTCCCGGCCTTGCCCTGTTTTTCCAGGCGGCTGTACTTGAGGAAGGAAAACTGGGGCCGCCCGTTTTTTGTGGCCAGCCTGGGCCGGTCCGGCAGATAGTACCAGACCTTGGCATCCTTGAGTGAGGGATAACAGATCAGGTCTCCGGCCTTTTTCATTTTGTCGAGATTGATTTCCTGGCAGAAACCGTCGGTGATCAGGCCCGCCAGCAGCAGGACAATAAAAAATATCCACGGTGTCGGATGAAATTTAGGTCTCATGGGCTACTCCTCGTCTTCGTCATCTTCAGTGATTTTATAGTCGGTGATGTCCAGCATGGCCTCGCCTTCCCGTTTGGCCCAATCGCCTTTTTCGGTCCGGCCGTCGGTGTAGACCCGGGTGATCCTGACCCGGTACGCCGTATCCAGGTCCTTGGCCAGTTTAAAGTCGATGCGCTGCCTGGGGGCGCTTTCCTCTTTAAAGGTGATGGCTTCGGTCAGGGGGGTGCCCGGGGTGGGGATGGCCACTTCCACGATTTTGGAATAAAGGGTGGGGTCCAGCTCTTCCAGGAAATCAAAGCAGAGGACATCTATGCCGGTATAGCCCATGGCCATTCTCCCCCCCAGTTCCGTTTTCCGGTACAGGGAGGGGTGGGCCGACATATCCAGGGTGACGGGCAGGGTGGCGGCATGGGTGCCGGTGGCTTTTCCCCATTCCCCGTCCCCTGTCTTTTTCACCCCGGCAAGATCTTCGGTCATTTCCACGGATAGCAGGGTGGGGCCGGCTTCAAGGGCTTCCCAGAGGATAAGGCTCATTTGTTCGTCCAGGGGAAGAATGATCCGCTTCCCCGGCCACCGGCCCGGCCTGGACCATTCCAGGCTGATGTCGCTGAAAAGCATCCGGCCCCGGGTGGCGCTCACCGGTATGCTCCTGAGCTTGGGGTATTTAATGCCAAAGGTTTTCTTTAATGCCGATTTTAATTGTTTGACCTCTTTTTTGCCCCGCTCCCGCCGGATGTCCAGGGAAAGCACCCCCCTGATCCGGAACTTGCCGGAATCCCCCGTACCTTTGCGGCCGTGGTAGCGGAAAACCTCAAAGGAGAGAGCCGGCAGGCCGGCGGGCCCCTTTGCCAGGGCGGGCGGGGCCGGGGCCGGATAGAAAACGGCGGGTTTCGCCTGGTCCCGGTAAAGCCTCACCCCGTTGATGTCCGTATAGTCATCCAGGTTGGGGGCGGCCAGGGCGGTTGCCGCCGTGAGCAGAACGGCGGCAAGGGCATAGAGGCATTTCATTGGGCGCCTTCCAGCAGGGGCTCAATCTGGGTGGCGCCGAAGAAAAGGCTCAGGTCCCGGCTGTCTTTCCAGTCCGGCTGGGCCAGGACAGCCCCTTCGGCGGTGATGAGTTTAAGCCGGTATTTGTAGAGCAGGGGAGTCTCCCCCCTGTCCGAGGGCGGGTAGAGAAGGATGTCGGTATTGGTATTTTCATCCTGGGTCAGCTCCGCCTCCTTTTCCCTTACCGGCCCGGGCTCCGCAGTAAAATAGGGGCTTTTGACCTGGATAAGGATTTTATAGAGTTCAAGGTCCTCAAATACGGCTGGAATGGCCTCAAGTTTTACTTTGGCCGAAGGGGCGGCCGCCACCCCCTGGCGGACCTGGCGGTCCACTTTTTCCATGCATTTTGTGCAGCCGCTGTCCAGGGTGGTGCCCAGCCAGGCCAGGGTGACGTTGGTGCCCAGCACCTTGGCCACCGGCGGCAGTTTGAATGATTTTTCCTGACCCGGGGCAAGGGTGGCCGGCTTGAGTGTTTTGGATATCCGTTTGAGACTGCCATTGTACACGGTGTAGCCGTTGATGGAATCCAGGGTGATGGGAAAGGGGGTTACATTTTTCAGCCTGCCCTTGGGCCGGTTCTCCGCCCATTGGGAAAAACCCTCTGTCTTTTCTCCGGCAAAGGCGGTGTAGCGGATGTGGATGGGAACGGGCACCGCATCCTCACCCACACGGACCAGAAGGCTTCCGGTCAGCCCTTCCCGGGTGATCTGGGCCAGTACCTCTTCGGTTTCGTCGGGGTTCAGAAGCAGCACCAGCCTAAAGGCCTGCTTGAGGTGGGCGGGCAGGGTGAGGCTGATCCGTTCCGGCGGCAGGGAAAGGCCGGCGGCGATGGCGGCCATATCTGCTGTGGCACCGATGCCGGATATGGATTTCAGGGTCAGTTTGTCCGCGGGTTTGAGGCCGAAGGCCTGTTTGAGTATCTGCTTGAGCAGGGGGATGTCCCCGGGATGGTGGGGGGCGGCCAATTGGGCCGTGAGCATCACCGATGCCTCCTGGCCCTCCTTGAGGTGGTTGTATTGGACGCTGAGGCCGAAGCCCGATACCGGGTCATGGACCAGGCGAAATTCCCGGGGCAGGTAGTAAAATACATTGCCCGCAGCCTTGTCCTGGAAAATCAGGTGGGGATCCCAGCCGCAGGTGACGGAGAGATCCTCCAGCAGGGCGGCATCCTCGATGATATCGGCCAGGTCCACGGCGGACCGGGCATCCGGCCCTTCCGGTTTTACCGGCGCCGGCGGCACCACCGGCCGCAGTTTCAGGTTAAGTTTCAGCGGCCGTTTGATCATCACGGCGGTCACCGGTTTAAAGGCTTTCATCTGAAGGGTTTTGGGTGCCGCCAGGGCCTTGAATTTCGGTTCTGCACCGGTACAGGGGGCGGCGGACATGAGAAACAGGGCCAACAGCAAAAGGCATATACGGTTCATGGCAATCCTCCGGAACGCTTATTTTTCCAGCCGCGGCTTCACCCAGACGGCCCAGTCCTGGGCGCTGGTATTGCCGGCAATGACCTGGAGAATGATCTGGATTTTTTTGCCGGACCATCTGGAGAGATCCGCATCCAGGGTGGCATACCGTCTGGCGGACAGGGTCCGGCTAAGGGCCCGGTAGGTTTTGCCCCCCTCTTTGACATGGACCTGGAAGATTGCGCCGTCCGAGGCGGTGGCGCCTTTCAGGAATCCGGCCACCGCCTTGAAATGCATGCCGGCCGCCGGGATTACGGGGGGATAGATCCCCTGGATCCATCCCCTGGATTTCCACTGGGGATGGGTCTGGAGCAGGTAGAGGGCGGCATTTCCCGTGCTCAGGGCCGCCTTGGGAACCTGGCGGACAAATCCCCGTTTATCATTGGTGCGGCCGGGGAAGGGCAGTTTTCCCGCACCGCTGCGCCATTGGGCCTTGTTTGCATTTTTGTAGAAATCGTAAGCAGTGGTCACCCGGAGAAGGGGCTGGACAAGGGTCGCTGCCGGTGCCTCTTGTTTGGGTTGGGTGCCGGTCTGGAGGGCGGGCTGTGTTGAGGCAGCCGTTCCTGCAGCACCGGGCAGGCGGGGTTTGAGTACCGTGCCCGGCTTGACAAAGATGCCGGGAGAGGCGGGGGCCGTACCCGTATCTGCGCCTTCCTCGCCTTCATCGGCCAGCTCGATGCTGTCGCTTCCGCTTGAATCGGCTGATCCGTCACTCACCGCCGCGTCGGGCAGGTCGGAGTCGGTCCAGAGTTTTGGCAGATCGTAGATGATTTCTCCGAAAGGCCGGTCCGGATTGGTGCCCCTGACCAGATAGAGCCGGATCTGGTCGGACTGCACTTCCGCAGCCGGCATGCCCCAGCCGTCGTCTTCCGCGGCTGTCCTGCCGATGGTCAGCACGGCCTTTCCCCGGCTCCCGCTCACCGCGGAAAGGGTGTTTTTGAATCCTTCCAGTTTCTCGCCGAAGTAGCGGACTTCGCCCTGGACATAGACGTTATCGCTTCGCTTGACGTTGTCGTAGGTGACTTCAAGGACGATCTTATTGCCCAGGCGCTCCAGGAGTTTCACATCCCCCAGCCGCCCTTTGTAGCTGCCGATGAATTCGTCGATGCCCTGCTGGAGAATGCCCATCAGCCCTTTCATGAGGTCGTCGGAGGAAAGGCCACCCGATGAGGCTTCGCCGGATGAGGCGGTGTCCGTCTGGCCTTGGCTTTCTGCCGGAACAAGGGTTGGGAAAGATAAACAGCAGCAAATCAGAGCTAAAATGGTGAGGGTCTTGAATCGTTTCATGGAGCGCTCTCCTCAAGGGTAATAATGATATCAGCGGCTGCCGGGGGCTCCGCTGTTCACGATTTTTGGATAGGCCACTATATAAAGACTGATACCGGCTGTCAATATTAACCACCCCTATTTCAGGTCCGGATGGGCACCAGGCATCCTTTCCGGTGGTTTTTTGCATGGTTGTTCACTTGGCCCTGTATGGGCTTCCATACTTTCCCATATGAAATGGACGATATGGCGGCATCCAGGGGGAACTTTGAGGAAGGTACCACGGATCCGGCCTTGAACGGGGAGGGGGCCCGGTCGTTTTTTTCTGGTCTCTTTGGGAAAAAACAGGTATAGGTTTAGTTTTAACCAAAATTATCCATTCGGAGGAAAGGACAATGAAAAGAGTAGGAATGGTCGGCTGGCGGGGCATGGTGGGATCCGTGCTCATGGAAAGAATGATGGCGGAAAATGATTTTGAAAAATTTACCCCGGTATTCTTTACCACCTCCCAGGCCGGCCAGAAGGCACCCGATGTGGGCAAGGAGGTGCCTGCCCTCATTGATGCCCATGATATCGATACCCTCATGGAAATGGATATCGTGATCTCCTGCCAGGGCGGTTCCTATACCGAGGCGGTCCGGCCCCAGCTTGAAGAACGGGACTGGAATGGGTATTGGATCGACGCCGCCTCCACCCTGAGAATGGATGACCAGAGCATCATTGTTCTGGACCCGGTGAACCTGTCGGTGATCGAGGAGGGCCTGGCCCGGGGAATCAAAAACTATATCGGCGGAAACTGCACGGTATCACTGATGCTCATGGCTCTGGGCGGCCTTTTTGAAAATGATATGGTGGAATGGCTGACCTCCATGACCTACCAGGCTGCATCCGGGGCCGGCGCCAAAAATATGGAAGAACTGGTGGCCCAGATGAGATACATCGGCGACCAGGCCGCCCCCATCCTGGACAATCCGGCCTCGGCCATCCTGGAACTGGACCGCAATGTCACTGAATCCGTCCGTTCCGGCGGATTTCCCGTGGATAACTGGGCCGTGCCCCTGGGCGCCAGCCTTATCCCCTGGATCGACAGGGCCATGGACAACGGCCAGACCCGGGAAGAGTGGAAAGGTTTTGTGGAAACCAATAAGATTCTGGGCCGGTCGGACAACCCCGTCCCCATCGACGGCCAGTGCGTCCGCATCGGATCCATGCGCTGCCATTCACAGGCCTTCACCATTAAACTGAAACAGGACATTCCCCTGGAGGATATCAACCAGGCCCTGGCCGCCAATAACGGCTGGGTGAAGGTGGTTCCCAATACCAAGGAAGAAACCATTGCCGAACTGACGCCTGCCCGGGTCACCGGCACCCTCACCGTGCCCGTGGGCCGGGTACGGAAGATGACCCTGGGCGAAGACTACCTGACGGCATTTTCCGTGGGCGACCAGCTGCTCTGGGGCGCGGCCGAGCCCCTGCGCCGGATTTTGAATATTATTCTGTAAAAAAAGGCGCCAGGGCGGCGGATGCCGCTGCGCCATTTAAATGAAACCCCGGCTGCCTGAAAGGGCGGCCGGGGTTTTGCTGTTAAAATGGGGGCCATCCGTTCTATTGGAATTTCGGGAGCAGTCTTCCCAGGGTGCCGTCGGCCGTCATTTGCGCCAGCCCCCTGTTAAATGCCTTTAAAAAGTAACCTGTTTTTTTTATTTTTGTCGAGATGCATACAAAGATATCCTTGGGCTCCAGAATGGTGGGCAGAAATTCCACTTCGGAGGCCCGGTCCGGCATATGCTTTTTGAGCAGGTGAAATCCCACGTATTTATCGGCCACCATCAGGTTTACCCTTCCCGCAAGCAGCAGTTTGAGATTGCTCAAGTCGTCTTTCACCCCGTGTTTGTCCAGGAAATCTGCGGCATCGAATTCACTGGCATTGACATAGCCCTTGACGATGCCGATGCGATATTTCTTCAGCTCTTCCAGGCGGGTGTAGCGGATCCCGGCGGTTTTCAGGCTGAAAAATCCCACCGGGCCGGCGGGGATGGGGGCCGAGAATTCGGCATAGTCTTTGATGCGTGGGGCATAGTATTCAGGAAAATAGCCGTCCACCCGTCCTTTTTTGGCCAGGCCCACCACCCTGGACCATTGGTGAAATTCAATTTTCACATCCACACCGCTCCGCTGAAACGCCTGGCGGATAATCACGGCCAGAAATCCCTGGTCTTTCATCTGCCGGCCGATATAGGGCTCCCAGTCCAGGGTGGCCAGCACAAGCCGGTTCCCAGCTCTTGTCGCGGCGGGTAAAAGCAACATCAGCCAGATCGTCGAAAGGGTGATTATTTTCAGTCTGGATGAATGCATAATATGTATTATAGCGTATCGGAGGATGAAAACAAGGGGACTGCCTGTTCGGCGGCAGTGCCTCCCCTCTGTCCAAAAAATACTTTGGGACGGGCCGGTTTTATGATAAGCCTTTGGAATATTCAACCAAAATCGAGCCTGTGCCTATGCCTGAGACACCGCACAAACCAATGCTTGAATCTTCACCCGTGGTACGGTTTCATATTCGGAATGCCCTGGGCATTCTCATCATTTTATTGGGCTTGATTTCCGGAACACTGGGGGCCATGGCCCTTAATTTCAAGAAACAGGGCGTTCATGAGCAGGCGGATCTGGAGCGCGATTTTGGGCAGATGGCAGCGTCGCTGGATCGGATGCTGGCCCAGGTAACCTCGGCTCTGGACGCCATGAAATCCGTGGCCGAAGCTGATTTGGCCGCCACCCGAGGCCAAACCGCATTTGCCATGCCGCCGGTGGCGGACCTGTTCAGACAGGCCGGAGGCTATTTCCACCTGGACGCCCTGGCTGAAGAGCCGGCACCTTACGGCAACCTCACCGGGCTGGGCACCTATGCTGTAAAACCCAGGGATGAACTCCGGGAGATCCGGGCGGTTCTGAGGCTGGGCCCCCTCATGGCCTCGGTGCAAAAAAATATCAAAACCAGTGCCTGGGTCTATTATTTCAGTGCCCGTTCCTTTATTCATCTTTACCCCTGGGTGTCTTCGGCCCAGTGGCGGTTTACGCCGGACTCCTATGAAAAAGATTTTTACCAATTGGCCCTTCCAGGGGCCAATCCGGGCAAGGTGGCCTATTGGACCCCGGTGTATACCGATGAGGTGGGCAAGGGGCTGATGAGCACCTGCGGGATTCCCCTGTATGAGGGGGAGCGGTTCATGGGTACGGTGGCCGTTGACCTGACCGTGGATTTCCTCAACGGGATTGTGGCGGGGTTCCGGCCAGAGTCCGGGAAATTCTTTCTGGTCAATTCCCAGTCCCAGGTGGTGGCCCACCCTATACTCGCCTCTTCTTCGGATCCGGCAGTGGGGTCCTTGTCCGGTGTACTGCCCGGCGGGCTTACCATGGGGGTTGCGGAACTGGCCCGTATCCCCGGGGGCAAAATACATGACCGCCAGGGGTACCGGATCCTGCGGGCAGATCTTGGCAATGCCCCCTGGCAGGCCGTATACCTGGAAAAGATCCCTCCGGTGTATGCCCGGCTCATGGACCGTATCGGGCCCGAACCCCTGGTGTTGTTCCTGGTGCTTTTTGTATTGATACTGGTTGTGCTGGTTTCCGGCCATATCCTTCTTGCCCGGCCGGCCGATCAGTTTGTGGAGTATATTTACAGGCTCTCCAGGGGGCGGTTCGGCCGCCGGCCCGGGCCATTGCCGGCCATGTGGAAACCTTGGTTCACCGCTGTTGAAGAAATTTTTATAGAAAACAAGACGCTTACCGATCAGATCAGGGACGCCAATGAAGCGCTGGAAGAGCGGGTTGCAAGGCGCACCGAGGAACTGACCCGCAGCGAAGGGCAGAACCGCCGGCTCAAGGATTTGTATAAACAATTGTCCGATGCCTCGTTCGAGGCCATTTTCCTGTCCAGGGAGGGGATCTGCATCGGCCAGAACCGGACCGCGGAAACCATGTTCGGATATTCTCAGGAAGAGGCGCTGGGCAGGCTGGGCACTGAATGGATCGCTCCGGATTTCAGGGCCCTGGTGGGCGAAAAAATGAAACAGGGCAGTATTGTGCCTTACGAAGCCGTGGCCCTGCGCAGGGACGGCAGCACCTTCCCCTGTGAAATCCAGGCCCGGATGACCGGGGAGGGCCATGACCGGATCCGGGTGACGGCCCTGAGGGATATCACGGTCAGAAAACAGGCTGAAGAGGAAAAACTTGACGCCCAGGCCTTTGCGGCGGACCAGTCCAAATACGCCCTGGTGGGCCAGGTGGCAGGGAAAATGGCCCATGACTTCAATAATATCCTGGGGGTTATCATGGGCAATGCCGAACTGGCCCTGGCAGACTGCAAAGAGCGGGGGACCGCCGACGCCCTTGGCCTGATCCTGGGCCAGACCATGCGGGGGAAAAATATGACCCGGAACCTGGTGGCCTTTGCCAGGGATCAGGAGCCCAAGCAGAAGCTGTTCAGCCTGAATAAAAAAATCAGCCTGGCCATTGATCTGCTTAAAAAAGACCTGTCAGGCATCAGGGTGGTGAAAGCCTTCGGCGAGAATCTGCCCGGCCTCATTGCCGATCCCGGGATGATTGAACACATGCTGGTCAATCTGCTTATCAATGCCGCCCATGCCCTGGCCCGGCAGAGGGAGCCCGAGATCGTGATCACCACCTTTATCCGGGAGAATAACCTGGGATTTACCATCCGGGACAACGGTTGCGGTATTCCGGAAGACTGCCTGGACAAGATCTTCGATCCCTCCTTTACCCTCAAGGGCGGGAGGGATGTTCTGGGGCAGTACCCCGACAGCATCCGGGGGACTGGGTACGGCATGGCCAATGTTAAAAAATATTTGGACCAGCACAGAGGACGAATCCGGGTGGAGAGCGTCCAGAACGAGGGGGCCTGCTTCACGGTTGAACTGCCCCTGGTGGATGTCCAATTGACCCCGGAGGAAAAAGAGCAGGTGGCCGCCTGGGAGGTGTCACCGGGGAGCCGTATCCTTCTGGTGGAGGACGAGGCCGCCATTTCACGGATCCAGTCCGCAGCCCTGGCCCTCCCGCCCTGCCGGCACCTGGTGGACATTGCCGAAAACGGGGAACAGGCCCTGGCTCTTTTTTCGCCGGGGGCCTATGACCTGGTGAGCCTGGATTATGTCCTTCCCGGTGAATACAACGGTATTGACATCTATCACCATATCCGTAAGCAGGACAGGGATATCCCCATTCTTTTTGTTTCCGGCAATATTGAGTTTCTGGAGTCCATCAAGCACCTCAGATCAGAGGACCGCCGGGTGGACCACCTGTCAAAACCCTGCCTGAACAATACCTATATCCGGGCGGTTCAGGAGCTGCTGGCGGCCCGGTAATTACCGGCCGGTTCTTTTCAGGGCAGGCGGACGCTCAAACATAGTCCCAATGGCGTATTCTCTGCAAGGATCTGTCCGTTGCACCGGCCGGCCTGTTTTTTTGCAATGGTCAGCCCAAGACCGGAGCCGGGGGCACTCTGGCCGCCCAGCCGGAAAAATGGCTCAAAAAGGTTTTCCAGCTGCCCGGGGGAAAGGGGCGGTGCCGGATTGGTGACGGAAAATTCAATTCCTTGTTTACCCTTCCTGCGGGCGGCGATGTGGAGGGTGCTGCCCGGGGGGGAGTACTTTACGGCATTGTCCAGCAGGTTGGAGAGTATTGATTTGAGTGCGGCCCTGTCCTGGCAGACCATGAGGGGGCCGCTGATATCCAGGTCAATTGCCAGGTCACTCTGGCGGAGCAGGGACTGGTAATGCCCCAACTCCGTTTCCAGGAACCGGGCAAAGCTGAAGGACTCCCTGGAAAGGGCGGATTCCTGGTAATTCATTTTGGAGAGGGAGAGCATGTGTTCGACCAGGGTGTCCAGGTCGTTGATATCCCCGTCCATGTTTTTGATGTGCCGCTGGATGTAGGCTTTCGTCTCCTTGTTTCCCTCCCCGCCGTCCGGCGGTTCCTGTTCCAGCCTGTCCAGTATGAGTTCCTTTGAGACCCGGATACGGGCAAGGGGGGACCGCAGCTCGTGGGAGACATTGGCGGTGAGTTCCTTGGCATTGTGAATGAGTTTTTCCAGCCGGTCGGCCATGAGGTTAAAGGAATCCCCCAGTTTGGCAATTTCATCCTGGCCGCTGATATCTGTCCGAATGGAAAGGTTGCCGTTGGCAAATTCAATGGCGGACTGGTTCAGAAGATTGATGCGCCGGGTGATAAATGAGGCCATGGGGACGACCAGAAGCGCGGCCACACATCCGATGACCAGCAGACCGGCCAGAAACAGTCCCTCGGGATGGTTGGGGTCTCTGGTGTCGATGAATAAATGGAGGTGGAGGGGGGCCCCGCCGGAGTTGATGGGGATGGTGGCATAGTATTTGATCCAGCGGAGCACATAATGATAGAGGGTGATTCCCCTGTCATGGTGTACCTGCCGGTGGCCGGACCGGGGCATGTTCACCGGCCCCTCAAAGGTTTTAAAGAGAACCGTTTCAGCGGGATTCGTGATCCACAGCTGGATTCCAAAAAGGCTGGCGTAGGTATTGAGCAGCTTGACCAGCTCCGGATTTTCAGCCGGCGGGAGGCCGGGGTGCAGGTCAACGGTTTCCTGGACCATGACCTGGAAGACCTTGAGCTTTGAAAAAGTCTGGGCGTCCAGGTATGATTTATAGGACCGGCCCGCCGTACACATGAACAGGGCCAGGATCATGGTGATGGTCACCGTGAGTATCCCGATGCATGAAATCAGGATCTTGATATAGAGGCGTTTGATTTTCACAGTGCGGCATGGCTCCCGGGCCCGGTGCGCGGCCCTGTGTCCAATCCAGTTTTCAATCCAGGTTTACAAACATGTATCCGGTGCCCCATACCGTTTTGATCCGGGTGGGAGACGAGGGCTTTTTTTCGATTTTGGCCCTCAGTTTTGAAATATGGATATCCACACTTCTGTCAAAGGCCATGAAATCCTTGCCCTGGGCCAGGCTCATGATCTGGTCCCGGCTCAGCACCGTATTGGGGCTTTTCATGAGGACCTCAAGGATATTGAATTCAGTGGTGGACAATTCCACGGGCCGTCCATTGATGGTCAGCATCCGTGCGGCCCGGTTCAGGGCCATTTCCCCGGCCCGGATCACATCCTGTTCCCCGGCCGGTGCGGCGCTGTCCCGGCGCCTGAGTATGGCCCGGATCCGGGCCAGAAGTTCCCTGGGATTGAAGGGCTTGGGCAGGTAATCGTCCGCCCCCAGTTCCAACCCCACAATCCGGTCTGTGTCGTCTCCCCTGGCCGTGAGCATGATCACCGGCGTGGAAAAACCGGTGCGTATATCCTTGAGGACCTCCAGGCCGTCCTTTCCCGGCAGCATGATATCCAGAATAATGAGATCCGGTTCTGTCTCCTGGATCTTCTTGGCGGCATGGGTGCCTTCGGTCAGGGCGGCAACCTTAAATCCGTTTTCCTGAAAATATTCGGTGAGCAGGTCGATGAGTTTGGTATCATCGTCTATGAGCAATAAGGTTTGAGTCATGATTCATTCTTTCCTTTCCCGTTCTTATTACTATTGATTTACAAAGATTTACAAGCCAGTAAACAAATTTTTACATTTGTTCTGTAAGGTGTTTTTACGGATGAGATGTTTTGCAGGGGGTATGGAAACATGTGGCGACCATGGCCCTATGCCCGCAAACATGAAAAGGGGAGGGGGACGCTTCCCTGTTATCGCTTCTCGACCTGTTTGTTTTCCTCCCCTTTTCATTCACCTTAAGGCCGCAGATTATGAAAAATTCATTTGTATCAGGTATCGTTCCCATGTTTTTGTCCGGTATGGCCGCTGCGGAAGGCAAATGCCGGCGCCATGCCCCGGGGGGCGGGGGGCTTCCTGCACCGAAACGACTGCTGGTCGCCTGTGCCGGGGCAAGCCAGGCATTGACCGCAACTGCCGGGCTCATGGTTTCAGAGCTGGGAGAGGAAAAGGCCAGGATAACGGTGGCCGACATATCAGCTTCAGGATTCCCTTTCAAGACATTGGCGGGGTATGACGGGGTGATCATGGGCATAGATCCGGATGGCTCAGGGCATTTTAAGGCCGCCCTTTCCTTTATCCGTGCCCACCGGGCGCCCCTTGCCCATATGCCCCTGGCCCTGTTTTCCCTTCAGCCGCCGTCCCGTTTCTCCGATGAGGTTGTCTCTTCGCTGTTGTCCCTTGTCAGCCCGCTGGATTTCCGGAATTTTAACGGGGGTGCCGGTGATGCTGCCCAGACGGTTTCGGACTGGGTCCGGCATTCGGTCTGGCCGCTAATGGAAACCCGTTGGCTGGCAGATATGGTTTTTCCGGTGCCGGACCTCAGCCCCTGCACCGCTTGATAAAGGTGTCAAAAAGCGGGGCCATGGCCGGGCTGCCCAGCATCATCAGTTCAGGGTGCCACTGAATCAGGTCGATGGGCAGTCGGGTATGTTCGGCCGCCTCCACCACCCCGTCAGGCGCCCTGGCCGTAATGACCAGGTCCCTGCCCGGCTCTTTTATGGACTGGTGGTGCCTTGAATTAACCTCAATCTGTTTCCCGAATAACCGGTGGAGACGGGAGCCGGGTTCAATATCAATGGCGTGGTCTGTGCCGGTATGGATGCCCTCCTGGGTATGTCTGAGTACCGGGGTGTGAAACTGGGAAGGAATATCCTGGTAAAGGCTGCCGCCCAGGGCCACATTGATTACCTGGGCCCCCCGGCAGATCCCCAGTACCGGGACTTCCATATCCAGGGCCAGCCTGAATGCCGCCAGCTGGAATTCATCCAGATCCCGGTCCACCCGTCCCAGGCCGGGAAGGGGGGCTTCGTTGAAATAATCCGGATCCAGGTCATACCCCCCTGGAAATAGAAATCCCCTTGCCTGTTCCGCCATTCGGGGCAGCAGGGAAGCGTCTTTGACAATGGGCAGGATAAAAGGAATTCCGCCGGCCTGTTCAACGGCATCGACATAGGATGTGGGAATATTTACCGCCGGCATATTAAACCGGTTTTCATCTGTGTGGGCCACAATGGCAATCAAAGGGCGCATGATAAACCTCTCTGGAGAAACAGTCATACAACCGGAAGGTTATATCAGCCTTTGAAAGAGGGGACAAGGGTACGGATCACGCCAAACAGGGTGTCCCATACAAAGGGTTTTGCAAGGACGGCGTCAAAGGGGGCGTCTCCTGCCAGCCATGGGGTGCCGGACATGGCCACCACGGGCAGGCCGTTGCCTTTGAGCCGCCTGGTCCTTTCCAGTACCTGGGTCCCTGAAATTCCGGGCATTTTCAGATCGGTGATGACCATATGATATGAATGGTCCCTTAGTTTTTCCAGGCCCTGTTCCCCGTCCACGGCCGTGTGGACCTCTATCCCCTTCCCGGCCATGATTCCGGCCATGACTTCCAGGATGCCGGCCTCGTCATCAATGACCAATATGGTTAGGGGATCGGGCATGAAGTATCCTTTAGTTTTTCCCTGGGGGAATGTACCCGTGTTCTATGGCATACCGGACCATCTCTGCCAGGCTGCTGTGGCCCAGTTTGCTCCGGATATTGGACCGGTGTTTGTTCACTGTCCATTGGGAAATATTATAGGCTTCCCCGATCTGCTTGCTGGTTTTGCCCTCTGCAATCAGGGTCAGGATCTGTTTCTCCCTCAGTGTGAGGACAGACTGGGCAGGGGAGGGTGTCCCTGCCGGGGATCCCGCATAAAATCCGCATGTGACGTCAGAATGGTATGCTTCCCCGCGGATGATGGCGTCCAGGGCTTCAACGAGCTGCTTGCTGGATTCGGTTTTGCTGATGGAGGCAAAGGCCCCCATATCAATGGCCCTCTGCTGGTTGGCGGCATTTAAAAATCCGCTGAAGGCAACGGTTTTGGTTTGGGGGTAAAGGGTGTGGAGTTCTAAAATGGTGTCGTAGCCGTCCATTTTCGGCATTTCCAGGTCGATGATGGCAATGTCCGGCACTGAACTGGCCATGAGTTCCAGCAATTCGATGCCGTTATTGGCCTCGCCGGAAATCTTAATTTTGTCATTATTTCTGAACGTGTTTTTAACGGCCTGTCTGATTAAAGGATGATCATCTGCAATGACAACGGCTATTGTTTCCATATTCCTCTGAAGATATCTGTCAAATCAAGCTTGAAACGGTTTAAACTCCGTACCCCCTAAGAACCTCCGATCCTGGTGGAAAGAACTTATCAGACAATAAATCGCACGGCATGAAAAATTTCACAATAACTATAAATGTGTATTTTTCCGGATGGCCGGGCCGATTCCGGCGTTGGACAGGGATATGGGCCGGTTGACAAATCTTTAATCTGAATCATGTTTGGGGATATGAGAAAATACGAATGCACTAGTATAAGGACTTAGGAGCCGGCATGGAAAATCGGGTATTGGAGCTTTTGGCACCCGCAAAAAATCTGGAACTGGGCAGGGCCGCCGTGGACCACGGGGCAGATGCCGTTTATATCGGGGCGGACCGGTTCGGGGCGCGGGCATCCGCCGGGAACAGCCTTAAGGATATTGAAGCCCTGTGCACCCATGCCCACCGGTTCCGGGCCAGGGTGTATGTGGCCCTGAACACCCTGGTTTTTGATGATGAGCTTGAGGCGGCAGCCGGACTTGTCCGACGGGTATGGAACGCCGGTGCCGACGCTTTGATTGTCCAGGACATGGGGCTGCTGGAGATGGACCTGCCGCCTATCCCGCTTTTTGCCAGCACCCAGGCGGACAACCGCACTCCGGAAAAGGTGAAATTTTTAGAAGATAGCGGATTTGAACGGGTGATCCTTACCCGGGAGCTGGGACTGGATGCCATAACCGAGATACGGAAACAGACCAAGGTCGCCCTGGAAACCTTTGTCCACGGTGCGCTTTGTGTCTCTTATTCGGGGCAGTGCTATATGAGTGCGGCCATCGGCGGCCGAAGCGCCAACCGGGGGGCCTGCGGACAGCCCTGCCGCCTGCCATGGAATCTGGTGTCGGAAAGCGGGCAGGTGGTTGAAAAGAACCGCTATCTGCTTTCCCTCAAGGATATGAACCGGGCGGACCACCTGGCGGCCCTGGCCCATGCCGGGATTTCCTCATTCAAAATAGAGGGGCGGCTCAAGGACCTGTCCTATGTGAAGAATATCACCGGATTTTACCGGCAGCGGCTGGACAAGCTGCTGGAGGGGGAAACCCAATATAAGAGGGCCTCCTCGGGGCGAACCCGATACTTTTTTACCCCGGATCCGGCCAAGACCTTTAACCGGGGCCAGACCGATTATTTTCTGTCCGGGGACCGCACCCCCATCCATTCTTTTGATACCCCCAAATCCATGGGGGAGAGGATGGGCAAGGTAAAAGAGTGCACCCCGAACTGGATTAAACTGGACAGGGCACACGATTTGAGAAACGGGGACGGGATATGTTTCCTGGACGGCCGGCGAAAACTCTCCGGGTTTTATATCAACCGGCTGGAAAAGGACGGCCGGATTTTCCTGCCCTCCGGGCCGGGCCGGCAGAAAAATGTCCCGTCCAGGGGCACCTGGATTTACCGGAACCATGACCAGGCCTTTGCCAATGCCATGGCCGGCAAGACGGCGGAACGGAAAATCGGTGTGGATTTTATTTTTTCCGAATGCCCTTCAGGTTTTTTTCTGGAAGCTGTGGATGAGGACGGGACCCGGGCCCGGGCTGCGCTTGAAATTTCCAAAGAGGCGGCAAAGAATCCGGACCGTGCGGTGGAGATCATTGAAAAACAACTGGGGAAACTGGGCAATACCCTCTTTTACCTGAGGGGCCTGGACATCCGGTCCGCCCCGTATTTTCTTCCGGCAAAGGCCCTGAACGGGTTGAGACGGGATGTGGTCTCTGCTCTGGAAAAGGCCCGCCTGGAGCGATACCGGCAAAAAAAGGCCAAAGACCGCCCCTCACCGGTTCCCTGTTATAAGGTGGATTTGGATTTTAGGGCCAATGTGGCCAACGGCCTTGCCCGGCGGTTTTATGAAAAACGGGGGGCAAGGATCCTTGAACCGGCCTTTGAACTCTCGCCGCCGGACAGTGAAGTCCCGGTCATGGCCACAAAACATTGTATCCGTTACAGCCTGGGCCGCTGCCCTAAACAAAAGGGGAGCGGAGAAAAAAAGGCTGGGCCCCTGTACCTGGAAAATGAAAAGGGGCGGTTCCGACTGGTTTTCAATTGCCGGGCCTGTGAAATGGAGATCCGGACAATACAGGATTAGCCTGTGGTCCGGCCGGGGCCGGAAGCGCCAAGGCGGCTGGCCACTCCCTGTGCAATACTGCCGGCGATCAGCGCCAGAGGTTGTGGAAGTGGTGGACCGGGCCGTGGCCGCGGCCGGTTTCGTAACCGGCGCCGGCGGCGAGGGCACCGGTAATGTATACTTTCGCTGTTTTGACGGCGGTGTGAAGGTCCAGTCCCTTGGCCAGGCCGGCGGCAATGGCGGAGGAGAGGGTGCAGCCCGTGCCGTGGGAGTTTTGGGTGTTTACCCGGTCCTGGGGGAATTCAACCGTTTTCCCCCCGGTTTCATAGAGCAGGTCGTGGCTGGTGCTGCCGGTCAGGTGGCCCCCCTTGACCAGGACGCTGGCCGCGCCCAGGGCGGCAAGGTCCCGGGCGGCGCCGGCCATGTCGCCGGCGGTTTGGATGTCCCGGCCCAGGAGCACCGATGCTTCGGGCAGGTTGGGGGTGATAAGGGTGGCCATGGGGAGCAGGCGTTCCCTCAGGGCGGAAACGGCATCGTCCCTGAGCAGTTTGTCACCGCTTTTTGAGATCATCACAGGGTCCACCACGATATTGGGGCAATTCCATTGTTCCAGCTTTGCGGCGACGGTTTCGATAACCTCCGGTGAGTGGAGCATGCCGATTTTTACGGCATGGGTACCGATGTCCTCCATCACCGCATCAATCTGCTGACCGATGAACTCCGGCGGGGCCGGGAAGATGCCGGTGACCACCCGGGTATTCTGGGCCGTCAGGGCCGTGATGGCGGACATGCCGAAGACTCCCAGGGCGGAAAATGTTTTCAGGTCTGCCTGGATGCCGGCGCCGCCGCCGGAGTCGGATCCTGCAATGGTCAGGGCGCGGAAGTATTCTTTCATTATCTTGTCTCCTCAATGGCTGTATTGAATTCATTGTTCAGGTCCCGGGCGGCTTCAAAGGGGTCTTCGGCCGCACAGATGGCCGATACCACGGCAATGGAATGGGCCCCGGCCCGGACGACTTCACCGGTATTCCCCGGGTTCAGTCCGCCGATGGCCACCAGGGGGTGGCGGGAAAAGGTCCTGATCCGGGCAAGTCCCGAAAGCCCCCAGGGTGATTTGGTGTCGGTTTTGGTGGGGGTGGCAAACACCGGACTGACGCCGATATAGGCCAGGTCAAGATTCTGGGCGGCCTCCACATCTTCCCAGGTCTCCACGGAAAGCCCGATGATGCTGTCATTCCCCAAAAGTGCCCTGGCCTTTTCATAGGGCATGTCGCTCTGGCCGATGTGGACCCCGTCGGCCCCGGCGGCCAGGGCGATATCAATCCTGTCGTTGATGACCAGGGGGATGCCGGTGCCCGAAAGCAGGGCTTTCAATGCCAGGGCCCGCTCCAGGAAGGCCCTGGTATCCGCTGTTTTTTCCCTGAGCTGGACGCAGCAGACCCCGGCCCGGACCGCCCGGGCCACCACGGTGTTCAGGTCGTGGTGGGGGCAGTCCCCGGTGACCAGGTAGATTCCTTCCATGGCGCCTCTCCCTTTACCTTAACCGGTCCCGGATATCCTGTTCGCATATCCGGTAAAGGGCGTCGATGAAGTGGAGCTGCAGGGTCCCCGGGCCGTCCGCCTTTTCTGCGGCCATTTCCCCGGCAATGCCCATGACGGCCATGGCATGGGCCGCAGCCTTTTCAAAGTTTTTATTCACGTCGGCAAACGCCCCGCAGACCGCCGTGGCCGTACAGCCCAGCCCGGTGACCCGGGGCATCATTTCATGGCCGTTTTTCACCTCAATGGTTGCTGAACCGTTCAGGATAAAATCCACCTCGCCGGTGATGCAGACAACGGCGTTGAATTCCCTATTCAGGTGCCGGGCCGATTCAAGGGCCTGGTTGGATGCCGAGGTGGAATCCACCCCCTTGGTGCTGATGCCGGCCTGGCTGAGGGCCATGATCTCGGAGCCGTTCCCCCGGATGATTTCGGGAGCGGCCTCCTGGACAAGATTCCGTGCCGTGGCGGTTCTGAAGGGGGTGGCGCCGACGCCCACCGGATCCAGGACAATGGGAATCCCTTTTTGCTTTGCGGCCCTGGCCGCCTTGAACATGGCGTCGATCCACTTGGGGCTCAGGGTGCCGATGTTGATGACCAGGGCCGAGGCGAGACTGACCATGTCTGCCACCTCTTCTTCGGCATGGGCCATGACCGGGGACGCCCCCAGGGCCAGGAGGGCATTGGCCGTATTGTTCATGACCACGAAGTTGGTGATATTGTGTACCAGTGGGCTGTTCTGCCGGACGGCATCCAGGTCCTGGCAGATTTCTGCGGCATTGATTCGCATGGCGGGACTCCTATTTCCATCTGTGGATGAGGGCGGCCCCATCCACTTTATTGTTGATTAATCCGTATTCAAGGGCAAAGTCGGCAAAGGACTGCCAGCGTTCCGGGTCATGGGCGGCGCCGGGGGCAGCAAAATAGGGTGCGGTCAGGGCAAAGGCCTGGGTTTCAATTTCCCTGTCCGCCTCGGGCACAGCGCCAAGATAGGTCTCCAATGATTGTTCCGGATGTTTTTCCAGTTGAACCATGGCCCTGTGGATGGCTTTGACAAAAGCGTGAACGGCGGCCGGCTTGGTGTCAAGGGTCTTGGCACCGGCCACGAATATGAGTTCTTCATAGTCGGGCATGCCGTATTTTTCCAGCTCAAAGAACCGGGCCTTCACCCCGTGTCTTTTCATGCCCACGGTTTCGTAGGTCTTGAAGGGCCCCATGACCGCATCCACTTTTTTGGATGCCAGGGCGGGCAGGATGGTGAATCCCACATTCACCGGGGTGTAGTCCTCCAGGCCGTTGATGTCCGAAAAGGCCTTGAGCAGGACATCCATGAGTCCGGGAACGGTATATCCGATTTTTTTGCCCGACAGGTCCTTAGGGGTTTTGATGGATTCATCGATGTACAGCAGGGTGGTCAGGGGATGGACCACCAGCGGAGCCACGGCCTTGATTTCAAGTCCCTGGCCCGCCGCGATGATGGTCTGGGGCTGGTAGGAAACGGCCAGATCCACATTGCCCGAGGCCGCCAGTTTCAGGGCGTCGGAGGTTTCCGACGGGGTGATGATCTCAACCTCAATACCCTGGTCGGCAAAAAATCCCTTTTCCCGGGCCAGGTAGATGGGCAGATGGTCCACGTTGGGAAACCAGTCCAGCATGAGGGTCAGTTTTTCCCCGGCCATACCGTGCCCGGGTATGAGGAAGATGATCGCCATAAGCAGTAAAATCAGACGTTTTTTCATAAATTTATCCTTTCCATTTAACAATTTTTTTTTCGATGATACCCACCAGAGTCCAGAGGCCCAGCCCCATCAGGGTCAGCCAGAGGATGGCGGCAAAAACAAGGCCGGTCTGGAGCCGGGCGTTGGACTGGATCATGAGATACCCCAGGCCCTGCTGGGCCCCCACCCATTCTCCGATCACGGCCCCGATGGTGGCCACGGTCACGCCGACCTTCAGTCCTGCGAAAAACTGGGGCAGGGCCCAGGGCCAGTACAGCAGGCGCAGTTTCTGGATGAAGGTGGCGCCCATGAGGCTGAAAAGCACCCGGTATTCGGGATCGCAGCTTTTCAGGCCCGAGAGCAGGCTGATGCAGATGGGAAAGAAGATGATGATCCAGGCCATAAAGACCTTGGAGGCCATGCCGTAGCCCAGCCAGACCACCAGCAGGGGGGCCAGGGCGAACACCGGTACGGCCTGGGAGGCCACCAGAAACGGGGCCAGACCGCGCTCCAGGCCGGGGTGGGCGAACATGAGAATGGCCAGGGGAACAGCCGTAACAAGGGCCAGGCCGATGCCCAAAAGGATCTCCGCCAGGGTGGTGAGGGCATGGGGGGCGATCAGGCCCGCCTTTGACAGGGCGATTTTTAAAATCTGGGAGGGCAGGGGCAGGATGAATACCGGCACATCCATGAGGCGGACGCCGGTTTCCCAGAGTCCCAGAAGTCCCAGGACTAAAACCAGGCCCAGCAGATTAGACCGCTTCACGGCGGATATCCCCCTGGAGGCGGTCCAGCACACGGGCCTTGATGTTCAAAAGTTCAGGGTGCTTGAAATCCCTGGGCTTGGCCTGCCCGGGGGTGAACCTGTCGGCCACGGCCATGGGCCGGTGTCCCAGCAGAAGGATCTCGTCACCCAGCAGAAGGGCCTCTTCAATATCGTGGGTGATCATGAGAATGGTCTTATTGAATTCCGACTGCAGCATGAGCAGCAGCTTTTGAAGCTCCCGGCGGGTGATGGCGTCCAGGGCGGAGAGGGGTTCGTCCAAAAGGATCAGCTCACGGTCAAACATCAGGGTCCGCACCAGGGCACAGCGCTGGCGCATGCCCCCGGATACCTGGTCCGGGTAGTGTCCCCCAAAGCCCTTCAACCCCAGTTTTTCAAAGAGGGTTGCCGCCTCTTCCCGGCCGTCATTTCTTTTGGATTTACCGGTCCGTACCGGCAGCAGGCTGTTTTCCATCAGGGTCAGCCAGGGCAGCAGGAGATCTTTTTGCTGCATGTATGCGGCATGGTCACGGAGATTGGCCAGGGGGTTCCCCTTCCAGGATATCTTACCCCGGTTCAGTGCCGTCACCCCGGTGAGCCCGTCAAGCAGCGTGGATTTCCCGCATCCCGACGGCCCTACCAGGACCGTAAACCGGCCCGGCTCGATTTTCAGATCGAAATCCGAGAATACAATGTGTTGGCCAAAGGCTTTTGCCGCACCGCGAATCTCAAGCATAGCCGCTTTTTCCGATGTCGATTTTTTTGCGTTAAGCTTCTAATGGCGGGTTGGGGGAGGGGAAAGGGCTTTCCTTCGCCGGTATAACCCGGATCAGGTTCCAGGGGTCGAAACAGGGAATCTCTGTCTCCTCTCAGCCGAATGCCTTCGGCTCCCCCAGCCTTCCATTGATGCTGTATTTGCCGGAGAAAATACCATGTTCCCCGGGAGAATGTCAAACTGAACCGGAATCAGATGCCAAACCTTGGGGTGAATAAGATCATGACTCAAGACCCGGCAGCGTTACCACCCTGTTTTTTCCCTGGTGCTTGGCCCGGTAAAGGGCGGTGTCCGCCCGGCGGATCAGTGCCTGGGCATTCTCGGTCTTATCCAGCTGTGCCAGTCCGATGCTTACCGTGGCATTGACATTTGCCCCTCCAGGCTTGAAGACAATGCAGGAAAAGGCGGTTCTGATCCGTTCGGCAACACCCCGGGCATCCGTTTCCCCGGTAAATGGCAGGACCACGGCAAATTCCTCCCCTCCGTACCGGCAGGGGCAGTCCTTTTTTCTGACATGCCTGAACATCACATCGGCCAGGGCCGTGAGCACCTTGTCTCCTTCGGGATGGCCGTAGGTGTCGTTGAAATGCTTGAAATTATCCACATCCAGCATGATCAGGGACAGTGGCGCCCGGCTGTCCCGGGCCAGGCGGATATCCCTGTCCAGGGTTTCCATGAGAAACCGGCGGTTATACAGGCCGGTCATGCCGTCGGTGATGGCCTCATGCCGGAACCGCTCTTGTCTTTTTTCCAGGTCTTTTTTTTCATTCTGGAGGAGCCGTATCCGGTCTGCCAGGGCCAGGGATAACAGGATGGCCTCCACCCCGGCGCCGGCGGCAAAGGTATAAACGGTGACAGGGGTCCTGGGGATGAGGATGCCCCCCATGGAGTAGAGTACGATGCCGGTGACAAGGACGGACCAGGCGGCAAGGAAATATTTGGCAGGGGCGAATTTTTTCTGCCACACCCGTAACGCGGCTAAAATGGCCATGGGCGGGCATACCATTCCCAGCAGGGCGTTCAATCTGTGGGCAATATAGGTGAAGCCCGCAAATGCCGACAGGGCAGCCAGGAGGCTGCTGCCGACCATGACAAGGATGATTTTGTCAAATACAGGGGCATGGGTTTTGGTATTTAAAAAGAGGCGGCTGAATGCCCCGGCGAAAAACCAGGTGATGCCCGAGGCGGCAAAAAAAAGTATCCGCATCTGATCCGGGTCGGGATCAAACACCATTTCGAAATGGCCGTAAAGCATGGTGAGGTAGCAGAACATGCTGGAAATATAAAGGACATAAAGCAGATAGGTCGTATCCCTGAGAAAAAGATAAATTGACAGATTGTACAATATCATTCCCAGAAGAATGCCGAACAATATGCCGAAGCCATAAAGGTCGGGTATAATCCCATTAATGTATCCCTCGGCAGACATGATCCTCAGCGGAAAGTTGATGGACATGTCGCTTTTTACTTTGAGGTAAAAATAGGACGGCCCGTGCCATTGGGGCGGCAGGGCCACCACCGACATTCTGGAAGGGATCTGGTTTTCCGGGGGAGGGCGCCAGGTGCCGAATTGGATTTTTTCATATCGGATTCCGCCGTCTGGCGAGGCCAGGGGAACAAAAAGGTCCAGGGCGCCGATGCCCTGCTTTCCCACTTTTAACAACCATTTTTCCCCGGGAGAGCCGGCTGGGACGAGGTTGAACCTGAACCAGAAGGCGGACCGTGATCTGCCGATGGAGATCACATTGTTGGGATTGGGCTGGAAGGGCAGATGGCTGTTTTTTCTGATATCTTCTAGGGTCAGGGTGTCACCGGGATCCTCAAGGATTTCCACCAGGGGGGCCAGTTCATAGGCCGGGGTGTTATCCCCGAGATAAAGGGGGGGCATGCCAAAGGCCCTTCCTGATGAAAATACCAGGAGCCAGACCAGCGCCGCCATTTGATATATGCCTTTTTTTGTCCGGATCAATATTTTACCTTGGGCCTTTGACGGCTGAAGGGATGAGTCGTGCGCCGGCCTGCATT
This sequence comes from Desulfobacter sp., assembly GCA_028768525.1. Lineage (NCBI taxonomy): Bacteria > Pseudomonadati > Thermodesulfobacteriota > Desulfobacteria > Desulfobacterales > Desulfobacteraceae > Desulfobacter > Desulfobacter sp. Next base: position 2,392,076 of record CP054837.1, on the reverse strand, counting down.
CCTTCGGGGAAGATGGGTTGTTCTTGCATGGCATGCCTCTATATTTATACCTGTTCCGGTGCATGGGGCACTTAACAATCGTGGCCTGGGAATCGGCAGAAATCAGTATACATAGGGGGGATGTGGTTTTCAACCCGATGGGAAAAAATCGCATCAGTAAAACCCTTTGGGAAAATGAATGAAAACCGGCCTTTGCTCCGTCGCTTTGAAGGCATTGGCCGCGCTAAGGCCATTTAATGGTGATCATGGTGAGATTCATGGCGTCCGAGGTTTCCATATCAATTTGGGCGTCATGGATCTCTGCGATCATTTTGGCAGAATAGGTGCCCAGCCCCGTGCCTTTTTCCTTGTCGGAAGTGACGAATTTTTCAAAAAACCGATCCCGGACAGGGGGGGGGACCACGCCCCTGTTTTCAACGGTGATAACCGTAGCCGGCCTGCTTTCAAGGGTGATGGTGACGATTTCATTTTCAGGTGAGGCGGACATGGCGTTATGCACCAGGTTGCTCATCATGGAGTAGAAGAGCAATTCCTCACAGGTCAGTTCAAAACGGTCTCCGGGCAGGCGGCCCCTGTTGTTGATCCGCAGGTTAATGGCCAGGGATTTTCGGGCCGCCAGGTCGTTTACCCCTATGAATATCCGGTCCAGTACCGGGATGATATCCGTGGGACGGGTCACCAGATCATAGGAATTGTTTTCCATTTTATAGAGGTTCATGGAGCGGTTGATCATGTTCAGCATGGTATCGCAGGCTTTTAGCTGGTTTTCGATCATTTCCGTCATTTCACCCCTGGCAGTACCCATGTCCAGGCTGAAAAGGAGCATGTCCGCCGTACCCATGACGACCTGGAGGGGGTTTTTCAAATCATGGCGGGTCACATGTTCCACCTGTTCCCTGAGCATGATGTTTTCTTTTAGAATGGCATTCTGCCGTTTAAGCCCTTTCCGGGCTTCTGCAAGCTCCAGATGGGTTTTCACCCGTGCGCGGATCACGCTGAAATTGAAGGGTTTGGTGATATAATCCACACCGCCCAGTTCAAATCCCCGGGTTTCTTCCTCCGCTTCGGTGAGGCTGGTGACAAAGAGCAGCGGGATCTCCCTTGTCCGTTCATCGGCTTTGAGCAACCGGCAGACCTCGTAGCCGTCCATCCCGGGCATGAGGATGTCCAACAGGATCAGGTCCGGCGGCGTTTCTTTTATATCTTCAAGCGCGCTTGGGCCGTCCAGTGCCACCCGTACCCGGTAGCTGTCGCCCAGGCAGGCCATGAGGATATCGATTTCCGATTCAATGTCGTCCACGATCATGATGGCATATGGGGATTTCTCATTCATTTTTTTCCTCTATTTTAGGAGGGTCTGGCGCTCCTCATCATGCTCCGCAAATTCCAGGGCGGTGCGCCTGAATTCTTCGGATACCGATTTGAATTCATCCACAATCCGGGGGTCGAACCGGGTGCCCCGGCCTTCCATTATCATGGCAACCGCCTTGGAATGGGGCAGGGGGGACTTGTATACCCGTTTGCTGACCAGGGCGTCATAGACATCCACAATGGCCATGAGCCGCCCTTCGAGGGGAATCTCTTCCCCGGCCAGGCCCTGGGGGTAGCCTGATCCGTCCCATTTTTCATGGTGGGTAAAGGCCATCCTTCGGGCACATTTTAAAAAAGAGTCATCTCCCAGTTTTTTTTCCGAGGCAATGACAGCATCCCGGCCGTATATCGTATGTTTTTTGATCTGTTCATATTCCTCATCCGTGAGTTCGGCCGGCTTGAGCAGGATATGGTCCGGCACCCCCACCTTGCCGATATCGTGGAGGGGAGCGGATTTGATCATGAGATTTATGGTGGCATCATCTAAACGGTCTGCAAATTCAGGCACCTTCATGAGGCGGCCGGCCAGGCACCTGAGGTAGTGCTGGGTCCGCTTGATATGGCCGCCGGTTTCAGGGTCCCTGAATTCTGCCAGGGTGCCCAGGCTTTCGATGGTCACATCCTGGGTCAGGATCAGTTCCCGGGTCCGCTCGGCCACCAGTTCCTCAAGGTGGTCCCTGTGGCGCTTGAGTTCCAGGTGGTTGTTGACCCTGGCCTTTACCAGTTCCCTGCTGAATGGCTTGGTGATATAATCCACCGCCCCCAGGGCCAGCCCCCGGGCCTCGTCGCTTTCCTCGGAGAGGGAGGTGAGGAAAACCACCGGGATATCGCGGGTCTGCCGATCGGCCTTGAGCCGCCGGCAGACCTCATATCCGTCCATATCCGGCATCATAATATCCAGCAGGATGAGGTCCGGCATCATACTGGCAACGTCCTCCAGGGCGGAACGGCCGTTCATGGCCACGCTGACCCGGTAGTCTTCCCCCAGCATTTCAATGAGGATATCAATATTGGATTCCACATCGTCCACAACCAGTATACGCATATTTGACAGATCCGACATGGGGGGTCCCTATTCATTCAATTGGTCTGTAAGTTGGGTTAAAATGTCCTGGGCCGCTTTGAATCTATACCCGGACAAGAGTTTCACAAGGGTGTTTACGGCATCTGCATGGGGTGCCGGCCAGGCGCTTTCCCCTATTTGTTTTGCCAGCTGTTTTGCCGGCCGGGCTTCCCTGTTCCTGACATAGGGGGCGAGGGCCATGAGCATTTCCTTTAGGGCGGCTTCTGTGCCGGGGCTGTTTCCCTGCCGTTCTGCCCGGCTTTCATCTGCATCGGTACCGATTCTGGCCATGGCGGCCAGCGCCGTATCCATGCAGGTGCCGAATTCTGAAATTCGTTTTTTGAAGGCCTCACGGTCTCTATCACGGGCGGCCGTTTCCAGGCCGGCCGCCGCCTTTTGGAGAGCAAACGCCCCGATATTGCCGGCAACCCCTTTAATGGAATGGGCCGTCCGCCTGGCCAGTTCATGATCTCCCTTTTCCGCGGCCGCCTCAATCTGACGCCGGGCATCTGAATAATCCCGCCTGAATTTCTCCAGAAGCTCCAGGTATAGTTTGCGGTTGCCGCCCAGGCGGGAGATCCCTTTGGCAGTGGACAGGCCGGGCAGGTCGGGAAGGGTCTGCAAAGCCTGTTCCGCCCGGGCATCCGGCGCCTTTACGGCCAGTTGTGCCGGGCTGAGCCACCGCTGAAGCACGGCAAAGAGCCTGTCCGGGTCAATGGGTTTGGAGATATGGTCGTTCATGCCTGCATCAAGGCTTTTTTCCCGGTCCCCGGTCATGGCATGGGCGGTCATGGCTATGATGGGCAGCTTTTTGAACCGCGGGTCCATGCGGATTTTCTTTACGGCAGTGTAGCCGTCCATTACCGGCATCTGAATGTCCATGAAAACCATATCAAATTTCTCTTCAGCCACCATTGCCAGGCCGGCCTGCCCGTTCTCGGCAATTGCCACCCTAAGTCCTGTCTGTTCCAGGATTTCCCTTGCCACCTGCTGGTTGATCTCATTATCCTCCACGACCAGGACCGATGCTCCGGAGACCATGGGGACATTGGTCGCGTCAAACCTGTTCTTTGCCGGCCCTTCGACATTTTCCTGGGCATTGTCATCGTCAAATACATGGACAATGCAGTTGAACAGACTGGAGGGGCTCACAGGCTTGACCAGGAATCCGTTAATACCGGCGGCTTCGGCACGTTTCATCACCTCCACCCCGCTGTATGAGGTCACCATGATGATTCCGGGTGGTTTGTCAGGGGAAACCATGGACTTGATTCGTCCCGCGGTCTCGATCCCGTCCATCCCGGGCATCTGGAGATCCATGAATACCAGGTCAAAGGGGGCGGTTGCGGCCCCGACCAGTGACAGGGCTTTTTCCCCGGATGGGGCCAGGGTCACGTCAAAACTTAAGGATTCCAGCATGGTCTGTATGACATTTCTGAAGGTTGGATTGTCATCCACCACAAGCACCTTGAGGTACCGCAGGTTATGGCCGTTTTCAAAACGCCGGGGCGCCCGTTTTTTCCCGGTGCCGAATGCCGCGGTAAATTTGAATGTACTGCCCCGGCCCGGGTGGCTGGTCACGAGAATGTCGCCGTCCATCATTGAGACCAGGTTCCGGCAGATGGTGAGTCCCAGGCCGGTGCCCCCGTACTTCCTTGTGGTGGAAGTGTCGGCCTGGGTAAAGGGCTGGAACAGGTTGCCGATCTGCTCGTCGCTCATACCGATGCCGGTATCGGTGACTGAAAATTCAAGGCGGGTTTGCCGGGTTGTTTCCTCAATCACCCGGGTGGTGACCACAATTTCACCCTTTTCAGTGAATTTCAGGGAATTGTTGGTCAGGTTGGCAAGGACCTGTCCCAGGCGGAGGGGGTCCCCCTTTAAAAACCGGGGCACCTCACGCCCGGTCACAAAATTGACCTCCAGCTCCCCTGTTTCAGGGACTTTGGCCTGGACCAGCCCGGCCAGGTTTTCCAGGACATCGTCCAGGTTGAAATCCACATATTCCATATCCAGTTTCCCGGCTTCTATTTTTGAAAAATCCAGGATGTCGTTGATGATGCCCAGAAGGGACTGGGAGGAGCCCTGTATTTTATTGAGGTAGTCCGCCTGTTTGGGTGTCAGTTCTGTCTGGGACATGAGGTAGTTCATGCCGATGATGGCATTCATGGGGGTCCGGATTTCATGGCTCATGTTGGCCAGAAAATCGCTTTTGGCCTGGGTGGCCATCTCTGCGGCTTTTTTTGCCTCGTCCAGGTCGTCCATCATGCGGGTCATGGCCTGCTTGGCCCGGGAAAGTTCCAGGACCTGTTCTTTAAGCTTTTCTCCGGCGGCTTCGGTCTCGGCCTTGGCCCGGTGCAAGGCCTTGTTTTTTTGGAGCACATCGTTGAGCAGCTCAGACCGGGAGGGCTGTGCCAGAAGCTTTTTTGCGGCCTCAATCCGTTCTGCAGAAGGAATATACTCCGGGTCGTCAAAGGCCTTGAATCCGTGGATGGCCCAGTCAGCCCCCCCGGGTTCCACTGCATCGAAAAACCGGTTGGCAAAGGCCGGCTGATCCATGGCCCTGTCCGAAGTTAAAGAGATGCCGATGCCCCGGCTGCCCTTGGTCTGCTCTATGAATATCCTTGCCTCAATCCCTTTTTCCCCGTTCAAGGTGCCCGGGGCGGCAAGCTCGGTAAAGACAGTGGACAGGCGGGTGGCATGGACCGGGTCGAACCCGAATCCTGCCGCCATATGCAGCAGTTTGAGTCCTGCGGTTTTCAATCCTGCCCTGGTGCTGATTTTCAGTATTCCCAGTTCAGTCATATGCCGTACCTCAAAACGATGCAGGATGCATCGTCATCTTGTTTTGACAGATCCCGGATGAATTTCCGGCAGATGTCCTTTGCCCGGCCGAAAAAGAGATCCGGATAATCCAGGGGCTCAAAGTGTGCCCGGATGCCGTCGGAACACATGACCAGGATATCCCCCCGATGAAGAGAGATGCCTTCCTCCCTCGGCGATGGGATCATATATCCCAGCACGCCGTCCCTGGCCACCAGCCGCCTGGGCCGCGGTCCGTATATCCGTACATCGATATTGCCCATCCCCGACCACACAAGTTTTCCGGACCTTTTATCCAGCCTGCAGGCGGCGGCCACCGCCCCCCGGGAACCTTTCAGCCGGCGGTGCAGGCCTTTGATGATATCTGCCGGTCCCTCATCCCGGCAGCCATCCAGAAAGTCTTTTGCCATGCAGGCCGTCCCATGGGCCGTTTTACCGTGCCCCAGAGCATCCACCAGGCAGGCCATGCAATCTGTCTCCGTCTCCCGGATGATGCCCATGTCTCCGCACTCTGTGGGGATGCCTGTCATGGCCCTGAAAATGGTGTGGCAGTCAATGACGGCCATGGCTACCCCTTCCATTTTATGGCCCTGACCCGGGTGCCGCCTCCCGGGGTGGACTGGATTTCGAATTCATCCATGATCCGCTTCACACTGGGAAGCCCCAGCCCCAGCCCGTTTCCCGTGCTGTGTTTCTCCGTCATTGCCAGATCAACATCCCAGATACCCGGGCCCCGGTCCTGGGCAATTACTTCAATCCCTTTTTTTTCCCCCCTGCAGATAATCCTCAGTAAAATCCTGCCTTTGCCGGCATACCGGATAATATTGGTGGACAGCTCGGATACGGCCGATGCCACAAGGTATTGGTCCGCGTCGGTAAATCCTGCCCGTTCCAGCATTTTCCTGGCCCCGAATACCACCTGGGCATTGTCAGAGGGCAGGGCCAGGTCAAAATCCAGTCGGTCAAAGGGGAGAACCATCTGTGTTCCGGCGTTCCATTACGTCAAAGGCCTCCGCCATGGTGCCCACGGCAGAAATGCCGTTGAAATCCACATCCAGGTCCACCAGGGAGGAGACCACCCCGGCCTGGAATCCGGCAAACACAGTGGTACTCCCCATCATGCCCACGGCCCTGGCCGTATCCCGAAGGATGCCGAATCCGTGGGAACTGAGAAGGGAGACCCCGGAAACATTAATGATCACCTGCCTGGCCCGGGATTGCCCAAGCCGTTGGAGGATTTCTTTACCCAGGCGTTCCAGGGCATCTTCATTCAAGGCGGCGTCAACAGGGACCACCAGGCAACCCCTGGCTTCATGGATGGCGCCCCCCGGCCCTTCCCGGGTAAATTCGAAATCGTCTGTGTAATCAGTCATGGCTGAGGTCTTTTTGGATCACGGTAAAATCCATCAGCTCAAATGCATCGGCCAGGGCGTCCTTGAGGGTGGAATTGGTGGCCACATCCCCCAATTCAATGCCCAACTGCACAATGGTTTCCGCCACTGCCGGGGAAATGCCCGAGATAATGCACCGGCAGCCCATGAGCTTGGTGGCCTTGGCGATTTTGATTAAATGGTTGGCCACGGCCGTATCCACCGCCGCCACGCCCTGGATATCCAGAATGATGACCTTGGCGGAGGTGTCCATGATTTTCTTGAGCATGGTGTTCATCATCTGCTGGGCCCTCAGGGAGTCCACCACCCCCACCACCGGAAGAATGAGAATCCGGTCCCAGAGCCTGATGGCCGGCGTGGAAATCTCCATGATGGTCCGGCTCTGTTCAGCCAGTTTCTTTTCCTGGCGTTCCCGTTCGGTGATATCGATGAGGTATTCCACCCCGCCCACGATATCCCCTGCCGGATCCTTCAGGGCGGCGGCGGTGTATTCGATGGGTATATCCCGGCCGTCAATCGTCAGCCGGTTTCTGGATGTGGTGGCCTCCCCCCCTGCCATGACCGATTTCATCCGGCATTTGGAGGTGGTACAATGCTCGGATGCAAAAATTTCGGAGCAGGCCCGGCCTTTGATCTCATCATGGGACTTTCCAAGCATCTTCAGGCCGGCATCATTCACATACGTCAGTTCGAGTTTTTTGTTCACGGCCATGACCGGCGTTGGAAGCTGCCGGAGAATACCAAGCGCAAGATCGCTGTTCATGGCCGCGTTTTCGGTTGCCGAATATGGTGCGTCACCCATGGGGCCTCCTTAGATCTTCTGGGAATATCGTTTTGTGCGCCGGCCCGCAGGCCGTTTTTTTATGAATCCGATCGGTTCTGCCCGGCCTTGTGGAAAGAGGCCATCCTTCTGGGCGGTATTAAAACCAAGTGCAGACCGGCGTTGAAGAGGGGATGCCTTTGTTGAATTTTCAGCCCGAATGGCGCTGATGCCGGGCCAGCGCTTCAAGTGACGGTCTCCGAAGGGTCTGCAATGATTTTTTTTTGCCGCGGAAAATCCAGGCGAGGCGGTTCACTCCTTCGCTTCTGGAACTGCCGGGGACGATGTTAAATAAATTTTGTTAGCATCACCATGACTATGAATAAAATTGCTTTGTATAGGCTTACACTGTTTAAGCCGATTGAAAATATGATGCTGAAACGACACTTATATCTTCAATAACACCGCGACGTTATATTTTCAATGTATATCTGATTGTTAATCTGATTTTTTGGGGGCGGGCATGCAGGCGGCAAGGCCATGGACCCGGTTTCCCCGGATGCCGGTCACAGCCGCCGCCGCAAACATGGAATTGAGCACCGCCTCTTCCACTGCCTCGATGGCGGCCCTGAATACCGGGTTGATGCGGTCGTCGTGGAGCTGGGGGACACTGATGAAATCCCCGGGGGGGAAATGGGGAACAAGGGTGGCCGTTGAAAAGGCCAGGACGATTTCCCCGGAGCCGGAATCTGTTTTGGAACCGGTCAGGGCCAGGCCGGTCACGGCCCGCCGGCAGATCCGTCCCAACTGGCGCAGGGACAGGGGCAGATCCGTGGCAATGATGACGATGACCGAGCCCTGGGGCGGGATCTCTCCAGGCAGTACCTGTTTTTCACCGGCTAGTTGTCTTTCGATTTCAGGCCCCACTCTGCGGCCGCCGATGATGAGATCCTTTGTTTTTCCCATATTGGTCAGCACCATCGTTCCCAGGGTGAACTTTTTATCTCCGATGGCGAACCGGCGGCTGGCTGATCCTATGCCGCCTTTGAGACCGTAGGCACACATGCCCGTACCCGCCCCTAGAGCGCCCTGTTGAAAGTCCGTTCCGGCGGTGTCAATGGCTTGCTCCACGTGGTCTGCGGTCACATGCATCCCACGGATATCGTTGAGGTGGCCGTCGTTGCATTCAAATACCATGGGGTTTACCGTACCCGTGGTCACGCCGATTTCGGGGTTCTGGGCCAGCATCCGGGCGGTGAGAGCCTCTGCAGCCCTGCCGATGCTCAGGGTATTGGTGAGGATGATCGGGGTTTCAATGGTGCCCATTTCCCTGACCTGGACCAGGCCCATGGACTTGCCGAACCCGTTGATGACATGGGCGGCGGCCAAAGGCTTTTCCCGGAAGATATTGCCCGGGTGGGGCAGCAGGGCCGTCACACCGGTGCGGATATCCCCCCGGCTGACGGTGGCATGTCCCACGGTCACCCCGGGCACATCGGTGATCAGATTCCGTGGCCCTGTTTTAATATCCCAGTGATTGATCCCCATCTTCCTGGCTGTATGCGTCCCGACCATTCCGGCTCCCTTCTCGTTCCTTAATTTATTTTTTCCGGCCGAAGCATGCCATATCCGAGCAAAAGGATCAACACCACGAAAGCCAGCTTTCCATCCTTTGGAAATTACCTTAATAATCGGCAGCAGGACAGGAAACAGGATTTTCTTTCAACCAGGATTTGTGATAGAGCTTTGGAACAACCCTTTGGAGGAGGTGGAACAATGAAGCTGATGATCTGCGGCAAGGGCGGCAGCGGAAAGAGCACGGTATCGGCCCTGTTGGCAAAGGCCATGGAAAAACAGGGCTGCCGTGTACTCCTGGTGGATGCCGATGAATCCAATATGGGGCTGTACAAAATGATGGGCACACAGATGCCCCAGCCTTTGATGGACGCATTGGGGGGCAAAAAAGGGTTCCAGGCGAAGCTCAGATCCGCAGGCACCGGATTGGGTGCGCCGCCCCCCCTGTTTCCGGGGCCCCTGACCATCCAAGGCCTTGAGGATAATGAACTCACCAGGGACTGCCTGGCCCGATCCGGGACAGTCCGCATCCTCTCCACCGGCAAAATCCACCATTTCGGGGAAGGCTGCGCCTGCCCCATGGGCAATCTGTTCCGCCTGTTTTTTTCAGCCCTGGATTTGGAGGAGAACGACCGGGTCATCGTAGACACCGCCGCCGGACTGGAGCATTTCGGCCGCCGGCTGGACGGGCAGTGCGACCGGATTTTAGCCGTGGTGGATCCCTCATACGAGTCGTTGACCATGTCCCGGCGCATGGCCGCCATTGCCGGGGAAGCCGGTCTTCCTTTTTCCCTGGTGCTCAACAAAGTCACACCGAATATCCTGCCGGACCTTGAAGCGGCCCTGGACGGCCTGGCACTTTTAGGGGCCCTGCCCATGACCCCCCAGGTTTTTTCCGCCACCCTCAGGGGAGAACCTCTGGAAAGCAATCTGCCGGAAATGGATGCCCTGTGCCGGGCATTGAATCCCTGAACCGGCCTGTCTGCCATGACCGATTATTACCAGAAAAACGCCGATGCCTATTTCAACAAAACCGCATCCGTGGACCCCTCAGGTTTTCTATACGGTTTTGTCCGCTGCCTGTCGCCGGGGGCCAGCATACTGGACGCGGGCTGCGGCTCGGGGCGGGATCTTTTGTGGCTCAAAAAACAGGGGTTTCATCCCACGGGATTTGAACGGGCCCCGGACCTGGCCGCCCTGGCCCGGGAGACCAGCGGCTGTCCTGTGATTCTGGGAGACTTTTCAACCTATGATTTTTCCGCTATCACCGTTGATGCCATACTGCTCTCCGGCGCCCTTGTCCACCTGGGCCGGAAACAGCTTGCCCCGGCATTTAAGAATCTTCTTAAGGCCCTTGTCCCCGGCGGTCATATTTACCTTTCCCTGAAGCAGGGGAAAGGAAAGCGCCGTTCCCGGGACGGCAGGGTATTCACCCTCTGGGAGGACAATGCACTAAGGCCGGTGTTTAAACGGTTAGGACTGACGGTGAAAGAATTTTCCACCACCCCCTCCGCCCTGGAGACAGGGGAGGTCTGGCTGGCGTATATCCTGGTTTCAACCGGGGATTGAGTTCACCGCCGGCCTGTTGCGGCAGATGCCTTGCCTTCTTTGTTTCAGCGTTATATTCTGAGCGTCAGATGACGGCATTTAATTGGTTTACAGGAGAAATCTAATGGCAGTGTCAGCAGCGTTGGCGGAATCTGAGACAGGATCTGGTACGGAAGGTAGAACACCCGGCTGTAAAGTGGGGTTGGTTCTGGGCAGCGGGGCGTCCCGGGGATGGGCCCATATCGGGGCCATTGAGGCGCTTCAGGACAGCGGGATTCCCATTCACATGGTGGCGGGATGCAGTGTGGGGGCCTTTATCGGGGCGGTATTTGCCAGCGGCGGGCTGGAGAACCTGAAGGATTACGTGCTGGAGATGGACGGGGAGAGCATGTTTTCCTTTTCCGATCTTACCCTGCTCCGTTCCGGGCTACTGGACGGGGATAAGAAACTGAGGGAACTTTTCTGCATGCACACGGATAAAAAGGCATTTTCAGAGCTGGAGTTGCCCTTGAAAGTGGTGGCGGTGGATATGGAGTCCGGCGATCCCGTGGTACTGGATTCAGGGGATCTGCTGACGGCCCTGAGGGCGTCCATGTCCTATCCCGGGCTCTTTGCCCCGGTGCCTTACAAGGGCCGCTGGCTCATTGACGGCGGGGTGGTGGATCCGGTGCCCGTGGGGGTGGCCCGGGCCATGGGCTCGGATATTGTCATTGCGGTAAACCTGGATTCCAGGCTGGTCTCCCGAAAGCGCCACCGAATGGTTGAACCGGTACCCGTGGAGGGGCAGGTGACGGTGCGCAACGAATTTTTAAGAAGCCTGGCCAAACAATATGAAACGGCCGAAAAGATGATCAGGAACCGGTTTGAGGCCAAAAAAAAGGCCCAGCCGCCAAAGCCCCCCGGTGCCCGTCAGGTGATCAATTCCGCCATTGAGATCATGCAGGAACGGATCACCCGGGTGAACTTTGCCGTCACCCCGCCGGATATTCTTATCACCCCCCGGCTGGGGGATTTGAAGATGCTGGATTACGACCAGGTGGGCCACTCCATTGAGGAGGGGTATATCGCCACCCGGAACAAGGTCAACGATATCAAAATGCTCATCGATGATATGGCCGGGGGCAGTTGAATTTGATATCCGGCAGATTCAGGTTGCCCCCGTCCGGATTGGGTTATATCCTTGCGACCGTTGATTTTAACCAGATGGAAAGATATTGAATGCGGATTCTTCATACCTCTGACTGGCATCTGGGCCAGCATTTCATGGGCAGAACCCGGGAAACCGAGCACCGGGCGTTCCTGAACTGGCTCATTGAGCAGATCAGGGAGCGCCGGGCCGACGGCCTGGTGGTGGCCGGTGATATTTTCGATACCGGAGCACCCCCTTCCTATGCGCGAACCCTTTACAATGAATTTATTGTTTCCCTTCAGAATACGGGATGCCGGCAGGCCCTGATCCTGGGAGGGAACCACGATGCCGCCGCCACCCTGAACGAGGGCCGCTCCATCCTGTCCTGCCTGAATACCCGGGTGGTGGCAGGGATTTCTGATGATCCGCAGGACCATGCGATGCTGTTCACAGACCGCAACGGGGAGCCCGGACTTGTGGTCTGTGCCCTGCCCTTTATGCGGCCCCGTGACCTGGTCAAAAGCCTGGGGGGGCAGTCGGGGCAGGACAAGCAGCAGGCTGTGGGCCGGGCCATCCGGGAGGTGTACGGACAGGTGGCTGCGGCGGCTGAAAGATTGTGTCCGGAAAAGGGCCTGCCAATGATGGCAACGGGACATCTCACCGTTGTGGGGGGCAAGTCGTCGGAATCGGTGCGGGATATTTATATCGGATCCCTGGATGCCTTTCCGGCGGACGGATTCCCTGAAGCCGATTATATTGCCCTTGGCCATCTCCACCGGGGACAGCGGATCAAGGGGAGGGCGCATATCCGGTACTCCGGCTCTCCCATTCCGTTGAGTTTCGATGAGGGGGCCGGGGAAAAGCAGATTCTCCAGGTGGATTTTGAAAGTACCGGGCTTAAATCGGTGGAACCGGTTGCCGTGCCCTGCTTCCGGACGCTGGCCACCCTGAAGGGGAGCCTAGAGGATATAGAGGCCGGCATCCGGGCACTGAAGGCCGGAGGGGGGAAGGGAACCCTCTCCCCTGCCTGGCTGGAAGCCGAGGTTTCCGCCGACCATTATCTGACGGATCTCCAGGACCGGATCCAGGCGGTGATTGGAGAGGTTTTCGGGGAAGAAGGGGGGCTGGAACTGCTGCGGATACGGCGAAAACGAAAAAACGGCGGGCCGGGCCGGGTAACCGAGGTGAAGGAGCGGCTGGAGGAGCTGAATCCCAAGGAGGTCTTTGACAGGCGCCTGGAAGACGAGGACTTAACCCATGAGCAGAGGGCAGCCATGAAGACCTTGTTTGACGAGATCCTGGAAACGGTCAGGGGGGCGGAGAAATGAAAATTCTGAAACTCAGGTTTAAGAATATCAACTCCCTGAAGGGGGAATGGTCCATTGATTTCCGGGACCCGGCATTCGCCGGCCACGGCCTCTTTGCCATCACCGGGCCGACGGGGGCGGGAAAGACCTCCATTCTGGACGCCCTCTGCCTGGGCCTTTACCACCAGACGCCCCGGCTCCAGGTTTCTTCCGGCGCCAATGAGCTGATGACCCGGCACACCGGGGACTGCCTGGCCGAGGTGGAGTTTGAGGTGCAGGGCCAGACTTACCGGGCTTTCTGGGCCCAGCGCCGGGCAAATCTCAAGCCCGACGGCAGGCTCCAGCCCCCCCAGGTGGAACTGGCAAAGGGGGACGGCACCATTATCGCTTCACAGACCAAGGAAAAAATGCGTCAGGTAAAGGCGATCACCGGGCTGGATTTCGGCCGGTTTACCAAATCCATTCTTCTGGCCCAGGGGGGATTCGCCGCTTTTTTAAATGCCAATGCCAATGAACGGGCTGAGTTGCTGGAGGAACTCACAGGCACGGAAATTTACGGCGAGCTTTCCCGGGCAGTGTTTGAACGGACCAAGTCGGAAAAGATCCCGTTGGATATGCTCCAGGCCAAGGCCGGGGTGGTGGAACTGCTCACGGGGGATGACCTGGAGCGACTGGCTGAGGAGGTTGAGGCATTCAGGGTGCGGGAGGAGGACCTGAAAAAGGAACAGGACCTGGTTCTTAGCCATCGGGCCTGGCTGGACCGGAAGGCGGAGCTGGAAAAAGAGGTGCTGGATGTCGCCCGGCGGGTCGAGGCGGCGGAGCATGCCCTTGAAGCGGGCCAGACCGAACTGCAGCGCCTGGACAATGCCCTGCCTGCCCTTGAAATCAAACCCTTGTTCGACCGGTTGGCGGATGCCCTGGGGGACCGGCAGGAAAATGCTAAGGATCTGGCTGACGCCGCCCAGACCCTGGAAACCCTGCAGAGCCGGTTGATACGGCTGGACAGGGAATGGGAAGCCGCCGGGAAAGCCCTGGATGCGGCAAGGGAGGAAAGGGAAAAAAACGAAACCCTGATCACGGAAGAGGTGCTTCCCCTGGACCAGCAGATTGAAGGCGCACGGCAGGAGGCCGGCAGGCTGGAAGATCTGTATAACGAGTTGAAGAACCAGGCGACCGGCCTGGAAAAAACCTGCAAGGAGATTGAGGGAAGGGGCCATGCCGCAAGGGCGGCATTGGACCGGTATGGCACTTACCTGGCGGCCAACAGCACCCATAAACATCTGGGGGAAATTCTGCCCCTGGCGAAAACGCTTTTTGAAAGGCGGGCCCGGCTGGCCGTGGTTTTAAAAAAGGCCGATGAAGCCCAAGCCGCGAATGCCGAGTCCCAACAGGCGGTTGAAAATACCCTGGAGAAAAACGGGAAAGACCGGGCGGCCTGTGACGCAGGGCTGCAGAAATTGGCCGATGCTGCCGCCGGCCTGGCCCGGGAGACGGAGGCGCTTCTGGACGGCCGCGACCCCGGGGAACTGGACCGGGCATACAGGGCGCTTGCCGGCGCCGCTCCCCTGCGGGCGGATCTCAAATCCCTGGCCCGGCAGTACGAAAAGGAGAGGGCAACGCTGGACCGGGTGAGAAATGAAGAGGCCCTTTTAAAGGTCCGCCTGGAAAAAGAAATGGCTGAGGTGGAAAAACTGACAGGCATACGTAAAGAGATCCGGACCCACCTGGAAGAATTGGACCGGACCCTGGTGCTTGAAGAGCGCATCGCAAGCCTTTCCCAGCACAGGGAGCGGCTGCAAAAAGGTGCGGCCTGTCCCCTTTGCGGAGCCACGGAGCATCCGGCCATTGAGGCCTACGGACGGATTGACCCCTCCGGAACCCAGGCGCGGAAGAAGAAACGGGCAGAAGAACTGGAACAGACCCAAAGAGACCTGGACAAGGCCTCCCGGGTACTGGCCGACACCCGGGCCGGCCTGGAAAGCAGGGGACGGGACACGGCGGATATGGAAAAAAGCCTGGCCGCTGTTGTCAGCGACTGGAACCGCCTAGGTGAAAAACTGGGGACCGGCCTGAACATAGGCCACGGGGAAGCGGTAAGGGAATGGATCAATGGCCGGGAAGAGGCCTTTATCAACCTGGAAAAAGCCCTGAAGGAACTCAACCGCCTGGAGCGGGAGCGGCAGGCCGGCCAGGAGCGGATGGACAGGGGCAGGGAGATGCGGCAAGTGCTGATCCATGACCGGGCCATGGCGGAAAAGGAGAAAGAGCAGCTGGGCCTGGCGGCAGATGAGATCCGCCGGCAGAAAGAGGCGGCAGCCGGGGAAATCCAAGATGCCGAGGCGCAGCTGGCCCAGAGCCTTCGGGGAATGGCCTTGCCGGAGATCGGCGGCCAGGACGAGTGGCTCCGGGCCCACGGGGAATTATGGGACGCCTATCAAAGGGCAGTGGCGGACCGGGACAAGGCAAAGGAAACCCTGGCGGCTGTCCGGGAGGAAGAGGGGCCGGCTGCAAAGGAATTGGATCTGGTCCGGGGGCAGGCTGAGGCGGTAAAAGAAAAAAAAGCGGCCGGCCGGGCTGTTCTGGACAGGCTGACCCGGGAGCGTTTGGCACGTTTCGGTGATCGGGTGGTGGCCCGGGAGCGGGAAAAATTCGCCAATGCGGTGAAGGCGGCTGAAAAGGCTCTCAACCATGCCATTGGGGCCCGGAACCGGGCAGGGGATGAGGTGAACCGTCTGGCTGGGAAAAAAGACTCACTGGAAAAGGCCGGCAAGGCCCTTGGGGAACGGGAAAAAGAGGCGGCCCGGGCCTGGCGCGACGGACTGGCCGGATCCAGCTTTGACACTGAGACGGATTTCAAGGCTGCACTTTTGGATAAAACCGAGCGGGAGCGGCTTGAGGGCCTGAAGCAGGGGCTGACCAAGGAGATGGATGCCGCCCTGGCCACCCAGGCCCGTGCGGCATCGGATCTTGAAAAACACAGGGCCCTGGCCCTGACACTAAAATCCAGGGAAGAACTGGCGGCCGAGGCAAAGGCATTGGATGCCGCCATCAAGGAACTGGTGCGCAGCCAGGGTGAAATCGGGGAAAAGATCCGCCAGGATAAGGCCAGGCGGAAAGCCCAGGCCGAATTGTTCGAACAGGTCGACCGGCAGAAGGACATTTACGATAACTGGATGCGGCTTTCCGGCCTCATCGGGTCCAGGGACGGGGACAAATTCAGGAAATTCGCCCAGGGGCTGACCCTGGATCATCTGTTATATCTTGCCAATAAACGGCTGGAACGCCTGCAGGGGCGGTATCTGCTGTGCCAGAAAAAGGACGAGGTTCTGGGCCTGGAGGTGGTGGACACCTGGCAGGCCGATACGGTGCGGGATACCAAAACCCTTTCCGGCGGAGAGAGCTTCCTGGTGAGTCTTTCCCTGGCTTTGGCATTGTCAGACCTGGTCTCCAGCCGGACCTCCATTGATTCCCTGTTTCTGGATGAGGGCTTCGGAACCCTGGATCCTGAAACCCTGGATGTGGCATTGGATGCCCTGGACAGCCTCAATGCCGGGGGCAAGATGATCGGGGTGATCTCCCATGTGGAAGCCATGAAGGAGCGGATTGCCGTGCGCATTGAAGTCAGCCCCCGGACCGGTATGGGGGTGAGCCGGCTGGATGAACGATTTGAAAGGAAGGCCTCGTGACCGGACCTGAGAATATGAGTCCAAGGGAACGCGGGCTGATTATCGGGTCGGCCCTCCTGGCTCTCTTTCTCGGAGCGCTGGATGCCCTGGTCATGTCTGCGGCCATGCCCACCATCATTGCAGAATTAGGGGGGCTCTCCCTCTATGCCTGGGTCTATTCTGCGTATTTTCTGGCCCGGGCGGTCTCCCTGCCGGTATTCGGCAAACTCTCCGACCTTTTTTCGGCCAAATCCCTGATGATGACGGCCATTGTAATCTTTTCCGGTGCCTCATTTGCCGCCGGGCTGTCGCCTTCCATGGGATTCCTGGTGGGGGCCCGGGTATTCCAGGGCATCGGAGCCGGGGGGATTTTCGCCCTGGTTTATGTGGTGCTTTCCGATGTGGCCCTGCCCGGACAGCGGGGCAAGACCCTCTCTCTGGCAAGTTCCGTCTGGGGCATATCCTCGGTGATCGGCCCCACCCTGGGGGGATTCATCGTGACCTATTTTTCCTGGCCCTGGATATTTTATATCAATCTGCCCATGGGGGTGCTTTCCATGGCCGGCATCGGTTTTTTCTTCAGGGAATTCCGGGAAAAACCGGGTCGGGCCGACCTGGACTGGGCTGGAATTACCTGTTTTTCCGGGGCGGTGCTGGCCGGGCTTACCCTGATCATGACAGGGGGGAGGGAAGTGCCCTGGGGATCGCCCCTGGGTATCTTTCTGGCGGCGGCTGCCGTGACGCTTGGGGGCGGATTCATCCTGGCCGAAGGCCGGGCAAAGGATCCTTTCCTGGATTTCCGTTTCTTCAGGTATCCGGGATTTGCCCTGGGCAACGCCGTGACGCTTGGGGCCAGTTTTTCCATGTTTTCCCTGTTTGCCTATGCCCCGTTATTTCTCCAGGGCGCCATGGCCCGCACCCCCATGGTGGTGGGCTATGCCATGCTTTCCTTGAGCCTGGGATGGTCCCTGGGCGGCCTGATCCTGGGGCGGATGGTGGAATCCGTGGGCCTGAAAAAGGCCAATATCACCGGCTGTCTTCTCATGGCCGCGGGCACGGGGCTCTGTCTGACCTTCCACCGTGACACCCACCTGCTTTACTGCTTTTTCGTGTTTATGGTTGTCGGCCTGGGCATGGGCTATATCACCCTTTCCTCCCTGCTTATCTCCCAGAACAGCGTGCCGCCAAAGGATCTGGGCGTGGCCACTTCCCTGCACCAGTTCGCCCGGACCCTGGGGGGGACCATCGGTGTCGGGATTTGCGGAGGGGTTGTTACCTTCCGGTTGTTCCGCGGCATTGAGAATGGCGGCGCCGGCCTTTCCGCTGAAATGGCCGGCCGGCTAAAGGAGAGCATGACCCATCTTTTCCAGCCGGAATTTCGGGCCCTGTTGCCGGAATCCACCCTTGAACTGCTTCAGAATGCAGTGCTGGACGGGGTATGGGCCGCCTTTGCCGTGACCGCGGCCGTCTCTGTCCTGGGGCTTTGCCTGAGTCTGTTGCTGCCCTCTGAAAAGGCTGGTTCCGGGGGGCGGTGATGCGTCAGAATGGCCATGCAAGGCAAATTCTGATTCCCCCGGCATTCCACCCTTCATCCCCGTCTTCTCCCCCCTTGGTGGGGGCGGACATGTGTTCCACCCCGTAGCCCAGGCGCAATTCAACGGGCGGGTTTCCCCGGCGGCGAAATTGAAACCTGAACCCGGCCGACCCGGAGATGATGGTGTGGAGGGTTGACGGGGCCAGGCCGGGCAGATTCTGGTCTTCAAAAAGGTGGGCTGCGCCCCATCCCAGCTTCAGGAAAAGGCATCCGTAGTGCGCATCGGCCATGATCCTGGCTTCAATCGTGGGGGTGTTGCCGTGGTGGTCTGAATTCAGGAATCCCGCTCCCAGCCAGGTTTCCAGGGCCAGCCAGCCGGTCAGATCCTTGCCCAGGAGATAATTGACCGAGGTCCATTCATAATTCTCGGCGGGCTCCGGACCCACATTGGTCCATTGGCTCTGGCCGTAGAACATCGAGGTGCCGTGGTAGTCAAAGAAACTGCCTCGGGCGGTTGCGGCAGGTGCCGTGGCCCCCAGGGCTGCAAGCAGAAAACCGAAAATGACCATTTGCTTTGACACATTGAACAGCATCGTCAACCCTCCCTGTGATCTTATGGATACGGGGCGATACACCAGCCGTTACGAATTGTTTACCGTAAATTTAAAATACCACCTCCTTTCCCGGTATTCAAGCCGTCGGCCGGAAAAGGAGGTGAAAGAGGGGGGTCAGGATTTCTGGTGGTCCCGGTTGAGGTGGAAATTCACCCAGGAAGAGGTCTTGTTTAATTCCCAGTTACGGGGCGGCACCCGGTCTTCCAGAAAGGTTTCCAGTTTGCCGGCATGGTTCAGGCGGGCGTAGGCCCTCACCCAGATACATTTCTTTTTATCGGGGTATACCTCGCAGAATCCGTCCTTGGAGCCGCCGCAGGGCCCGTTCCTGGTGTGTTTGGGACAGCCGGATTCCGGACAGATAAAGGCGGCGTGCTGGATACCGCAGTCCCCGCAGCTCTGGCAGGAGAGCATGCTCATTTTCATGGGGTCTTCCAGGCAGCGTTTCAATACCCAGGTTTTGTCTGTGTTGTCCAGGAACTGGGCAAATTTTCTGTACACCGGTGCCAGAATGTTTTCTTTTTCAAAAAAGAGGCCGTGGGCGGCACTGAGCATACGGTATGGTATATGTTCCGTCACCTGTTTTTTGATCCCGGGAGAGGTGCCGCCGCCATTGGGGGTCTCCTTTATCTGGTCGTACCAGTAATAGGCGTTTTTATCCTTGTCGGAAAAATCGGAGACATACCGATGCCATTCCCCTTCGATTTCCTCCATCCGGTTAAGGATGGCGCCCACGGCATCAAAGCTTTTATGGATACCGCCGATGTGGATGCCCCGGTAGCCGAAACCCTTGAGGACGACTCCCAAACGGGCGGCCCGTTCGATGGCGGCCTTCATCCCCTCTTTTTTGTCCTTCCATTCCTCCTGGATCTGGGCCAGGAGCGTGTCGGAAACATAGGCGCCGGGGACCTTGCCCATGTTCATGGCCTTGGCCGCACCCGGGCTGAGCAGGTAAACCGAAGCCATCACCGGCACATGGCTGTTTTTTTCCTTGTGGTATCGGATCAGTTCACTGAATTTGTTGATGTCGTAACCCAGCTGGGTGATGACGAAACCGGCGCCGGCCGCGATTTTTTTGTCCAGTTTTTTATACTGGGCCATGCATTCGGACCGGCGGGTTTTAAAGGGCGAAACCCCGCAGCCCTGGAAAAAGGGTTCCGGGTCTCCCGAGGCCAGAAGCCGGTGGGTCAGCCCCTTGATCATACGGCTGAGCAGCACGGAGTCCAGGTCGAATACAGGTGCCCCCCGGCCTTCAAAGCCCTTGCCGCTGTAGTCGCCGGTAAGACAAAGCAGGTTTTTCATGCCCATGCGGGCCAGCTGCAGGGCCCGGCTCTCCATGCCCACCCGGTTCATGTCCCGGCAGGTAAAGTGGACAATGACGTCCAGTCCGTATTTGAATATTTCATATCCCAGCACGTCCGGGGAGAGGGAGGGGTTCCCGCCGGGGTTGTCTGTGATGGAAACGGCTGATATCCTGCCGTCTGCAAAGGCATCTCTTGCAATGCCCACAAGGCTGTCCGTGCTGCGGCCGAAGGATTCTCGGCCCGGCACAAGTTCAAGGGTGACCACAAAGTTTTTGGGGTCCATTAACTCTTCACTGAATATTCGGAGCACGCTATTTCTCCTGGCAAGGGGTTAGGGTATTGTTAAATTAACAATAGAACGCTTATTTAAAGAAATCATTGATCCAAGTCAAGTATAATTTCAGGTATTTTTAAGATCTCATTGATATCCGGTTTACTCCATATCCCGTATTTTTTTCCCCTGGCTCCGGCGCTGGGCGTTAATTTTTCTTCCGGGTTTTCCACCGCCCTCGCCAGGGCGTCGCGGATGGAACGCGGATGGAAATGGACTGGCGCATTTTTCAGGGTGTTGTTTTGATCCGGTTCATTTTTTTGGGATACGGTATTTTTCCGGTGCTGGGCTGACCCCTTGAAAAATGTATTTAAAACCCCCATATTTAAAAATGCTTATTCACCCTTAAGGATATTGCAAATGACCCGGGTAAAGTTTCTCATTATTGGCTGTATTTTTGCCGGCCTGTCCCTGATTACCGGTTTTTCAACGGCCGGCCAGGTTCAGGTCTTGTTCATTGGCGATTCATTGACTGCCGGGCTGGGCGTGATGCCGGAACAGGCGTATCCCGCCCTGATTCAGGAACGGTTTAATCGGTGGATGCCGGGGAGGGTCAAGGTGGTCAACGGAGGGGCCAGCGGCGCCACCAGCGCCGGGGCACATGCCCGGCTCAAATGGTATCTGAGGGCGGATCCGGATATTCTGGTGCTGGCCCTGGGGGCCAACGACGGGTTGCGGGGGCTGCCGGTGGGGGAGATGAAAAAGAACCTGGCAAAGGCCATTGATCTGGCAAAGGAAAATCATATCAGGGTGGTGCTTTGCGGTATGGAGGTGCCCCCCAATTACGGGCCCGGCTACGCGGCGGATTTCCGGCGGGTTTTTCCGGAACTGGCCCGGGAATATGATGTGGCCCTGGTTCCCTTTCTTCTGGAAGGCGTGGGCGGGCAGCGCCGGCTGAACCAGGCGGACGGCATCCACCCCACGCCAAAGGGCCATAGAATAATTGCGGAAACGGTATTTCCCTATATTAAGGCGCTATTATGACGCTTGAACTGAAGGGCGTAGACAAAAGTTTTGAGCAGCCGGGAGGCGGGCGGCTGAGGGTCCTGGACAGGATTGATCTCCGGGTGGACCGTGGGGAAACCCTGGCCATTGTGGGGCAGTCGGGATCAGGCAAAAGCACCCTGCTGTCACTCATTGCGGGACTGGACCGGCCTGATACGGGGAAAATTCTGCTGGACGGAGAGAATCTGGCAGAGATGGGCCAGGACCGGCTGGCCCGGTTCAGGGCAGAGAAGATCGGCATGGTTTTCCAGCAGTTTCATCTCATGCCCCATCTCACGGCCCGGGAAAACATCAGCCTGCCTCTGGAAATTTCAAAGGAGAGTAAAATTGCCGAAAAAACGGACCGCCTCCTGGCGGCTGTGGGGCTGGAAGCCCGACAGCACCACCTGCCCGGGCAGCTTTCCGGGGGAGAATGCCAGCGGGTGGCCATTGCCCGGGCCCTGGTGGGCCGGCCGTCCCTGCTTCTGGCAGACGAACCCACCGGCAATCTGGATACCCAGACCGGGGAGGTGGTGGCGGCTCTCTTGTTTGACTTGGTGAAACAGGAAGGGAAAAGTTTGGTTATGGTGACCCACAACCCGGAACTGGCAGCACGGTGCACACGGATCTGTCCCATTATAAAGGGACGGCTGGCCCCATGACGCTCTGGCTGCGCATGGCCCTGGATGCGGTCCGGGTTAATCGTGGATTTTCCTTCTTTTTTGTGTTCAACCTCGCCATCGGTCTGGCCGGGTTTGTGGCCGTGCTTTCATTTGGCCGGTCCCTGGACCGGCACATGGACAATAATCTTAAGGAGATCCTTACGGCCGACATGGTGCTTTCCGCCTCATCCCCCATGACCGGTCAGGAATTGGCCCTGGCGGACAGGGTGCTGGGGAGGGACAAGGCTGTTGCCCGGCTGGTGGCTTTCTATTCCATGGTACAGGCAGGGACACTCCCCCAGGCCCGGCTGGTGAGGATCATGGCCGTGGGAAAGGCCTATCCCCTGTACGGGAAATTCGTTCTTGAAAAGGGCGGGGACGTCAGTGCGCTTCAGCAGGGGCCCGGTCTGCTGATGACCCGGGACACGGCACATACCCTGGGAATTGAAGCGGAGTCTGCCCTGCCCCTGCGCATCGGAGACAAGGATTTTTGCATCCAGGATTTTTTTCTGAATGATCCGGACAAATCCCTTACGGCCGTGGACCTTGCACCCAAGGTTTATATGGGGCTGGACCAGTTGGCTGATACCGGTCTGGTAAGGTTTGGCAGCCGTATCCGGTATTTTTATTTTTACAGGTTTCCCCCTGGGACCGATGTGGCGGCCCTGGCCAGGGCCCTGGATGCACGGTTTTTTGAAACCAGCGGGGGGCAGCCCAGGATCAATGTTTTCGATACCCGGGATGTAAACCGGCAGCTGGGGCGGCTGACCCGCTATTTTACGGGCTATATGGGTCTGGTGGCCATTGTGGCGCTTTTCCTGGCCGGTATTTCCGGGGCCTACCTTTTCAGGGGGATGGTGGCTGCCCGGCAGAAGGAAATGGCCATTCTCATGAGCCTGGGCGGCCAGCGGCGGGAAATATACGGGTTTGTCAGTTTCCAGCTGGTGCTGCTGGGGACGGCGGCCGCCGTACTGGCCGTTGGCGCATCCTTTTTGCTATTGCCCGTCTTTCCCGTGATTTTCAAGGGGATGGTGCCCCAGGGGCTTGTCATCCGCATGGATGGGACCGCTGCAGCTGTGGCGCTGGGCATGGGCATCGGCGGCAGCCTGGTTTTCTGCCTGCCCGCCTTTGTGCGGCTCTTCGGAATCCGACCCCTGGATCTTTTGCGGGGCGCGGGGACGGCTGAAAAAAACAGATTCCGGATATGGGGGGGGCTTTCTTTTGTTCCGGTGCTGGCCGCCTTTTTGGGGGTGTCCATGGCTGTGGCCGGAGCCGCCCGGGACGGAATGGTGTTCAGTGCCGGATGCCTTTTGGCCATGGTGTTGCTGTCCCTGGCCGGCACCCTGGTGTTCCGGTTCTGCGGCCGGCTCTCCCTGGGCCGGGCCATGGCCGGGTTCTTGCCCGGGAAAATCGCTTTGAGGAATCTGTTCCGAAACCGGTGGTCATCCCTGTCATGTTTTGTGACCATTGCCATGGGGGTGTTTTTAATCACCCTGATTCCCCAGATCCGTAAAGGGCTTGAAGGGGAGATCATGCGCCCCGAGGGGCTGAAGCTGCCCGTGTTTTTCCTGGTGGATATCCAGGACGAGCAAAAGGCGGATCTGGAAGCATTCATGGGAGGGTCGCAAGGGGATCTCTCCCATATCTCGCCTGTGGTTAACGGCCGGATTCTAACCGTGAACGGGCAGCCATTTTTCGGCCGTCCCCAAAGCACCAGCAGGCAGGGCGCCCCGGGGCCGGGGAACCGGAGGGGGCGGCGGGGGATCCGGCGCCTGGAATTTATCTTTTCCTACAGGGATACCCTGGCCGATTCCGAGACCCTGGTCCGGGGACATCCCATGACCACCAGCCCATGGGATTTTACAGGAAAAGCCCCCTTTGAAATTTCCATGGCCGTGAGCTTTGCCAACCGTTTCGGATTCAAGATCGGGGACCTCATCGGATTCGATGTCCAGGGCATCTCAATGGAAGGGCGGGTGGTGAACCTGAGAAAGGTGAGGTGGAATTCCTTCCAGCCCAATTTCTTCCTTCTTTTCCAGAACGGGGTGCTCAACGATGCGCCTAAAACCCATCTTGGGGCCATTTCCAATGTTCCTCCGGAACTGCGGAAGGCGTTGAAAAACAGGCTGGTTTCACGGTTTCCCAATATTTCGGTGATCGACGTGACCCAGACGGCTGCCACCATTTTAGGGGTAACGGACCGCCTCCTGCTTTCGGTCCGGTTCATGGCCTGGCTGGCCATGGGAGCCGGCCTGGTTTCCATTTTTTCCATTGCCCGGCACGAGGCGCGGAGAAACCGGAATCAGATCAATCTGCTGAAGGTGCTTGGGTGTGATTTCAAAATGCTCCGCCAGGTGATTCTCCTGGAGTTCGGCGTCATGGGATTTACGGCGAGCCTTTTTGCCGTCGTCCTGAGCATGGGATTCTCCTGGGCCGTGTCCTGGTATTTTTTTGACCGGCTTTGGGCCTTTGATCCCCTCTGGCTTGGGGGGATACTTGCCGGTGCCACAGGTGTCTGCATGGCAACAGGGCTCTGGGCCGCCCTCAAGGTGATGAGGGGCACCCCCCTTTCTCTGCTTTCCGGCAAATAGGACATCTTGTTTTTCAGACCCGGATATGGTTAATTATGCCCATTCCGGCTTTTTAAATCACCCTTAATCTTTGGAGGTCTGTATGGAATTGATCACATATAAAATCGAAAATCCAGATGAACTGAACTTTATTCTGGGCCACGCCCATTTTATCAAAACGGTTGAGGACATCCATGAAGCCATTGTCTGCACCGTGCCCAACGCCAAGTTCGGCGTGGCCTTCTGCGAGGCGTCCATGGAATGCCTGGTCCGGTACAGCGGCACCGATGAAAAGCTCATCGAACTGGCCAAAAAGAATGCCTATGCCCTGTCCGCCGGCCATTCATTTATCATTTTTATGGAGGATATGTTCCCCATCAATATTTTGAACACCATTAAGAATGTGCCTGAAGTGGCCCGGATCCACTGCGCCACGGCCAACCCGGTTGAGGTGATCCTTGCCCAGACAGACCAGGGGCGGGGCATTCTGGGGGTTGTGGACGGCTTTTCCTCCAAGGGAATTGAAACCGAGGAGGACATTGAAAAGCGAAAAGGCTTTCTCCGGATGATCGGTTACAAAGGATAGAATATTTTTTCAGGCGCCCACCAGGTTTCTGATCCATTTTTTTGACAGAAACCTGGGGATGCCGATGCCAAGCTTGAACACTTCTTCCACGGCAATCAATGCCATGACCCCGTATACGGGAAGCTCCAGGTAAAAGGCAGCCAAAAAAGCCATGGGCACACCGATGCACCAGACCCCGGCAAGGTCCAGCAGGAAACCGAAGCGGGTGTCCCCTCCACCCCTGAGTACGGCCACGATGGTGGTAAAATTGGTGGTTTTGCCCCAGAATACCAATCCTGCCACCAGCATGAGATAATATGCGTTTTCGTAGGTGGCCGGAGAGATATTGTAGAAGGAGAGGACAAGGTCCCTGGAAAGGATCATCATGGCCCCGGCAGCCAGGGCCATAATGAGCTGGGCAACCATCAGGAAGCGGCCGTAGGCATAGGCCCTCTTCTCCCTGCCGGCGCCGATGCTGTTGCCGATCATAATGGATCCCCCGTGAAAGATGCCGAAAAAGGGAATGAACATGAATTCCTCCAGGGTGGCCACAATATTGACGGCGGCAATGGCCTGGGTGCCGATCCTGGCATAGACCACCTTGTACATACTCACCCCTGTCACCCAGAATAATTCATTGAGAAATACCGGCCAGCAGGTGGCCAGTACCCGCATAAAAAAGGGCCTGTCAAAGCCCAGCATTTCCTTTATGGAGGCGGCCAGGGGATAGCGTTTCCCGTAAATAATTCCGGCCATGACCAGACATTCCACAATTTTTGAGGTACAGGTGGCGATGGCGGCCCCTGTGACGCCCAGGGCCGGACAGCCGAGATGACCGAAAATAAGCACATAGTTGAGAAAAATGTTCAAAGAGACCGCCACCATGGAGCAGACCATGGGGACCCGAACGAATCCCAGGGCCCTGAGATTGGACATAAATGAAAAGATTACGGCGGAAAAGGCAAAGGTAATCCCCACAATTTTGAGATAGCCCGATCCCAGGACCACCACGGCCGGATCTTTGGAAAACAGGGACATGAGCTGGTCCGGCAGGATAAGGGCAATGAAGCTGAACAGAGCCGCCACGGCCAGACCGGCCAGGATCCCCAGTCCCGATAGCTGCTTAATCCGGCTTAAATCTTTTTTTCCCCAGTACTGAGCGGTGAAAATGGATATTCCGGAGTGGATCCCGTACTGGATAACGATAAAAATAAAGACAAACTGGGTGGCAATGCCCACGGCGGCGATGGCTGTTTCATTGAGTTGCCCCACCATGAGAATATCAATGACCGTCATGGAGCAGGTCAGAAGATTCTGCAGGGAAATGGGCAGGGCCAGGGTCAGCAGATGGCCCAGAAAGCTTTGTTGTGCAGTGTCGGATTGGGACATGAAATCGGCTCCGGATAACAAAGCCCCGCATGTTGAGTCTGCAGGGCTGCATTTGTTAATAAAAATAACGGGTGACGTTATTTTTTTGCATTATCGGAGCTATATCAAACCTGAAAAATTTTTGCCATCGGATAAAAAGACGGTTGATGAAAAAAGAAAAGGCAGGAAACCCGGATAGGGGAAACCTGCCTTGAATCTGATTGTATCCTTAGGCTGCTAAACGTATCTTTTCCGTCCTATACCTGCAAGACCGATCAGTCCAAATCCCAATAAAGCCATGGTCGTGGGTTCAGGTATGATCCAGGATTCTGCATCGTGGGAGAAAGGGGCGACTTTGTCGACAACCGGTTTGGGAATGCCGTCTTTGGTTAAACTTGTTGTGAGGGTATATAAATCAAAATGAATGCCGTACCCGTTTGTCATCCCTGATACATCAATATCAAAATCGGCAAAAAGCATGGCCGTGTCTGAGTTCGTGTCATCCGCAACATTATACCCGTTTGCCAACACCCCAGCATTAAAGCTGTTAGAAGGGAGAAAGCTGTTATTAATGACCGATGAAGTGCCGGGTTCGAATTGTATACCTGTATTGTTTAATTCATCAGTGAATTGAAATGAAAATTCATAATAATAGGTGTCAAATATACCGTGGGCCTGCAGATCGTCAGGGGTGTTTTTATCGGTGGACTCT
This sequence comes from Desulfobacter sp., assembly GCA_028768525.1. NCBI lineage: Bacteria > Pseudomonadati > Thermodesulfobacteriota > Desulfobacteria > Desulfobacterales > Desulfobacteraceae > Desulfobacter > Desulfobacter sp. The sequence continues at coordinate 2,364,806 of CP054837.1, read as the reverse complement.
ATGGCAATAGGCGGTGTGCCATAGGTTGAATCACCGACAAAATCAAATGAATTCCCGCCAAAAGTAAATGAGCCATAGTCAATACTGTCATTTTTTTCTACCCCTACAGTTGCTCCGCTTTCATTCTTTTGGACAAGGGCGATTGAGACATAATATGTTTCTCCGGGGGAATAGTTTTGATTTTGGTCCATGTTTACCAGAACCCTTAAGTCAAAATCATTAGACGTTGATACGGTGCTTTCAATATAAGAAGTGGCGTCATACTGCCCGTCCGGCGTTATGTCCAGCTGCAGATACGGTACGGCCAATGCCGTTCCGGTTAGCAGCAATATACTTAAAAAGGCTAAAAATAATTTTTTCATCTGCCTAGTCCTTCACTACTTAACGTAAATTGAAAATAGGTTTAACAATACCGCTGCATAAACTGTGCCGGTTTCGGTGTGCTTTCGCTGGGAGGATTAACCCTTTAGGCTCCCGGCGCTGAAAAAAATTTATAGGCCATGGAAAAAGGAAAGTTTGTACATGGAATATTACAAAAAGTTCATAATATGTAGAAAACTTTGAAACTATTGGTTGAGTATTCTTTTTGCAGTTTCTGCGCCTGGAAATGCCGTATCGATTTTAAGTGCCTGCTTGAGATGTTTTCTGGCGGCTTCGTATTCCTTTAGTTTGTAATGGGACATGCCTAAATGATACTGTGTAGAAGCGCTTTTGGGATCAAGTCTGAGGCTCTCTTTAAATTCTGATACAGCGGTTTTATAGTTTCCTTTTTTGTAATAGATCCAACCCATTGTATCCAGAATATTCGGGTCCCCTGGGTGGACTTTTCTTGCCTTTTTTGCAAGCTCGAAGGCTTCGTCCAGGCGCTGTTCATTCTGGGCCAGGAGGAATGCCAGGTTATTTGCCGCATTGGCATGGTCGGGCGCGGCAGAGAGTACCATTTTATACTTTGCTTCTGCTTTGCCCTTTTCTCCCATGGTATCGTGGAGGTAGCCCATGCCCATTAACGCGGGGATATGATCTGGCTTCTCCGATAAGATTTCCTGGTAATGACGGGCGGCTTTTTGATGCTGCCCCTCTTTCATGAGCATATTCGCCATGGAAAGGTGGGCCGGCAGGAATACCGGGTCGATGTTGACAGCGGTTTTAAACGCATTGAAAGCTTGTTCTAGTTTTTGGCCGGCAAGAAACGCTTTGCCTTTCAGGTAATGGAGCATGGCCTGCTGGGTCGGGGGGACCGAGGTGTTCTGCTGTTCGATGAGAACTAAAGCATCTTCCGGCTTATTTTCCTTAAGGTAGAGGGTGACCAGGGTGCTGAGCATACCGATGTTGCCAGGGGACAGGGCAAGCCTTTTTTTCAGGGTGCTGATGGCGGCATCCACCCTTCCCCATTCCAGGTAGACCTTCACCAAAAGGTGATGTGCAAGGCTGCTGCCAGGTGTTTGTTTCAGCATCATTTTACAGATATTTTCGGCTTCCTGGAATTTTTTTTCCTGAAGCTTGAATTGCGTCACAAGGGGCATGATCCGCGGGCTTCTGGGGTTGGATTTCAGAATCCATTCAATTTCCTTTTCTGCTGCTTCCATATTCTTTTCGGCCAGATGAATTTCGGCGAGCATGTACCGGGCGTTGATGAGGTGTGGATTCAGTGCCAGGGCGATATTCAGGTGGTCTTTTACCTGCTGGGCTTCAAAAAGTTCAGGGGTGTTCAGAAATCCGGCTGCTGCCCGGTAGACATCCTGACCGGGAATGTTCCGGCTGCCTTTGCTGCGAATGCATACGGCCTTATAGTAGTAGGCGTCTGCATTGTACCGGTCCTGATCAAGGATTTTATCGAAATCTGAGAAGGCCTCTTGGGTTTTTCCCCTGATAATGAGGAGCCGCCCTTTTATCATCAGGGCGTCAATATCATCCGGTGATGCGGCAAGGGCCTTGTCTGCATAGGTTTCTGCCCTGTCAATATCATTGAAGTGAAAATACATCTGTGAAAATCCTGTGAGCACTTTTACAGGGGCCTTGTTTAATCCAAGTGCCTTTTCCAAGATGCCGGTTGCATTTTGCCGGCGGTTTGTCCTGACATAAAATTCAGCCAGTTTCAGGTAGGGATAGACCTCTTCCGGTGCAAGGGATAGTGCCTTTTTGTATTCCTGCTCGGCTTGTTCGAGATCCATTCTGCTTTCGCAGAATGCCGCAAAATCAATTTGTTTTAAGGCGTTTTCCCCGGGAGTTTCAAGCATTTTCCTCAGGGTCTTTTCTGCGTCTTGGGCATTTCCCGTTTTAAGGTAAAGCTTGGCCAGCTCGATATAGGGCGGCCGTTTGGACGGGGCGATGGAGAGGGTTTTAAGGTATGCCGCCTCTGCATTTTCCCATTGCCCGGCATTATCGTAAATGCTGGCAAGGAACATGTTGGGCGCATAGGCCTGGGGGGCCAGGGACACCGCTGTTTCCATTGTTTTGACCGCCGCTTTAAGATTGCGTTCCCTGATCTGTACCCCGGCCAGCAAATGGTATGCCTCAATGCTGTCCGGACGCTGTGCCAGCACCCTCTCCGCAATGTTTCTGGCCTCAATCAATTTATTTTCCCGGATATGTATCTGCCCGAGTTTTAACTGGGCATCAAGATTGGCCGGATTCAGCCGGGCAGCCCGGCGGAAAAAGTATATGCCCCTTTCTTGATCGTTCTGCTTAATATGGGCCTCGCCCAGGAGATAGTTGGCATGGTCGCTTTCAGGATCGATGGCCAATGCGTTGCGAAGTTCAATTGTTGCGCTGGCATAGTCCTTTTCCCCAATGAATTTTTCAGCTTTTTGCACATGGCTGTCGAATTTTTTCCGGTCTGAATCGGCGCATGAACTGATGACGGCTGAGAATAAGACCACACAGATTATAAAGATCCGATACGCTTTCATTTCGCCCCTGAAGTGTTGGAAGGTTACGATCTCATTATCATTGTCTACTATATCTTTGGGATTGAGTAAACCTCGGCCGGAAAATATTGGTAATTTGGTTCAAAATGACGTAAGGAAAAGGAAACCGTAAAAAATGGGGGGAAATTGTGAAAAGACTGATCTGGATCCTTTTATTTTTGATGCTGGCCGTCTGGCCCGGCTGCAGAACCTTTCCCGAGGCAGGACACGGACCTGTGGCCGGCTCTCCGGTGGTCAAACACAAGGGCCACGGGCCGCCGCCCCATGCCCCGGCCCATGGGTACCGCCATAAACACCAGGGACATACCCTGGAATATCATCAGAGGGAAGGCGCCTATGTGGTGGTGAATATCCCTGGCACCTATTTTCTGGACGGCCTTTACATGCGCCTCGCCGAAAGCGGAAGATGGTATGTATCGGCAACTCTCCAGGGGGGATGGCGGCTGGCTGCCGGCAATGAGGTGCCCCAAAAGCTCAAAGCCTATAAGAAAAAGTCCAAAAAGCAGAAAAAGCCGAAAAAGAAAAAGTATAAATATTGATGCCCCGGCTCAGAGCTGCTCCAGGATTTTTCTGGCTTCGCCGCTGCCCTTGAAATCCGGTTTCAGTGCCAGGGCCTTTTCCAGTGCGGCCCTGGCCTGTTCGTATTTCCACATTTTGTTGTAAGTCATCCCGAGATGGTAGTGGAAGACCGGGTTCTGCGGTTCCTTGTCCACGCAGGCTTTAAATTCCTGTGCGGCGCTGGGATAGAGTTGCTTTTTATAATAGACCCATCCAAGGGTGTCGATGACCGCTGGGATGCCGCCTGTTTTTACCCTGGCCTGCCGGGCCAGGGCCAGTGCTTCGTCCAGATTCCTGTTCTGCTGGGCATATAAAAAGGCCAGGTTGTTCAGGGCGGGAATGAAATTCGGATTGACGGACAGGGATTTTTTATAATGGGTTTCTGCCAGATCCCATTTATTCTTTTTTTCGTAAAGGGTGCCAAGGAGCGTATGCGGGGCGGCCTGGTCCGGCCGGTGCCGGATCAGTTCCGTATACAATGCCATTGCCTGGTCCGTATTCCCCCCGGCCTTATGGAGTCCGGCCAGGGTCAGATAGGGGGGAATATAAGCGGGGTTTTTACGGATGGACAGTTCAAGGGACTGTTTGGCCGGCTCGGTCTGGCCCAGGGCGATGAGTAGCCCTGCCTTGAGGTTCAGGATAACGGAGGCTGCGATTGGGGTGCCCGCCACCTTTTCCAGATGGCTGTCGCAGACGGTTATCGCCTGTTGGTGGGCGTTGTTTCCGGCATGGACATCAATGAGCTGGGTAAAGACATCCATGAGCATGGGGTTGCGCGCCAGGGCCTTATTGAAATTTTCCAATGCCGCCTCGGTCTTTTTTTCCGCCCGGCAGACCAGGCCCAGCCTGAAATAGGCCGCCGGGTTGTCCGGTGCAATGACAATCATTCTTTCATAGACGGCCCTGGCTTGATCCAGTTCGTTCCGGGCCAGATGGATATTGCCGAGAAGAATGTTGGCGCTGTAGTTGTCCGGGGTGCTGGCCAGCACATGATTCACTTCGGTCTCGGCCAGAAAATAATCCTTATTTTTAAGATGGCTGCCGGCCATGACCATCCGGGCCGGAAGGTGGTTCGGGGCCAGTTCCAGGGTTTTGGAAATATAGGGCAGTCCTTCTTTGGAACGGCCGCGTTTGATCAGGGTGCTTCCCAGCATAAAATTGGTGGGCGCAGAGTTGGGCTCTTCTTGTACCAGTTCCCGGAAGATGGCAATGGCCTTATCCAACTGTTTTTTTTGCGCCAGGATTTTGCCCTTTATCGCCCTTGACGGTGCATGGGCGGGGCGCGCTTTGAGAATTTCGTCCACCAGTGCTTCGGCCTGTTCAAGGTTTTTATGGCTGAGGAGGAACTCGGCATGAAGCAGTTTGAGTTCATGGTTGTCCGGGGCGATGGCCACGGCCTTCTGGATATAGTTTTCGGCTTTTTCGGGGGCGCCGGCGGCGTTGAAGTGGCGGGCCAGGACCAGATGGGGTTTGATGTTTTGGGGATCCGAGACAATTGCCTTTTCCAGTACCGCCACAGCCTCATCCTGTTTTCCCACGGACAGGTAATGGCTGCCCAGCATGACCTGGGCATCACCCTTGCCGGGCATGCTTGCGGCCAGTTGTTTGAGCAGGTCTTCCGCCTTGTCTCTTTCCTGTTGTGAAAGATAAAGGCCGTACAGGGCACGGTATATGCCCAGGTTTTCAGGGTCCAGGTCCCGGGCGGCCTTCAGGTGGGTCTCCGCTCGCTGTGTCTCTTTTCCGGCGGTGTAGATGCCGGCCAGGGCAATATGGGCCCTGACCTGTTTGGGATCCAACTCAAGAATGCGGCGGTAAATTCCGGCCATGGATTCCGGTAACGCCTTTTCCCGTGCAATGAGGCCGGCGTTCAGGTAAAGGGCCTTTATATGGTCCGGATTTTTTTCCAGGATAAAATCCACCCTTTTCCGGGCCTGGGTGAGATCCTTGGCTAAAATGGCAAATCCTGCCAGTTCAAGTTTGGTGTCCAGGTCCTCCGGGGCAAGCTGTTCCAGCCGGAGAAGGGTTTTGTAGGCATTGGGGGCGTCTTTAAGCTTGAGGTGGGTTTTGGCCATCAGGGTATGGGCCTTGATGGATTCCGGTGCCAGCTTGATGGCGTTTTTAAGCTGTATCAGGGCCTTTTCATATTCCCCGGTCTGGAAGTAGGCCTCTGCCTCGCTGATATAGGAGTCGGTTTTTTTCTGTTCGGATGCGCAACCCCAGATCAGGGTGGATAAGATTAAAAATACCGGAATGATTCTTTTGAGATTGTTGGGGAACATAGAACTCTCCTGAACGTAACGTTGAATGAATAATACCCCTTTTATCCCAATTTCCCTGCAATTGGCAACGGCAAAAAACAGGTTTTAGTATTATCGATGGAAAAACCCGGGCCGTGTTGGCGGATCTGTTGCCGGCCGGGTCAGGCGGCGCAGATGCCGTACCGGGGGAGAATCTCGTGGACAAGGGTGAACCTGTGGTCCAGCAGGGCATCGTGAAAGTATTTCCAGTTGCTTTCCAGAAAGTCCGGATGCCAGGGGTAGGCTTCGGCCGCCTTAGCCGTTCCCAGTGCCCGGTGCTTCCACGAGTGTTTCCCACAAGGATCATAGGACAGGGACCTGGCCCCGAATGGGAAATAGCCCTCTTCTATGGCCCTTAACCAGGCGCTGTGGCGGTCTTTGCCTTCTTCATAGGTAAATGTCGTGAACAGGGAATGGATTTTGGTTTTGTAGAATTCATCCAGGCCCGGCACCTGGGCGTCTGCATCACCTGCCCTGAACCGCTGCATGGCCCGGCAGAGACCGTTGGCTGCAGCCATGAAATCATCGGTGTTGGACCGGTACTGCCGTTCCCCCCTGTGATTTTTATAACTCCAGTTCAGGTAGGGCAGGTCCGGAAAGCTCAGGGCGGCACTATGGCCCAGGGGCAGGATATCCCCCGTAAGTTTACCGGCGGTTTTGTCAAAAAGCCTGCCAAAGAACCGGTGGAGCATGTTTTCCGGATCAAGGCCGGTGCCGGATTCGTCTTTCAGCCGGCTGATGTCGTTGATGTCATGGTTGATGCCGGCAAAACCGCGGTGGGCCCAGGTATCGGCGTAGACATGCATGGTGATGCCCAGACGGTGGAGGCCGAAGGGCTTGTCCCTGTCCCGGATGCAGGCGGCAATCATATCCCGGGCCACGGGGCTCTCTTTTCTGCAGACGACTTTTTCGGTAAAGTGCTGATGGGGCTTTTCCCCGGCCCCATGTCCGTCGTTTCCCGGGAGAAAGTGGAAGGGCAGCCAGACCCGGTGGTTGGCCAATGCCTTAAAATTTCTGTAATCCGCCATTTTATGTGCGGAGCAGGTCCGGGCGTAAAGGGCCCGGTTCTGGAACCGGATGGTGCCTGTCTGTACAGCGTCGTCTACATATTGGGCGCAATAGGCGATTTTTTCAGCCCCGGGGTGATCAAACCCCGCTGCCCGGGCCGTCACGTAGGTTACAGTGTGGTGAAAATCGATCTGCATGGCATCCTCCCTTATGGTTACAGGTGTTTGGGTGGCATGGGGAAGGCGGCATCCGGCCTGAAAACGTGCTCAATAGAGGACAGAAAGGAAAAGGCACTTGGAAATCTATAGTAAAATTAATAAAAAAAATCAATATTCTTCATAGGGTTTAAACCTATGGGGGATAGGGAAATTGCCCTACATCCAATTTGCGCTTCTCTCCTATTGTTATCGTGGATTTCATTTACTACATCCTAATTGGTGACCGGACGAAAATCATAAATTTTCGTCCGGTCACCAATTAACTATCAACCCACGAAAAAGCGGGTAGTCGCTTTTTTGATCTGATCTGGCGTTATTCGGTACGGTGCGGTTTACAGCTATGGTTTCTTTCCCGCTTTTCCACATCCAGAACGGAGGTATGTATGGCAGTTCCCCAGTTCCGTGTCGGCGAAACAACACTTGGGCAATTGGTGGATCTTGTGGCGGACCAATTCGGAGAGAATGAAGCGGTTAATTATTATGAATACGGGATCCGCCATACCTGGTCAGGATTCAGGGATGAGTGCAATGAAACGGCCAAGGGATTCATGGCTCTGGGAATTCAACCGGGAGACAAGGTGGCGATCTGGGCAAATAATGTCCCCCAGTGGCTCTATTCCCAGTACGGCACCGGGAAGATGGGCGGCGTGCTGGTTACGGTGAACACCAATTATAAAAGTTTTGAACTGGAATACCTTATGTCCCAATCCGATGCCTCAACCCTGATTCTCATCGGCGGTGTCAGAAGTGCGGATGAATATATCAATGTGGTCAGGGAGGTCGCCCCCGAGATCATGGACTGTGAGCCGGGGCAGTTGAAAAGTGCGAAGCTGCCTGAACTGAAAAATGTGGTCTATGTGGGGGATCCCAGGGAGTGCCTTCCCGGAATGCTGGCCTGGGATGATATGATTGAGATGGGGAAATCCGTCTCAGATGAGGCACTTGCGGCCCGCCAGGCATCCCTGGACCCCGATGAGGTGATCAATATGCAGTATACTTCGGGCACCACCGGTTTTCCCAAGGGCGTGATGCTTTCCCATACCAATATTATCGGGAATGCCAAGAGTTTGGGGGCCTGCATGAACCTGTCCCCGGAAGACAACCTCTGTATTCCGGTGCCTTTTTTCCACTGCTTCGGTTGTGTGCTGGGCACCCTGACCTGCGTGGTTTCCGGGGCCGCCATGTCTCCGGTGACCCAGTTTAAGCCCGGGACGGTGCTTGAGGCGGTGGAGGCCAATAAATGCACCGCCCTCCACGGGGTCCCCACCATGTTCATTGCCGAACTGGAAGAGATGGAGAATAAATCCTATGACACCAGTTCCCTGCGGACCGGAATCATGGCCGGTTCCCCCTGCCCCATTGAAGTGATGAAAAAGGTGGTGAATCTCATGGGGGCCGACGAAATGACCATAGTCTACGGCCAGACCGAGGCCTCCCCCGGGATTACCCAGACCCGGCCAGAGGATTCCCTGGACCTGAGGGTCTCCACGGTGGGCCGTTCCCTGCCCGGGGTGGAGGTGAAAATTGTGGACACGGTCACGGGTGACCCGGTGGATATCTGCGTCCAGGGGGAACTCTGCACCCGGGGCTACCATGTAATGAAGGGGTATTATAAAAATCCTGAGGCCACGGCTAATGCCGTCACCAAAGACGGCTGGCTCCATACCGGCGATTTGGCCGTGATGGATGAACAGGGATATTGTAAGATCACCGGCCGGATCAAGGATATGATCATACGGGGCGGGGAAAATATTTACCCCAGGGAGATCGAGGAATTCCTCTATACCCACCCCAAGGTTCTGGATGTCCAGGTGGTGGGGGTGCCCAGCGAAAGGTACGGGGAGGAAGTGGCCGCCTATATCCAGTTGAGAAACGGCGAAGATGCCGAATCCGATGAGTTCCGAATGTTCTGTGCCGACAGAATCGCCTTTCATAAGATTCCGGCTTTTTTCTTTTTCGTGGACGAGTATCCCACCACAGCCTCGGGCAAAATCCAGAAGTATAAACTGCGGGAGCTTGCCGTTGATCTCCTTGACCGCCAGGCCGCCGCAGCCGTGAAAACCGCCTGATCCTTACCCTTTTTCCTGTTTTTACCGGGCCGGGGCTCTCTCCCCGGCCCTGAACATCCCACCGCCATCTTTATTCAGCCCGAACTTGCAAATCCCGGGGGCCTGATATACTCTTCTACATTGTGAATAAAATCTCAGGATCCATTATCATTAATAGAAATATAAGGAGAGTATACTCATGGGAACCATGGAAAATTTAGCAGCAGCATTTGCAGGAGAGAGCCAGGCCAACCGCAGATACCTTGCCTTTGCCGCCAAAGCGGATAAAGATGGCTTTCCCCAGGTGGCCAAGTTGTTCAGGGCTGCGGCGGAAGCCGAAACCATCCACGCCCATGCCCACCTTAGGGCAATGGGGGGGATCAACGCCACCCTGGAAAACCTTGAAGCTGCCATTGCCGGCGAAGCCCATGAATTCAAGGAAATGTACCCTCAATTCATTGAAGAAGCCCAAAAAGAGGGCAATAAAAAGGCGCTGACCACATTTAAAAACGCCATGCCCGTGGAGGAAGTCCACCACGACCTCTACACCAAGGCCCTTGAGGCGGTGAAAGGGGGCGGTGACCTGCCTGAAGCCAGCATCCACATCTGTCCGGTATGCGGCCATACCATTGAGGGCGGTGTCCCGGAAAAATGCCCGGTATGCAATGTGCCCGGTAAAAAGTATATTGAAATTTCCTAGCAGATCATCCGGCCGGGGGAAGTCCTTTTCCCGGCCCTTTTTATTATGTACGGCGATAGAGCGCCTGGCGATAAAACGCCTAGAAAAAGGAAGACCATGGGCTGGCGAATCCAACCGAAAATTGAGTACATTCTTGATAAATCCCTTGATGACGGCATCAGCCGGGAAGAGGCCGATGCCCTGATCCGGCTGGACCTGCGGTCCAAAGAAACCTATGCTCTGATGGAAACGGCTGACCGGCTGTCCCGTCAGACCTTCGGCCTGAAGGGGGAGAACCATCTCCACATCGGGGTGAACCTTGAACCCTGTCCCCTGAACTGCCGCTTCTGCTCCCTGACCAAGGAAGCGGGGATATTTACCGAAAAAATCGAATTTGAATATGAACAGATTCTGGCATGGGCCCGGGAGGCCGAGTCCAACGGGGGCGATGCCCTGAACATCATGACCACGGGCACCTATTCTTTTAACCGGCTTCTCGAGTTGGGGGAGCGGCTGAAAAAAGCCGTTGCCGTGCCCCTGGTGGCCAATACCCGGGATATCTCCCACGCCGAGGGGGAACAACTCCTTGAGGCCGGATTTGTGGGGGCCTACCATGCAGTGCGCCTGGGTGAGGGCCGGGATACCCCCCTGAAAAAGGAAAAACGGATCCATACCATCCAGGTATTCAGGGATGTGGGGCTGAAATGGATGAACTGCGTGGAACCGGTGGGGCCGGAGCACAGGCCGGAAGAACTGGTGGAGCTCATGTTTCTGGCCCGGGAGTACGGGGCCGCCTATTCCGGGGTGATGCGCCGGGTGAACTTCCCGGGCAGCCCCATGGAAAAATACGGAATGATTACGGAATTTGAGATGGCCCGCCTGGTGGCGGTTTCCCGTCTGGTCATGGGCCGGGTGCCCCGTGCCCACTGCACCCACGAGCCCCATACCGCCTCCATGACCGCCGGTGCCAACCTCTTTTTCCCGGAAAAGGGCTCCAGTCCCAGGGATGACCAGGCAGATACCGGAAAGGGCAGGGCAATGGATATTGCCGCATGCCGCAGGATGCACTGGGAGACCGGATGGAATCCTGATCTGCCGTCTAATTGCTTTTAGAAGAATGTTGATATGAAGTTGTATGCTGATATGATGGAGAATATTGATATGAAAAAGATGAAATGGATCTCATTGGCCCTCCTCTTTTTCTGGGCGGTCTGCTGCCCGGGAACGGCCCTGGCATTTAACGCGGGTACCTGGAAAACGGCCCAGACCATCCAGCCTTTTTTCTATGAAAAGTTCACCGGGACGGGGAATTCCGTCAAGGTTTTTTCATTTACCAATCCCGCCGACCAGAAAACCGCATTGCTGGCCGGCAATCTGGATATCTGCGGCACCACCATTGCCCACGCCCTGCACTCGGCCTCCCTGGGTCAGCCCGTGGTCGTGGTGGCGGCACTATGCAATAAATGTTCGGCCTTTGTGGTGGGGGCGGACAGCACGGTTCAGTCCCCGGCTGACCTCAAGGGGAAAAAAATCGGATATGTGCCCGGCACCATGCACGAGATCCTGCTCAGGGAATCCCTGGTCCGGTCAGGCCTTTCCCCGGACCGGGACGTGCAGCTGACCCGGGTGGATTTTTTCGACATGGGCCTGGCCCTGGCCCGGGGCGGCATTGACGCCTTTGTCTCGGGGGAGCCTTTCCCCACCATGGCCAAGCTCAAGGGCTACGGCAGGATTCTTTCCTATCCCTATTACGGGGAATCCATCGGCACCATCAATGCGGGCATGCTGGTGACCCGGAAAACCATTGAGAAAAATCCCGGCCTGGTTCTGGATATGGTCAGGGCCCATGCCCGGGCCACCCGCCACCTGCAGAAGGATAAAGAAAAGTGGCTGAAAAAGGCCTCAGAGTTCGGCACCCCCATGGAGGTGCTGGAAGGGGCTGCCCCCAACATGGAACTGGCCTGGGATATGGACGCGTCCTTTGTAAAACGGGCCCGGGCCCTGGGGGAGCGGATGCAGGATCTGGGAGTGATCAAACGCCAGCCCGATTATGACCGGCTGTTTGATTTAAGCTTTGTGAACCAGGTCAGGGCAGAGGCCGGGGAGTAGGACGCCGGATGCACCGTATCCTGCCATGGATTCTGCCGGCTGCGGCGCTCATGGGATGGGGTATGGCCTCACGCCTGGGCTGGGTGCCGGCGTATCTGCTGCCTTCGCCCGGAGACACCCTGGACATGGCCCGGTTGTATATACTGGGGACCCCGGGGCAGGGGCCCTATGCCGGCCGTTTTGCCGGAGATGCCCTGGCCAGCCTGGGCCGGGTGGGCCTGGGGTTCGGCCTGGCAACGGTCCTGGGCCTGACCCTGGGCATCTGGTCCGGCCGGGTGCCGGCGGCGGCCCGCCTGCTGAACACCCCGGTGAACGGATTGCGGGCGGTGCCCGGCATCACCTGGCTGCCCCTGGCCATGGTCTGGTTCGGCATCGGCCTGAAAACAACGGTATTCCTGGTGGCCCTGGCCGCCTTTTTTCCCATTTATCTCAATGCCGCTTCCGGCGCCGCCCAGGTCAACCCTCTGCTGCTCCAGGCCGGGGCCATGATGGGGGTGGACCGGGTCCGGGGCACCTTTGCCATTCTTCTGCCTGCGGCCATGCCCGCCATTACCACTGGGCTGCGCCTGGGCTTGGGCATCTCATGGGCCTATTTGGTGCTGGGGGAACTCTCCGGGGTGCCCGACGGGCTGGGAGCGGTGATCATGGATGCCCGGATGCTGGGCCGTATCGACATGATCGTTGTGGGCATTATTATTATCGCCTTAATGGGCCAGGCCAGCGACTGGCTGTTGAAAAACGGGTTGAAATTCTGTTTTAAAAGTGCGGCCCGCCAGATATGATATGAATCCATATGAAGGATGAAGTGAAAGAATCAGAACAGATCACGATGCTGGATGTTCAGGGCCTGGCAATGGAATTTCCGGTGAACGGCAGCCGGATCCGGGTGATTTCCGGCCTGAGCTTTGCAGCGGCGGCCGGGGAGTTTATCTGCGTCCTGGGGCAGAGCGGCTGCGGCAAGTCCACCCTGCTTAAGCTGCTGGCCGGCTTCATCCAGCCCACGGCAGGGCGGATATTATTCAAGGGGACACCCGTGTCCGCCCCCGGCCCGGACCGCTGTGTGGTCTTCCAGGAAGATGCCCTCTTTCCCTGGCTCACCGTGGAGGAGAATATCGGGTTCGGGCTTAAGGGGAAGGGGCTGGCAGCAGGAGAAAAGGCGGACCGGGTGAACCGGTTCCTGGAACTCACCGGCCTTGGGCGGTTTCGCCATTACCTGCCAAAGGAGATTTCAGGGGGGATGAAGCAGCGGGTGGCCCTGGCCCGGGTCCTGGTGCTCAGCCCCGAGGTCCTGCTCATGGACGAGCCCTTTGCCGCCCTGGACGCCCAGACCCGGGAGCGGATGCAGGACCTGCTCTTGGAACTCTGGGCGGAACTGAAGCAGACCATTGTCTTCGTCACCCACGATGTACGTGAGGCCGTGACCCTTTCGGACCGGACCATGGTGATGGGTGAAGGGGGGGCTGCCGATGCCTATGTCCCCATCGGCCTTCCCCGTCCCCGGATTCAGGAAGATGAAACCTTCACCGCCCTGGCGGCACGGCTGAAGTCCCTTGTTGCCCCGGTATGATTGTCAAGATTGATTATTCATCATAATCCGGAAAGGGGTGGCCCCATTTTTTGAAAATTTTCTCCAGAGCCCCGGTGGTGATGAGCCTTTCCATGCCTGCGTCATAGAGTGCCATTATGGTCCTTCCCCTTTTGGAATCCTGGAAAACCGGATAATAGCTTCTTGCGCCTACCGGTTCAATGCGCAGGTCAGATGAGGGGACCTTAAAGGGGCTGGCAGCAATGGTCTCCTGTATAAGATTTAAATCATCAATGTAAACGTCGCAACGGCCGATGAGGATCTGTCCCAGGGCCGCGTTCCCCGAGTCGGTTTCAATGGGGATGATGCCGGCCGGGAATTCCGAATTCTTGTAATATCCCCGCCGCCAGACTATTTTCCGGCCGATCAGGGAAGAAGGCCCCTGCCAGGAATTGATATTATTTTTTTTGAATACAGCGTAAAATCTGCCTTCATACATTTTGTGCCTGCCCAGCAAAAGACCGGGGAGAATGCCGTCCTTGTTTTTGCAGGTATACATATCTGCCTGCCCGTTCCTGACCAGGTACAGGCCCCGCTTGGCATTGGTGTATTTATGGCTTACCTGGACGCCCAGGTCTGAGAATATCCGGTTCAAAATTTCGTGGTAAAGTCCTGTGCCGTCTTTGTTGGTGAACCGCTCCCAGGAGGGGCTGGCGGAAAGGACTTTTTTTATGGGCAGTGAAGACGCCGCCTCTTTTGGCAATGGGCCGGCGGCTGCCGGTGCAAGGAATAGGTAGAACAAAGCTGTTAAGAGGCAGATCCTTTTCATAGGGGGAAGATTATAGGCCTTTTATTTATAAATGTCCACTTTGGGGCGGGAGATATTGGCCCTGTGCAAAAGGGGAGGCCATTTGATTTTGAATGAGCTTTTGTCATGCATTTCATGTATTAAAATCGGTTGACGCCTGAAACCGGTTTCATGTTTAATGATAGATCAGCCATGGAATGTCCAGCACAGGGGTTCCATTAATAGAAATCATAGACTCAGGAAGGATGGATAATATGAAAGCCAAAGAACTCATCGCACTTGAAGACCAGTTCGGGGCAAAAAATTATAAACCCCTGGATGTGGTGCTTTCAAAAGGGGAAGGCATCTGGGTATACGATGTGGACGGTAACAAATATATGGACTGCCTCTCGGCCTATTCAGCCGTCAACCAGGGGCATTGCCACCCCAAGATCCGCCAGGCCATGCTGGACCAGGCCGAGAAACTGACCCTGACCTCCCGGGCCTTCAGGAACGACCAGCTTCCCCTGTTATACGAAGAGTTGTGCAGCCTCACCGATTCCCATCGGATGCTGCCCATGAATTCCGGTGCCGAAGCCGTTGAAACCGTGATCAAATGCGCCAGGAAATGGGGGTATGAATCCAAGGGCGTCATCGAAGGCCAGGCCGAGATCATCGTATGCAAGGATAATTTCCATGGCCGGACCCTCTCCATCATCGGGTTTTCCACCGACGACAACGCCCGCAGGAACTTCGGCCCCTTTACTCCCGGTTTTAAAACCATCCCCTTTGGGGATGCCAAGGCACTGGAAGATGCCGTCACTCCCAACACCGTGGCCTTTATGGTGGAGCCGGTTCAGGGTGAGGCCGGGGTCATCATTCCGCCCAAAGGCTACCTCAAGGACGTCCGCCGTATCTGCACGGAAAAAAATATCCTCATGATTCTGGACGAAATCCAGACCGGCCTGGGCCGGACCGGCAAACTGCTTGCCGAGGAACACGAAGGGGTTCAGGCTGACCTCACCCTCATCGGCAAGGCATTGTCCGGGGGATTCTATCCGGTATCCGCCGTCCTCTCCAACGACGAGGTCCTGGGGCTGCTTCAGCCGGGCCAGCACGGCTCCACCTTCGGCGGCAACCCATTGGCCTGCGCTGTGGCCCGGGCCGCCCTGAAGGTATTGGTGGAAGAGAAGATGGTGGAAAATGCCGCAACCGTCGGCGCCTATTTCCTGGAACAGCTCAAAACCATCCAGAGCCCGGCCATTAAGGAAGTCCGGGGCATCGGCCTGATGATCGCCATAGAGCTTGAGGAGGGCACCGATGGCGGCGCCAGGGCCATATGCGAGAAGCTGATGACCATGGGTATTCTCTGCAAGGAAACCCATACCTATACCATCCGGTTTGCCCCGCCCCTGATCATCACCAAAGCGGAAATTGACTGGGCTGTGGAGAAAATTAAAAAAGCCTTTGCCTAGTATGTGGGACGGGCATGTTCCGGACACAGGGGGCACACCGTCCCGCTGTTGTTCACATCAGGGTTTCTACCCTGTTTTTTCCGGATGTTTTGCCCCTGTACAGGGCCTTGTCTGCATTGGCAACGGCTTCATCCAGGGATTGGCCGTGTAACAGCGGCGCCAGCCCGAAGGTCATGGAAGGCCTGACCGGTTCATCCTTCCAGATAAATTTTTCCCGGGCCAGGTTCCGGCGGATCCGTTCGGCAAGAACGGTTCCGCCCCGGGCATCGGTTTCCGGAAGCAGAAAGATAAACTCCTCGCCCCCCCAGCGCCCCAGAATATCCTGTTCCCTGACCTGGCGGCCCAGAAATTGCGCCAGGGTTTCCAGTACATAATCTCCTGCATCGTGGCCCAGGGTGTCGTTGATTTTTTTAAAATCGTCGATATCCGCCAGGATAACGGTCATGGTCTCCTTATGCCGCCGCTGACGTACGGTTTCATGGGAGAATCGCTTTAAAAATCCCCTCCGGTTGTACAGGCCGGTGAGAGGGTCCCTGCGGGAGAGCGCGTCAAGCTTCCTGGCCTGGTCTTCAAGTTCCCTGGTCCTTTCTTTTACCAATTGTTCCAGCTTTTTATTCCGACGCAGGACATGGCTGGTTTTCAGCCTGACCAGGCCATATAAAATGAGGCCGGCCGTAATGACAGCCAGAATTCTAAAGGCCGTGGTCTGCCACCAGGCCGGGGCGATGTCCAGGGCCAGGGAGACGGGCTGGGCGCCCTTAATCCCCATGGCATTGGTGCCCTCGGCCTGGAAAAAATATCGTCCGGGCCGGAGGCCGGCATAGTGAACGGTTGTTCCCTTGCCGCGGACATGGTGCCAGGTGTTGTCATGGCCCTGGAGCCGGTATCTGTAGGTGTTGTTTTCAGGGTCATGGAAGTCCAGGAGGGCGAAGGATATGGATAAATTGTTTTCCCCATGGGAGAGGGATATCTCCTTTTTACCCGAAAATGGGCGGCCGCTCCCGGGTTGAAGACCAGGGGAAGGCTGAAGTTGAGGGAAAGCCCGGTTGCAGGGTCCAGGCGGGAGATGCCCCGGTCTGTGGACATCCATATGCCGCCGGAGGCGCCGGTTTGAATGGCCTGGATCCTTTCCCCGGCCAGGCCGTTGCCTTTGTTGTATTCCCGGATTTTATTCTGGTTACTATCCAATTGAACCAGGCCCTGGTCTGTGCCGGCCCATATGTCCCCCAGGCGGCCCAGGGCCAGGGCCGTAATGGAATGGTCCGGCAGCAGGGCCTCGGTATTTTTATTGCCCGGGGCGGCTCCCGCCGTTCCATCCACTGAAAACAGCCCCGAGGCGGTCCCCGCCCAGACCCTGTTCCGGTTATCGGCCAGAAGGGCGGTGATGGTCCGGTCCCTGCCCCCCCAGCCCACCCGTGTTTCCTCCCAGGTTCCGGGGGCGTACCAAAAGAGCCCCTTTGCCCTGGACCCGGCCCAGATTTTTCCCTGCCCGTCCCGGGTCAGGGCGGTGATCACCCTGCCAGCGGAGCTGCCCGGTCCGGGGGGGAAGGGGCTGAGCATTCCTGTGTTGTCGTCATGGGCCAGAATTCCATTTCCCCAGGTGCCGGCCAGGAGGGTGGTGCCCATGGGCAGTAGTGTGTGGATATCCATGGCGCCGGTGCCCCGGAGAGGGGGGCTGGTGTATCTGCGGCAGTTGCCGTTCGGGTCTAACCGGCTCAGGCCGTGGTACCAGGCACCCACCCAGAGGCCGCCCCGGGCGTCGCCGGACAGGGCATGTATGGATTGGATGCCCCGGCAGGTATTTTTCTCTGTGCTTTCATAAATTTCAAAGGCGGTATAGGGCAGGCTCAGCCGGTCCACCCCGCCGCCCCGGGTGCCCACCCATAGAACCCCGGACCGGTCTTCCATGAGGCAGCGGATATCGTTATGGGAGATACTGTCCCGACGTCCGGGCCGCCTGATGAATTGTTGCCATCTGCCCCTGTTTTCATCCAGAAGATAGAGTCCCCGGTTCAGTGTCCCTACCCAGAGCCGGCTCCGGGAACCCCGGTGGAGAATATTCACCGGGGTGTGGTTTAATTCCGGCGGGGTCCAGCCGCTGGGGACGGGGCGGCTGAACGCTTCGGTGGCCGGGTCAAAGAGAAGCACTCCCTTTTCGGTCCCCACCCATAAGCGGCCCGAGGGGGCCGCCAGTAGCGCTCTGATCCTTGATGAATTTCCATGATCACCCGGGGCGTCATCCGCCTTTAAACCGGTTGGGAAAAAGGCCTGGATGGTGTCATTCTCCACATCCAGGCGGTTGAGCCCCCGGTCGGTGCCGATCCATAGGATGCCGTCGAAGGTTTCGGCCATGGCCCAGATCCGGTTGTTGGAAAGGCTGTTTTTCCCGCCGGTTAGGTACCGGATGAAATCCCCGCTCTCCGGCCTGAACCGGTTCAGCCCCCGGTTGAAGGTACCGGCCCATAATCTTCCCCTGCTGTCTTCAAACAGGGTCTGCACCCGGTCGCCTGACAGGCTTGAGGGCATGTCTTCATTATGGCGGTACCTGGTAATTGCCCCGGAGTCCGGGTGGATACGGTTCAGGCCGCCCCCCCAGGTACGGACCCATATATTCCCCTGCCGGTCCTCCAGTACACCGCCGGCGTCGTTATGGGATAGGGAGTTGGGATTTTTGGGGTCATGGCGGAAAATTTCCATGGCGGTGCCGTCGTATTTTACCACCCCGTTTCGTGTGCCGATCCAGATAAAACCGGTCCTGTCCTGGATAATTGAAAATACGGTGGTATGGGGCAGGCCGTGTTGCTGGTTGAGGCGGTGAAAATGGTAGTAGGGGTGCGGGGTGATGCCTGCACTGGCACCAGACCAGGCCCCGGTGACCAGGAAAGCAAGGATAAGAAAATGGATAAGGAGCCGGATTGAATGGCCGGGAAAAGCGACTTTTGTTTCCATTTTTATCGCCCTGGTTCGCATGGAGAATTTTATACCATGGTTCGTCCTGCAATGGCAAAAAAATCCCCATTTAATGGCGGGGGTAACATAAAATGCCGGATAGTGAATCTGTGCGGATAAAAGAGTATTTTTTGGGGTTGACACCTTTGTTAGGCTGTATTAAGACTGACCCCGAAATCAGGCCCAGAAGGGTTTGAAATAAAAAAGAGCAAAAAAATATAGATAATGACAAGGCCATGAAGGTCGGCGGAAGCAATTGTCCGCCTGCATTCATGGCCTTTTTTTATTGGAGAAAGCGCCGTTGTGATAGAAAAAGTCAGGCAGAACAGGGGGATGGGACTGGCCGTTCTTGGGGTAATGGTTGCGGCCATGGCCTGTTTATGCATGGGAATGGGGGCCAAGCCCATTGCACCGGCCCTGGTGGGAAAGACCCTGAGCGCACATATTTTCGGGGTGCCGGATATGGGGGCGATCCCCCCGGTCTACCATACCATCATTTGGAATATCCGCATGCCCAGGGCCCTGCTGGCCATCATGACGGGCATCTGTCTTGCGGCATCCGGGGCCGTTTTCCAGGGATGTTTTAAAAATCCCCTGGTGGAACCCTATATCCTGGGCATCTCTTCCGGGGCGGCCTTCGGGGCGGCTCTGGGGATTATTTTTCCTTCTTTTTTCATGTCCGTTCAGGTCCTGGCCTTCGGGTTCGGGTTCCTGGCCGTGGGCATGGCCTATACCATGGCCCGGTCCCGGGGGGAGACCCCCCTGGTGAGTTTGGTGCTGTCGGGGATTATCACCGGATCTGTATTTGCCGCCCTGGTGGGGATCATCAAATACCTGGCCCGGGATGAGGCCCTCAGGGAGATTGTATTCTGGCTCATGGGGGGATTCTACTATGCCGGGTGGCATGATGTCCGTCTGATCTGCCCCATAGCCCTGGGGGGATTTTTCATTCTCTGGGCCGCGGGATGGAAACTGAACATCCTTTCCATGGGGGATAGGGAGGCCAGGGCCCTTGGGGTTGACCCTGAAAAAAACAAATTGCTGCTCATCGGCCTGGCCACCCTGATGACCGCGGCGGCGGTCTCTTCGGTGGGGATCATTGCCTGGGTGGGGCTGATGATTCCCCATGCCGCAAGGATCATTTTCGGCCCGGACCACAGGGTGGTCCTGCCGGCCTCGGCACTGCTGGGGGCCCTTTACCTGTTGATCTGCGATACCATTGCCAGGAACCTGGCCCAGGCCGAGATTCCCATCGGCATCATTACCTCCCTGATCGGGGCCCCCTATCTTTTTTTCCTGGTGCGGACAGGGGGGCGGAATGTGTAGAGGAGAGAACCATGCTCAGTGTTGACCATCTTGAATATTCCTTTGGCAGGCGGCGGGTGCTGGAAGATATCAGTTTTACCGTGGACAAGGGGGAACTATGCGGCCTCTTCGGCCCCAACGGCTCCGGCAAGACCACCCTGTTCCAGTGCTGCCTGGGTTTTTTACGGCCGGACAGGGGACGGGTCCGGCTGGGGGGCAGGGACCTTAAGGAGATGAAGATCCGGGAGACCGCCCGCCAGGCCGCCTATGTGCCCCAGCACCATACCCCGCCCTTTCCCTACCGGGTGGATGAAATGGTGCTCATGGGACGCACCCCCCATATGAGCCGTTTCTACCGCCCCTCGGGCAGGGACAGGGCCGCAGCCCGGGCGGCCATGGAACGGGTGGGAATTTCGGATCTGGCCGGGGAATCCTATGACATTCTTTCCGGCGGGCAGCGGCAATTGGTGCTCATCGCCCGGGCCATTGCCCAGGAAACCGATTTTATCTTTCTGGACGAGCCCACCTCGGCCCTGGATTTCAGGAACCAGACAATGGTCTGGAACTGCCTCCGCCAGATCGCCGACCAGGGGACGGGCATTCTGGCCTGCAGCCATGACCCCAACCATGTGTCGTGGTTCTGTGATACCGCGGTGGTGCTCGGCCCTTCAGGGGTTGCGGCCAGGGGCGTTCCGGAAAAGGTGTTTTCCCAGGACCTTATGGATGAGATTTACGGCGGGGCCTGCGAGGTCTCCCGGGCAATGGATGTGAAAATTATACTTCCCAGCGGATTAACCCGGGGCCGGCGGGTCCCGGCAGGCTGAAAAGGAGAATTATGGAGCAAGTGATTGAACTGAACGCAGATACGGACTGGAACCGGGTCTGGGCCTCCCAGACCGAAATGTGGCGGCAATCCGCCGGAAAAAGCTGCAGGGAATTCTGGGCGGACGAGTCGTCTGCCCGGGTCTATGCGGAAAAGTCCAATACCAGCCATGAAAAACGGATCCTCAAGACGGTGGCGGGGCTGAACCTGAGTCCCCATGACCGGGTGCTGGATATCGGCGCAGGACCCGGAAACCTGGCACTGCCCATGGCGGAGATCTGCCGGTCCGTGACCACGGTGGAGCCCTCCCCGGGCATGAACCGGGTGATGGCCAAGAGCCTGGCCCAAAAGGGGATGGAGAATATCATCCGGGTGGAAAAGACCTGGGAGGAGGTGGATTTGGGCAGGGACCTTGATCCGCCCTATGACCTGGTCCTGGCCTCCATGTCCCTGGGCATGGCCGATATCCGGGGGGCGGTTGAAAAGATGAACCGGGTCTGCCGGGGCAGGGTGGTCCTTTTCTGGCATGCCGGCATCCCCGCCTGGGAGATCATGCCTAAGGCCTTGTGGCCCAAACTGTTCAACACCCAATACCATGGCGGACCCAAGAGTGATGTGCTCTTCCAGGTCCTTTACCAGGCCGGCATCTACCCTGAGGTTCAAACCTTTTCCAGCCGGTTCACGGAAGTCTTCCATGATATGGAGGCGGCCAAAAATTTTTATTTCAAGCGGTTTTCCTGCCTGATGCCCGAGCACGGCCCTGAACTGGAGTCCTTTCTTCAGGCCCATTGCGAGGCGACCACCGAGGGCCTTTCCCACGGGTTTGACCATACGGTGATGCGGTTTGAATGGCGGGTGAAGGAGGGTGAATATGAAGCGGTTTAAAATGGTGGGGCAGATGGGCCGGGCGCTTGCTGTACTGGCCCTGGCGGCGGTGTGTCTTTCAGGAATTGCCTTTGCTGACAGCCGGATCCCGGTGGTTGACTTTAGAGGAAAGACTGTCATGGTGCCCCAACGCATCCAGCGGGTGGTGACCATCAGCGACGGGATGGTGGAAGGGGTGATGACCCGGCTGGGGGTGGCCGACCGGATCGTGGGCCTTGGGTCGGCCTGTGTGCCCCGGACCTGGTCCTACGAGATACCCGGCCGGGACGGGGCCAGTTTTGTCTATAAGGAGGGCATGACCACCGTCACCCATCTCAACCCCCGGTTTAAGGAACTGCCCCTGGTGGCCCGGTCCGGAACCGGGATTAATTTTGAAACCGTGGCCGCGCTGGATCCCGATCTCATCATTGTGCGCACCGGTTCCTGTTCCCTCTGCCAGAGCAGGGATATCCTCGACAAGACCATCGGGCTTCTGGACGCCCTGGGGGTGCCCCTGGTGGTGCTCCACGGCCCCAATACCATGCCCGATCCCGGCATTGCATCCATTACAAGGGAAATCAATATTTTGGGGAAGGTGTTTCAAAAAGAGGATGAGGCCGGGGCGCTGGCTGCTTATCTGGAATCCTGGGTGGCCCTGGTCCGGGAGCGGACCGAGGGGATCCGGCCGGAAGACCGGAAAAAGCTGCTGCTCCTGGGGCTCTCCCCCAAGGCCAGGAGCCAGGGCGGGGCAGGGCATGTCAAGGGGGAGGATACCCTTCAGTCCTATTTTCTGGGCCAGGTGGTCCGGGCGGACAATGCCTACACCGGCCCCGGGGCCTGGAATATCCTGAATACCGAGCAGCTGCTGACCCTGGATCCCGACCTCATCGTCCTGGTGACGGCCTGGGGCTACCACCCCCCTGAAGAACTCTACCAGGCCCCCTATTACCAGGGGCTCCAGGAGATGCGGGCGGTGAAGAACAGGGCTGTGACCGTGCTGCCCTGGACCCCCTGCAATTGCGAAAAACGGCTGGAATACCCCATCGACATCATGGTTATGGCCAAGGCGGCCTACCCGGAACGGTTCCGGGATATCCGCCTGGATCAATGGCTGCTGGATTTTTATCAAAAGGTATACAAGGTCGATGCCGAAACCGCCGGGCAGCTTTTGTCACGGCAGTGGATGGACTGGACCCGGGAGGAATAAATGCAGGTGGAAAAAGAAAGAACAAGAGAAGAATACCAGGACCCGGCCCATACCGATCCGGCTCAGCAGGACCGGGCCAGGCAGGAATTTTTCAACCGGCGGGCCGCGGGCTGGCTGGACAACTTCTATAAAAATCCGGAAACAGGGAACCATGACCTGCACCGGGAAAAGATATGGGCAATTGTGGGCCGGCTGGCCCCTGAACCCGGTCACCGTATTCTGGACCTGGGATGCGGCAGCGGGGTGATGGTGCCCTATCTTCTGGAACGGCTGGGGCCGGAGGGCCGTCTGGCGGAGATGGACTACGCCCGGGAGATGATTGATGCCAACCGGGCCCTCCACCGGGACGGGCGGATTTCCTTTGAATGCACCCATGTGATGGATATGCCCTTTGGGGCGGCTGCCTTTGACCGGGTGATCTGTTTTGCCTGTTTCCCTCATTTCCAGGACCAGGCCGGTGCGGTTGAACGGATTGCAAAGGTACTCAAACCCGGGGGACGACTGGTAATCGCCCACCTCATGTCCTCCCAGGAGATTGCCGGCCACCACCGCGGCCACACCCCGGTTTCCCGGGACCAGTTGCCGCCCCTCCATTGCCTGGCCGGCTGGCTGGCGGACCAGGGGCTGAAGATAAGTGATTTTACGGACAGGCCCGGCTTTTATTGCCTGGCCGCCGTGAAGGGGCCGGACGGCCCCTAGTGGCAAGGGGGAAAACAGGCCAGGATCCTGGCAGATGCGCGGCCTGTTTTCCCCGGCCCTCCAGGGGAGGAAATTGAAGCATACCAGTTAATTTCCTTTCCTGTCAATTCCGCCCGCCGCCAGTGCCGGGGCGGGTTTGCAGTGAACCTATTATAAAAAAGGAAAGGAAATTCATGTTCAAGTCGATTTTCAGGGCGTCACGCCCGATTCTATGTATTGTTCTATTGCTCATCCTTGCCCCTCCGGCCTTTGCCGGGGAACCGGAGAGCCCGGCCGTCGACCTGGGAGAGGTGACGGTGATCGGCACCCAGCCGGGGGTGGATATTACGGCGGACAAGACCGTGATCCACATGGACCAGTTTGAAAAGCCGGGTTCCATTACCACCCTCACCGATGTGCTCACCGAAATCGGCGGGGTGGATGTCCAGCGCGCCAACGCCCTCATGGCCAGCCCCGGGGACGAAGTCTCCATCCGGGGGCTTAACGAGGGCCGGATGGTCATTGAGGTGGACGGCCGGCGGATCAACCATACCGGCCATATGGGCCGGTATATCGTGGACTGGTCCACCCTGACCCTGGACGATGTGGAAAAGATCGAGATCATCCGGGGCGGCCATTCCGTGCTCCACCCCTTTGCCATCGGCGGGGTGATCAATATCATTACCAAAAAGGGCGGGGCCGGGGATAAAAAAGTGGCCGGCCAGGTCAATCTGGGATACGGCCGGTACAATACCCGCAATGCATCCGCCTCTCTCAACGGCAGTGCCGGTTCCCATGTGGATTACCATTTTTCAGGGGGGCAGCAGGAGAGTGACGGATACCTGAAAAACAATTTTCAGAAAACCAAATCATTCAACGGCCATTTAAATTTCCACCTGCCTGAAGGGGCGGGATTGTCTTTGAATCTTAAACACTCCCAGGTGAATTACGGCATGCCCGTGGTCAATGATCCCAATGATCCGAATCCTGCCGTGGCCGCCCTTTACGACCCTGATTATCCGGTGTTTTCCAGGGGCTCGGACCAGCTGCGCCACCTGAATTGGCCCCAGCTTCCCGGCGGAGAGACCCCGGAATGGGACAAGGAAACCAACTACCTGGACGGCATCTTTACCCTGCCGGCAGGGCCGGGGGAATTGAAGGTCCACGGGTTCATCACCGACGGCCGGCGGGTGACCAGCCTTTACAGCAAGGCCGGTGCCTTTCAGGCGGACCAGTTTTCCGACGACAGGACCCGGGGCATCATCACCGAATACCGGGATGTGGATCTGTTTGACAACCATTCCTTCACCCTGGGCCTTGAATACCAGGAGCTGGGACAGCCCTCGGGCACCCGGACCATTTACCGGGTGAAGTCCGCCTATCTCCAGGATGTGGTCTCCCTGGGGGACAAATGGACCCTGACCCCTGGGGTGCGCTACTACCATGTGGACAAGGTCACATATAAATCCTGGATGGAAATGGGGTATGCCTCCATGCCGCCGGGCTGGCCCTTTTCCGTGGACAACAGCGGCAAAACCGAAACGGATTCGGATTTTTTCCCCAGCCTCAAGGTGGATTACAGGCTCACCCAGGACACCACCCTCTATGCGGCAGCCTCGCGTTCATACCGGCTGCCCTGCCCCTGAGATTACTATTGGTGGGCGCGGTGCGCCTCCGAAACCAACGCTTCACTTTCGCCTGAAACCGCTGTGGAATATGAAGTGGGCATGATCCAGAGCTGGGACCGTCTTCATTTCAGGGCGGCGGCCTGGTATTACGATATCCGTGATTTTATCAACGACAACGGCATTACCGCCCCCATGGCCGGGGCCGGATCCAACTGCCTCTACAATATTGATTCCGTGGAACTCTACGGCCTGGAAGTCGAAGCCTCCCTCCAGGTGAGCGAAAAATTCCGCATCACCGCTTCCTATGTCTTCCAGGAGCATGATATCAGCCAGACCGGGTTTGAACAGGACTGGACCTATTACCTGCCGGCCACCCTGCCCAAACACAAGGTGAAGGTGCTGGCGGCCTACGAAATCATTCCTGAGGGATGGATCCAGCTCAGCTCCCGGTTCGTGGGTTCCCGGGGCTCCCAGAAGGGGGCGGAACTCAACGATTATGCCGTCTGTGACCTGGGATTCAGGAAAGCATTCAGGCTGGGCGGGCTGGACTACGACCTCAACCTCTTTGCCGATAATATTACCGGCACCCGGTACGAGGAGATTGCCGGCTATCCCATGCCCAGGTATGTCTGGGGGATAACAATGGGGGTTTCATTTTAAAACCCAAAGCGGATGAATTCTGCTTCGGTCCATCGGGGGAACTGTTCCCCCGATGGTTTTTTTCAGCACCATCCGCGGATTACAGGGTGGTATGCCCCCTTAATGCAAATTTTTTTTTATCGACCCGATACAGGGCATAAGCCTTTTTTTTATCCTTTCCCAGAACGTAGTGATCCTGTTTAAACCCTCTTCCGCCGGATAAGAATTTTCCCAGTCGTATTTCCTCAAGGGCCTCATTCACTGAAATGATTTTATCATGAAGATGTTTCTCCGCCACGGGAAGGGACAATAGTTTTTTTTGGATAACATCAGATTCGGAATATCCCATGGTACCAAGAAGGGTTTTGGCCGATTGGAAATTTTTCATTGATAAATCCATTAAAAAGTCCATGACCCTGGCATGGCATTCTGTTTTTGGGCTGTATTTGTTTTTTGTAAAGAAGATAGAGATGGCAAGGATGACGGCTCTGAGGCACTTTCTTTTCGTGGGCGTGTCTATTGGCTTTTTTTCTGTCGCCAGGCCGATTTCAAGCAGGGTATCGAGGGCTTCCGGTCCCAGTTTGTATATCGAAATCGCTTTTGATTCGGCGTCTTCCCTGTTTTGCTTCACGTCCATCGCGTTCAGAATCTGGGTGATTTCTTTTTCCATACGCCACCATGTTATTTTTATTGGGTCCCCAGGATTATTTCCCGGCGAAGCGCTGTGTTATCTATAATAGCAAAATAGAGAATAGCAAAATAGAGGCCGCAAGACTATTTTTTTCATTAGCCGTGGTCAGATACATGGCCGGCGAAAAAGAGCCGTATATTAACCAGCACTTAAAGAGCCGCCCGGGATCCGTAATGTTCAGGCCCTGCCCATGGGAGGCAGATTCATGAGTAAACTCTCCTGTTTCAAGCTGACCTGGTTTTTGGTGACCTGGATCATATAGGAAACGGTATATATCAGGGTCCGGTTGACCAGATACCGCAGGGCAAAGCGCTGGGAACTGGAAAGGTGATTGAAGCCAAAGGCCGATATGGCCTTATCCACAAGCCGGGATGCCATGATGTGGATTTCCCTCTGGGTATCATCCAGGTCTCCGTCCCTGACGGTCCCCCATACCCCGGGGATGATATATGTATTGTCTTCCAACAGAAGCTTCGCCCTGTAAATCTTGAATATTTCGTTGGCGGTTTTGTCAATCATCTGTTCCAGAGGTTTGCTGATACTCAGCAGTTGCCTGGTATTATCCATGGCGCTTTTCCCTTTTTAAGATCAATTCGTTGCCTGGGGTCCGGAGCGGTGCGGCAAACGGCAAGAGAAAAATGAAGCCCGGCTTACACCCTGGCCCTGAATGTATAAATAAAAAGTAACACAATTCCACCACCCGGTCCAATGGGAATATCGGAACAGATCCTCTTCCGCAGCCTCGGGCACCCCAGCGGCCCGGCCACTTTGGGTTTGATTCAATCGGCGAATTGATGTAGACTTTGCTTTAATATAATATCGTAATCCAGATATCCAAATTCGGCGATCATAAGATTCATTTTCATATTAAGGCTTCTGGGCGGAACCACCACCGCAGCATTTTTTTTCATAGGGTTTTAATCATGCCGAAGGGCTTTGCCCTCTTTTCGTCGGGCAATGGATTGAATGTGTATCAAGAATCCTAAATACGATCATTCTTTTATTGGGAGGTTAGCATGGTAAGAAAGATGAGCCTCGGGGCGAAGCTGATGACAGCCTTTTTACTGGTGGGCCTGATTCCGTTTGCGGTCATCGGAACCGCAAGCTATTTAAAGTCGGCCAGGGCCCTGTCCGAACAGGCCTACGGCCAGCTCAGGGGAATGAGGGAGGTTAAAAAGGCTGAGATTTCCCGTTTTTTTGAGGAGCGCAAAGGGGATATGGGGGTGCTGGTTGAGACGGTTGATATCCTGAGGGAGGAGGCCATGGCCAAGCTCGCGGCGGTCCGGGAAATCAAAAAATCCCAGATTCAGTCCTTTTTCAAGGAGCGGATGGTGGATGCCCGGGTACTGTCCCGGGACCCTTATATACTGGAGGCCTACCAGGCGCTCCATGATTCCTTTGACCGGCTCGGCGGGGTCAAGGGCGGGCGGTTCAAGGGGCATACCAATGGAAAATATGATGCGCCCGGGGATTATCAGGCGGTCCATGACCGTTATTATCCCCATCTGGCCTATTATATGTCGCAATACGGGTATTACGATTTTTTCCTTCTGGACGCCGACCATGGGGCCGTCCTCTTTACCGTTACAAAGGAGGCGGACTTCGGCATTGATGCCGGTGCCCAGGCCTCTTCTCTCAAGGATGTCTGGTCCGCTGCCCTGAAAGGGGAGGTGGCCGTTTCCGATACCCGTCCCTATGCACCTTCCGCAGGGGCGCCGGCCCAGTTTGTGGCGGCGCCCATCCGGGACGGGGAAAGGATCATCGGTGTGGTGGCGCTCCAGATTTCCATTGATGCCATAAACCGGATCATGGCAGAGAGGGCCGGCCTGGGAGAGACGGGGGAGACCTATCTGGTCGGCCCGGACCGGCTCATGCGCAGCGACTCCTTCCTTGACCCAAAATTCCATTCGGTTGAGGCCTCCTTTGCCGATCCTGAAAAGGGAAAAGTTGAAACCGAGGCATCAATGGCGGCGCTGGCCGGAGATACCGGTTTTAAGGTCGTCCTTGACTACAACGGCAATCCCGTGCTCTCTTCTTATACCCCTTTGAGCATCGGAACCACCACCTGGGGGCTTTTAGCCGAGGTGGATGTGGCCGAGGCCTTCTGCCCAAAGGATGCATCCGGTGCCTATTTTTTTGAAAAATATACCCGGATGTACGGCTACTATGATCTCTTCCTTTTCAATCCGGACGGGTATGCCTTTTATACCGTGGCCCGGGAGGCAGATTACAGGACCAATTTCCTCAGGGGCAAATATGCGGATTCCGGCCTCGGCCGACTGGTCCGGAAGGTGCTGGAAACCGGTGAATTCGGGATGGCGGATTTTGCACCCTACGCCCCGAGCAACGGGCAGCCGGCCGCCTTTATCGCCCAGGCCGTGGTCCATGATAATCAGGTTGAGATGGTGGTGGGGCTCCAGCTCTCCCTTGGGGCCATCAACCGGATTATGCAGGAGAGGGAGGGAATGGGGGAAACCGGTGAGACCTATCTTGTGGGCAGCGACCTGCTCATGCGGTCGGACAGCTTCCTGGACCCCAAGGGCCATTCGGTTATGGCCTCCTTTGCCCATCCGGCTGCGGGCAGGGTGGATACCGAGGCCTCCCGGGAGGCCCTGTCAGGGAAAACAGGGGAGAAAATTCTCCTTGATTATAACGGGAATCCGGTGCTCTCCGCCTTTACCCCCCTTCAGGTCGGGGGGACCACCTGGGCCCTGATCGCAGAGATCGATAAGGCCGAGGCCTTTGCCCCGGCCGATTCCATCAGGCGGCTGACCCTGATTATTTCCTGCATCAGCCTTGCGGCCATTGCCGGTTTGGCTTTTCTCATCTCCAGGTCCATCAGCCGGCCCATTAACATGATCACCCTGGGCATGACCGAAGGGGCCGACCAGGTGGCTGCTGCCGCCGGCCAGGTCTCAGATTCCAGCCAGTCCATGGCTGAAGGCTCCTCCCAGCAGGCGGCCGCCATTGAAGAAACCTCTTCCTCCATGGAAGAGATGGCCTCCATGACCCGTCAGAATGCCCAGAATGCAGACCAGGCCGACAGAATCATGAAAGAGGCCAACCAGATGGTGGAAACCGCCAACCGGTCCATGTCGACCCTGACCCTTTCCATGGATGAGATATCCAGGGCCAGCCAGGAAACCTCAAAGATAATCAAAACCATTGATGAAATCGCTTTCCAGACCAACCTGCTCGCCCTGAACGCTGCCGTGGAGGCGGCCAGGGCAGGAGAGGCCGGTGCAGGGTTCGCCGTTGTGGCCGACGAGGTCAGAAATCTGGCCATGCGGGCGGCAGATGCGGCAAAGAATACCGCCGGCCTTATCCAGGGGACGGTAAAAAAAGTCGATGAAGGTTCCAGCCTCATGGCCGAGACCAATGATGCCTTCGGCAGGGTGGCCGACAGCACCTCAAAGGTCAATGCCTTTGTGGCTGAAATCGCCGTGGCCTCCCAGGAACAGGCCATGGGCATTGATAATGTCAATAATGCGGTATCTGAAATGGACCGGGTGGTTCAGCAAAATGCTGCCAATGCAGAAGAGTCCGCCGCTGCAGCCGAGGAGATGAATGCCCAGGCCGAGCAGCTCAGGGACTATGTCGGAGACCTTGCACTGCTGATTTCAGGGCAGAAAACAAGGGGGGCAAAGGGGGCTGCCCAGGGCATCCCCGCCTTGACCCGGGGGCAGAGACAGGCCCGCCTCCCCGGAAAAAAAACTGAGGCCTTGCCCCAGAAGGCAGATTCCATGGACGGGGAGTTTTAAGTGTTTTAAGAGGGGGCCGGCGGCCTTACCGCAGATGGTAA
The DNA here is from genome assembly GCA_028768525.1 of Desulfobacter sp. NCBI lineage: Bacteria > Pseudomonadati > Thermodesulfobacteriota > Desulfobacteria > Desulfobacterales > Desulfobacteraceae > Desulfobacter > Desulfobacter sp. Next base: position 2,334,589 of record CP054837.1, on the reverse strand, counting down.
CATATAAAGGGTATCTCTAATGATTAAGGATTTTGGTTTGAGTTCAAGGCATAGTAAAATTTTAACCGGAGGAATATCTTGAATATTTCGAGGATTAAAATTTTCCTGCAACGAAGAAATCGAAACAAAAGACGATTATTAGAGGTGGCCTAAAATATTGGCTGCTGTCAGGCCATGAATTGCTTTACCCAGGGGGTGGCAGGGCTGTGCAATAGGTCTTCAGAGCTGCCCTGCTGAACGATTCTGCCTTCGTTGAGCAGGAGTATTTGGGTGCCTGCGGCAAAGGCCTCTTCATGGTCGTGGGTGACGAAGATGGTGGTGATGTTCAGGGCCGACAGAATATCGGTGAGCTGGGAGAGCAGCCGCTTTCTCAGGACCCGGTCCAGGGCGCTCAAGGGTTCGTCAAGCATGAGCAGTTCAGGCCCCGGGGCCAGGGTGCGGGCCAGGGCCACCCGCTGGCGTTCCCCGCCGGAAAGTTCGTCCACCCTGCGGGTCTCCAGGCCTTTGAGGCCGGTGAGGTCCAGCATTTGGTTTACCCGTTTGTCCTGGGCGGACCTGGATTCCTTTTTCATTTTAAGGCCGAAGGCGATGTTTTCAAACACGTTGAGGTGGGGGAAAAGGGCGTATTCCTGGAACATGAGGCCGAAATTCCGCTTATGGGGCGGCAGGCCGATGATGGATCTGCCGTTGAACCGGATGCGGCCCCGGTCCGGGGATACCAGGCCGGCGATGAGCCTCAGCAAAGTGGTTTTCCCGCTGCCCGAGGGGCCCAGCACGGATAGTTTGCTTCCCCGGGGCAGGCTGAGGTCCAGGGGGCCCATCACCGGTGTGCCGTCTTCTTCGGTAACCAGAATATCTTCAATGACGAGTTGGTCTTCCATATTAAATCCCTTCGGCGTTGCCGGGTCTCAGGTTTTCTATGATGATAAAGCCCAGGGCCGTGGCGGCCATGAGAATGGTGGACACCGCCATGGCCTGGCCGTAGTTCATGGCGCCGGGCTGGCCCAGGAACCGGTAGATGGCAATGGGGATGGTGGGGGTGGTGGGCGGCGCCGCAAAAATGGTGGCCCCGAATTCCCCCAGGCTGATGGTAAAGGCAAATACCGCCCCGGCCACCAGTGACCTGGACATCAGGGGCAGGTCGATGTGCCGCAATACCTTCAGGGGAGATGCCCCCAGCATGGCCGCGGCCTCTCCCATTTGGGCCGGGATGGTCCTCAGGGCCGGCAGCAGGGCGCGGAGTACAAAGGGGAATCCCACCAGGGCGTGGACCAGGGGGATGAGAAAGGGGGAGGTCCTCAGGTTCAGGGGCGGATGGTCCAGGGTGATGATGATGCCGAATCCCAGGGTCACGGCGGATGTGGACAGGGGCAGCATGAACAGGGGATCGAAAAAGGCCGCCAGCCGGCTCTTGATATGCCGGTCGGCATGGGTGATGAACAGGGCGGCGCATACCCCGGCCACCAGGGCAATGGCCAGGGCCCCGGCCGCAAAGATAAAAGAGTATTGAACCGCCTGGAAGGGCGGCACGTAAAATACCGAGTCCGTGGTGTTTTCAAATATGGCCCGGTAATAGGCCAGGGAAAAATCTCCGTTGTGGACCAGGGAGCTTGCCGCCAGGGAAACCATGGGCATCACGCAGACAATGATAATGAAGAGGGCGGTGCCGGCCACCAGGGATTTTTCCCAGGGCCGTTCCGGCGGTTTCAGCCGGATCTCCCCGGCCTTGGGGATGAATTGGGCCGCCCTTTTGCTGAATCTTGTGTACAGGCTCATGAGCCCGAAGGTGAAAACGATCTGCACCAAAGAGAGAAAGGAGGCCAGGGGCAGGTTGAACAGATGGGCGGCCTGGCGGTAAATTTCGGCTTCAATGGTGGCGTAACCCGGCCCTCCCAGGATGAGGATGATGCCGAAGGAGGAAAAACAAAAGATGAAGACCAGCAGGGCCCCGGCCCAAATTGCCGGCCTGAGCAGGGGCAGGGTTACATGGAAAAAGGCCTGGGCCGGGGAGGCCCCCAGCATGGCCGCCGCTTCCCGGATCTCCCCCTGGAGACTTGTCCAATAGCCGGTGATGATCCGGAGCATGACTGAAAAATTGTAAAAAACATGGGCCAGGAGGATCAGGGCCAGGGGATGGCGGATCTCGCCGATCCATCCGGTCCGGCCGAAACAGGACTCCAGGGCCGCTGCCACCACCACCGCCGGCAGCACAAAGGGGATGGAGGCCAGCAGGCGCAATGTCTTTTTAAACCTGAATTCGTAATTGGCCATGGCAAAGGCGGCGGGCAGGGCACAGGCCAGGGTCAGAAGGGTGGAGAGGGCCGCCTGCCAGAAGGTGAACCAGATGATTTTCATCATCCGGGCCGACCCCAGTACCTGGTCCAGGAAGAGAAGGTTCACCTCCCCTTTGGGGAAAAAGCTTTTAAGGAAAATTCCCGACAGGGGATAAAAATAAAAGACCAGGAAAAACAGGGCCGGCACAAGGCCGGCCAGAAAATAGGGATGGGTGTAAATCTGTTTTTTCACAAGCTTGCTTCGCTATAATAAAGCTTCTGTCCATTCCCGGATCCACCGGTCCCGGTGTTTATCCATGAGTTCCGGGTCCAGCCGGGCCGGGTCGCCGGTGATCCGGGCATGGTCGGTGAATACTTTGGGCAGAGCCGCTTTGGTGTTGGACGGAAAGACGAACATCTGCAGGGGGATGTCTTCCTGGAACCGGGGGGAGAGGATGAAATCCATGGCCTTTTTGGCCAGATCCTGGCTGGCACTGTTTTTAAGGATACCGGCAAATTCCACCTGCCTGAAGGCGGAACCATTATCGATCACCACCCCGGTGGGGGCCTGATCCGGTTTGGTCTCCGCATAAAAAACTTCGGCCGCCGGGCTGGAGGCATAGGAGACCACGATGGGCCGGTCCCCCTTGGAGGCAGCGGTGAAATGGCCCCAATAGGCTTCCTTCCACCCGTTGACGATGAGAAGATCATTGGTCTTTAATTGTTTCCAATAGTCGATGTAACCTTTTTCGCCGAAGCGGCTGACGGTGGCCAGCAGGAAGGCCAGGCCCGGTGAGGAGGTGGCCGGGTTCTGGACCACGGTGAGTCCTTTGTAAACCGGGTTGACCAGGTCTTCAAGGCCTTTGGGCGGTTCAATCTTGCGGGTCTTGAACCATTGGATGTCGTAGTTGAGGCAGACATCCCCGAAATCCACGGGCACCAGCCGGTGCTTCGGATCCATCAGGAGTTCCGGTGCCAGGTTCGCCAGCACTTTTGGGGCGTAGGGAATGAATATATCTTCGTCCAGGGCCCGGCTGAAAAAGGTGTTGTCCACCCCGTAGAATATGTCGGCCAGGGGATTGTTTTTTGAAAGGATGGCCTTGTTCAACGCCTCGCCTGCGTCCCCGGACCGAAGGATCACCACCCTGGCGCCCAGGGCTTTTTGAAAGTCCGCCAGCACCGGCTTGCTGATGCTGAAACTGTCGTGGGTCATGATGGTGATTTGCTTTTCAGCGGCCTGGACCGGGGATATTATCCAGACCAGGGAAATGAGAATCAGGCAGAAGTATTTTAATTTCATGTATGCTCCTTAATTAATTATAGGATTTCGGAGAGGGCCTGGGTATCGGTGGCAAACCGGGCAAATCCGTCCCGGTCCGCACCGGCCGAAGCCAGGCCCGCCAGGCCTTTTTCAAGTTCCTCCCGGCCCGAAGCCAGGGAGAGGCGGATAAAATGTCTGTTTTCGGCGCCGATGCTGCCGAAGGATGATCGGTCCAGCACCGCCACCCCGTGGGCATAAAGGGTGAACATCTGGAAAAGGCCGGAGACCGAGGTGCGCTGTTTCAGTTCTTCGGGGAGGCGGTCAAAGGCGTCGATCACCCCCAGGGATTCACAGAGTTCCGAGATATTAGGGAAGGCGTAAAAGGCACCTTTTGGAAGCTGGCAGCGGATGCCGGGGATCTGGTTCAATGTGCTTACCACCAGGTCCCGGCGGCGTTGAAAGGCCGAGGTCATATGTTCCATCCAGGCACGGCTCTCCGGGTGTTCCATAGCGGCCCTGGCCCCCTCCTGATTGTAGGGGGGGATGCAGGAAAAATAGTTGATGTTCAGCTGTTTAAACCCCTGGGCCTCCGCTGCCGTGGGTGTGACGATATAGCCGATGCGGCCGCCGGTCCATGCAAAGGATTTGGAAAAACCCGAGGCAATGAGGGTGCGTTTCTCCATGCCCGGCACCGAGGCGATGGATGCATGGACGGCCCCGTCAAAGATGATGTTTTCGTAGATTTCATCGGAGTATACCCGCACATCCCTGCCGCAATTGGAGAGGATCACTTCTGCGATTTCTTCAAGCAGTTTTCTGTCCGCCACCCCTCCGGTGGGGTTGGAGGGGAAGTTGAGGATTATAAGTTTGGTCCTGGGGGTGATCAGGTCCCGCAGCTGATCCGCACCAAAGGTGAAGTTTTCCGATTCCTCCAGGTGGAGGGGGACGGGCACGGCCCCGAAATAGGCCACCATGGATTCGTAAATGGGGAAGCCCGGGCTGGGGTAAATGATTTCATCGCCTGGGTTGCAGTAGAGCTGCTGGGTAAAGGCGATGGCGGGTTTCCCCCCTGGGAAGACACAGACCTGGTCCGCTGAAATATCCAGTCCCCGGGTCTCGCCGACCTGGGTTGCGATGGCTTGACGAAGGGAGGCCAGCCCCATGGGGTCGCAGTATTTGGTATTGCCGGCCCGCAGATGAAAAATCACCTCGTCCAGTACCCAGTCCGGCGGGGTAAAGTCGGGTTCGCCCAGGTTCAGTCGGACCACTGGGGTGCCTGAGGCTTCCACCCGGGAAATATGGGGGCCGATTTTAAATGCGTTTTCCGTGCCTATAATGCGGGTTCTATCAGAGTACAATGCCATGATACCGTCCTTATTTAAAGGGAGAGTGCCCGGCCGGCGGGCATTGCTGCCGGCCGGGGCCTATTCTACCTTCTGTCCGGCCAGATATCAACGGACATTTCAGAGAGTTTGTACTTCTGGATCTTGCCCGAGGCGGTCATGGGATATTCATTGAGGAAATGGACGTACCTGGGAATTTTATACCGGCTGATCTTGCCCCGGCAGAAATCGCTGACATCGCTGGGCTCAAGGTCGGCCCCCTCCTTGAGGATGACAAAGGCGCCGACTTCCTCCCCGTATTTTTTACTGGGGACCGCGGCCACCTGTACATCCAGGATTTCGTCCATGCGGTAGAGAAATTCCTCGATTTCCTTGGGATAGATGTTTTCCCCGCCCCGGATGATCATATCCTTGTGGCGGCCGGTGATGGAGAGGTTGCCCGCCCCGTCCATGACGCCCAGGTCGCCGGAGTGGAGCCAGCCGTCCTTGTCAATGGCTTCGGCCGTGGCCTCGGGGTTGTTATAATAGCCCTTCATCACATTGTAGCCCCGGCAGCAGACCTCGCCCTGGCTGCCGGCGGGCAGCACTTCGCCGGTTTCAGGGTTCACCACCTTGACCTCGATATGGGGCAGGGGCCGGCCCACGGTTTCCACCCGCACCCGTATATCGTCGTCGATGCGGGTGTAGGTCATCACCGGAGAGGCCTCGGTGAGGCCGTAGCAGATGGTGATGTCGGTCATGTTCATCTTGTCGATGACCTGCTCCATGACGTGGACCGGGCAGTTGGACCCGGCCATGATCCCGGTGCGCAGGGAGGAAAAGTCGAATTTATTGAACATGGGGTGGTCCAGCACGGCGATGAACATGGTGGGTACCCCGTAGAGGGCGGTGCACTTTTCCTGTTCCACCGAGGCCATGATCAGAAGGGGGTCGAAGCCTTCCAGGACCACCATGCAGGTACCGTGGTTCACGGCGGCCAGCACCCCGAGCACGCAGCCGAAGCAGTGGAACAGGGGCACGGGCAGGCAGACCCGGTCGTTTTCCGTGAAATTCTGGTTGGCCCCGATCCAGTACCCGTTGTTGCCGATGTTATAATGGGTGAGCATGACGCCCTTGGGAAAGCCCGTGGTGCCCGAGGTGTACTGCATGTTGACCACCTCGTGGGGATCCAGGGATGCCTGGCGGGCCTCATAGTCCTCATCGCTGACCATCACGGACAGCGACCGGATCTCGGGAATGGTGTACATGCCCCGGTGTTTTTCAGGGCCCAGGAAGGCCACCCGTTTGAGGTGGGGAAATTTTTCGGATTTAAGGTGGCCCCGCTGACAGGTTTTCAGTTCCGGCACCAGTTCGTAGACGGTATTGATGTAATCGGTGTCCTGGAATCCGTCGATTAAAAAGAGGTTTTCGGTTTCCGAATGGGTGAGCAGGTATTCCAGTTCCGCTGTTTTATAGTTGGTGTTCACCGTGAGCAGCACCGCCCCGATTTTTGCCGTGGCAAACTGCAGGGTGACCCAGAAGGGGATGTTGGTGGCCCAAACCGCCACTTTTTCACCCTTTTTCACGCCCAGTGCCATGAGGCCCTTGGCGGTTTCGTCCACCACCCGGGCAAATTCTTTGTAAGTCAGCCTGAAATCCCGGTCCACGTATACAATGGCCGGGTTGTCGGGGAATCGTTCAACGGTGCGGTCCAGGATCTGTCCCAGGGTCAGGTCCTGCAATGCCTGGATCTTGTCTGATGTTTTTTCGTCCATCTTGGTTGTTTTCGCCCCCTTATTCCGGAATATAGATCACGGCATGGATTTCTGCTTTTTCCTCACCGGCACAGGATACATAGTGGGGAACGATGGAGTTGTAATAGACGGAATCCCCGGCGTTGAGGATGTGGATTTTGTTGCCGTAGATTACCTCTATTGAACCGGAGATGACGGCGATAAACTCTTCCCCTTCATGGGAGGAAAGGGTTTTGTCCTTGGCCGATTCCGGCAGGATTTCCACGAAAAAGGGCTCCATGTGCCGGTCTGTCTTGCCCTTGCCCAGGGCATAGAAATTCAGGGCCGTGGCCTTGTTTTTGCCGGCCAGTACTGAAAATTCGGCCTCCCGCTCTGCCTGGCGGACAATATAGGGATCGCTGGATTCCTGGTCATCCAGAAAGGTGCCCAGGCGGACGCCCAAAGCCCTGGCGATTTTCATCAATGGACCCAGCGGGGGATATACATCCTCATCCAGCATGGTTTTGATAAATTCTGCATCCAGGCCGGTGGTGTCGGCCAGGCCCTGGATATCCATTCCCCGTTTTTCCATGAACGATAAAATCCGCTGGTTTACTTTTCCGGTCTGCATAACTCCTCCCCATTGGTTATAAAAAAATTTATCCTATAATATATGGACACTTCTTTGTCAAAATTTATCATTGTGGTATTATGGATATCTTTTGTAGAGTCGGGAAATAAATAAAAATCAAGTCAGGCAGGCAAGTCATGAAAAAAATTAAGGTGGAAATAAAGGCCGAGTTCATTGTGCCGGATGACTGGGAGGTGATTGAACATGTCCCGGATCCGGAATTCCCCGAGGATATCCGGCGGGTGTTGAAAATCGACGATAATTTTTATGATTTTTTCCCGGAGTGCCTGGTGAAGATAGAGGATCCGGAACTGGTGATCTGGTCGGCGGATGAGGGGCGCACAGAAGATATCATTGACTGCATGAACAGCTTTCAGGTGGATATCAAAGAAGAGGGCTGATCCGTGGCGGGGCCGGTTAAAAATGACATTTTTGTATGGCCGGCCGGCAGATTTGGGGTGTTGCAGCAAGGCGAAAATACGAAAAAATAATCTTTCAAAATTGTCTTAACCATTTGAATTTAATTAAAATATAAAATTTCTCTTGATGTTTGAAAAGGGGCGGGATATGGTTATTCATCTGCCAATTTCAATCAAGGAGGAGTGATGGAGAAAATAATCTGCCCCGACTGCGGGAAAGAATTCAGTTCCATTACCGCTGCCGCCGCTGCCTGTCCGTTCTGCAATCCCGAACAGAAAAAGGAGTTGAAACCGGAACTGTCTGACACCGATTATCAGTACCTGAACCAAAGGGATTTTTCCGTCCCTGAAAATTATCCCGGATACTGATTTCAGCCGGAATCCCGGCCATTCCCTTATTATCATAAAAATGCCCTGAAATTTCCATTTTCCTTTCAGGGCATTTTTTGTGTCTGCCTGTCTTTGACCGTCACTTCTTTAATCAAGAAATTCCCCTTGACCTTTGGCGCTGGTCTGGTAAAGGTGCGGGTATGAATGAGATAAAGAAAACCATACCCGATTTTGAGGGCAATCCCGAGATGGCCATGGCCGACGCCTTTATCCGGCAGACCGGCAGCCATGTCTTTCTGACGGGCAAGGCCGGCACGGGAAAGACCACTTTCCTGAAGCGTCTCAGAGAAACCTGCCCCAAGCAGATGGTGGTGGCAGCCCCTACCGGTGTGGCGGCGGTTAATGCCGGCGGCGTCACCCTCCATTCATTTTTTCAGCTTGCCTTCGGTCCCTATATCCCGGGCCGGACGGACCAGGACAACCGGCGGTTTTTTCGGGTTTCCAAGGAAAAAAAACGGATCATCAAGGGGCTGGATCTTCTGGTCATTGATGAAATTTCAATGGTCCGGGCCGACGTACTGGATGCCGTGGATGAGGTGCTCAGGCGGCTGCGCAGGAGCGACGCCCCCTTTGGCGGGGTACAGCTTCTGCTCATCGGCGACCTTTACCAGCTGCCGCCGGTGGCCAAGCCTGACGAGTGGCAGCTCCTTGAGCCCATGTATGACTCCGTTTATTTTTTTTCCAGTCGGGCGTTGGCCCAGAGTGAACTGGTCACCATTGAGCTGGAGAAGATTTACCGCCAGTCAGATGAAAATTTTATCAATGTACTCAATGCCGTGCGGGAGAACCGGGTGGACGGCCATGCCGCAGAAATGCTCGGCCAATGCGCCAGGAAACCCCTGCCTGACCGCGGGTATATCACCCTGACCACCCATAACCGAAAGGCCGACGCCATTAACCGGGAGCGGCTGGCCCGCCTCCCCGAGGCGGACCGGGAGCTTCTGGCCGAGGTGACCGGGGAATTCCCGGACCATGCCTTTCCCACCCCGGACCGGCTGGTGCTTAAAAAAGGGGCCCAGGTCATGTTCCTGAGAAACGACCCCACCCCGGACAAGGCCTACTACAACGGCAAGATCGGCCGGGTGGCCAATATCATCGGGGAGCGGGTGTTTGTCTCCTGTGATCCCGAGGAGGGGGACGGGGGGCAGCCGGTCCACGTGGAAGTGGAGCCGGTGGAATGGGAGAACATCGCCTATACGGTGAATGAAGAGGACCAGACCATCCGGGAGGATGTCATCGGCCGGTTCCGCCAGGTGCCTCTGAAACTGGCCTGGGCCGTGACCATCCACAAGAGCCAGGGCCTGACCTTTGACCGGGCCATTGTGGACGCAACCGATGCCTTTGCCCACGGCCAGACCTATGTGGCCCTGAGCCGGTGCCGGACCCTGGACGGGCTGGTGCTCTCCTCCCCCATGCCTGCCCGGGGGCTGGGGGCTGACCCGGCCGTGGCCGCCTTCATGGCAGGGGCCGTTCGGGGCCGGGATCTGGAGGACCGGTTCCGGGCGTCCCGTATTGCCTGGCAGCAGAACCTGTTGATCCAATGCTTTGACTGCGGATCATTCCGGGGGCTTTTTCATTATGTGGTCCGGCTGCTGGAAAACAACCGCAGTGTGGTCAGGGTATTTGGCATACCGGATATGGCCGCTTTCAAGTCCGCGGCCCTGGATCAAATTTTTACGGTCAGCGAAAAATTTCTGAACCAGTTGCGCGGGCTGATGGCATCCGGGGAGGTGCCATCCGAGTCGCCGGCCGTTGCCGAGCGGACCCAAAAGGCGTCAGCCTGGTTCGGTGAAAAATTCGCTTTTGTATTCGGCGAATTTCTGGAAAAGGGCGGCGTGGAAACCGACAACAAGGCACTGGCCAAGCAGATCAACAACGGCCTGGATAATTTGAAACAGGAAATTGCCGTTCGCCGGGCCGGAATCCTTTCCTGCGCCCGGGGATTTTCGCCGGACGCCTATCTTTCTGCCGTTTCCCGGGCCGGGGTGGCGGCCATGCCGGGAAAAGGGGCCCGGAAACAGAAAAAAGGGCCGGATTATACGGAGCTGGATATCCAGCATCCCGAAATGTTTAAAACCCTTAAGGCGTGGCGGTCGGAAAAGGCCAAAACCTTTGGGGTGCCCCATTTTCACATCCTTCATCAGAAGGTGCTGGTCCAGATCTGCGTTGTCCTGCCCGCCACCGAATCCGAACTGATGGCCTTAAAGGGGGTGGGACCCGGCACCATGGAAAAATACGGGGAGGATTTGCTTGCCATGGTCAATGCCTATCGGGAGGAAAATAAGATCACAGAAGTGGCCCCCCCGGAACCCAAATCAATTGAACCCTCTGCAGGCGGGGAGGACACCCCCCCAAGGCAAAGGGAGGACAAGCCCAAAAAGGAAAAAGGGCCGGGCACCAAAGCGGTTACCCTGGCTTTTTTTTCCCAGGGCATGTCTGCTGAAGAGATTGCAGAGGAGCGCGGTCTTGCCTTTAGCACCATCCATGGCCACCTCTGCCATTACGTTGAAACCGGTGAACTCGACATCGACCGCCTGGTGGCCCCTGAAACCCAGGCCGCCGTTGAAGCGGTGGTTTCGGACGGGCTCTCCCTGACCCAGATCAAGACCCGGCTGGCGGATGATGTCTCCTACGGGGAGATCAAGGCGGTGCTGGCATACCGCAGGTTCATGGCGTCCCCCGGGCAGGATTAATGAATGGCCTCTGGTGCCTGCTGGACGCCAAGGGATATTGTCTGTGGAATCATTTGCCTGGAACAGTCATTAATGGTAAAGCATTTTGAGTGCGGCTATATGTCCAATCCATTAATTTAGCGGGGCGAAAATGAAGACTTGCCTGAAGGTGGCAATCCTTTTGGGAATCCTAAATTGTATTTTGTCTCTGTATTCACCGGTGTCTGCCCGGGAAACGGTCCGGTTTGTTTATTTTGATCAGTTTGAACCCTTCAGCTGGTGTGAAAACGGGCAGATGAAAGGGTTGTTCGTTGATGTCGTCAATATGGTGTTCAAGGAACTGGACATGGATGTTGACCACCAGGGGTTTCCATGGAAAAGAGCCCAGCTCATGGTGGAACACGGCATGGCCGACGGGATGTGCACCATCAGTACCGCCAAGCGGCTGAATTATACCCTCCCCACGGCGTACCCCGTGGTCCAGATGGACTTCAAAATATTTACGGGGGCAGGAAATCCCAGACTGGATGCACTTAAACGGGTTGAAACCCCTAAAGACCTTGAAGGGTTCCGCCTCATCGACATTCTTGGCAGCGGCTGGGCCGAAACCAATCTAAAGGGGATGGATCTGAGTTTCGAATTGACCTATCCGGCGATTTTCAGGTTATTAAGGGACGGGATATACGATGCCGCCGTCCGGAACAATGTGCAGACCCGGTATCTGATAAAAAAGCACGGATATGCAGATGTCTTGCTGGAACTGCCCCGGCCCATGAACAGGACGCCTGTATCCTACCGGATGCTCATTAGCAAGATATCTTTGTATTCAACCTTAATTGACCGGATTAACGGCGTACTAAAAAAATTAAAGGATGACGGCACCCTGGTCAGGATTTACGACCGCTACCGGTGATGACAATAAAGCCCCCTGATCCGGCATGGACGGCCAATGGCCGCCGGTTATATCTGAAGGTCCGCAGGCGTTACCTGGTTCCGGCCCTGTTCTTTGGCTGAATATAAGGCCTTGTCCACATATTCGACGAATAGGTCCGGGGTTATTCCATCAAAAGGAATAATTGATCCTGCACCCAGGCTTAGGGTGACATGGTTGGCCGCCCTGGAGGTTTTATGGGCAATCTTTGATGCCACAACCGCCTGACGGATGTTTTCAGCCACGGTGAGGGTGCCCGCCAGGTCCGTGTTGGGCAGAATGACCACAAACTCTTCTCCGCCGTACCGGGCCGCAACGTCTCCTGAGCGTTTCAATCCCCTGCTGATGGTTTCCGCCACCTGCTTGAGGCAGGTGTCTCCCATCTGGTGACCATAGGTATCATTAAAGGATTTGAAAAAATCAATGTCCATTAAGATCAGGCCCAGGGGCTTTTTTTCCCTCAGGTGCATGCCCCAATCCCTGTGATATGTTTCGTCGAATTGACGCCGGTTGTATATTCCGGTCAGTCCGTCCGTTGAAGAGGCGTGCTGGAGTTTCAGGTTTGACTCGATCAAAAGATCGGTCTGCTCCACAATGGTGTCCATCATACCATTAAGGCCCCGGGCCAGAACCCCTATTTCGTCGGACCGGTCTACCTCGGCTCTGGATCCGAAATCCTGATTCTCTTTGATCTTTTGTGTAAGTTCCGTCAGGAGTGAAATGGGGGTTAAAATAAAAATTTTCAGCAGCACCATGACGATGGACAATACGATGAGGCTGCTGATGGTCATCAATATCATGCTGGACCGGACCGCAACGAATCCTTTTTCAGTTATTTTCCTGGCAAAGTCCGTTTTAACAATGAAGGCCGGTTTGCCATCAATCCCCGTGTATTTTGCGTACATGGTGACAATATCCTCTGCCATTCGTATATATGTTCCGTTTTCTGCATCAATGGACAGAGAAAGCGGGGTAAATTCGCCGTCCCCATCCCGGGAGGCCGGCAGGATGATCTGGAAATCAACCCGGATCTGGGATTTGATCGATTCAATCACTTTATTTGACAGAAACCGTCCCATATACATGGTTCCCTTTGCGGGGCCCTGGTTGGCACTGGTTAAAATGGGCCTGGACGATATTATCAGCGGTCCGTACTCTGAATTATAAACACCCTTAACTCCCTGCCGGGAGAGGGGTTTTTCTGTGTCAAAGGGAAAGAGCCCATGGCCCGGGTGAAATATCTTGCCTTTGAAGTAATCCAGTTCAATTTCTTTGTGGGTTTCAGGGGCCAGGATTTTGTTCCAGACCACCCGGTTTTTATCATCAATGATGATGATCAGATCCAGTTTGTTTAAGGTGTAGGTGTCGATTAGCAGATTGCTTTTTTCGTAGAGGGGATTGTGGTCCTGTGCGTATTGGTAGGTATCGGTCCAGGCCGCCCAGTCAAAGCAGACCTGGTCGATGTAAAGGATTTCACTGTCAATGGCCTCTTTACACCGTTCAAGGTCATTTCTGGCTTCGTTCATTTCAAGTTCGATGAAACTGGGATAAATAATATAGTGCTTGATCATCAGATCCAGGGCGCCGAATGAAATGAAAATACCCAGAATGATCAGAAGTGCTTTCGCCTGCAGTGACGATTTGATGAATTGCATCATAACCTTACGGGTGAGTCTTTTTTTTGGGGTTATCGTCAATTCCATGCCCGGGAAAGGGGTGTCGCCGGGTTAGGATTTCATAGTCGCATTGAAAGATGTGCGGGTCAAGTGATTAGCCGATTATTCTCGTATATCCATTATATTTTATTTTCTAATTATACCGGATGGATTATAAGGGAAGAATTTTATTGGTAGATAAAGGAGAAGGAGTCATGAGTGAAACGAGCCGCCCAATGGCGGATTCATTCGGCACGGCGGCATACGGCGGCGATGGGTGGTCTCCCAGAACCGCCTCCCATGTACAGGAACTTGGATCGCTTTGGGCCGACTGCGGCATTGACAGTGAGTGGCGGCCCCTGAAATCCGTGTTGGTTCACCGGCCGGGCGGGGAAATGGATATTCCTGAGGAAAAAGTCAATGAGCTTCAGTTTGCGGAGCATCTGGACCTGGGAAAAGCAAGGGCAGAACATGATGAAATGGTGGCGGTATACCGGAGCCACGGCGTCGCTGTCCACTACCTGGATGCCGGGCCCGGGGTGACGCCCAACCAGCTTTACTGTGCCGATCTTTTTGTCATGACGCCCCAGGGGGCCATTCTTGCCCGGCCGGCCTCCACGGTAAGGGCCGGGGAAGAGGTCCGGGTGGCCCGGACCCTGGCGGAACTGAATGTGCCGGTGATAAAGATTCTGACGGGCCGGGCTGTTTTTGAGGGGGCGGATCTCATGTGGGTGGACGGGAAGACCGCAGTGATCGGGCGGGGGCTCCGGACCAGCCCGGCGGCCATTGACCAGATCGGCACCCTTCTGGGGGAGATGGGAATTTCCCTCCATGCCTTTGATATCCCTTACGGGTGTATGCATTTCATGGGCATGATGCGCATGGTGGACCGGGATCTGGCCTATGTCTGGCCCAGGAGAACCCCTAACGGACTGGTTGAACTGCTCCGGGAAAGGGGGATTGAGGTGCGTGCCCTGGCGGATCTGGATGAGGCCGTGGGCAATATGGCCTTTAATTTTACGGTGCTGGGGCCCAGGAAGATCATGCTGCCGGCGGGCAATCCCAGGACCCTGGCCGTTTATGAAGGCCAGGGCCTGGAATGTATTCCGGTGTCCGTGAACGAACTGCGGAAGGCCAATGGGGCCATGGGATGCATGACCGGCATCCTGGGCCGGGAAAAGGCCGGGTTATAACCGGATAATCTCCGGGGCCTGGCCGCAGTGTTCCAGGAATTTAACCAGGTCCTTGGGGGTAATTGTGGTGGTGGCGGTGTTGGTGAGGGGGTGGAAGTTGACAAGATCGTTTTCCATGAGTTCCTCATCCAGAACGACTTTCACCTCCCGGTCGCCGATGTTTACGGCGGCAAAGGGGGTGACGGCGCCGGGGATCATGCCCAGGACCTCCATGAGCAGGTCGGGCTTGGCAAAGGACATATTGTTGCCGCCGATGAGCTTGCCCACATCCTTGATTCGGATGGGTTTCTCCGCCAGGGTGACCACCAGGAAGAGTTTCTTTTTTTTATCCTTGAAAAAGAGGTTTTTTGAGTGGGCCCCTTCTATGCCTTCGCTGTGCTGTGCCGCTTCTTCCACGGTAAACACGGCGGGGTGTTCGTGGTTGGTGTAGGCGATGCCGAGGTCGTCGAGTATTTTCAGCAGTTCTTCCTGGGTCTGTAACATGATGATCCTTTCATATTCGGGTTAAACATAATTGACGTAAATCAGCCTGGCAATGGTGAGAAAAACCATGGTCAGGAAAATGGGACGAATAAAGGGGGTGCCCCGCTGGATGGCCATGCCCGAGCCGATGCGGGCGCCGATGACCTGCCCGCCGGCCATGACCAGCCCCACGGTATAGAGCACGTTGCCGCCCATGATGAACAGGCTCAGGGCCACGATGTTGGAGGTGAAATTCATGATTCTTGTGGTGCCGGTGGCCCGGGTCATGTCCATGCCCAGCAGGATGAGCAGGGCGCCGGTCCAGAAAGAGCCGGTTCCCGGACCGAAAAATCCGTCGTAAAACCCCAGGCCCAGGCCGAAGATCATGAAAAATAAATGTTTTCCCATCCTGGCCCGGCCCGCTTCTTTGCCCAGGTCCTTTGCCGCCAGGGTGTAAATAAAGACAAAGAGCAGCATAAAGGGGATGATGTGGCGGATAAAATCCGCCTGGATCTGCTGGATGGCCCAGGCCCCGGCAACGGCCCCGGCAAAGGTGAAACCGATGCCGGACAGGTTTTCTTTCAGGCCGACCTTGCCCCTGCGGATGAAGTTGAGGGTGGCGGACAAGGTGCCGAAGCTGCCCTGGAGCTTGTTGGTGCCCAGGGCCAGCTGGGGGGGCATGCCCGTGGCCAGAAGCGCCGGCAGGGCGATGAGGCCGCCCCCTCCGGCGATGGAATCCACAAAACCGGCGGCAAGGCCGGTGAGAAAGAGCAGCACATATGCAAACAGGGAAAGTTCCATGGGAGCCTTTTTTATTTAAGTTCGACCAGCAAGGATCTTATTATGCCTTTCTCTATTTGGGGTCAAGGTTAAAGAGGATATCGTTTTCCAGGTAGACCTGCTCCAGCTGTTCCTGGTAGGCCCGAAGGTCTTTTCCCTTACGGTTGGCCAATTCCTGCACCAGATACTGGATGACGGCCAGCATGCCGGACACATTTCCGATGAAGGGGATGGATTTGGCCGGCACCACCAGGGAAAGATGGGCGAATTGAATCACAGGGCTGAGGTTGGCATCGGTGAGGGCCAGAAGGGTATGTCCGGCCCGGCGGATCATCTTGCTCAGCTTGATCAGTTCGTTGGGGTAGCGGGTGGTGGCCGTGAGCACCACCAGGCTGTTTTCCGGGGCGTTGGTGAGCATGTCCATGGCCGTGGAGTCGGAACCCTTGATGATGTGTACCCCCCGGCGCACCTTGGTCATGGACCAGCCGAAATAATAGGCAAAGGTATAGGACAACCTGGAGCCTGTGAAATATATGGTCTCTGCCTTTTCAAGATGGTCCACGAATTGGTTCATCCGGTCCACATCTATGTTTTCGTATAAGTATTTCAGGTTGTTCAATTCTTCCAGAATGCCCCGGTGGAGGCGGGTGACTCCCGGTTCTTCCACATCCTTTATGTCCAGCCGGTCGGGCAGGGACATGCCGGTGTTGACAAAATCCTTCAGTGCGTCCTGGAAATCTGAGTATTTTTTATACCCCAGGGTGGCCACAAAGCGGACCACGGTGGCTTCGCTGGTATGACAGGATTCGGCAAGCTCCTTGGTGGTCATGAAAACCACCTTGGTGGGGTTGTGGATGATAAAGGTGCCCAGGGCCTTGGCCTTGGGGGTGAGGGTGTCCAGCTTCGCTGAGATTTCAGTAATTACAGGATGGGATGCTGATTCATTCATATATAATTGCCTTTGCTGCAAAATAATTATCCAATTTCATTGGAAAAATACATCCCGGAGACCAGGGTGTCAAGACCAAATGAAAGAAAATCTTTCATTTGGTCCCTGGGTGATTTGAATGTTTTTCTTTCTTGGATATTCGTGTCATATGCGGCGAATCCTGGGAGAAAAATATCTTTAATTTTTAGGCAATTTGATTTATAGAGCATTTGCAGATTGCGAACCGTGTGGAACGGTCCGGGAACCAGGGGCATAATGACTAACATGTAAGGAGAGCGGAATGTTGAAAAAAGTAAAAATCAAAACCAAACTCATAACGGCTTTCATCCTTGTCAGCCTTGTTCCCCTGGCCCTTGTCAGTGTCGTCGCCGTGAACCGGGCGGCCCGGGGACTGGAGGATGAAGTGGTTGCCAAATTTGCCGCCATCCAGGAGACCAAGCGCAACCATATAAAGGATTATTTTTCCAGCCTCCGTACTTCCATGTCCGTCATCAAGGACGATCCCTACCTCAAGAATACAATGATAACCCTGAGTGATGCCTACGGGGAAAATAATGATCTTGCACAAAATGATACCTGGCAGACCCTGGTCAAGTTCAAGGAGGAACCCATCAAGGCCATGGTGGACAAAAACGGGTTCTATGACCTTTTGCTGATATCCGCCGAGGGCAATATCATATACACGGCGGCCAAGGGGGCGGATCTGGGCATGAACGTAGCCGGGGCAGGTCTGGGGGACGCCTTTGAAAGGGCGGTTCAGGCCGATGACAATGCCGTGGTGCTGGCGGATTTTTCAGCCTATTCCCCGTCCAACGGAGAGCAGGCGGCTTTCATGATGGCCAGAATGAAGGACCGGTTTAAGGGCGTCATCGGATACGCGGTTGTGCGGATTCCGGTTGACCGGTTCAACGCCATCATCCAGCAGCGGACCGGCATGGGAGAGACCGGGGAAAGCTTCCTGGTGGGGAAGGTACGGGGCGAGGCCAGTCTGCGGTCTGACCTGGTGCTGAAAGACGAAAAGGTGGGCATGGCCAAGGCCGCTCCCTATATCGACCGTGCACTGAAGGGGGAATCCGGCTCACTTATCGTAACCGATGAATCCGGTAAAGACGCCTTTGTACGATTCGACCATGTGGATATTCCCGAGGTCAACTGGGCCATGATTACCACCGGGGCGGCCGATGAAATTTTTGCGCCGGTCCGCACCCTGAGAAACACCATGATCGGTATTCTCCTGGGGGTGACGGCGGTGGTGGTCTGCATCGCCCTGTTTGTGACCTCAAGGATCATCAGCCCCATCAGAAACACCGTGGCCATGCTCAAGGATATTGCCCAGGGGGAAGGGGATCTGACCCGGCGCCTGGACCAGTCCAGCGGCGATGAAACCGGTGAAATGGCGTCCTGGTTTAACCTGTTCATGGATAATATTCAGGAAATCATCACCCGGGTGCTCGGGGATGCCACCACCCTCAATCAGGTCTCAACGGGGCTGTCCGCCGTTGCAGGGGACATGACCGATGGGGTGGCCAATATGTCGGGAAGAACCGGGCAGGTATCGGGGCAATGCGCTGACATGAGCCAGAATATGAACAGCGTTGCCGCAGCCACTGAGCAGGCTGCCGGAAATGCAAATATGATTGCTTCGGCCATTGAGGAAATGACCGCCACGGTGGGGGAAATCGCCAGGAATTCCGAACAGGCGCGGCAGATAACGGGGACAGCCGTTACCCGGGCGGGAGAGGCCTCGGCAAAGGTGGATGCCCTTGGGGCTGCGGCCGGGAAAATAAGCAATATGACCGAAACCATCAACGATATTTCGGGTCAGACCAATCTGCTGGCGTTGAACGCCACCATTGAGGCGGCCCGGGCCGGGGAGGCCGGTAAAGGATTTGCCGTGGTGGCCGCTGAAATCAAGGGGCTGGCATCCCAGACCGCTGAGGCCACCCTGGAGATCAAGCAGCTGGTGGAAAGCATCCAGTCCGCCACCTCGGATACGGTTGTCCAGATCCAGGATATCACCAAGGTCATTGACGAGGTTAATGAGATTGTTGAAACCATTGCGGCGGCCGTGGAAGAGCAGTCTGTCACCGGCAGGGAGATCTCTGGCAACGTTTCCGGCGTTTCCGAGGGGATCCAGGAGATCAATGACAATATCAACCACAGCTCCGTATCTGCCGATGCCATCGCCGGAGATGTCAAAGAGGTGAGCAAATCCGTGGATGAAATCTCCGATTCCAGCCGCCAGGTCCGCGCCAGTGCCGACGAACTCTCCGGACTGGCGGACAAGCTCCAGGAGATGGTGGGCCGGTTTAAGGTGGAATAAACATATCGCCAGCCGGCATATCGCCGGCCTTTGAGTCGTATGAAACGGGAGTACCATGGTACTCCCGTTTTTTTGTGATTTCTGTTCAATGATTTTTTGATTGATGAGCGT
The DNA here is from genome assembly GCA_028768525.1 of Desulfobacter sp. NCBI lineage: Bacteria > Pseudomonadati > Thermodesulfobacteriota > Desulfobacteria > Desulfobacterales > Desulfobacteraceae > Desulfobacter > Desulfobacter sp. The sequence continues at coordinate 2,315,484 of CP054837.1, read as the reverse complement.
TCCGGGTGCAATGGTGTTGGCTCTTGTATCCCATTAATTTTTCAGGAGGTTGGCCCCGTTGGCGGCGGTGGCTGAAATGTAATGAAAGTTTTTCTTTCATCATGAAAGAAAAATCTTGACAGAGTTTCTTTCATCAAGTATTGGCTATTCTTGGAGGCATAAGACAACAATCACCTAAAAGAAGAGAAGGCCAATGTTTGGAAAAAGCAAACCCATGTGGGGAGAAAGGAAAAAGCTGAAGTCCAGCTACGATGTCGTCCTCATCGGCGGCGGGCTTCACAGCCTGGCAACTGCGTACTACCTGGCGAAAGAACAGGGCATTACCGACGTTGCCATCATTGAGAAAAATTACATCGGCTACGGCGGCGCCGGTCGGAATACGGCCATCGTCCGGGCCAACCAGAGGACACAGTACAATGTGCCCCTGTACAAGGAAGCCCTTGATCTCTGGCCGGTTCTGACCAAAGAGCTGGATTACAACCTCATGTTCAACAACTGCGGCAATCTGAACCTCATGCACTCCGAGGCCGCCATGAAAGCCGCCAGAATGACCATCGCCACGGCCCAGTTCCACGGCGTTGAATCCCATCTCATCGACGCCAAGGAGGCCAAGGAACTGGTGCCGGCGCTGAATATTTCCGAAGACATTACCTATCCCATCCATGGGGCCATGTTCCATCCCCCCGGCGGTGTGGTCCGCCACGATGCCGTTGTCTGGGGGCTGGCCAAGGGCGCGGCCAAGCTGGGGGTCCATATCCACCAGCAGACCGAGGCCACAGGGATCAACACCCGGAACGGCAAGGTCACCGGGGTGGTCACGGACAAAGGGACCATCAACTGCAAGCAGGTCCTGGTATCGGCCGGCGGGTATTCCGCATCACTCATCCACGGGTTCCTGGGCATTAAACTGCCCATCTCGGTGCTCACCATCCAGGCCATGGTCACCCAGCCCCTCAAACCCCTTCTCAACCATGTGGTCTCATCCGGCGCCTACCACTGCTACGCCAACCAGACCCTTAAGGGCGAAATCGCCACCGGTGCCCACATGGACCAATGGCCCAATTACACCACCCTGAACACGGCCCATTACATAAAACATCAGGCTGAGGCCCTGTCGGAATTTCTGCCTGCCCTGCGCGGCCTGAGGTTCATGCGGATCTGGGGAGGGCTTGCCGACATGACGCCTGACATGGCCCCCATCATGGACGGCAACGAACAGATCGAAGGCTTTTTCATGGACTGCGGCTGGGGCTACTTCGGCTTTAAATCCTGTTCCGCCGTGGGCAAATACATGGCCCAGTTCATGGCCACCAACGAGTGCCCGGACATGCTGCGCCCCTTTAACCTGAAACGGTACCAGGAGCACAAGCTCATGGGCGAAACCGCAGCCCTGGTCAATTACACCCCGGACAATTAATCGGACAAGAAAGAAGGAGATATAAAATGGCTTTAACACTCACATGTCCGATCTGCGGAAAACGAAACGGATATGAATTCAGATACGGCGGGGAAGAAAAAGGCCCCAGACCCGAAGAAGAAGGGATGACCCCTGAAAGCTGGTGCGAATATGTGCACCTGAACGAATGCAAGGCAGGGGTTCAGGAAGAGTGGTGGTTTCACCGGGACGGATGCGGATCCTGGTTCAAAACCTTTCGGGACACCACCACCAATCTGGAACAACCAACACCTGCCCGGGAGGAATAAGAGATGACCAGCAGATTCAATCAGCTTCCCACGCTGAAGATTAAATCCGGGGAACAGATTCCCTTTACCTATAAGGGTAAGAAGTACTACGGCGTTGAGGGGGATACCATTGCCACGGCATTGTATGCCAACGGGGTCCGTATCTATGCCCGAAGTCTGAAATACCACCGTCCCAGAGGCTTTTACTCCATGGACGGCGAATGCTCCAACACCATGATGGAAGTGGACGGCATCCCCAATGTCCGCACCGAGACCACCCTTCTCAAACCCAATATGGACGTCAAGGAACAGAACGTCAAAGGGTCTGCGGACAAGGACATGATGGGCTTCATGGATAAGATGGACTGGGCCATGCCTGCCGGGTTCTACTATGATGTCATGCACAAGCCCGCCGCCATCTGGCCCGTTGCCATGAAACAGATCCGTAAAGCCGCCGGTATCGGCACCCTGGCGCCGGATTATGTGATGCCCGGCAAATACGACGAAATTTTCCCCTCCTGTGAAACCTGTGTCATCGGCGGCGGCCCCGCCGGTATGACAGCGGCCCTGGCGGCGGCGGAAAAGGGGGGCCGGGTAATCCTCATGGAAGTGCGGCCCTGGCTGGGCGGCAACTTTGATTACCGGTCCGCCGAGTATAAGGAGGGAAAGACCTATAATGAACGGGCGGCCCAGCTGGCTGCAGAAGTGGCGGCTTCAGACAATATCCGGGTCTTCACCCACACGGCCAATGTGGGCGTATACAATAATAACCTGGTCACCGGATTTCAGGTGGGCAAAGACGGCGATGCCTTTGACGAACGGTATATTGAAATCCGCGCCACCGCCGTTGTCGTAGCCACGGGCTGCATTGAAAGGGCGCTGCTCTTTGATAACAACGAGCGCCCGGGCGTGATGCAGGCCGGCACGGCCCTGAGAATGGCCAACACCTACGGGCTTCTTCCCGGCAAGACCGGGGTTTTTTCCATCGGCCACGATTTCGGCCTTGAAGCGGCCATTGCCCTCTTTGATCTGGGGCTGGCCGTTCCGGTGATCGCCGATGTCCGGGAGGACGGCCAGAACTCTGAACTGATGCAAAAGATAGCCGACCGGAATATCACTCTGCTCAAGGGCTGGGTCGCCACTGAAGCGGTGGGCAAAAAACAGGTTAAATCGGTGAAGCTTTCCAGTGTGGACGGCACCGTGGAAAAGGAATTTGAGTGCGACCTGCTGGTGGCATCCGCCGGATTCACCCCGTTGACAGGCCCCCTGGTGGTGAACCAGGCCAAGCTCAAATACGATGCCCATACCAATTTCTTCCTGCCCATGGACATCCCAGAAAAAATGTATGCCGCCGGCCGGCTGCTGGGGTATGAAGACGGCATGTCCATTGAAGTCTCCGGTAAAGTGGCGGGATATGAAGCCGTCGGCGATACGGCCAAGGCCCAGGAGGCAAAAGCGGTACTGGCTGAACTGCCCGGACCTGCCCGGGGGGCGAAATTCATAAACGCTCCGGTAAAGGGCCGCAAGAGTTTCATCTGCTTTGATGAAGACACCACCATCAAAAACGTCAAGCAGTCCATTGACAAGGGCTTTGACGTTCCCGAGCTGATCAAGCGGTTCTCCGGCGCCGGCCTTGGGCCGGGCCAGGGCGGCATCCCCGGCCACAACCTGCCCCTGTTTACTGCCAAATACCAGGCCCTGCCGGATATTAAAATCCGGCCCACAACGGTGCGGCCGCCCCTGGTACCCACCCAGATCGCCACCTATGCCGGCACCAACCACAATATGTTCAAGATTACCCCCATGGACGAGATGCAGCGCAGGGACGGCGGCGTTTTCAGAAACATCGGGGTGTGGCAGCGGGCCAGGTATTTTTCCGATGATTTTACCTGCAAAAAGGAAATTGAAAATGTCCGGAACAATGTGGGCATGCTGGACGGGTCCACCCTGGGCAAGTTCCGCATCCACGGTCCCGATGCGCTGAAAGCCCTGCAGCGGGTTTATGTCTCGGACATGAGCAAGTGCAAACAGGGCCGGGTGAAATACACGGCCATGTGCAACGACGACGGCTGCGTCATTGACGACGGCGTTGTGATCAAGCTGGGTGAAAACGATTATTATTTCACCACCTCCACGGGGCGGGCCGGCCAGACCGTTGAATGGATCCGCTACCACACCCGGTACGACAACTGGGATTTCGCACTGGTCAACCTCACCGATTCCATGGGCGTCATCAACCTTTCCGGCCCCAATGCCCGGAAGGTCCTTGAAAAGGTCGTGGATATCGATGTGTCCAACCAGGGTTTCGGCTTTTCCGAATACAAGGAATTTATGATCGCCGACACCATTCCGGTGAAGGCCATGCGCCTGGGATTTGTGGGGGAACTCTCCTACGAGTTCCACGTGCCCTCATCCTATATGAAATCCCTCTGGCTCATGCTGAAAGAGGCGGGCAAGGCGCTGAACATCATGAATTTTGGTGTGGAAGCCCAGAACGTGCTGCGAATGGAAAAATGCCACATCATCCTGGGCCAGGAATCCGAACAGCGGACCAACCTACTGGACATCGGCCTGGGCTTTCTGTGGGCCAGGAATCTTACCGAGTGGAAGAAGGTCGGTGCCGTGGCTCTGCGCCAGGCAGAAGGGGATGAGTCCCGTCTTACCCTGGTGGGCATTAAAATGGAAAACAACGGCCGGGCCGCCAGGGACGGCGCCCTCATCGTTGACGACCGTGTGCGCGGCTATGTGGCCACGGCCAGGGATTCCTTTTCTCTGAAACAAGGGGTGGGGATGGCCCTGGTGGAAAAACACATGTCCAAAATAGGCACCAGGCTGTCCATATATGAAGATGAGTGCAACGGGGAGCTGATCCATGCAAAGGTGGTTTCCATGCCGTTCTATGACCCTGAAGGCAAACGGATGAAAATGTAAGGGAAATACAATGAAAGATATAAAACGATATTCACCGGTTCAGTTTAAGGCAAGTCCCAAGGAGACGGAAAGCCGGGACAATTGGGATGTGGTGCTCAAATATGCTGGGGAAGCGGAGGGCGCAACCCATATCACGGACTTAAGCCATCGTCTGCGCCTGGATCTCCAGAGTGCGGACCTTGGGGCCAAACAGCCCTTCGGTATCGGAGTGCCTGAGGTCCCCGGCCAGTCCGTGCTGGCCAACGGCCTGCTCGTCAACCGCATGAACGGCACCCAGACCTCCATCTACCATCTGGAGGGGGTGGGGCCTAAAATGCCGGAAGAAACAGAATATACGGATGTGACCGAGAATACCCTCTTTGTGGCCATCTACGGAAAGGATGTATTCAGGATCTGTGAAAAGCTGTCCAACCTGGATTTCATGGATCCGGAAAAGACGGCGCCCTTTCTTTACCAGGGCCCCTTTTCCCACGTGCCCTGCCAGATCGTCACGGTATGCAGGGACGGGGAAAAATCCGGCGTCGTGCTCACCTGTTCAAGGGGGTACGGCCGGGATATGATCCATGCCATCCTCCATGCCGGGGAAGAGTTCGGTCTGAAACCGGCCGGCGAAACCCGGTTCACAGAGTGGATTTCAAGCATGTAAGGAGTGTGCAACAAGTGGGGAGGGCCGCTGAACCGGCGGTTTTCCCTGCGACCCATATAATAAAATCGGACCAACAAGGAGATTAACCATGACCGAGAAGTACGATGCAATTATCATCGGTGCCGGTGTGATCGGTGCCCCCATTGCCTATGAGTTGTCCAAAATGGGATACAAAACCCTGACCGTGGACAAGCTTCCCGATGCCGGAGAAGGCTCAACAGCCGGCTCCTGTGCCATTGTCCGTGCCCATTATTCCACCGAAGACGGGGTGGCCATGGCCTATGAAGGCTTTAAATACTGGCTGGACTGGGAAAATTACCTGGACAATGTCGAGGACGAAAAGGGCCTGGCCAAGTATATGAATACAGGGTCCCTTCTCATCAAGTCCAAGGGCCACAAGTGGCAGAATGTTCAAAAACATTACGATGCCGTGGGGGTGAAGTACGAAGAGTGGGACAATGACAAGATAAAAGAAATGGTTCCCGTGGTTGATCTCCATGAGTTCTGGCCGGTGCGCCGACCCGAAGACCCCAAATTTTTTGACGAAGCCACTGAGATGCTGGAAGGCGGCATTTTCTGCCCTGAAGGCGGCTATGTGAACGATCCGGCGCTGTCCGCCCACAACATCATGCGGGCCGCCGAAGCCAAGGGCGCCACCTTTAAATTCAACGCTGAAGTGGTTGATGTGAGAAGCGAGAACGGCAAAGTTAAAGGGATTACATTAAAAGACGGCACCCAGTACGACGCAGAGATCGTGGTCAACGTGGGCGGCCCCCATTCGTTTAAGATTACCCAGATGGCCGAAGGGGTATGGGACGGCTGCAACATCAAGACCAAGTCCCTGCGCCACGAAGTCATGTACTGCCCCTCACCGGAGGATTACGATTATCTCAACGACGGCTACCATATGTCCGACGGCGATATCGGATGCTATGTGCGGCCCGAGACCGGCAATCTTTTCCTCATCGGTTCCGAGGATCCGGACTGTGACCCCCAGGAATGGGTGGATCCCGATGACTTTTACGCCGGGCGCGGCGGCCACGGAAAGGACAACGTCCTCACAGAAGAGCAGTGGAAGGCCCAGTGCTACCGCCTGGCCAAACGGATTCCTTCCCTGGCGGTGCCCAACCAGCCCAAGGGCGTGGTCGACCTCTACGACTGCTCCGACGACTGGATCCCCATCTATGACAAAACCGACATGCAGGGATTTTATCTGGCCATCGGCACCTCGGGCAACCAGTATAAGAACGCCCCGGTGGTGGGCCGGATGATGGCGGAACTCATCGATGCCTGTGAAAAGGGCCTGGACCATGACAAGGAACCTTATCAGTTTACCTACAAGTACACCGGACGGACCATGGACGTGGGCTTTTTCTCCAGAAAGCGGGAGATTAACTATAACTCCAGTTTTTCGGTAAACGGCTAAATTCCCGGCTGCCGCTTTGGCGGCCGGACCGATTCAGGGGCAGTCCGGGATGATCCGTGGACTGCCCCTTTTTTTGTTTTGCCCGGAGTGGCAAAACCAATGAAGATCGTGTAACGTACCGATGCAGCCGTATCTGATAATAAAATAAAATAATGGTGTAGCAAAAATGCAGATTTATGTGTGTGTGAAACATGTACCCGATTCCGCCGCAAACATCCATATCCTGGACGATACCAGCATAGACGAGGATGTGGCGTTTCTGCTCAACCCCTATGACGAACATGCTGTGACAGAGGCGGTGAAGATCAAAGCGCAGTTCGCCGGTTCAGAGATTGTTGCCGTCACCGTGGGAAAACCCGATGCCGAGAATACCCTGCGTTCGGCCATGGCCATGGGGGCGGACCGGGGAATCCTGATAACCGCGGACCCGCCCTGGGATGCCATGGCGACAGCCCGGGCCCTGGCTGCCGCCATCCGGGAGGACGGGGAGCCGATGATTGTTCTCACGGGCAAAGAATCCATTGACGCTGAAGGCATGCAGACCCAGTTCCGCCTGGGTGCACTTCTGGGCATGCCCGTGGTGACCAATGCCGCGGAATTGATTGTGGCGGAAAAAAGCGCCCGCATCACCTGTGAGCTTTCCGGGGGGATGACAAGGACCTTTGAGGCCGGCCTGCCCTGTGTGGTGGGGGCCGGCCGGGGGCTTAACACACCGGGCTATCCCACGCTTCCCGCCATCATGAAATCGCGGAAGAAACCGGTGAAGGAAATCGCTCTGGGCAGCCTGGACACTGGCGCCGGAACCCGGTCGGCAGAGATTGTCAGGTTCCTGCCCCTGACCCAAACCCGGTCTCCCAAAGAGATTACAGGCACCCCGGCTGAAATGGCGGAACAAATCATTAAGGTTATCAAAAAAGAGGGAGGCCTGGCATGAACATCGGCATCATCATTGAGATGGAAACGGGCAGGGTCAAGGATGCCAATTTCGGCATGATCACCCTGGCCCGGAAAAGCAAAGATGTGCAGCTCACCGCACTGATGCTGGACGGTTGGGACCAGGACGCTGTGTCCGCCCTTGAAAAATATGGCATTGACAGGATTGCGGATATCGCTCTTCCCGGGGCACCCGGGGAACGCCAGAACCCGGATATACGGGCCCGGGCCCTGTCCGAGGCTGCAGAAGAACTGGGCCTTGATACGATTTTCGGCCTGTCCACGGCCGGGGGCAAGGATTTGATTCCAAGGGTGGCGGCCCTGGCCGAGGCGCCCCTGATTATGGACTGCATGGATGTGGATCTGGAAACACGGACGGCCCGGACCTCCCAATACTCCGGCAAGGTCCTGGCCGATATCCAACTGGCCGGAGCGCTGACGATGTTCGGCATCCGGCCCAATGCGGTGCCCCCTTCTTTGGCACCGGGCAGGGCCGAGCTCCTCACCATTGACAAGACCGGCCTTGCCCCCGGCGGCCTGACCCTGGTCTCCTGGGATCAGGCGGGGAAAGACGGAGACCAGCCCAGCCTTTCCGAAGCCGATATCATTGTGGCCGGCGGCCGGGGAGTCCAGGGAAAGGAAAATTTCAAACTGTTGTTTGACTGCGCTAAAAAGCTCAATGCGGCGGTGGGCGCGTCAAGGGCCGCCGTGGATGAACACTGGATCCCCTACGCCCATCAGGTGGGGCAGACCGGTGAGAAAGTCAGCCCCTCGGTCTATCTGGCCCTGGGCATCTCAGGATCGGTCCAGCATTTTGCGGGCATGAAAACCAGCGGAACCATTATTGCCGTGAACATAGACGAGAATGCCGCCATGATGGCCAATGCGGATTATTATGTCAATGCGGATTTGTTCGAGGTCCTCCCCGAACTGATCCGGCAGCTGGGCCGGGAATGATATTTCCCGGGACTTTCCGGCCGGGGATGTATATACTGCTTCTTTTTAAACCAATAAGGAGCATGAGTATGAAAGATCTGGTAATGGGGATATTGTTCTGTCTGCTGGCGGTTCAGGCGGCCGGTGCCGCCGGGGCGGAAACGTCTGACAAGGTTGTGGCTAAAGTCGAAGGGTTCGAAATTACGGAGCAGGATGTGGCTGCGAGGCTGGAACAGATGCCCCCGCAATATAAAACCGCATTTGCCTCGGAGGAAGGGAAAAAAAAGTTTATCGACCAATTGGTCCAGGAGCGTCTGGTTTATCTCCAGGCTGAAAAAGAAAAGTATGACACCGACGCCCAGGTCATTAAACAACTGGCCCGGGTAAAGCAGAACCTCATGATCAGCCGGTTCATCACCGAGACCTTTTCAAAAATCAAGGCCACCGAAGCCGAAATGAAAGCCTATTACGAGGATCACACGGCCGAGTTTGTGGATGGGCCGGAGGTCTGGGCAAAGCATATCCTCTGCAAGACCGAAGAAGAGGCCAATGCGGCCCGGGACCGGGTCCTCAAAGGGGAGGCCTTTGAAGATGTGGCCAAGGAAGTGTCCACCGGACCCAGCGGGGAAAAGGGCGGAGACCTGGGATGGTTTACCCAGGGACAGATGGTGCCGGCTTTCGGCAGCAAGGCCTTCAGCATGGAAAAAGATGCGGTGAGCGAGCCCGTAAAAACAAGGTTCGGCTACCATATCATCAAGGTCTACGGCAAAAAAGAGGGGGAAACAAAATCCTATGAAGACGCCAGATCCGACCTTGAGCGCAAGCTGACGGCCAAGAAACAGCAGCAACATATGGACGAACTGATCCGTAAACTGAAAACCGAACATCCTGTGACCATCTATTGAGTTTTTGTGCCTGCACTGATCCGTTTCCCATCCCAGGGAACGGGTCGGTGCAGGATGTCAGGGACGAATCCCATCCGTAACCCACTTATATCTTTTTATTTTTCCCTCGGGGATGTATCATGATCCAGAACCTCATTTTTTGTTTTCGGATTCAAATGTGACAACCGGAGGGAATTCAAATGATTGCCCCGTCCCTTCTCACCAAAATAAAAATGGTTGCCCCGGGGACCTCTTTAAGGCGCACCCTGGATGAAATCGTAAAAGCCGATTTCGGGACATTGCTTGTGTTCCTGGATGATATTGCCTTGTACGGTGCTGTTTTACAGGGGGGATTTGACGTAAATTGCGAGTTCTCCGGCCCCAGACTCTATGAATTGGCCAAGATGGACGGGGCGGTCATCGTTAATGAGAATATCACCCGAATATACAAAGCCAATGTCCACCTGATTCCTGATCCGTCCATTCCCACTGAAGAAACCGGCATGAGGCACCGTGCGGCAGAGCGGATTGCCAAACAGACATCCATGCTGGCCATGGCCATCTCCAGGCGGCGGAAAACCATGACGATCTATCTTAAAAATTTCAGACACCGGTTAAACGACCTGAACTATCTGCTGACACGGATAAATCTGGCATTGGAAGCGCTTGAAAAAAATCTCGGCATCTTTCACCAGCTTATTGATGATATCACAATCGAGGAGATCGAATCCCAGGTAAGGCTCAGTAATGTCATCCGGGTCATTTTAAAAGCATGTGAAATGATGTCGATTTACAGAGAAATAGAGCCTTATGTTATTGAAACCGGCTCTGAAGGACACCTGTATTCCAAACAGCTGAATGCCATCGCTGCAGATACCCGCAATCTGCTTCGCGTCGTAATCATGGATTATTCTGCCGGAGAGCTTAAAGACTACGAGATATCATCCATGATGAAAGTCCTTAACAATTTAAATCAAAACGACAAGATTGCCGCGGCGCGGATGCTTGGATGGAATCTGATGTCCGAGGCAGAGATCGAAGACATTTTTGTTTCATCCCGCTGCTATCGGTTTTTGACCCAGAGGGTGAATCTGCCAATGGGGATCGCAAGAAATGTGGTGAAATTGCTCCCGGCCATGGAAGATTTAAAGATGACCGATATTCAAACCCTTCAGAAGATAGAAGGTATCGGTGAAAAACGGGCACGGGCCATCCTGATGAATATTAAAAATCTGGATAAGCGGTTTGGGTACAGATAATTCACAGAACGGGGCGGATATCTGCTGCGGCTCAATTGGATGTATTCAAGGGCGGTTATAGAACAAGACCCAGTTACGCGTACATTTTTTTATGGGGGTGGTCTGCGGCAACTGATGCCTTTGGGGACCCGGCTGTTGGATCAAATTTTCGCATCAGGGTTTCTAAAGGGCCCTTGGGGTGTGAGTTGAGCCAAAGCCGGATGAAAATTACGTATAGAATCAGAAAAAGGGTAATGGCCGGCATCATGGATAATCGGAAACCAAGCATCTTTGAGACCATAATCACGAGGCAGAAAAAAAGAATGTGAAGCACATACAGGGTGAGTGAGGTTTTGCCCAGTAATGTCAGAAGGGTATTTTTCCGGAATAGGGTCAGATTGGAAAGAAGGCTCCCGGTCAGGATGGCCAGGACACCTGTGCCAATGCCTGATAAAACCGAGAAGGGTATGGAATCGGAAACGCCGGATAAAACAATTGTATACTCCAATGGCCCAGACAAATTGGCGAACAGCGCCTCAGAGGTCATCAGCAGGAGGCCGGATATCAGCATTGCGGTCTGAGTTGTCAGGCCTTGCAGGGGCACCCTGCCCATCAACATCCCCACAAGGAAAAATACCATCCATGGAAAAACGGGAAAATAACCTGTAAAAAGTATGTCCTTCACCGGATTGACAAGAATTAAGTCTGATTCTTCAAGGAAAACCTGTATTAAATCAATGTGCTGAATGGCGTTTATGAACCAGCAAAGCAATATGGCATACAGGAGGGTTTTACTTTTTTTGCTGAGAAGAAACATCCCCGTAAATAGAAAGATGCCATAAAAATGAAGAATGTCTCCGGACCAGACCATGGACAGCAGGTAACCTAGGACCACAAGAAACAGAGAACGGCTGACAATCTGTTTCTTTAAACGGACCGGCAGGGAACCGGCGGCCGTATCCGGATTGGAAGCGCGTGACATAAGGCTTAATCCCACCCCTGACACCATCACCAGTATTACTGCAGCGCGCCGCTCCAAAAGGTCTATTATTCCTGAAAACGATACGGTGATGAGGTCTGCGCCAGGTAAAATGGCATTGAAATTGATAAAAATCATCATGACAACGGCAAGTCCCCTGGCCAGATCATGGCCCAGGATACGGGGCGGCCCGGTGACGGTTTCACACAATACCTGATCTGCGGATTTCATTATTTCCCTCCTGTGGGCTTTCAGCAACACGACATTCAATGGTTTTAAAACCATTAATCATTTTATTTCCCATAAAGCGGACCAAAGCCGATGCAGGATGAATACCAATGTGGAATAGTACTGCCCGGCTTGATTTTCCCGGTGCTTTAATGGCTGGAGGACTGTTATGGACACCTGGAATGAGACATGCGCCATCCTGATTTTTGATTAAATAAGAATTATTGATTCCTTTTTGGATCTGGCGGCCCGTCCTGGCCCGGTTATTTTGGCTCCGGCACGTTTCCTGCTGAACCATCTGGCATAACAGCAACCATATGGTGACCCATGAAAAAAAGTCCATGTTTGACCTGCGGTGCATGCTGCGCCGCGTTCACGGTATCCTTTTCTGAAACTGAAACCGATAATTGCCCCGGCGGTTGGGTGCCGCACATGATGACCATGGCAGGAGGCGGGTCGGAACGCGCCATGAAAGGTACCCTTGGCGCCTACCCCCGGTGCGAGGCCCTGCAAGGATGTGTCGGTGTCAGGGTCAGCTGCCGTATCTATGAAAACCGGCCCTCTATTTGCCGGAATTTTGCTATTTCATGGGAGAATAACCGGGGGAATGATTTATGCGACAGGTCAAGAGCGCTGTTCGGGCTTCAGCCCTTTTCCCCCTATTGAATGGTCTGAAATGCCTTGGGGAAAGCATCCGGAGCATGAACCCAAGCGAATGGAAATGGCAGTATCTATAGCGGAACTTGTTGTTCTTTTTTTCAGGAGAAATACGTGGGGTACAGATACATATCATTCAATCCTATAAGATCCATCGGCATACCTTTGACAACCCACCGAAAACCCGCCAACATGTTTGATTGTCTTCATGAGATAAAACAGGCTGAGGTTGTCTTATTCCCCGAATACTGGCAGGTGAATTCGCTGGTCTATGCATTAAAAAAAAAGATTTTCCCAAGCATTGCCGCATACCATCTCGGCCATGATAAAGTAGAAATGACAAGAAGCTTTCAAGCCTTGTGTCCGGAACATGTCCTAAAAACCGGCATACACCGTCTTGAGAATACAGGTTTTGACGAACTGGCTGACCGGTTCGGCATGCCCTTTGTCTGCAAGGAAATTCATAGCTCCTCCGGTTTAGGGGTTTTCCTGATTAAGTCACGGGAAGATTTCAACTATTATGCCAAGACCAATCCAACCATTTATGTTCAAGAGTATATCCCATTGGAACGTGATCTCAGGATCGTTGTCATCGGGGACAGGGTTGTAAGTGCCTATTGGCGGGTGGGAGGTATGGATTCGTTTCACAATAATATATCCCGTGGTGGAAAAATATGTCGGGAAAGTGTGCCTAAGGATATTGTCGATAAGGTATTGACCATCGCCCAGGGGTTGGGAATAAACTATGCGGGTTTTGATGTTGCGCTGACAGACTGGGGGATGTTTTTGCTTGAATTCAATTTATACTTCGGCACTCAGGGGATTCCCATGAATTCTTTTGAAATCGGCCAAATCATCCAGCACTACCTGGCCTCCGAAAGCGTGGAGGCAAATCTTGAAACCACGCTCATACCTGATGGGTGCCAAATTTTGAGTTTCGGCTGCAGACAACTCAAAGAACGTATGGGGGCACAATAAAGGTAAAAAGCAGATTGTTTTTTACCATGGGGTCAGGCGATTTCAGCCCTGATCTGTTTCAGTCTCCCGGAGATGCTGAATGTGGAAAAATCTTCCCCAGGAAACAGGGCGATTTCATTGAACAGTCCCAGGGTTTCATCGTCCAGGGCAACGGGTTTTGCGCGCTTGGCTGAAAAATATGCAAATTCACTGTGCAGGACAGATTTGAGTTGTTTTTTGTCCGGGCAGACCATGACAAATTCCACCAGGTTCCTGAACCGGTCATAGGTGAGCATCCGGCTCCATATTTCCAGCTCCTCCCCCAGCAGGGAGGGTTTGAAATACCGGATATTGTGTGAAATCACGGCCCAGCCGTTTCCTGTGGCCTGCACATGCTCAAAAATATTGAGTACCTTGTTGATCCGGAGCTGTTCTTCCCGGGCCGTCATAAAATAGTTCAGGTAGTTGGCGTTGTTGAGGTGTGAGAACGGGTCGCAGTCCTCAAAATTAACCCGCTTGGTGGATTTCATGGTTTTGATCATTTGTCCGCTCCCGGAATGGTTTAAAGCAAAATCAGTACAAATTAGTGTGCCGGGCCGGATCTGTCAATATGTCCAGGCGGCGGTTGGGTATCTCCCGGACTAGTTCTTTATTTTGTAGTCTTCTTTTCTGAGGCCGTGCCGGGTCATGAGTTTGTGAAGCTGGCGGGTGGTGATGCCGGCGGCCTTTGCCGTGAGGTTGATTTTCCCCCTCTGCTGTTTGAGTACCAGGGCCAGGTAGGTCTTTTCCACCCGGTCCATTTCCTGCCGCCGGACCTGGGCCAGGGTCAGGCCGGGGTGTATACTTGCCGGCTGGACTTCTGCCACGGGGGTAAACAATTCCGCAGGAAAGTTCTCCGGCCGGAGCACAGATGCCTTTTCAAGGATATAGGCGCGTTCCATGATGTTTTCCAGCTCCCTGATATTTCCCGGCCAGGAGTAGGACAAAAATGCTTCAAGAACCTGGGGATGAACATCTCCGATTCCTTTGAGGTGAAAGGTATTGAGTTTGGCCAGAAAAATTTCCACCAGCCTGGGGATATCTTCCTTGCGATCCTTTAGGGGGGGCAGTTCAATGGGAAAAACATTGAGGCGGTAATACAGGTCGCTGCGAAAGCTGTTCTCTTCGCAGAGCTGCAGCAGGTCGATATTGGTGGCGGCAATGATCCGGACATCGGCATGGATGTCTTCTTCCCCCCCCACCCGGTTGAAGCTCCCGTCCTGGAGCACTTTGAGAAGCTTGATCTGGGCCGAGGGGGTGATGGTTCCGATTTCATCCAGAAATATGGTGCCGTTTCGGGCGATCTCGAATTTGCCCAGCTTTCTTTTGATGGCGCCGGTAAAGGCCCCTTTTTCATGCCCGAACATCTCGCTTTCAACCAGGGTGTCGGGGATCGCCCCGCAGTGGGCCTCAATGAACCGTTCGTTTTTTCTGGAAGACAGCTTATGGATAAACCGGGCGGTGAATCCCTTGCCCGTTCCTGTCTCTCCCTGGAGAAGCACCGTGCTTTTTGTGGCCGCCACTGCCCTGATTTTTTCAAATACAGATTTCATGGCCGGGCTTTTGGTCTGGAGCAGGTCGAATTCATCCTCCTGCCAGACTTGCTCCCTGAGATAATTGAGTTCCGATTCAGCCCGGCTCTGTTCCGTGATGCTGGTGACCACCAATTGAACCTCATCGGGGATAATGGGGTAGGTCAGGTAGGAATCCGCCCCTTCATTGACGATCCTGACGGCATCCTTGAGCCGTTTGGGCGGCACCATGACAATGATGCCCGCATTGGGGCAGACCAGGGCCAGGGTTTGAAACACTGCTTTGAAACTGCTGTCCGATGCGGCCTGTTCAAGGAGTTCGATGTCCACAAAGATGAATTCGCTCCGGTTTTGCCCCAGTGCCTGGAGGGCATGGGTCACGGTCTGGGATATACCGATGTCAAATACGGCATGCAACGCCTTTTTCAAAGCGGTGATGAGGTGGGTGTTTTCCAGAATAAAATGTATTTTTTTCATGCAGATACCCCTGTTGTCAGACGCCGCGGGCCTGGGGTGCGGGTAAAACAGAACTCAAGATTCCGTTTTTGATATATGATAATGTACGGGAAAGCGGGAAAAATGACAAGACTATTTGTTAATGGCTCTGGGCTTCCAACAATTCTTCCCGCTCCTTGCAGTCAATGCATTTGGTGGTCACGGGGCGGGCTTCAAGACGCCTCAGGGATATGGGCTCTTCACAGGCTTCGCATATACCGTAAGTGCCGTTTTCAATCCGGTCCAGGGCAAGCCTGATTTTTTTTATCAGCCGGCTCTCCCGGGATTTAATTCTCAGTTTCATGTCCTGGTCCCTGTGGGTGGCGGCGCGGTCCACATACTCAATTTCCACCCCTCCCTGGGCCAGTTCAATGGCAGTAATAAATGCCTGTTCTTCCAGGTGGGCCAATTGTTCCGCTAATATTTTCTTGAAGTGTGCCAGCTGTTCCCTGTCCATTTCTGTCTCCGTTGTATGTTGGTCTTTGCCATGTTCAGAACCGCCGTCGGATCATTCGGTGAAAATGAAATGAGCAAGTATCATGCCTGTAGCCGCCGGCGGCAACCCATTGGGGTTGAATAAATATGCAAGCCCCGGGTTCTGGCATGGAATCTGCTAATCAAACTGCCCGGCTGAAATAAGGAACACCGGGGCCAGGGCCCTGAATATAGGAAAACGACCATGGTAAAATATGATTTGGAGCATAATACCAGAGAGAACCGGCGCAGAAAATCACGGCCCACAAAATTCAGGGACCGGTATGATGAAGCATTCACCGACGAGGATCTGGAAGAGATGGTCAGCAGGAAAAAGAGAAAAAAGAAAACAAGACGCGAGAAGCATTCCCACCCGGACTGGCCCGAATTGTAATTAAGTATGTACCGCCATGATTTCATCGGGAAAACCATCCCCGGTTTTCCACAGGTATTTTGTGCGCCCATAACCCCCCACATACGTCCCGAGCCTGATCCCGGCCACCGGAGCTGACCGGGCCGGACTGGGACCACTATTTCCTCAGCCACACCCTTATTCGATTCACCCAATATTGTTAAAAAAGGAGTTCTATTGATGCAGTCAATCAATCACAAATGTATTATTCCCAGTGCGGCTTTCACCATCACCCCGTCGCAGGTTAAATATTTTTGCAATGCCCCCCGGCAACCGGAAAACGGGGATCTCATTTACGGAGAGGTGTTGAGTATGGGCCAGCACCGGACCCTTGAGAGCAAATCCGCCAGGATACATACCATCCAGGAGGGGATCCGGGCCGTGTTTGTCATGGGTAACCGCTATGCGCCTGATTATTATGAATCCTTTGTTCCCAGATCCCTTGGCAGCACTGTGGATCTTGTGGCCAGGAGCGGACTGGTGGGCGAGGTCACCACCTTGAATTCCAAAATTGCGGCGCCCACCCGGATAAAGGTCCTGGGCTATGTCTGTGACAGCCGGGGCAATGTGGTCAATACCCGGGATTATGTCAGCCTGGTGCCCCGGAAAAAAGAGGTCACCTCAAAACGCCGTTCAAAATTAATACTTTGCGTGGGCACGGCCATGAACAGCGGAAAAAGCCATGCGGCTGCCGCCTGCTGCTATGCATTGTCCTCGGCCCGGAAAAAGGTGCGGGCGGCCAAGGTGACGGGAACGGCAAGCCTCAAGGACCTGCTGCTCATGGAGGACTGCGGCGCAGAACGGGTGGCGGATTTTACCTGCCTTGGATATCCCACCACATACATGCTTGAACATGGGGAACTGACCGGTATTTTCAATGCCATTGACCTTAAATACGGCAACAACCCGGCCAACTATCTGGTGGTGGAGTTCGCCGACGGCATCCTCCAGCGGGAAACCCGGATGCTGCTTAATTCCGAGGCGATTCAGTCACGGATTCACAGGCTGGTGTTCTGCGGCAATGACGCCTTTGGCGTACTGGGCGGCATCCGGATTCTGAAAGAAGAATTCGGACTGGTACCGGACGCCCTGTCCGGCGTGTGTACCAGTTCTCCTCTGCACCTGAGGGAGTGCGCCGAGTTTGTGGCGCTTCCTGTATTAAGAAGCGCGGAAACCGATTATCAGTCCATTTATGAGATAATCAGGTAACCAGGAAGAATAAAACAGGAATTAAAAGTTCTTTTATGCGAAATAATCGGCCTTTCAGATTCCTGTTTTTTGTTTTGGCCGAGTGGCTGTCTTTCAAAAAAGGCTGGGACCAAGGTGTTTCGGCCTTTTTATTCCTGGCACCCATCATGCATTTTTTGTCATCCCAATTTGAATACACGAACAGGAGTACAAGTGGAAAACTCTGAAATGGACACACAGATCCGCAGGATCAAGAAGGAATATGCAGATGCCTACGGCACAATGAAGTGGATTGATCCCGAAACGGCTGCCCGGGCAGGGAAAAATCGTGAACAGCTGATCGCCCGGATATTTGAAAATCAAGGGGCCGGGTGGATGTTCGCCCAGACCAAATTATTTTCCCACGGGGTTTCACCGGGGTGTGCCCTCTGCGGGCAGGGGGACTGGTCCTGCCTCTTCATCAACGGCATCTGCAATGCCAGGTGTTTTTACTGCCCGTCAGCCCAGAGTGAAGAAGGCGACCCCGTATCCAGCACCGTGGAATTCACCGATCCTGTCGATTATGCCGATTATGTAAAAGGGTTCGGCATCAAAGGGGTGAGCTTCAGCGGCGGGGAACCCTTGATGAGCTTTGACCGGGTAATGGATTACCTGAGGGTACTCAGGAAAAGGATTTCTTCTCCTCTGTATATCTGGATGTATACCAACGGCATTCTGGCCACGGAAGATAAGATGAAGGCTCTCAGGGACGCCGGCCTGGATGAGATCCGGTTTGACCTCTCCGCAAATGACTATCGCCTTGACGGGCTTGAAAAGGCGGTGGGGGTCATTCCCAGGGTGACCGTTGAAATCCCGGCCATCCCAGGGGACCTGGACCGGGTAAAGGCACTGATGCCGGACCTGGCTTCGGCCGGGGTCGATTTTCTAAATCTTCACCAGATCCGGTGCACCGGGTTCAACCGCCCCAAACTGGTCCGCCGGGGGTATACCTTTTGCCACGGCCCCGCAGTGACGGTGCTGGAGACGGAGTTGACCGCCCTGGAGCTGATCTGCCACGGTTTGGAAAATACGATTCCCCTTCCGGTGAACTATTGCGCCTTTACCTATCGGCACCAGTTCCAGAAGGCCGGTGCAAGAAAAAGAAATGCCGCCCATATCAAGGCGCCCTACGAAGGCATCACCCCCACCGGGATGATACGCACCCTTTCATTTATCGGAGCGCCCGAAAGGATTGCCAGGATCCGTGACCATCTCATTGCCGGTGACAGGGATCCGCCCCTGTGGACAATGACGGGAAAAGGGGACCGGCTTTTTGTGGACGCCGGTCTGATTCCACTTGTGAATCCTGACGGGGTGTCCCTCAGGATCGATTACAGCACCACCCGCCTGAGGCCCGGGATCAGCTTTCGCTGCCGGTTCAAGGAAGTGGCTTTGAATCCGGGAAAAAAGGTGGTGGTGGAGCGCTATATATCCACACCCGGGGTGGTGCTCAAGGGAGAGGAAATCCGTTCATACGCTGCCCTGTACCTGGGGGACGGAAGTGCCGTTCCAGGCCCGGCGCTGCCCGGGGAACTGCGCGCTCAGCTGGAGCGGTTTGAGTCCTTTGCCCCGGGCCTTTCCCCGTATTTTTAATTGGCCCTATCTTAATTCATCGGGAATGATGCAGACCGGGATGGGGTCCATCTTATGGCGGTTGGCCCGGTTGAATTTCCGGTAGATGTCCAGAACCGTTTTCTGACGGTCGGACAGTGCTCCTGAGGCCCCGCTGTCTGCTTCGTGGGACATGGCCCATTCCAATTCCGCGTAGGTGGCGCCGATCTGGCTTTCATCGGTGCGGTCGTCCTCCCAGAGGCCGTCGGTGGGCGGGGCCGAGAGAATGTCTTTGCTGACCCCAAGGTGGGCGGCCAGCGCGTAGACTTCGGTTTTTACCAGGTCGGCAATGGGGGAGACATCCACGCCCCCGTCCCCGTATTTGGTGTAGAAGCCCACGCCGAAATCCTCCACCTTGTTGCCGGTTCCGGCCACCAGCATCCTGTGGTGGCCGGCAAAGGCGTAGAGGGTGAGCATCCGGAGCCGGGACCGGGTGTTGGCCATGGTCAGGCCGTCCTGGATCTCGTCGGGAAGGGCGGTTTGGATCTGCTGGAATACAGGGGTCAGTTCCATGTCAATGCCCCTGACGTTGTCAAAGGTTTTTTCCAGCCAGGCAATATGCTCGGCGGAACGGGAAACCTGGTCCTTTGCCTGGAAGATGGGCATGTTCAGGGCGAGGACGGGGTGGCCGGTTTTGGCGCAGAGGGTGGAGGTGACGGCGGAGTCAATGCCGCCGGAAACGCCCACGGCAAATCCCTTTAATCCTGATGTTTCAACATAGGCTGCCAGCCAGTCGGTGATATGGGTGGCCACTTTTGGTAAATCCATTATTTTTTCCTCATGAGAAATTTAGTTAAAAAGGCGGTGCGCTCTGCCGTTTCCTTTTGCCCCCCTCAGCCCCGGGGCGTGGCGTGCTGCCGGGTGTATTCATAAAGGATGATTGAGGCGGCCACGCTGACGTTGAGACTCTGGGACCTTCCGTACTGGGGGATGGTCAATCGTTTGACCTTCGGGTACAGGTCCGGTTCGAAGCTGATGCCGTACTCTTCGTGGCCGAACACAAAGGCGCTTTTTTCCGGCAGGTCCGTGTCCATGACCGCTTTTCCCAGGCCCGGTTCCAAGATGAATGGGGTGTATCCCCGTTCCAGAAGCTGGGCGTAGCAGGTGACAAACCGCTGGTGGAATCTGGCGGGTACCCACTTGAAGGCGCCCATGGCAGGCGCCGGATCGAAAAAATCCGTGCCGATGAGGTGGACCTCATGGCAGCCGAAGCTTTCTGCGCTTCTGAAAATTTTGCCGATATTGAAGGTGGGCTTGAGGCCGTCAAGCACCACAATGCATTTGTGGATGCCGGGAATGGCCAGTTTGTTTTTATTTTTATGACGCCGGAAATTCCGTCTGGCCTCTTCCTTTTGCGCTTTGATCTGTTTTCTTAGTTTATGGGAGCCCATTCACGCCTCATCAATAAGTTATAGGGGGTGATATACACCGTCGGGCCGCAAAATGCAAAATTCAAAACCGGCAATACGGTTTGCAAATACCTGGAACAGGGTATACAAGATGGGCATTGAATAACTTTTTATATATGAAAGCACAATCATGGCAGCGGATAGGAATTTTCCCCATATGTACCTGGTGCGCCAGGTGTTTGACAACCACCCCCTGAAGGATGTGCCCGGGGAATTGAAGCGGCAGCTGGCCGGGATGGGACTGGACAGCCGGATCCGGCCCGGGCAGACGGTGGCAGTGACTGCCGGCAGCAGGGGGATTACAGACATCCTTCCTGTCATCCGGACATTGGTAACAGTATTAAAAGGGGCGGGGGCCCAGCCCTTTGTCATCCCTGCCATGGGGTCCCACGGCGGGGCTACGGCCGGTGGACAGGCGGCGGTGCTCCGGGAACTGGGGATTACGGCCGAGGCTGTGGGCGCCCCTGTCCGTTCGGGCATGGCGGTGGAAAAAATCGGCACCACTGCTTGCGGGGTGCCGGTGTATGTGGACCGCATGGCAATGGACGCGGATCACATTGTATTGGTGAACCGGGTCAAGCCCCATACGGATTTTGAGGCAGAAATCGAAAGCGGGCTGACCAAGATGGCGGCCATCGGGCTGGGGAACCGCATGGGCGCAGAAACATGCCACAATGCCATTCTGGACCGGGGATATGCTGAAACCTTTGCGGCGGTGGCCGGGGTGATTCTGGATAAGGCCCCGGTCACTCTGGGGGTGGGGATCGTGGAAAATCAGCAGGATCTCACCGAGGCCGTGGGCACGGCGTGGGCCGAGGCAATCCCTGATTTGGACCGAGACCTGCTGGTCCGGGCCAAATCCGTATTTCCCGGCCTTCCCTTTGACCGGATTGACCTGCTCATTGTGGACGAGATGGGCAAGGATATTTCAGGAACGGGCATGGACCAGAATATCATCGCCCGCACCGTGATCCGATGCGGTACGGTGCCGGACCGGCCTGAAATCAAGCGGATTTTTGTCCGGGACCTGACCCCTGCCAGCCGGGGGACGGCAACGGGCATCGGCAATGCCGATTTTACCACGGCAAAACTCATCGAGAAAATGGACCGCAAGGCCACCTATACCAATTGCATCTCTTCCTGCGAACCGGCCATGGCATCGCTGCCGCCCTGGTTTGACACGGACCGGGAGGCGGTGGACGCGGCCCTGGGCACCATCGGCCTGGTCCCGCCGGAAGCGGCCCGCATCGTCCACATCAAAAACACCCTTGATATTGAAACCCTGTCTGTGTCCGCCGCCCTGGCCCGGGAAGCCCGGATGAATACGGGCCTGGCTGTCGGGGACACGGCGGCGCCCCTGGCATTTGACAGCAGCGGGGCATTGATTTCCCCCTGGTAGGGCCGCCTATTTGTTTTTCAGGACAGCCATGGTCAGCCGGGAGGTGCAGACCAGGTCGCCGGATTCGCTTTTGATGTCAATGTTCCATACCTGGGTGGTCCGGCCCAGGTGGACAGGGGTGGCCCTGCCGATCACCCGGCCCGAGGTCACGCTTTTGATGTGGTTGGCATTGATTTCCAGCCCCACGCTGTAAAAACCGTCATCCAGTGTCATGCAGGAGGCGGAGCTGCCCAGGGTCTCGGCCAGGGTCACCGAGGCCCCGCCGTGGAGGAGACCGAAGGGCTGGCGGGTCCTGTGGTCCACGGGCATGGCGGCCGTAAGGTAGTCATCCCCCTTTTCCAGGTATTCAATGCCCAGGTGGCCCACCATGGTGTTCTGGGCAAAGGGCGCCATATCTTCAATGGTGAATTCTCTTTTCCAGATCATGGTTCAGGCACCCTTAAGCTTGGTTTCAACACTTTTTATCTTGTCTTCCATGGCCTGTTCCCTGTCCACCCGGGTACCCAGTTTAATGATGGTATGGATCCTGGGGGCCCCCATTTCATGAACCTTCCGGTGGCATTCCTTGGCCACCCGGAATACCTCGTCCCAGTCGCCCTCAATATTGGTCCCGTTGGCGTGTAGGGTGTTTTTCAGGCCGGCCGCTTCAATGATCTCATGGCAGGCGGCAACATATCTTGACAGGGAGAGGTCGGCGCCGATGGGCACCACGCACAGATCTACAATGACTTTCATTTTCCGGTCCTTTCTCAGATGATCTTTAAATTTAGTTTGCCTTGAGCACGGCGAGGATTTCGTCAATTTTTTCCTGGGCGCCGTCCGCATCCAGGGTGCAGCCCCCGGCCCCGGCATGCCCGCCGCCGCCGTATCTTGACAGCAATTTCCCCACATTGACCTTGCAGTGGGGATTGAAAATGCTGTGCCCCACACTGATCAGCACCTGTGCCTTATCCGGGGCCTTGTACCGGATTTTGACACTGGCAACGGTGTCCGGAAACAGGGAATAGGTCAGGAAGCGGTTGCCCGACGGCACCGGGTCCAGGGATCTGAAGTCCGTGACAGAGATATTGCCCGCCAGTGTGGTGTGGGCTTTGAGATGGCCGCCGAATTCATTGTTTTCGTTGACCACCTCCCGGCAGCGTTTGGCCACTTCCGGGTCTGACATGATTGTTTCGATCCCCGGTTTCCGGAGCATGTCAACCAGCCGGTTCCAATATGGGATATCCTGGAAATCCCGGTTCTGGATGGTCATGGACAGTATGATATAGGGGAAATTTTCCGGAGCCAGGACCTGCTCCTTTGTCAGGGCGGCGGAATCTATGATATCGGTCTGTTCGGCCAGTTCGTCGAACCGGTTGTCCAGTTTACCCAGTTCTTTGTAATACTGATAGATCACCCCGGCGGCCGAGGGGGCAATGTCAAAGGCGCCGGGAACCGGATGATCGGGTTTGTTTGACACATGGTGGTCGAACCAGAGGGCGGCCTTGGGATGCCAGGGAAGGTTGGCGATGATATCCCCTTCCCGGATGTCTGCGCTGCCGGATTGAATCTGGTTGGGTTCTATCCAGAAAATTTCCATATCTGGATCCAGTGCTTCAAGCAGGAATACGGCGCATACAATACCGTCAAAATCCGGGCGGGTGACTATTCTCATTTTTTTATCCTTAAATATTAATATTCCGGTGAATGATGATGTTAATATTGATAAAGCATCTATACCTGTTTTTCAAGGCCGGCTTACTGCGACGGTGCATCGTCTCTGGACATATGATACTCCGGATAATGCTCTTTCATGCACTCCGGGCAGATACCATGGCTTAGTTTGGCATCTGAGTGTTCAGTGATATACTTTTCAAGCTGATTCCAGAATCCCTTGTCATCACGAATCTTTTTGCAGTGAGAACAGATGGGAATCAGGCCGTTCAGGGTTTTGACTTCCATCAGGGCATTTTGCAGTTTTACAATGATCAGTTCCCTGTCCTGCTCTATTTTTTTTCTTCTATCAATTTCATCGTTCAAGCTGCAGATTGTTGTATCCAATTCTTTGAATATCAATTCATAGGGCCGCTTAATGCCGGTTTCAAGAATTGATTTGTAAATTAGATAGAATGAAAACAGCTTAAAATAATGTCCGACTAAATTTGAAAACCCATAATTTGAAATGTAAAATGTAAATGACAGTTCCGAGATAATCGTACAGGATATGGATAATAGTAATAATTTGTAAATGTGGGGCTCGAACCGAGAGCGATTCTTGTATAAAAGCCCTGCCCCCAATAGCAGTATTGCGCATATCAGGTATTCACTTATTTTTTTGAAAGGGGTCAGGCCTGACCCCTCCACAAAGCAGACGGGAAAAATTTTCCAGGTGAAGATGCACAATATCATCAATGCCGTAAGGGTGGAGTAAATGAGTATGAGTATCTCCGGCCGGACCGGCCTCTCCCGTGTCAGGAAATAAAACGCTGCAGCCAGCGTTATGCTTTCCATATATCTTGCACCAATCCATAGCTGGTTGGCATAATAATCGTAATCCGTAAATATCGGCATCCCCTTGTAGGAAAGCGTATGCAATAGGTCTAAAAACGCAATGAAAAGATAGGCGATACCGATAAACAATAAATACTGGTTTTTAATGTAGTTCTTGGAATTCCAGGTAATCATGAAAAATGAAACCGCCACAACAATGCTGAAAATTTCGGCGAGGCTGTGAAATAATAGATAATTGACGTATGTTGAAAGATACAATCCGACAAGGATAGATATCATTATTACGATACGCAGCATTGAAGCCCCCTTTTAAATTTTGACAGATAAACTATGCTGTATATAAATTGCGAAACAAGCCAAAACTTTAAAACTGCTGAACTGCCTTTC
Organism: Desulfobacter sp.; assembly: GCA_028768525.1. Taxonomy (NCBI): domain Bacteria; kingdom Pseudomonadati; phylum Thermodesulfobacteriota; class Desulfobacteria; order Desulfobacterales; family Desulfobacteraceae; genus Desulfobacter; species Desulfobacter sp. The sequence goes on along the minus strand of CP054837.1, from coordinate 2,290,511 downwards.
TATGCCGGCCGGCAGGAATGTAGCACATAGAGAACCAGAAACAATCCTATTACAGGCGCAAAATAAATGGAAGCACAAGATTTTCAACGTATACTGAAAACCCTGAAACTGGAGGTCAATCTCGGCCGTGCACCAGAGGCCTCATTGATGGAACTGGCCCAAAGCGCCCGGCTCCAGAACTATAAAAAAGACGAATATGTGTTCCACGCCGGCGATGAATCAGAATATGTCCATCTGCTGGAAAAGGGCCGGATTATTCTTTCCAAGGCATCGCCGTCGGGCAGATCATTCACCTTTCTGATCGCGGTAAAAGGAACCACCTTGAATGCCGTCACCTGTTTCATGGCAAGGCGCCGGTTTTTCTGCGCCCGGGTCGCTGAAACGGCCACTGTGGTGGCTATTCCCTCCCCCATTTTTAAACAATGGGTGCTTTCACATCCTAAGGTGGCCGCAGGTATCCTGAACACCATGGGCGATCTGCTGGACGGTGCCTATACCCGAATTCTGGACCTCATTGATGAAAGTGCGGAGAACCGGATCCTGAATGCCTTGAACATGCTCTGCTCCCGGATCGGCCCCGACCTTCCCCTGCGGAACCGTGATGTGGCTGAAATGACCGGGGTGTCCAGGGAGACTGCCGCCAGGGTGATTTCCAATTTGCAGAAACTCAGCCTGATTTCGAAATCCAGAGGGACCATACGGATTCTGGACCCGTCCCAGTTGCAGGACCTATCCACCAGCCCTTTTTTTATTCTATAGGGCGGGAAAATCCCCTTTAAGTGATCCAGGTCATTGTCTGGGCCCCGGGTGCCGGTGTAAGGTGCCGGCTGATGTTGCAGCAAAATTAAGGATACAGAAAATGGAAGGCTACCTGGTTACATTTTTTACCCAGCAGAACCGTGAGCACCAGGGCGTCCCCCTGGCCAGATGGATTGTGGCGGAGGCTAAGAAACTCGGGGTCCGCGGAGCCACCCTCATGTCCGCCAAAGAGGGATTCGGACACGACGGGCGTTCCCATTCCGGAAACTATTTTGACCATGAAGACCCGCCTTTGCTGGTCATCATGGCCCTTACACCTGAGGAGAGCAGCAGACTGCTCTCCTGCCTTAAGAAAAACAAGGTCCGTGTCTTTTATACCCTGTCAAAGATCGAATTCGGTTTCACCTCTGAAGACTGATACTCTTTCCCAGACAATGTTGTTTTAAATGAATAAAATAGGGGCGTCCCTGTGGAAGACCGTCCATTTTTTGAATGGCGGTATCCAAACCGGATGGATGCCCATAAAGGAAATACAATGATTGGTCCATATGTCAATGGCGCCGCCCTGCTTGCCGGCAGTGCCGCAGGTGCGCTTGCCGGTCCTAAACTCAATTCGAACCTGCGCCGGCAGATGCCCATGGTTTTCGGCTGCGCATCCATGGGGCTTGGGGTGACCATGATTATCAAGGTCAAATTTTTTGCCCCCGTTGCCCTGGCCCTGGTGGTGGGCTCTATCCTGGGAGAACTGGTCCAGCTTGAGGCCCGGATCCAGAAGGCCGCCAATCATGCCAAAAAATGGGTGGAGAAAATCTCCAGGCCGTCCGGCGATCTGAGCCAGGAGGAATTTCTGGATAAATTCGTCGCCCTTCTGGTGCTTTTCAGTATGAGCGGAACAGGCATATACGGCGCCATGAGTGAAGGCATGACCGGGGATCCCACCCTGCTTATCGTCAAATCCATCCTGGATTTATTCACCGCTCCCATCTTTGCCTCAACCATGGGCTTTACAGTGGGGGTGCTGGTGGTTCCCCAATTCTTTGTTCAGGTCATCCTTTACTGCGGGGCCTCCCTGCTGCTTCCCGTGATCCAGCCGGATATGCTGGCGGATTTTTCTGCCTGCGGCGGGTTGATCATGGTGGCCACAGGGTTCCGCATCTGCGGCATTAAGCAGTTCCCCGTTGCCAGCATGATTCCGTCCCTGTTTTTGGTCATGCCGCTGTCCCGGCTCTGGGCGGCCTGGCTGGGCTGATTAAGGTCAAAACACTGGGTGGGTATGAATTCCTGAATATTAAGATTTTAAACAGTTACCCCTTATTGGCCCCTGTGGGCAATTGTTCGATGATGCGGGAGAGCAGCCGGTCCATTTTGGGGACGGCCCGGGCAGCGGTGTCCACCACGGCTTCCAGGGTGGTGGGGACCGGGGCATCGGGATCGTTGATATTGGTGATCAGGGAGAGACCCAGAATCCGCATGCCGGCATGGACGCCGGCAATGGCTTCCATGATGGTGGAAAAGCCCACGGCATCTGCGCCGATGGTCTTCAGGTATCTTGTTTCCGCAGGGGTTTCCAGGCTGGGGCCGGTGAGCCCTGCATATATGCCCTGCTGCAGGGGGATCTCCAGGTCGGCCGCCGATGTTTCGGCCAGCCGGACAAGTTCCGGGTCATACACCTGGGTCATATCCGGGAACCGGATACCCCAGGCCGTTTCCTCCGCTCCCATCAGCGGATTTCGGCCGGTCAGGTTCATATGGTCCCGGATGAGCATGATATCCCCGGCACTGAAATTCAGGTTGATACCGCCGGCGGCATTGGAAATGATCAATACCGGCACCCCCAGTTCCTGGAGCAGCCGGACGGGGAAGGTGACTTCTTCTGCGCTGTATCCTTCGTAGAGGTGGCATCGGCCCTGGAACACAAGGATTTCCCTGCCCGCCAGCCTGCCGTGAACCAGGCATCCCCTGTGGCTTTCCACGGTGGACCTGGGAAAATGGGGCAGGGAACCATAGTCGAACCGGTTAAGGACTTCCAGGCCGTTGAGGGTGTCGGAGAGGCCCGTTCCGGTGATGAAACCGGCTGACAGCCGTGGGGAGATCAGTGATTTTAAATGGGTGGTGCATTGGATGACCTTTTGTCTGAATGATATCATGTACAGCTCCTTGAGTTATAGAATCGGCCGTGAATCTATCAAGTTTTGGAAATAAATGGAAGGGCCTGCCGCGCCGATCCGCCGTCCCTGCAGGCCTTCCTATGAACCGGAACCGGGATTGGCGGATAATCTATTGTCAGAAATTCGATTCGATAGTAGAATTAAATTTCCCAATATGTATACCATGTATCGTACCCAATTGACCGGGAATATGCCGTCCAGGAGAAGACCGGATGTTAGGAATTAAGTCAATTCGAGTTGCGGAATCTGCAATTATCATTCTGTTATGCTGTTTCCCGTTCCTTTTCCATGTCCATGCCGCTGGCCTCCTGGTGAAAGGGGATTATAAATATCCGCCGTATGAATTCCTGGATGAAAACGGGCAGCCGAGCGGTTTTAATGTGGATATTACCAGGGCCGTGGCCAGGGAAATGGGGATGGACATCCGGATTGTCCTTGGCCCCTGGAATCAAGTGAGGCAGGAGCTTGAATCCGGAAAAATAGATGCGCTCATGGGGATGTTCAATACCCCGGAGCGGGATAAAAAGGTAGATTTCTCGATTCCCCATTTTATCGCTTCCTATGCGGTGTTCGTGAGGGCGGGAAGCCCCATCAAGTCCCTTGACCAGGCCCGGGGGAAAACCATCCTTGTCCAGGAGGGGGATCTGGGACATGATTACATCCGTGAAAAACAACTGACCCCTGATATCGTTTCAAAGATAAATATCGGCGATGTGCTGTCGCTGCTGGCCGATGGCAAAGGGGATTGTGCCGTTGTCTCCAGGCTTCAGGGATTGATTCTGATCAAGGAAAAGCACATTAAAAACGTTGTGGCGGTGGGGGAGCCCATCATTCAGCGCAAATACTGCCTTGCCGTGAAAGAGGGCAATTCAAGCCTGCTGGCCAAGTTGAACGAGGGGTTGAGCCTCCTTAAAACATCGGGGGAATACGATCGGATTTACGAAAAGTGGTTCGGGGTCTACGAACAGCAGAATACAATAATAAGGGTTGCCCGGTACATTGCCTTTGTGGCCGGCCCCCTTCTTGTCCTGGCCGTTGGCTTTTTTATCTGGTCCAGGATGCTTAAAAAACAGGTGGCCCTGAAAACCGGTGAATTACGTCAGGCGCTGCAGCAGATCGACGATATCCTTATTTCCATGCCCACCGTGGTCATCAGCCTTGAACGAAACGGCCGGGTCCGCCATTGGAATCCGAAAGCCGAAGCCCGTACCGGAATCTCAAAGTCAGAGGCCGTGGGCCGCCGCATTGACGGGTTGACCACCCATCCGGTCATTACTAAGGACTGCGTCCGGGAGGTACTGGAAACAGGGACTCCTTTCAGGCAGTCCCGGGTATCATACAATACCGGTACGGAACTGCGTTTTGAAGATATCACCGTTTATGCCCTCTCCGAAAGGCAAGGCGTGGTCATCCATGCAGAGGATGTCACCGAGCAGGTCCGGATGGAAGAGATGATGATCCAGTCGGAGAAAATGATGTCCCTTGGGGGCATGGCCGCCGGCATTGCCCATGAAATTAATAATCCGCTGGCCGGCATGATCCAGACAGCGGAACTTCTCAATTCGATCCTGGTCAAAGATCTGGAAAAAGAGAGCCGTGACGGCTGGGAGGTCTCACAGATCCGGCAGTTTATGGCGGCCCAAAAAATTCCCAAGCTTTTGTCCAATATCAGAAGTGCCGGCCAGAAAGCCGCCACGATCGTCAGCAATATGCTCGCCTTTGCCGGTCAGGACAATGACCGGACGGTCCGGTGCCGGATCCCAGGCATTCTGGATGAGGCCATGAACCTGGCCAGGAGTACCCACCTTCCCCAGGCGGACGATAAAAAATGGGATATTGAATGTATTACATTCTATCGGGATGAAGGTATCCGGGTCTCCTGCGACCCCACCAAGATGCAGCAGGTGTTTTTGAACATCATTCAGAACAGCCTTTATGCCATGACGGCCTTTCGGGAGGAAAAGGGGGCGGGTTACCTCCCTTGCCTGAAATTGTCCGTGGCCCCGGGAACGTCTGGCCGATTCCTTGAAATTACCATCGAAGACAACGGCCCGGGAATGGACAAAGATATTGAGAAAAAGATTTTTGACCCCTTTTTCACCACAAAGCCCCCCGGGGTGGGAACGGGGCTGGGCCTGAGCATATCCTATTATATTGTGACGCGGGTCCACAAGGGGGAACTGAAGGTGGCCACCGCTCCCGGGCAGGGGGCCTGCTTTACAATCTGCCTGCCCATTGCGGCAGAATCCTGACACCCCTTTCCTTTGGCGGGTAATTGTAATATACCCTTGGCATGAGCCAGTTAAAATATTTTTATTCAGTGGGGCGGTCCGCCTCGGATCCGGTTCGGATTACAGAAATCAAGATTAAACGGTCCCGGTTTATATGTTCCTTGGCCTATGCCGAATCCATGGAAGCGGCAAAGGCTTTTATCACCTCTGTGGCCAAGGACAACCATACGGCCACCCATAACTGCTGGGCATATGTGGTGGGGGACAAAGGGCAGTTCTGCCATTCCTCCGATGCCGGAGAACCGGCGGGTACGGCGGGCAAACCCATGCTCAATACCCTGCAAAGCCATGGGATGACCTGCACGGCCGCCGTTGTCACCCGTTATTTCGGCGGGGTGAAACTGGGGGTGCGGGGGCTGATCGAGGCCTATGCCCAGTCCGTGGCCGCTGCCATAGACTCCGCGCCCCTGGTGAAGCTTGTTAAAACCGAGACCATCATGGTGGCGCTGCCCTACGGGATGAACGATACCTTTTTAAGCCGGATCAAAACATTTAAAGTCGAAGTCGCTCACACCGATTACGGCGAACAGGTTGACCACACCCTCTCCGTGGAGGCACAGGACCTGTCCGCGTTCAAAACCTTTTTAAATGAATACAAAAATCAGGGGCTGCTGAATTATATTCAGGAAAAATAGGTTGACAAGATGTTGCAATTCAGTATGATTAAAGCAAAATTAACTATACTGAATCGGCGGACATATGAAAACCAAACTGGGCCCTTTGCTCAGGGCAATTCGAAATTCCCGAAACCTGACCATCAAGGAAGTGGCAACCAAGGCAGGGGTCAGCTCAAGTCTCCTGTCCCAGATTGAACGGAACCGGATTTCCCCCTCCCTTGATACCCTGCTCCAGCTTCTTGAGGTCTACGGGGTGCCCCCCAATAAGTTCTTTAAAGATTACGAGACCATGACCCGGGTGGAGATTGTCAAAAAAGATCAGCGCAAAACCTATGAACGCAAGGGGTTCAAGTACGAAACCCTGTGCGGGGAAAGCCAGTCCAAGGGCAATTATTCTTTCAATGCCTTTTTTCTGGAACTGGCCCCGGGGCAGAAACGGGGAGATGCGGACGACGGGCACCTGGGCCGTGAACTGGGCATCGTCATCGCCGGTCAGGGCCAGTTGATTTACGGGGACGAAGCCTATGAGATCTGCGCCGGGGACACCCTCTCCTTTTTTTCCCAGATTCCCCATGTGATCAAGAACACCGGGGAGGAAAAATTCCAGGCCTATTGGATCGTCACCCCGGCGGACGGGGAGGATTATTTTGGAGAAAAGCCCGTCAAAAATGAATAACGGCCCTTTTTTATAGGAGTTACCATGGGAAAAACAATCGCAGAAAAAATTTTTGAGACCCACCTGGTTGACGAGCCCTTCGGGAATGTCAGCGTCCTGCGCCTGGACCGGGTGTTCTGCCACGAAATCACCACGCCCACGGCCATCCAGGACCTGGTGGCCCGGGGAAAGGACCGGGTCTTTGACCCGGATAAGATCAAGGCCGTCATCGACCATGTAACCCCGGCCAAGGATTCCAAGACCGCCATGCAGGGCAAGATCCTCAGGGACTGGGCCCGGCGGCATAATATCAGGGATTTCTTTGACATCGGCAACAACGGGGTCTGCCATGCCATTTTTCCGGAAAAGGGATTTGTCCGGCCCGGGTTCACCGTTATTATGGGCGATTCCCACACCTGCACCCACGGGGCCTTCGGCGCCTTTGCCGCCGGTGTGGGCACCACCGATCTGGAGGTGGGCATCCTCAAGGGGGTCTGTACATTTAAGAAACCGGACACCTTTAAAATTGAGGTAACCGGCCAGCTCCGGGACGGGGTCTATGCCAAGGACATCATCCTGGAGGTGATACGCAGGGTTACCGTGAACGGGGCCACCAATATGGTCATTGAGTTCACCGGTCCCGTGGTGGATGCCATGAACATGGATCAGCGCATGACCCTCTCCAACATGGCCGTTGAGGCCGGGGCGACTTCCGGGATCTGCCAGCCGGACATGACCACCGTGGAATACCTCTGGCCCTTTATAAAGGATGAGTTCGATTCCAAAGAAGCGGCCCTGGCCGAATACGCTGAATTCCGTTCCGACGGGGATGCCGTTTACGCTAAAGCCCTTACCGTGGATGTGAGCGACCTTGCCCCCCAGGTGACCTTCGGGTACAAGCCGGACAATGTGCGGCCGGTATCCGAAATGGCCGGCACCCCTGTGGATCAGGTTTATATCGGATCCTGCACCAATGGCCGCCTGGAGGACCTGAGGGTGGCGGCCGCCGTACTCAAGGGCAAAAAAATTTCCAGCAGGATCCGGGGGATTGTCTCTCCGGCCACTCCGGATATTTTTTCCGCAGCCCTGGAAGAGGGGATTATTAAAATTTTCATGGATGCCGGATTCTGCGTGACCAACCCCACCTGCGGGGCCTGTCTGGGCATGAGCAACGGGGTCCTGGCCGAGGGCGAGGTGGCCGCGGCCACCACCAACCGGAATTTCAACGGCCGTATGGGCAAGGGCGGTATGGTCCATCTCATGAGCCCCGCCACGGCGGCGGCAACAGCCATCGCCGGTGAAATTGCCAATTCCCGTCTGTTCGCGGATTGATTCACGGATTTAGGAGGAAATATGAAACGCTTTGAAGGAAAGATCCTCTGCCTGGACCGGGCAGATATCAACACCGATGAAATCATTCCGGCCAAATACCTGACGGAAATTGAGAAAACCGCAATGAAACCCCATCTCCTGGAAGATCTGAAGATGGAAGGATTTGACCCGGCCCTGGACCTGGACGGGGTGTCCGTTATTGTCACCCGGGAAAATTTCGGCTGCGGTTCGTCAAGGGAACACGCGCCCTGGGCACTGGAGGTCAACGGGATTTATGTGGTTATCGCACCCAGCTTTGCCCGGATTTTCCGGCAGAACATGTTCAACTGCGGAATGATGGCCATTGAACTGCCTGAAAAGGATATCAATGACCTCTTTTCCCTGTGCAAAAACGGGGAGGGGCAGTTGAAAGTGGATGTGGAAAAGGGCAAAATTTCGGCCGTTGCAGGGCCAGAAACCCTTGAATTCGGGTTCCGGATTTCGGAATTTGACAAAACCCTGGTGCAGACCGGGGGGTGGGTGGAATTCGCCGATAAAAATTATTGATCGTCTTTCCGCTGCCGGAGGCGGGGAAGGTAATGATTCTTTTCGGATCCTTTCCCCGCTTTTTATTCGTCTCTTTCCTATTTCTTTTTTCTTGACTTTCCCCGGGGTTTTGTGAAATTTTGTAAACAGTGTTCCTTTGATAAGTTGTCGTTTTTTTTATTGAAAGGAGGTCTTCGTGGGAAAATCAGTTGATCCGGCCCTGGTGTCTCGGTTTAAGAAAGAACAGATACTGGACCTGGCCGGCCGGTCCTTAACTTCGGTGGTGGCACACTTTGTTCTCTATCTTTTTATTGCCGTGATGACGCCCATGAAAAGCGATCATTTCCCGGTACTGGCGGGGTTTGGCGCGGCGATTTTTTTTCTGTCCGGTTTGCGCCTGGCGCTGGCTCGTAAGATCCCCCTTCTCTATGACAGGGCCCCGGAAAAATGGGGGGCGGTGCTTATTGCCATGAATGTCGGGTCGGGTCTGCTCTGGGGCGGGCTGAGCCTGGTCATGGCATTGTATTACCCCCTGGAGTGGCCTTGCTTTGTGACACTGGTCATCTGCTGCGGCCTGGCCGCCGGAGCCACCTCTTCCCTGGGGCCCCACCAGGCCTTGTCCAGGGCATTCACCATTACGGTTCTTTTGCCCATTACGGTCTGGGCCTTTTACATGGGGTCCTCTTTGGGGATGGGCATCGGCGCATTATTGGTCTTTTCCATGTTCATGTACATCCGCATGGCCGTTGACAACTATCTCTGGTACTGGCAGTCCCTGGCGGACAGCGAAAAAATTTCAAAGCATACCCGGACCATGGAGCGGGTGATTGAGGGGGTGAACGCCAATGCCGAGGAATTGAACCGGACATCCAAAAGCCTGAGCGACTCTTCCGGGGAGATGACCCGGAATGCCGGCATGATGGCCGACGGGCTCGGCCAGGCCGTCGAAATTGCTGAGCAGGTGAAGGGCAATTCCCATGAAATGGTGGCCCTGATGACCCAGGCCTCCAGCAATTTTTCAAATATTGCTTCCGCCAGTGAAGAGATGACCGCCACCATATCCGATATCTCAAGCAGCGCCGAAACCACCCGGGAGATCACGGCCAATGCCGTGGCCAGCACCGAGACGGCCATGGCCCGGATGGCCGGGCTGGAAGAATCCGCAACCGCCATCAATCAGATCACTGAATCCATCGGCGATATCTCAGAACAGATCAATCTTCTGGCCCTGAACGCCACCATTGAAGCGGCACGGGCAGGGGAGGCCGGTAAGGGGTTTGCCGTGGTGGCAACGGAAATCAAGGAACTTGCCGTTCAGACCTCGGGATCGGCCGGGGAGATCAGCAGCCAGGTTCGGGCCATCCAGGAGGCCACCCAAAAAGCCGCCGGGGTGATGGAAAAGGTTTCATCCATTGTGCGGGAGGCCGATGCAAAGGTGGAGGGGATTGCCAATGCCGTTGAGGAACAGTCCGCCGCCACCACGGAAGTTTCCCGGAATATCCAGGAAGCCTCCCAGGGATTTTCAGAGGCAGACCGGATGACCGGAGAAAATGACGAGGGCATGGTCCGGGTATCCAAGGAAATGGCCGACCTCGGGGAGCAGGCAGCGGCGGTAAAAACCGGCGCCGGCGAAGTGGACCGGAACGCCGATGCGCTCCGGCGTCTGGCAAAGGAGATGGTCTCGCTGGTGGACGGTGACGTGGGAATTCAGACCGCTTAGCGCCCACCGCTCCAGTGCAGCCGTGTCTTGAGCACCTTAAAATATGAGTCGTCCTCAAATGAGATCATCCGGACATTGTTCCGGCTCTTCTTTACGAAGATTTTATCCCGGGGGTCCATTGCAAATCCCTCCTGGCCGTCCAGGGTGAGGATCATGTCCTCGGGGCCGCCTTCCAGCCGGATCTCCACCCGGGTGAGGTCCGGAATGAGGAGCGGCCGGTTGGTCAGGGTAAAGGGGCAGATGGGGGTAAGGATGATGGAGGGGACGGCCGGATGGACAACCGGTCCCCCGGCTGCCAGGGAATAGGCCGTGGAACCGGTAGGGGTGGCCAGGATGAGGCCGTCGGCCCGGTAGGTGGTCAGATAGGTGTCGTCCAGGTAGACGGCGCAGGCCGTAAGCCTGGACAGGGCTGCTTTGTTGATTACCGCATCGTTGAGCACATCTTCGTCAATGATGATGTTACCCTCCCGGAACACCTTGATGTCCAGCCGGCTTCTTTCCCGGATAATATAATCTCCCCTGAAAATGGCCTCAATGGCTTCGTAGAGCCGGTCTTCAGTGATTTCGGCCAAAAATCCCACTTCTCCGAATTTAACACCCATCAGCGGGATGCCGCAGTTTTCAATGTACCGGGCAACACTTAAAAAGGTGCCGTCTCCCCCCAGAACGACAATGCAGATGAGGTCCCGGGGAATGGGGCGCTTTTCCGTTTCCTGGGTGTCGATGACCACACAATTGTCCCCCAGTTTACGGATCAGTTCTTTGGCCTTTTCCTGGGCATAGGCTTCATTTTTGATGACAATCCCGATACGCTTTTGAGTCACAAGTCCATCCTTATTGTTATTCCGTGGCCGCTCCAATGGCGCCTGTAATTTTAATGGTCTGCCGCCGCCCAGTTCTCCCCGGAGCCGAAGTTGACCTTCAGGGGAACTTTCAGCGGAGTGACATTCTCCATGACGTCCTTTGCCAGGGCGATGAGGGCGTCGGTTTCTTCCTGCGCGGCTTCAAAGATGATTTCGTCGTGGACGGAAAGCAGCATTTTTGATTTCATCCCTTCGTCGGCCAGGGCCTTTTCCATTTTTATCATGGCCAATTTGATAAGGTCGGCGGCACTGCCCTGGATGGGGGTGTTGACCGCGGCCCGCTCCGCAAAATTCCTCAGGTTGGCGTTGGAAGAGCGGATGTCATCCAGCCGCCGCTTCCGGCCGAAAAGGGTGGAGACCTCGCAGGTATCCTTTGCCGCCTTGACGGTGTCCTCGATGAAGGCCTTTACCCCGGAATAACGGCTGAAATAGTTGTCGATATAGGCGCCTGCCATTTTCCGTGTGATGCCCAGTTCGTTGGAAAGGCGGAAGGCGCTCATCCCGTATACAATGCCGAAGTTGATGGCCTTGGCCTGGCTGCGCAAATCGTCGGTGACCAGGCCGGGCAGGACCTGGAAGACCTCCAGGGCCGTACGGGTGTGGATGTCTTCGTCGTTATTAAAGGCCTCAATGAGGATGGTGTCGTCTGCACAGTGGGCCAGAAGGCGAAGCTCAATCTGGGAATAGTCCGCAGAGATCAGGGTGCAGCCCTGGGCCGGAATAAAGGCTTTCCGTATTTTTTTGCCTTCGGGCTTTCGGATGGGGATGTTCTGGAGGTTGGGGTTGGAACTGGAGAGCCTGCCCGTTACCGTGACGGTCTGGTTGAAAGAGGTGTGGATCCGGCCGGTCTCCGGGTGGATGAGCTGGGCCAGGGCATCCACATAGGTGGATTTGAGTTTGCCCAGTGTCCGGTATCTCAATATGCGTTCTGGCAGTTCATGGGTTTCGGCCAGCTTGGTCAGCACCTGGACATCGGTGGAATACCCGGTTTTTTTCTTGGTTTTCTTGACGGCCTTCAACTCCAATTTTTCAAAGAGGATGACGCCCAGCTGCTGGGATGAATTGATGTTGAATTCCTCGCCGGCCAGGCCGTAGATCTCCTTTTCCAGTTCTTTTAGTTCGGTCTCAAAGGTCTGGGACATCTGTGCCAGCTCCTGGGGATCCACCCCGATGCCTGACATCTCCATCCGGGCCAGCACTGAAATCAACGGCACCTCAATGGTTTCCATTAGGTCCATAAGGCCCTTGGCCGTGATTTCCTTTTTCAGTTCTTTGTATGCCATGAAGGTGATGTCCGCATCTTCTGCCGCATAATCGGCGGCCATATCCAGGGGCACCTCGTTGAACCCGATCTGGCTTTTCCCCTTTCCCGCCACCTCTTCATAGGAGATCATTTTATAGCCGAAAAGGTTCATGGCAATGCGGTCCAGGCTGTGGCCCCGGGTGCCGGGATTGAGCAGATGGGAGGCGATCATGGTGTCGAATACAATGCCCTTGAGTTCAATGCCGTACCGGGCCAGGACAATATAGTCGTACTTGATATTCTGTCCCACCTTTTTAATTTCCGGATTTTCCAGCAGGGGTTTAAAAATCCGTAAAATATCTTCTTTCTCCGGCATGGTGATATCCGAGGTCTGGGTATGGGCCACGGGAATATAGTATCCCGTATCATCCATATAAGAAAATGAGAGGCCCACCAGGTCCGCTTCCATGGCGGTTTTGGATGTGGTTTCCGTATCCACGGCGAAAAGCCCCTTGTTTTCAAGGACCGAGGCCAGTTTCTCCATCTCTGCCGTGGCGGTGATGAGCTTGTATACCTTTTTGGTTTTGTCGGCCTTGGCGGCAAATTCCGTGGCCAGATTCTTGAATTCAAAGGACTTGAAAAGTTCAAAGGCCCGCTGGGTGTCAAATTCCGTCAGTTTAAATTCGCTGATCTTTTTTTTCACCGCCACCTGCCGGTCAATGGCGGCCAGATCACGGCTTAGTTCCACAATCTCCCTGGATGCACTGAGGTTTTCATGGAGTTTTTTCTTTTTCTTCAGGCTGTCCAGGTTCTCATAGATCCCTTTGATGGAGCCGAACTGGGCCACCAGCTTGATGGCGGTTTTGGGCCCGACGCCCTTTACCCCGGGGATATTGTCCGCCGTGTCCCCGGCAAGGCCCAGGACATCAATGAACTGTTCGGGTTCAATGCCTTTCTCTTCCATGACGGCGGCCTTGTCCGTCACGGTGTCTTTCATGGGATCCCATAGGATGCAGTCATCAGAAATCAACTGGATGAAATCCTTGTCCCCGGTGACCATGACCACCCGGAATCCGTCTTCCTGGGCCAGCCGGGCGTATGTGCCCACAAGGTCGTCTGCCTCATATCCCTGTTTCTGGACAATGGGAATCTTCAGCGCCCGGGTGACCTCTTTTATATCCGGGATCTGCAGGGCCAGTTCTTCGGGCATGGGCGGGCGGTTGGCCTTGTATTCATCATACATTTTATGGCGGAAGGTGGGGCCTTTGACATCGAAAAATACAGCAGCGTACTTGGGCTGTTTCTCCTTAAGGAGTTTTAAAAGAATCCGGGTAAATCCAAAGGTGGCATTGGTGGGGTGGCCCTTGGATGTGGATAGGCTGCGAATGGCATGGAAGGCCCGGTAAAGAAAGGCGCTGCCGTCGATGAGGTAAATGGTTTTCTGGTCCGCCATGGAAATTCCTTAATTTTCAATATTGAATTATTCTTTAATTAGGGGCATATATACTATCTTTTTAAAGAAAGGAGAAGTATATTATGTCCGAAAATGCCGCCGGGATGGCTGCCAATGGGGCTGCTGATAAGGCCGCCGACAGAGCAAAGTCCAGAAAAGAAAGACGGAGACGTAAAAGGTCGCACACCTGCCACTGCTGCGGCGGGGAATTCATGTTTTGCTGGCAGTGCCGGTGCGGATTTTCCATCTGCCAGGCCTGCATGTATGAAAACCAGTGGGGGATGACCTGCAACGGCATTACCTGGGACTGCCCGGACTGCGGACAGCAGAACGGTTACGGCAACCAATAACCATTAGCCAATCATCTAAAAGGGGAAAAATATGGGCAAAAAGTTGAAAGTCGGTACGCTGATTTCGGGCGGAGGCACCAATCTCCAGGCCATCATCGACGCCTGCAGTGCAGGAAATATCGACGCCGAGATCCTTTTCACAGGCTCCGATGTCCCCGGTGTCCGGGGGCTGGAACGGGCGGAAAAGGCCGGTATTGATACCTTTGTGGTGGACTATGGCGAAATTATTTCTGCCTGCAGACAAAATGGGTGCGGCAATTGCCTGCCCGACGATTTCAGCCTGGATGAGATCACGGGCAAGCAGCGCCTTGTGGATCCCAAAAAAGATCCGGAAAAGGCTGCTTTCTTTTTAGAAAGCCGGGCCGTTGCAGAAAAGGCGCTGTTGGACAAGATCCTGGCCTATGATATGGATCTGCTTGTCCTGGCCGGATTTATGCGGGTGCTGACCCCTTATTTTATCGATCGGATCAATACAGAGTCCGGCAAACACCGGATCATGAATATCCATCCGGCACTGCTGCCTTCGTTTCCGGGGACGGACGGGTACGGGGATACGTTCAGGTACGGGTGCAAAATCGGCGGCTGTACCGTCCATTTTATCGATTACGGGGAAGACACCGGCCCCATCATCGGACAGAAGGCCTTTGAAATTCTGGATACCGATACCCTGGATGATGTGAAGAAAAAAGGCCTGGCCAGGGAATGGGAACTCTATCCCGCCTGTATTCAGAAATATGCAGAGTCGGTATAACCCAATCTTATGAACAGCGGGTGAAAACCGTCATTTTGTTTTAAATTCAAGGCGTGAAAAATTTTTAACCGGAGTCATACATCGAGTATGTCCAGGATTCAAAATTTTTTACAACGAAGAAGTTGGGACAAAAGGCCGGTTTTCAGATCATGGCAAAGAAGGAATCAGCCATTTTCAAAGCATCCAGATAAAAATCGGGAAGGGCCCGGACCAGTGAACTGTCTTTGGAGGACTGGAAGCGCTGGTGCTGCCAGTCGCCATGCTCAAAACTGATGATGAGCTCAAGGAGCTGACTGAATAGTTTATCCCTGCCCAAAAGGGCATCCTTGATCCGGTCGGAAAGGGAGATTCCGGAGAGAATATCCTCCATATGCATATCCATGATGGCATCCATGGCGGAGAAAAGTCCCAGGGTGAATAATTCATCCGGCGAGTACGGAGTGTTCAAAACGTTGGCGCACTGCTCGCACATCCTGGCCCGGATCACCGAGGATCTGACCAGTTCATTGGGTTTGCCCGGATTCAGGTCGGATACCACCACCACATTAATGAATTTTTTCAGTTCGTTCACCCCCATGAAGGTGATGGCGTCCCTGATGGTGTCAATGGGGGTGGGCCGGTTGAAATAGGCTGAGTTGATAAATTTCAGCAGCTTGAAAGAGACGGAGATGTCTTTTTTGATCAGGTTTTCGATGGCCTTCAGATCCGGATCACTCCGGACGGTTTCGCTGATGAGTTTGAGGTTGGTGATCTGGTTGGCTGAGAGTCCCTTTTTCGACAGGATTTCCGGCCTGGAGAAAAAATATCCCTGGAAGAGGCCGAACCCCATCTGTTTTGCCTGCTCAAATTCCTCATAGGTTTCCACTTTTTCAGCCAGAAGGTCAATGGGCCGCTTCCCGAGCACCGTCGAAAACACCGGCCCCAGGGTATCCAGTGGGGTTGCCATGATATCGAACTTGATCATATGGCAGAGATCAATCATTTCATCGAATCTTTGATCATAAACAAAATCATCCAGGGCAATGCGGAAGCCTTCCGCCCGGAATTTTTTCAGGGCCTGAATGACCTCGGGTTCCGGCTCAATATCTTCCAGCACCTCAATGATGATATGCTCTTTGGGAAATATCAGGGGGGTCTGCCTGACCAGCAGGTCCCGGGTGAAATTGATGAGTCCGGGCTTCCCGGCCAGGATGTTATCCAGCCCGAAGGAGAAAAAGGTGTTGGCCAGCACGCCGGAGGTTGCGGTGGTGCCGTCAATATCCGGGAATGCATTGTCCAGGCTGATTCTGAACAGAAGTTCATACCCGAAGATTTTTTTTTCGGCAGTAAAAACAGGCTGTCGGGCTACGAAAATCTCCATGGGGGTCAAGCTCCGGTGCTCGGTTAATGTTTATTTGATTCGGGATTAAATATTTCAGGATTTCAATACTATAATCCCATTAAATGGCGAAATCAAGAAAAACACGGAGACCGCTCCGGCAGGGACAGGCCCGGTGACCGGAGGGCAAGCCGCCGGCGGATGGGCTGCCGGCGGCTGCAGATAATGCTAGGAAATCAGTTTGAGCATCAGGGGCACCGCTGTCATGGTGCCGATGGTGGAGCCCAGGTTGGTGAAGATGACCACCAGAAGAATCCGGGTGACGTTGTTGCGCCAGAAGCCTTTCACCGTGGTGATGTCGGTGGGGATGGCCTCCAGGTCTTTGACCTTGGGTTTTCTGGAAAAGGCCTCCACCAGGCCCGAGACCCAGCCCGCCGCAATCATTGGATTCAGGGAGGTCAGGGGGGCGGCCACAATGGATGAGGCGATGGTATAGGGATGGGCCAGGGCGGCCAGGGCGCCGATGCCGGCAAATATGCCGTTGGCCATGATCCAGATCCAGATCATGTCCGTGCCGGCGTTTTTACCCTCCATCATGAAACCTGCGGCAAAGAGCAGGAGGATGAGGCCGGGGATTATCCATTTCAGGATTTTTCCCATGTTTCCCGGTGCAGGTATGGTGTTGAGTTCATCCACGTCGATGGGGGTCCGGTTTTCAATGTAGCGTTTGATCCCGGGCACATGGGCGGCGCCCACCACAGCCACAATCCTTTCCCCGGGTGCACTGCGGATATGGTCGGCCAGGAACTGGTCCCGTTCGTCGATGAGTGCCTTTTCAATGATGGGGTGTGCCTCCTTGACATCCGAGAGAAGGGACTGGAGAATGTCCTCCTGTTTCATCTTTTCAATGTCTTCTTCCTCTATTTCATCGGATTGGCCAAAGGAAAATACCATGGAAAAGATGAGCTTGAGTTTTTCCCAGAACCCCATGCCCCGCCATACCCGGGAGAGGGTGGTCTGAATTTCACGGTCGGCCGGGACAATGTCTGCGGACACCGCTTCTGCCGCAGCAATGGCATTGATCATTTCCTGGCCCGGCTTGATTCCGAATTTATCGGCTATTTTTTTCTGGAAAGAAGAGAGCAGCAGGTTCATGAAAAGCATCAGTGCTTTTTTTTCCTTGATGATTTTCACAATATCCATATTTCTCCACCGGTCCGCATCCCTTATGGTGGCCAGCCTGGTGTTGCACAGCTCGACGCAGACCGTATCCGGCGCCTGTTCTTCGATGGTCTCTTTGACCAGTTCTGCGCTGTGCCGGGAAACATGGGCCGTACCGATAAGGGTGATCTCCTTGCCGTCCCAGGTAAGGTTGTGGATATCGTTGCTGGGTGTCTTCTCTTCTGACATATGTAAACTGCCTCTACCGTTATTGGGTTAAGTTAAGATTGTGTATTATAATCACTTTATTATCCATGGCAATACCAAATTCTTGACCTGGCTGACCGGTTCTGGTATTCATCTTTTTTATGAAATCCATAGACGAACAGATACTGAGAACCACCAAGGAAATTGTTGTCAAATTCATTGAAATGGGCAGGCTGTCCCCCACCAATGTGCATGAGACGTTCAAGGACGTCCACGCCACCGTCAACGAAACCGTGAAAAAGAATGTCGACCCGCCGAACCATGACAAATCCATCCCTGCCGGCGCAAAACCCTGAGTCCGTTTTCGGAAAGGTAAAGGCCAGTGCCGGGAGGGGAGTGAAAAAAGGGTGGTTCGGCCTGATCTGGCTGCTGAAAATCCTGATCCCCATATCCTTTGCTACGACCCTGCTGGTTCATTTCAGGCTGCTTTACCATCTTGATTTTCTCCTGGAGCCTTTGATGTCGCTGATCCATCTGCCGGCATCGGCGGCCGTGGTGCTGGTCATCGGGTTGTTTACCGGGATTTACGGGACCGTTGCGGCATTGTCGGTGATGTCCTTTTCCATGGACCACATGATCCTGATAGCCGTATTTACCCTGATTTCACATAATATCATCCAGGAAAGCCTGGTACAGGCCAACTCAGGGCTGAATTTTTTTCTGGCGTCGGTATTCAGGATCGCCATGTCTTTTGGGGTGACCTTTATCTGCGGAAGGGTTCTGGGCGTTAATCCTGAAGTGGCGGGTGCGGCATCCCAGGCGGCAACCGCTGCTGCGGCCGGCCCTTTTATACCCATGCTGGCGGATTGGGCCCTGGGTACCGGCCGGCTGTGTATCCAGATTTTCTGTATTATTATGCCATTGATGGTGACAATGGAAATGGCCAAAACTTTCCAGGTGATCGAAGGGGTAACCCGGGTGGTGTCCCCGGTGGTCTCCCTCATGGGGCTGGACAGATCCTCGGGCATGCTTTGGATGACGGCGGCGGTGTTCGGGCTGGCCTATGGATCGGCAGTGATTGTTGAGGAGACCAAGACCGGTGCCTATGAAAAGTCCGCCCTGACAAGGCTCCATCTTTCCATCGGGGTCAACCATGCCATGATCGAAGATCCGGCACTTTTTTTGCCCCTGGGGCTCCCGGTGTTCTGGCTGTGGGTGCCCAGGCTCGCCGCCGCCTTTGCTGCGGCCTGGTTATATTGGGGGTTTTCCCTGCTCAGGAGGTATTATGCTCAGCGCACTGGCCATAAAAAATTTTGCAATCATTGAAGATCTCCGCATTGAGTTCAGCTCCGGCCTGTCTGTACTCACCGGGGAAACCGGGGCGGGAAAGTCCATTATTATTGAAGCCGTGAACCTGCTGCTGGGCTCCCGGGCCTCGGCGGACCTGGTCCGTACGGGGCGGGACAGTGCCGAACTTGAGGCCTGCTTTGACATTGCCGAGGATTCCCATGCGGCAAGGGTATTGGTCGAACAGGGAATGGATACAGAAGAGGGTCTCATCATCCGCCGGGTGATTTCAAGTACGGGAAAAAGCCGGGTGTATATCAACTCCCGCCAGTCCACATTGGATTTACTTCGCCAGGTGACCCTGAACCTTGCCGGGATTTCAAGCCAGCATGCCCACCAGGGCCTGCTCAAAGAGGAAAACCATCTGGATATCCTGGATGAATTTGCCGGTACCTGGGAGTTGCGCAGGGAGGTGGCCGGGCTGTTTCGCAAGATTGTTCCCCTGAAAAAAGAAATCCATCGGTTGAGAATACGCCAGGAGACTGCGGAAAAGGAACAGGCGCTTTTAAGATTCCAGGTGGAGGAAATAGAGGCGGCTAATATTCTGCCGGGTGAGGATGAGGAACTGGCCCAAAAAAGGGAGCAGCTTCAGAATGCCGGAAAAATTTTTGAGACCGTGAACGGAGCGGTTCACGAAATTTATGACAGGGAAGGGGCGCTGCTGGAACGGATCACCTCCCTTTCGGACAGATTCCGCCAATACAGCAGCGGCGATTCCCGTCTTCAGGAAATGGGAGAGCGGCTGAACGGGGTATCCTTTGAACTTCAGGATTTGATTTCCGATCTTCGCAGCTATACCGATACCATTGATCTGGATCCCGAATCGCTGGAAATGGTGGATCAGCGGCTGGACCTCATCGCAAGGCTCAAACGAAAATACGGGGGCAGCCTTGACGCCCTGTTCGATCAGTACAGGGAAATGGCGGGAGAGTTGCAGGAAAATCTGGGGCTGGGGAAAAAAATAAAAACCCTGGAAAAAGAATTAGAGGAAAATGAAACCTGGATCAGGCAAAAAGCCCGCGCCCTGTCCATGCGGCGGCAAAAAGAGGGCATTGTACTGGCCCGCCTGGCCCAGGCCGAACTGGGTGCCCTGGAGATGGGCCGGGCCCGGTTTGAGGTGGCATTTTCCACGGCAGAAACAACAAATCCGGGGGATATTGCCACCCGGGAAAATGAAAAAATTACGGCTGCGGGCATGGACCGGGTGGGCTTTCTGCTCAGTCCCAACCCGGGGGAGGCCGCCAAACCCCTGGCAAAGATTGCCTCGGGGGGAGAGCTGTCCCGTATCGTTCTCGCGCTGAAGGCGGTGCTTTCAAAGGGGCAGTCCCTGGAAACCCTGGTTTTTGACGAAGTGGATACCGGTATCGGTGGTGCCACCTCCGATAAAGTGGGGCTCAAGCTTAGAGAACTTGGCAATATTCATCAGGTGATCTGTATTACCCATCTGGCCCAGATCGCCAGGTACGGCGTACGCCAGTACAGGATTTTCAAGGAGGTGGTGGACGGACGTACCGCTACCTCCATCGTGCCTTTGGCCGCCGAGGAGGACCGGGTGGAGGAAATTGCCCGGATGATTGGCGGCGCCGATATCACTGATGCCACCCTGGCCCATGCCAGGGAGCTGCTTCACACGGCATCTGCTTGACAAAACAGCAAATGTGATTATATTAGTAAACTATTGTAAATTCGGCCCGGGTATGAAAATATACCTTTCCCGGGCCTGTATTATTTAAGGAGTTATAATGCCGATTTACGAGTTCAAGTGCACCAAGTGCGAAGAGTTTTTTGAAGTGATTGTAATGGGTTCCGACGATAAAGATGTCAATTGTCCCAAATGCAAGTCCACGGAATTTGAGCGGGTGGTCTCCGCCACCAATTATGCCATGGGCAGCTCCGGTTCCGCCGGTGGTGCCAAAGGGGTTCAGACCCAGGAACGGACCTGTTCTTCCGGATCGTGTAAAACCTACACCGTCCCGGGGGAAACACGGGGGTAATCATCCAGCACCTTTTCCGGTCCATGGGCCCCGCCCCATGGACTTTCTTTTCGGGATACTTTTTTCAAACAATCTGTTCGTAAAGGCGGCCGGCCTTGAGGAGGATATATGGAAGATACGGCAAAACTAATTATTGATGGGAAAGAAATCATTCTGCCTGTGTTTACGGGGTCAGAGGGCGAAAAGGCCATTGATATAAGGCGTCTCCGGCAGGAGACCGGCTGTATTACCTTTGATCCCGGATACGGAAACACCGGCGCATGCCGGTCCGCCATCACCTATATGAACGGGGAGCAGGGCATCCTCCGGTACCGGGGCATCCCCATTGAACAGCTGGCGGAGCATTCCACCTTTGTGGAAACGGCCTTTTTGCTCGTTACCGGAAAATTGCCCACCCGCAAGGAATTAACCCGGACCTCGGTTTACCTTAACGACTTTTCTCCCCTCCACGAGAACATGAAGTCATTTTACCGGAACTATCCGGCCCATTCCCATCCCATGGGGATTCTGGCGGCCATGGTCAATGCCATGAGAAGCTTTTATCCGGAACTGGTTGATCTGGATGAGGGAACGGAAATGGAGATGAACACCACATTTTTAAGGATCATTTCCAAAATCAGAACAATGGCGGCGATGGCCTACCGGATTTCAACGGGCCAGCGGGTAAATTACCCAAGGCCTGACCTCTGTTACTGCGCCAATTTTCTGAATATGATGTTCGACTCCCCGGTGGTGCCCTATCGGATTGACGATGATTTGGTCCGGGCCCTGAATGTGTTTTGGATTCTCCATGCCGACCATGAGCAAAATTGTTCCACCACGGCCGTTCGGGTGGTGGGCTCCAGCAAGGTCAACCTCTATGCGGCGATTTCCACCGGAATTTCAGCCTTGTGGGGACCGCTCCACGGCGGGGCCAACCAGGCCGTTATCCAGATGCTGCAGAGAATCGAGAAGGACGGGATGACCATTGAGGACTGTATTGCCAAAGCCAAGGACAAGAGCGACCCCTTCCGCCTCATGGGGTTCGGCCACAGGGTCTATAAAACCTATGATCCCAGGGCCAAAATCATGAAGAAAATGTGCGACATCGTCCTGTCCAAGATTCGTCGGAACGATCCTTTGCTGGACATTGCCCGGAAGCTGGAAGAAGTCGCCCTTGAAGATTCCTATTTTAAGGAAAAGAACCTCTACCCCAATGTGGATTTTTATTCCGGTATCGTGCTCAGGGCCATGGGCATCCCCACAGAAATGTTTCCGGTGATGTTTGCCATCGGCCGCCTTCCCGGATGGATTGCTCAGTGGAAAGAAGATACGGAGGATCCTGAGATGAAAATTTCCAGGCCCAGACAGATTTACACCGGCAAGACGGTAAAGGATTACATCCCCATTGGCCAAAGAAAAAACGGATCTGATATCTGTTGACACCCTAAGAGAATAGATAAAAATATTATGGTTGAAATTATCGCACACCGCGGGGCCAGAAGCCTGGCCCCGGAAAATACCCTGGCAGCAGCCAGGTTGGGGCATGAATTTGGGGCTCACCGATGGGAGACGGATGTCAACCTGACCAAAGACGGCCACCTTGTTCTTTTCCATGACGCCACCTTGACCCGATGCACCAACGCTGCGGAAAAACTGGGTTACGATCCTGAACATCCTGAAGAGACATTCTGGCCGGGAGGCCGCATCGATCGTCTGGATGCCCATACCCTGAATGACCTTGAACTATTGGAGGCCGGTTCTCATCTTGAGCGGACGGATCCCTTTGGCACCCGGGACCAGATCAGCCCTGAGGATCTGGCCGCTTTCAGGGATGAAAAAGTGCCGACCCTGTATGACGGTCTGATATTAACCAAAAACCTGGATTGGCAGATTAATATTGAACTTAAAGACCACGGCAATGAACCGGAGCCTTATTTTATCGCGTCCCGGACCCTGGCTGATCTTGCCAGGGCGGGTTTTGATCCGGGCCGGGTGGTCGTTTCTTCCTTTAACCACCAGTGGCTCAGGTGGGTGAGAGATCGGGCGCCCGAGATTGAGATTCAGGCGCTGGTGGGACGGGATCGTGATATGTTCCTGGATTTTTCAGATCCGGTGTTTACCAATGATGAATTTCAGGTTCTCAACATCAAGGGGAAACTGATCACCATCGACGAGCTAAAGCGGATCAGAGCGCGGGGAAAGCGGGTCAATCTTTTTACCGTCAATGATCCCCATGATTATATGCGGTTTGTCAATGCAGGTGCTGACGGCATTATCACTGATTTTCCCCAGCGGTTTATCCGTTAAAAAAAGATTGGAATTCCAGGATTACGGTTTCCATATCCTTTCTATCCACATCCAGATGGGTAACAAGGCGCAGATGTGGATCCCGGTCAATTAAAATGTCCCTGGCTGCCATGTGGTCGGCCAGGGCATTGAACACGGCCCCGGTCTCCACAAAGAGAATATTGGTCTGTACATCATCCGGCTGAATATTGAGGGCATCTATTTTTGATAGGCCCCGGGCCAGAAACCGTGCATTTTCATGGTCTTCGGCCAGGCGTCCCACATGGTGCTCCAGGGCATAGATGCCTGCAGCTGCCAGAATACCGGCCTGGCGCATGCCGCCGCCCAGCATTTTCCGCCACCGCCTGGCCTGGCTAATAAATTCATTGGAACCGCAGAGCACTGAACCTACAGGGGCCCCCAGTCCCTTGGACAGGCAGCAGGAGAGTGAATCAAAATGCTGGGCAATTTCCTTGACTTCAACATTTAATTGTACGGCGGCGTTAAAAACCCGGGCGCCGTCCAGGTGTAGCTCTAATTCCCTGTCATCGGTAAACTTTCGAGCTGCTTTGAGATAATGAAGGGGCAATACTTTTCCGCCCTGGGTATTTTCAAGGCAGAGCAGCCGGGTTTTTGCAAAGTGAAAGTCATCGGGCTTGATGAAGTTTTCCACCCGGTCAAGGTCCAGGGTGCCGTCGGCTTCAAACTCCAGGGGCTGCGGCTGGATACTGCCCAGGACAGCGGCGCCGCCCCCCTCGTACCGGTAAGTGTGGGCAGTCTGCCCCACAATGTATTCATCCCCCCTCCGGCAGTGGGTCATCAGGGCCAGGAGGTTGGACTGGGTGCCGGAACTGCAGAACAAGGCTGCCTCCTTGCCGGTGACTGCTGCAGCTTTTTTCTCCAGCAGGTTAATTGTTGGATCTTCTCCATATACATCATCCCCAACCGGGGCCTGGATCATGGCCTCCTTCATTTCCGGGGTGGGGCGGGTGACGGTATCGCTTCTCAGATCAATGGGCATTGCAGTTCCTCAAATTGTGTGATCTCCGGTTAATATTGGGGGCCTGTTCAAATGGGGCCGATAAAAAACATGGGCCGGTGTTCTTTTTGTCCCTTAAATGAAAATAGTGCCATGCAGGGCAAACCCTGTTTCATGTGTGACACATATCATGGTCATGCCTTTCCGGGCCAGTGCTTTTATGACCGTGAGTGTTCCGGGGAAACGGGCAAATTCTGTAAAAACCTTGTTCATGGTCCTGGGAACGGCATATGATTTTCCCTTTGGGTGTATCACCATTGTCTATGATTGTGTGGGTTGATATTTTTTTTGTTTCTGCCTAATTTCTTGTTTTTAATAGGGTTTTGTTCCTTTTTCTAAACGAGGAATGGGGGGCGGTTAAGAAAAAAAGAAAAAATATGAAAATAATCGTTGACATCAAAAACGGTTTAGTGCATTATTCGCAAGCCTTCACGGGGCAGCCCCTCATCGGCTGAACCGGGAAGGGTTTTTTTTGATCTTTGAAAATTGGTCAGTGAAGCAAGAATGAGCGGGTCACAAAACGACTCTGCCGGTAAAATTGAACGGCGGAGATGACCTTAAAGTTTTAGTAAAAGGATTATAACTGGAGAGTTTGATCCTGGCTCAGAATGAACGCTGGCGGCGTGCTTAACACATGCAAGTCGAACGAGAAAGGGATTGCTTGCAATCCTGAGTAGAGTGGCGCACGGGTGAGTAACACGTAGATAATCTGCCTTCAAGCCCGGGATAACTAATCGAAAGGTTAGCTAATACCGGATAAAGTCGGTTGGCATAAGTCAATTGATGAAAGATGGCCTATCCTTGGAAGCAATTGTTTGGAGATGAGTCTGCGTACCATTAGTTTGTTGGTGGGGTAACGGCCTACCAAGACCACGATGGTTAGCTGGTCTGAGAGGATGATCAGCCACACTGGAACTGGAACACGGTCCAGACTCCTACGGGAGGCAGCAGTGAGGAATTTTGCGCAATGGGGGAAACCCTGACGCAGCAACGCCGCGTGAGTGAAGAAGGCCTTTGGGTCGTAAAGCTCTGTCAACAAGGAAGAAATTAACTGTAATTAATAGTTACAGTTATTGACGGTACTTGTGGAGGAAGCGCCGGCTAACTCCGTGCCAGCAGCCGCGGTAACACGGGGGGCGCAAGCGTTATTCGGAATTATTGGGCGTAAAGGGCGCGCAGGCGGTCTTGTCAGTCAGGTGTGAAAGCCCGGGGCTCAACCCTGGAAGTGCACTTGAAACAGCAAGACTTGAATACGGGAGAGGAGAGAGGAATTCCTGGTGTAGAGGTGAAATTCGTAGATATCAGGAGGAACACCGATGGCGAAGGCATCTCTCTGGACCGATATTGACGCTGAGGCGCGAAGGCGTGGGTAGCGAACGGGATTAGATACCCCGGTAGTCCACGCAGTAAACGTTGTACACTCGGTGTACCGGGCATTAAAGCCTGGTGT